>NZ_CBFHPP010000019.1:0-38027 GCF_965657785.1 Lentibacter sp.
CGCCGTGATCGGCGGCGGGCTTGCTGGCTTGCAAGCGGCCAAGACGGCGGCTCTCTCAGGCGCGAAAGTGCTTCTTATGGAGCAGGACCCGTTTTGGGGCGGGCGCGCCTCTGTGGATGGCGGCGAACTCGATGGCGCACCTGCGGCGGAGTATGTCGCGCGGCTTGTGGCCGAGCTTGAGGGCATGGACAACGTCACGCTGCGCACGCGGATGATGGGCGCGGGGGTCTATGACCACGGCTATCTTCTGGGCTATGAGCGCCTGCGCGACCATGCGCCAGAGCTGGCGGGGCCACGCCACCGCCTTTGGAAAATCCGTGCGGCGCAAATTATTACCGCGACAGGCGCGATTGAGCGGCCCCTTAGCTTTGCGGGCAACGACATCCCCGGTGTGATGCTGGCGGGGGCTTTGCGCGACTATATCGCCGATTATGGCGTGAGCGTGGGCGACCGTGTGGTTGTTGTGACCAACAATGACGACGCATACAAAACGGCCATGGCTGTGAAGGCGGCGGGTCTTGATGTGCCTGTGATCCTTGACGCCCGTGCAGGCGGCGGCGGGGCGATTGCCGATGAGGCGCGTGCGCTTGGTATTCGTGTCGAAAACGGCAAGGCGATTGCCAAAGTCACGGGCGGCAAGCGCGTCAAATCTGTCAAGATTTGTGCGCAGGCGGGCGAAGGCGGTGTGCTTGAAGAGATCGCTTGCGATGCGGTGGCGATGTCTGGTGGTTGGTCGCCTGTTGTGCACCTCTGGAGCCATTGCGGCGGCAAGCTTGTTTGGGATGAGGAGCACGCGATGTTCCGCCCTGACGAGACACGGCCACCTTTGGGCGCAACAGGCGAGGGCTTTGTTATCCCTGCGGGTGCGGCAAACGGCGTGATGGATATGGGCGTGGGTCTGGCCGATGCCGACCATGCGGGGCGCAAGGCTGTTGAGGCGCTTGGGCTGACGGCGAAGTCTGTGACATTGCCAGAGTTTGAGCAGGCCGTTGAGGCGCCGCTTGAGCCTGTCTGGATGATGCCGCAGGGGGCTGGGCCGAAGCTTCGCATGAAGGCGTGGCTTGATTATCAGAACGATGTCAAAGTCTCTGATGTTCAGCTTGCGGCGCGCGAGGGCTATGAAAGTGTCGAGCACACCAAGCGCTATACCACGCTTGGCATGGCGACCGACCAAGGCAAGCTAAGCAATATCAACGGCTTGGCTGTTTTGTCGGAAACACTTGGGCAGGCGATCCCCGAGACGGGCACAACGACTTTCCGCCCGCCTTACACGCCAATTTCGATTGGCTCTATTGCGGGGGAAGCGCGCGGCGAGGTCTTCCAGCCTGTGCGCCAGACACCGATGCACGCGTGGCATGAGGCCAATGGCGCTTATTTTGAGCCTGTCGGCCAATGGCGGCGCGCCTATACCTATCAGCGCGCTGGCGAAAGCGTGCATGAAGCGGTGAACCGTGAGATCTTGGCGACGCGCGAGAGCCTTGGGCTTCTGGATGCGTCAACGCTCGGCAAGCTGATCGTCAAGGGGCCTGACGCGGGCAAGTTCCTTGATATGCTTTACACCAATATGATGAGCACGCTGAAGCCCGGCAAATGTCGCTATGGCTTGATGTGTTCTGAAAACGGGTTTCTGAGTGATGACGGCGTGGTTGTGCGGCTCGATGAGGAGACTTTCCTGTGCCACACCACCACGGGGGGCGCCGAGCGCATCCACGGCCATATGGAAGAGTGGCTGCAGACCGAATGGTGGGACTGGCAGGTCTATGTGACCAATGCGACAGAGCAATGGGCGCAAGTGGGCGTTGTCGGGCCGAACTCGCGCAAGGTGCTTGAGAAGCTTGGAGGCGTTGATGTCTCTAAAGAGGCGCTTGGCTTTATGGAGTATACGAGCGGCAAGCTCGGCGGCTTTGATGCGCGGATCTTCCGGATCTCCTTTGCGGGCGAACTTAGCTACGAGATTGCTGTACCTGCCTCTCAGGGCCGCGCGCTTTGGGATGCGCTGTTTGAGGCGGGGGCGGAGTTTAACGCGACCGCTTATGGCACCGAAGCGATGCACGTGATGCGGGCCGAAAAGGGCTTTATCATGATTGGCGACGAGACTGACGGAACCATCATTCCACAGGACTTGGGCCTGTCTTGGGCGATCTCCAAGAAGAAGGAAGACTTCCTTGGCAAGCGCGCACAGGAGCGGGCCTTTATGGCCAACTCAGAGCGCTGGCAGCTTGTCGGGCTTGAGACGGTCGATGGCTCGGTTATTCCGGACGGGGCCTATGCTGTCGCGGAGGGCCATAACGCCAACGGCCAGCGCAATGTAGAGGGGCGTGTGACCTCGACCTATTATTCGCCGACTTTGGGCAAGGGCATTGCTATGGGCCTTATTCATAAGGGGCCTGAGCGGATGGGCGAGACTGTGGACTTCCCCGGAACCGACGGGAAGACCTATAGCGCCAAGATTGTGAGCGCGGTTTTCTATGACCCTGAAGGGGAGAAGCAAAATGTCTGATGTGAGAAGCGCCCTTGCTGGCGCGAGCTTTGAGGGAATTGCGCGCGTCAAAGAAGCGGGCTTGCGCGGGATGATCAGCTTTCGCGGCGATCTGTCGGCCAGCAAGGTGAAGGCGGCGTTGAAGGCGGTGAGCGGTGTTGATATGCCCAAGAGTCGCGGCTGCAACGTGACGGGCGAGAGCGGCTTGGCGTGGATGAGCCCGGATGAAATGCTTATTTTGGTGCCTCACTCGGAGGCGCAGGCGGCTCTTGATGCGCTCCATAAGGCGCTGAAAGGCCAGCACTTTATGGCCGAGAATGTCTCTGATGCGCGGGCTGTCTTTACGGTTTCGGGGGCGCACGCGCGCGAAGTGATTGCCAAGCTGGCACCTGTCGACATGAGCGGCTTTGAGGCGGGCGAAATCCGCCGCACGCGGATCGCTCAGGTGGCGGCGGCCTTCTGGATGCATGAGGCCGATGCGCTGACGGTGGTCTGCTTCCGCTCGGGGGCGGAGTATATGTTTGGCACGCTCAAAACGGCCGCGCAGGCGGGCAGCGAAGTCGGCGTTTATTAAGCTGCGCGCCTGCCTCATTTATATGCAGGGCCTCCGTCTTATGCGGGGGCCTTTTGCACGTCTTGCGCAAGAGAGGCTTTTCTTAATCAAAATCCCGTATTACCTAAGGGGCTATGAAACATGATACGCCCAAGCGCCGCCCTGTTGTGGGGATCATCGGCAACCAACATTTGATCAATGAAACCTACCTCACCCACGGCGGTGGGGTGATGAACACCGAGGCTGTGGCGCAGGTGGCGGGCTGTTTGCCTCTGTTGATTGCGGCCGATCCGCGGTTTGTCTCTGTGGATGAGCTGATGGAGGTCTGCGACGGGTTTCTGCTCACGGGGGGGCGGCCCAACGTGCACCCCGAAGAATACGGCGAGGCCGAGACAGAGGCGCATGGCGAGTTTGACCGCGCGCGGGATGCGGTTGTGCTGCCGCTGGTGCGGGCCTGCGTTGCGCGCGGCCAGCCGTTTTTAGGCATTTGCCGTGGCTTTCAGGAAGTGGCCGTGGCCTTTGGCTCCACGCTGCACCCCGAAATCCGCGATTTGCCGGGCCGCGACAATCACCGGATGCCGCCCGAGGGCACGCTTGAGGAAAAATTCGAACTGCGCCATGAGGTCCGCTTTGAGACAGGCGGGCGCTTTCACGCGCTGCTCGGCGCTGAGGCTGTTATGACAAACACGCTTCACGGCCAAGGCATCTGCAAGGCGGGGCCGCGTGTTGTGATCGAAGGTCATGCCCCTGACGGCACGCCTGAGGCGATCTACATCAAGGACGCCAAGGGCTTTACCATGTCTGTGCAGTGGCACCCTGAATGGAACGCCGCCAATGACCCTGTCTCGCGGCCGCTGTTTGAAGCCTTCGGCGCCGCCACCCGTGACTGGGCCGAACACAAAGCCCGCGCGGCGCAGCACTCACCCGCCTAAGGCGAGGCGCTCTAGTCCTTTTTCTTTCTCTAAATATCCTAGGGGGGTGTGGGGGGACAAGGTCCCCCCATCGGGTCGGATTTTGCGAAGCAAAATTCGAAATCAGGTGACAGGTTTACGTTACTGCCGCGCGCGCATGATATTCAGGCTTGTCCCAGAGCTTGCCCGCCATGACCTCTTCGATCACATCGCAGGCGCGCAGAACGTCGCCTTCGTCAATGAAGAGCGGCGTGAAGCCGAAGCGCATGATGTTGGGCGCGCGGAAGTCGCCGATGACGCCGCGCGCGATCAGCGCCTGCATGGCGGCGTAGCCCTCTTCAAAGGCAAAAGAAATCTGGCTGCCCCGCGCCGCAGGGTCGCGCGGGCTGGCGAGCGCGAGCATTGGGCAGCGGCGCTCGACCTCTTCCAGAAAGAGCTGGGTCAGCGCTTGGGAGCGGGCGCGCAGATCGCTCATATCGACGTCGTCCCAAGCGTCAAGCGCGGCCTCAAGGCTCGCGAGCGCGAGGATCGGCGGGGTGCCGACGCGCATCCGCTCGATGCCAGCGCCGGCGCGGTAGCCCAGATCAAAGGCAAAGGGCGCTTCATGGCCGAGCCAGCCCGAGAGGGCGGGGCGCACCTCTTCGGCGTGTTTTGGAGCGACATAGATAAAGGCGGGCGCGCCGGGGCCGCCGTTGAGATATTTATAGGTGCAGCCCACGGCGAAGTCGGCGCCTGCCTCGGACAGCTTGACGTCGGTTGCGCCTGCGGTATGGGCCAGATCCCAGATCGTGAGCGCGCCGACGCTATGGGCTTTTTGGGTCAGCGCTTTCATGTCGTGCAGACGGCCTGTGCGGTAGTCGACTTCGGTGATCAGGGTCACGGCAACCTCTTCGGTGATATTTGCCTCGACCTCTTCGGGCGCGACGATGCGCAGCTCGTGGCCTTGGTCGAGCGATTTGATCAGGCCTTCGGCCATGTAGAGATCGGACGGAAAATTGCCACTGTCTGAGAGGATGACTTTGCGCTCGGGGCGCATTTCAAGGGCGGAGGCGAGCGCCTGATAGACCTTGATCGAGAGCGTGTCGCCCATGACGACATGGCCCGCCTCGGCCCCGATCAGCTTTGCCACGCGGTCGCCGACCTCTGTGGCCTTTGCCATCCAGCCGGCTTTGTTCCAGCCTGTGATGAGCATTTCGCCCCATTCTTCTGTCATCGCCTTTGCCACGCGGGCGGGGGCGGCTTTGGGCAGGGGGCCGAGCGAGTTGCCATCCAGATAGATCATCCCGTCGGGGATATGGAACAGGGCTTTGGTGGCGGCGAAGTCGGTCATCGGCTATCCTTTTGCGCGGGGGCGTTCTGTCTGGTTGGCATACCTTACGGGGTGTTGCGGCGAGGGCAAGGCGGATAGGGTTAGAAATGCGTTAGACATTCATGTGAATGAATGTGTATGCTGTGCGAAGAAATGCAGGAGGGGTGATTATGGTGCGTGTTTCAGGGTTTTTGGCGGCGGTTTTGAGTGCGGGTGGCTTTTTGGCGGCTGCGGCTTTTGCGAGCGAGGATATTGCCGACCAGTATCCCGCAAGCGAGCTGTATTCAAAGCCATATGAATTTATCCCTCATGTCTACTCCGCGATCGGGGCGACGGCTCCGCCGACCTATGAAAACGCAGGGCATAACAACAACTTGAGCTTTGTTGTGACGCCTGAGGGGGTTGTGGTTGTCAATGGCGGGGCCTCGGCGCGGCTGGCGGCGGCGCTGCATGAGGAGATCAAGGCGGTGACAGATCTGCCTGTCAAACTTGTGATCAACGAGAACGGGCAGGGCCATGCCTTTTTGGGCAATTCTTACTGGGCGGATCAGGGCGTTGATATTCTCGCCCATGAAGATGCGATTCACGAGATGGAAGAGAACGGGCATTTCATCCTTGAGGGGATGAAACGTTACAACCGCGACAGGGCCGAGGGCACGCGGGCTGTGGCGGCGAACCTGAGTTTTACCGACCGCTATGACTATGAGCTTGGTGGCGTCAAATTCGAGATCCTGCATCTCGGGCCTGCCCATGGGCCGGGTGATACGCAGGTCTGGATTCCTGAGTGGAGCATGATGATTGCGGGGGATATTGCCTTTCACGAGCGGATGCCGCCTTTGTTTGGCGATACCTGCTCCAAATGCTGGGTGGAGACCTTTGAAGAGAAGTTTATCCCGCTCGCGCCGACTTATGTGATCCCCGGACATGGGCATCCGACCAATCTGGCGCTGGTGACGCGGGGCACGGTTGACTACCTCAAGGACCTGCGTGCCAAGATCGGGGCGCATATTGAGGAGGGCGGCGACCTTGGCGGCGCGTATTATGTGGACCAGTCCCGATGGGAGCATCTGGACACCTTCGAGGAGCTGGCCACCAAGAATGCGGGCCGTGTCTTTGAGGAAATGGAATGGGAATGAGCTTGAAGGCTGCTGTTCTGGGCCTCGCGTTTTTGGCGGGGCCTGCGCTGGCGCAGGAGGAGGCCGTGGCCGAGGCTGTGCAGAGCTATATGGATTTTGCCACCTATGAGCAGGGGATTATCCTGCCCCAGCAGATCGACGCCGATGTGTTTGCGGCGGCGACCTTTATTGACACCCGCGATGCGGAGCAGTTTGCGGCGGGGCACATTGCGGGCGCACAGAATATCGAGTGGCGCGAGGTGCCTGCGCGTCTTGGGGAGCTGCCCGAGACTGGCATGGTGATTTTCTATTGCAACACCGGCTCTTTGAGTGCGCAGGCGACGTTTGCGGCGCGGCTTTTGGGGCATGAAAATGTGGTTGTTTTGCAGTCGGGCTACACGGGCTGGCAGGACACGGCGGCTTATAAGCCGTGATGCGTTGGGTTGATCTTCCGCCTGTCTGGCTGGTTGGCTTTGTTGCGCTGGCCTGGGGGCAGTCTGTGCTTTTGCCCTTGAGCGGGGGGCTGCCGACGGCCCCGTTCGGCTTTGCGCTCATTGGCACGGGGGCGGCGCTTATGGGCGCGGCTGTTGTGCAGATGTATCGTGCCAAAACCACGATCATTCCGCGCCAAGAGGCCTCCCAGCTTGTGATGGGGGGCGTCTTTAGCCTGAGCCGCAACCCTATTTACTTGGCGGATGCGCTCGTTTTGGCGGGGTTTGCGCTCTCTTGGGGGGCTTGGCCGAGCCTTGTGCTTGTGCCTGTGTTCATGTGGCTGATCAGCTGGCGCTTTATCGAGGGCGAGGAAGAGGCGTTGCGACAGAGCTTTGGCACGGCGTTTCAGGCCTATGAAAAGGAGACACGCCGTTGGCTTTAAGCGGGGTGGTATCGAAGAAACTTTCGGGGGATGCCGCGATGCGGCATTGACTTCTTGAAGAACTTTTACAAAAGTCGAATGGGTATTCGGCGCAATAATGTTTCGTGGCCGAACGGGCCGAGACGAAAGACAAACCAGAGGGGACGCTAACGTGATAATAGGAACGCCAAAGGAAGTGTTTGCAGGCGAGGCGCGGGTGGCTATGACGCCTGCCTCGGCGCTTGATCTGCAAAAACTCGGGTATGAGTGCATGATCGAAAGCGGTGCGGGCGCAGGCGCGGGCTATTCGGATGCGGATTATAAGGCCGCTGGCGTGAGCGTCAAAAAATCGGCTGCCGCCCTTTGGAAAGACGCTGACATCATCGCCAAGGTGCGCCAGCCCGAAGCCGAGGAGCTGAAGCACCTTAAGGCGGGCAAGACCCTGATTTCCTTCTTTAACCCTGCGGTGAACGAGGCGGGCATGAGTGCCGCGAAGACCAAGGGCGCGAATGTGATTGCGATGGAAATGGTGCCACGGATCAGCCGTGCGCAAAAAATGGATGCGCTCAGCTCCATGGCCAATATCGCGGGGTATCGCGCCGTTATCGAAGCGGGAAACAACTTTGGCCGCTTCTTCACAGGCCAGATCACGGCGGCGGGCAAAGTGCCGCCTGCGAAGGTTCTGGTTGTGGGGGCTGGCGTTGCGGGTCTTGCGGCCATCGGCACCTCGACGAGCCTTGGCGCGATCACCTATGCGTTTGATGTGCGCCCAGAAGTGGCGGAACAAGTCGAATCAATGGGCGCCGAGTTTGTTTACCTCGACTTTGAGGAAGACCAGCAGGACGGCGCGGCGACGGGTGGCTATGCGGCGGTTTCCAGCCCCGAATTCCGCGAGGCACAGCTTGCGAAATTCCGCGAGCTGGCACCTGAAGTGGATATTGTGATCACCACGGCGCTGATCCCGAACCGTGAGGCGCCAGAGCTTTGGACCGAGGATATGGTCAAGGCGATGAAAGCGGGCAGCGTGATTGTCGACCTTGCCGCCGAGAAGGGCGGCAACTGTAAGTTGACTGTGATGGACGAGAAGATCGTGACCGAGAATGGTGTGACCATCATCGGCTACACCGACTTCCCGAGCCGCATGGCGACGCAGGCGTCAAACCTTTATGCCACCAACATCCGCCATATGATGACCGATCTGACGCCTGAGAAGGACGGGCAGATCAACCACAATATGGAAGACGATGTGATCCGTGGCGCGACTGTGACCTTTGGAGGCGAGATTACTTTCCCGCCGCCACCACCGAAAGTGGCTGCGATTGCGGCCAAGCCCAAGGTTGAGGTGAAGGAGCTGACGCCAGAGGAAAAACGCGCCGCAGAAGTGGCCGCCTTCAAGCAGCAGACCAAGAACCAAGTGACGCTTCTGGTCGTTGGGGCCGTGCTTTTGCTCGGTGTCGGGCTGGTTGCGCCGGCGAGCTTTATGCAGCATTTCATCGTCTTTGTGCTGGCGGTTTTTGTTGGGTTCCAAGTGATCTGGGGCGTGGCGCATTCCTTGCATACGCCGCTTATGGCTGTGACCAATGCGATCAGCTCGATCATCATTTTGGGCGCGTTGATGCAGATCGGATCCGGCTCTTTTCTTGTCGTCCTTTTGGCGGCGGCCTCGGTCTTTATGACGGGGATCAATATCTTCGGGGGCTTCCTCGTCACACGGCGAATGCTTGCCATGTTCCAGAAATCTTAAGGGAGGCTTGATCATGGAATTCGGTTTCACAACAGCGGCTTATGTAGTTGCCGCAATCTTGTTTATCCTCTCGCTGGGTGGCCTTTCGGGGCAGGAAAGTGCGAAGCGCGCGGTTTGGTACGGGATTGCGGGGATGGCTTTGGCTGTCGCGGCAACGCTTGTCGGGCCTGGTGCGGGCTACTGGCTTTTGTCGATCATGATGATCGCGGCGGGCGGGGCCATTGGCTATCAGCTCGCGACCAAAGTGCAGATGACGCAGATGCCAGAGCTTGTGGCAGCGATGCACTCGCTCGTTGGTTTGGCGGCTGTTTTTGTCGGCTATATCGCGCATATCGAGCTTGGCCGTGTCATGGCGATGGACGACACGGCGAAGAAGGCGCTTGAGGGCTTTGCTGCGCTTCTGGCCAAGAAAGACGGCGTCGAGATTGCCATTCTGCGGGTCGAGCTTTTCCTCGGGGTGTTTATCGGGGCGGTGACCTTCACAGGCTCGGTGATTGCTTATGGCAAGCTTGCTGGCAAAGTGGACAGCGCGGCCAAAAAACTTCCGGGGGGGCATATTCTGAATGCTGCCGCGGCGGGCGTCTCGCTGATCACGCTGATCTGGTATTTCAACACCGGTGGTTTCATGCCGCTGTTCATCATGACGCTGGCGGCCTTGTTTATCGGCTATCATCTGATCATGGGGATCGGGGGCGCGGATATGCCTGTGGTTGTGTCGATGCTCAACTCCTATTCAGGCTGGGCGGCAGCGGCGATTGGCTTTAGCCTTGGCAACGACTTGCTGATTGTTGTTGGCGCGCTTGTTGGCTCCTCTGGTGCGATCTTGAGTTATATCATGTGTAAGGCGATGAACCGCTCGTTTGTCAGCGTTATTCTTGGCGGATTTGGTGGCCCTGCGGGCGAGCAAATGGCTGTGGAAGGCGAGCAGATTGCCATTGAAGCGGACGGTGTTGCGGCGGCTCTGAATGAGGCGGATTCTGTGATCATCATTCCCGGGTATGGCATGGCTGTGGCACAGGCGCAGGCCGGTGTGGCCGACCTTGTGCGCAAGCTGCGCGCCAAGGGAAAGAACGTGCGCTTTGCCATTCACCCCGTTGCGGGGCGTTTGCCGGGGCATATGAACGTGCTCTTGGCGGAGGCCAAAGTGCCTTATGACATCGTCATGGAAATGGACGAGATCAACGAGGACTTCCCCTCGACAGATGTGGCGATCGTGATCGGCTCCAACGACATCGTGAACCCAGCGGCGCAAGAAGACCCCAACAGCCCGATTGCAGGGATGCCTGTGCTTGAGTGCTGGAAGGCGAAGCAGGTTTTCGTCTCCAAGCGCGGGCAGGGGACGGGCTATTCGGGGATCGAAAACCCGCTCTTCTTCAAGGAGAACACGCGGATGTTTTATGGCGATGCCAAGGCGAGCCTTGATAAGCTTTTGCCGATGATCGACTGATCTTTTGCAAATGAGAGTTGGGAGGGCGTCCTTTGAAAGAGGGCGCCCTTTTTTGTGTTTGGTATACATAAGTATTCCGCTAACATATTGATTTTGCGACAAATTGCGCATTTACTTAAAGGCTGAAGGCGGTAAGCTCTGCCCAACAGAGGAGAGCATTCAATGACGGCCTTGCAAGACCATCCGCAGCGATACGAGCTGGCCAACGAGCTTCATGCGCGTCCGTTTCCGAGCCTTGCGGCCACGGCTACCGCTGTGTTTGTGGCGTTGCGCCCCACGCGGGACGCAGCAGGGCGGGACCGCGCGGCGGATATTGCGCATCTCTGTGCGCTTTTGGACCGCTATGGTGCGGCGCACCCTGCGCCGGATGCGACGCATTATTCAGGCCAGATCGGGCGGCATACGCTGAAGTGGGAGAGCCACACCGAGTTTGTGACCTATACGGCGTTTTTCGCGGGCGTCTCGGACCGTGCGTTTGACGCAGCGGATTTTGATATTTTTCCGGATGAATGGCTTGCGGCCTCTGGCATGGAGCGGGTGACGAGCGCTTTGGTCAGGGTTGTGCCAAGCCCGCCGCCCGAGGCGATCAAGGCGGCGCTGGCGGAGTGGTTTGTGCCTGAGAGCGTGGCTGTGGCACAGGTGCTGGACGCGGCGGCTGTGATTGCGGGGGATTTTCACATCGACCCGAACGGGCATATGCGGTTTGCTGTGTTTGTGAACGCGGGCACGGGGCCGCAGCGCACCGGACGGATTGTGCAGCGGCTCTGCGAGATCGAGACCTATAAGACGCTCTCTATGCTGGGGTTTGCGCGGGTGCGTAGTCTTGGCAAGCCGCTGGCCAAGTTTGATGCGCAGCTCTCTGGTTTGATGGAGGATATGACGCTTTCAGAGACGCCAGCGGAGGCGACTTTGGACGAGCTTTTGAGCGTGTCAGCCGAGCTTGAGGCGCTCTCGGCGGCGGCGGCGTTTCGCTTTGGGGCGACGGAGGCCTATGAGGCGATTGTGCATGAGCGGATCGCCGTTTTGCGGGAGACGCGCTTTGAGGGGCGGCAGAGCTTTGGCGAGTTTATGATGCGCCGTTATGATCCTGCGATGCGCACGGTGGCGGCGACGCGGGCGCGCCTGAGCAAGATGGCTGACCGTGCGATGCGGGCGGGAGAGCTGTTGCGCACGCGGGTTGAAGTCGAGCGCAGCGCGCAGAACTCGGCCCTCTTGGAGAGCATGAACAAGCGGGCTGATGTGCAGCTTCGGTTGCAGCAGACGGTGGAGGGGCTGTCTGTGGTTGCGATCAGCTATTATGCTGTCAATCTGGTGAGTTACGCGGCTTACCCCTTCGCCAAAGCCGTTGGGGGCATGGAGAAGGGGATGGTCAGCGCGCTGGTCACTCTGCCGGTTGTAGGGCTTGTGTGGTGGCTCGTGCGGCGGATACGGAACCGCTTTCATTGAGCAGACGGCCCGTGATTTTGGCGCCTGTGATGATCGCGGCGAGGGCGAGGAAGGCGGCAAAGCCGAGCGTCGGGAGGCCTGAGAGGCCTGCGCCAAGGGTGCAGCCGCCTGCGAGCACGCCGCCGATCCCCATGAGAAGTGCGCCAAGCGCGTAGCGGCCTGTCTGGGCGGGACTGTCAAAGCTCTGCCACTGGAAGCGGCCAAAGACGAGCGATGAGGCGGCCGCGCCTGCGAGGATACCGCCGACAAGGCCGACGCCGAAGCCCGGTGTGATCGAGGTGCTGGCGATCCCCCAGAAGAGCGTGGCTGTGGCGGGGGCCGTGAGGCTGAGGCTTTCGGCCATGATCGGATCGAACTCGTCAAAGAGCACATAGCCTGTGCCGACCCATGCGGCGGGCACAATCAGGCCGATCAGCACTGCGAGGGCGAGGTTGAGCTTGCTTGCGCCTGAGCGCAGGGCGAGGGCGAGGAATAGTGCCGCCAAGGCCGCCGTATAGGGCAGCGCACCGCCGGGCAGCGCCGCGAGAGATGTCAGCGCGCCCAAGGGCAGCGTGACGCTGGCAAGGCTTGAAGAGAGCGGGGCAAAGACGCCTTTCAGCGCAGCGTGAGCCGCAATCGCGAAGAGGACGAGCACAAAGGCGGCGCGCAGGTTGCCCGAGCCTGAGAGCACAGCGAGGCGCGAGGCACAGCCGCGTGTGAGCACCATGCTTGCGCCAAAGGCGAGACCACCAAGGACGATGGCGAGGACGGGCAGATCGGAGGCCAGCAGCCTGTGGCCCTCAAAGCTGATGAGGCCTGTGGCGACA
The DNA here is from genome assembly GCF_965657785.1 of Lentibacter sp. Taxonomy (GTDB): domain Bacteria; phylum Pseudomonadota; class Alphaproteobacteria; order Rhodobacterales; family Rhodobacteraceae; genus Lentibacter. The sequence goes on from NZ_CBFHPP010000019.1 coordinate 12,664, forward strand.
CTGGCCTGTGTCCCGATCAGGGCTACGGCGAGGGCCATGAGCCAGACGCCACCCGCTGAGCGGCGCTCGCTCTGTTCGGCGCTCACGAGCGCGCGGCGCAGACAAAAGCGGGTGATCTCTGCGAGCACGCCGAAGGCCACGCCAAGGGCGAGGGCCAGATAGAGGCTGGCTGTGACGGGGGTCAGGGTTTCAAAACCGAAGGATTCAAACATGGGGCGTCTCCGCACTCTGGGGGCTGTTGTGTCTGAGGTGGCGGGATTTGGCGCGTGAAACAAGGGGAGGGCTGCGGCGCGCAGGGTGTCCGCGCAGACATCTGTTCTGCGGTGGTGCAGGCTTTGGGGCGGTGTTCTCGGCGGGCGGTCTCTGTGGAACAAAAGACCAAACGCGCGCCCGAGAGCGGGACGCGCGTTTTTATTTGCAGGATATGGGTTGGGAGCGGGTCAGCGGCCTCTGATGCGCGGATCGAGCGCGTCGCGCAGCCCGTCGCCGAGGAAGTTGACCGCAAGGACCGTGAGCGAGATCGCGATTCCGGGCAGCATGACGCGCTCGGGGTATTCTGTCATCCGTGGCACGGAGTCTGCGAGCATCTTGCCCCATGTCGGGAAGTCTGACGGGAAGCCGACGCCGAGGAAGGAGAGCGAGCTTTCTGTGATGATCGCGGTGGCGAGGCCGAAGGTGGCGGAGACGACAATGGGCGAGACCACGTTGGGCAAGAGGTGGCGGGTGATGATGCCGCGCGAGGTTGTGCCTGCGGAGCGGGCGGCAAGGACGAACTCGCGCTCTTTCAGCGCCAGAACATCGCCGCGCACGATCCGCGCGGTGTGCATCCACGAGGTGATGCCGATCACCCCGACAATGAGGATAAACATCCCGCCTTCGGGGCCAAAGTTTGCTCTGAGCGGCTGGCGGAAGAGCGTGACCGCGACCAGCAGCAGAGGCAGGATCGGCAGCGACAGAAACAGATCGGTCAGGCGCATGAGGGGGCCGTCGAGCTTTTTGAAATAGCCAGCCAAGACGCCCACCATAGCCCCGAGAAAGAGCGAGAGCAGCATGGCGGCCCAGCCCACGGCCATGGAGGTGCGCCCGCCTGCGAGCATATTGGCAAGGCCGTCACGGCCGAGCTGGTCGGTTCCGAAGGGGTGCTTCCAGCCTGTTTTTGCCTCAGAATCCCAAATCGCGGTATAGATCGGGCGATAATCTTTGGCGCGGATGTCGAGCTTGCCCGGATCAACCTGCCAGATCAGCGAGCCAAAGAGCACCGCCAGCGTGATGAACAGCAAGAAGCTGCCGCCGATCATGGCGCCTTTGTGCTGGCGGAACTGGAGCCAGACCTCGCCCCATTGGGAGCGGTGCGGCTTGAGCGGCTCGTTGTCTTGGAGGGCCTCGATGGCTTGAATTTCGTCAGTCATAGCGGATCCTTGGATCAAGCACGCCGTAGAGCACATCGGCGATGATATTCGCCATGACAATCAGGAAGGCGAAGATAAAGGTGAGTGTCATAACCATGGGCATATCGGAGGCAAAGAGCGAGGTGATCAGCAAGTCGCCAATGCCGTTGACCTTAAAGACCCGCTCGGTGATGATCGAGCCGCCGAAGATCCCGGGGATGGCGAGGGCGATCACTGTGACCACGGCAATCATCGAGTTGCGCAAGACATGGACCAGCAGCACCACGCGCTCGGGCAGGCCCTTGGCGCGGGCGGTGCGGACGTAATCCTGCTTGAGGTTGTCAAGCATCGAGGCGCGCATGAAGCGGCTGATCTGGGCTGTGACTTGCAGGGCAAGGACCATGACGGGCATGATCATCTGTTTGAGTTGATAGACGAAGCTGTCCCAGTCGTTGACCACATGGGTTGTGTCATAGATCGAGGGGAACCAGCCGTAGTAGACCGAGAAGATCACGATCAGCAGCGGGCCTGTGAAGAAGGGCGGCACGGAGAAGCCGATCATGGTGATGAATGTGCCAGCCTGATCAAAGGCGGAGTATTGCTTGTAGGCCGAGTAGATGCCGATTGGAATGGCGATCAGGAAGGCCACCACATAGGCCAGACCAACCACCCAAAGAGTTTGGGGCAAGCGCTGGATCACAATGTCCATCACGGGGGAGCGGGTCTGCCAGCTGATGACGCGCAGATCGCAGGGGCCGTCAACACCCGGACCACAGGGGGTATAAAAGTCGGTGTTGGGGAGCCAGCCGAGCAGGGAGCTGTGATTGGTGAGCCAGTCGATCAGCACCAGAGGCTCGATCCAGAACATCTGCACCAGCCATTTCCAGAACTGGATATACCACGGCGCGCCAAGGCCGAGGGCTTCGCGCATCTTCTGTTTGACTTCGGGGGGCACGGTCAGGGGCACCTGCGCCATAGGATCGCCGGGGGCGAGCTGGAGCAGCAGGAAAATAATCAGAGCGATAAACAAAAGCACCGGAACGGAGAGAAAGAGCCGGCGTATCGTATAGGTCAGCATGAAGCGGGGCCTTGGTTTATGGGTCTGTTATGGAGAGGCGAAGGGGCAGGCGCCCCGCAGTCGCGGGACGCCCAGAAAGCACGTGGCGTATCAGTCGATACGATACCACTCGGCGGCATCCCAGAGCTCTGAGTCCCACACGTTGAGCACGTGGCCGCCCAATGTGTTGGATTGGCCCGAGACGCGACCGCGGTGCACAAGGCCCACGATGGTGTGGCTGTCTTTGGTCAGCATATCGTTCATCTTCTTGGCGATTTCACCGCGCTTGGCGATGTCGCCTGTGCGGCCCAGCTCGTCAATCAGAGCGTCATAGGCCGGATCGCAGAAGCGGTTGATGTTTTCACCCTGCCACTGGCTTGAGGGCTTGGGCTCGTTGCCACAGCGGTAGGCCGCAAGATACTGCTGCGGGTCTGTGCCGTTGAAGGTGTTGGCATACATCTCGATGTCTGCGTAGAACTTCTGGAACGTGTCGGGCGAACCAGGGTCGCCGCCGAAGAAGACAGAGGCGTCAAGGTTGCGCAGTTCTGTTTCAACACCGATTTCTTCCCACCACTGTTTGATCAGGGCTTGGAAGTCCTGACGCACGGCGTTGGTTGATGTTTGATAGAGCAGCGAGAGTTTCTTGCCGTCTTTGTCGCGCACGCCGTCGCCGTCTGAGTCTGTCCAGCCGGCTTCTTCAAGCAGGGCTTTGGCGCGGTCCATATCCTGCGTCAGGCAGAATGTGTTCATCGAGGCATAGTTTGCTGGTGATGGAACCAGATCGCAGGTGGGCTTGCCCGCCTTGCCATAGCCAACTTCAACGAGCAGATCACGGTCAATCGAGATTGACAGCGCTTCGCGGACGCGGATGTCCGAGAGGATCGGGTGTGGATGGGCAACAGTCGAACGCTCGCCTTCGGGAAGGTCGGGCGAGGGGTCTGTCATGTTCATTTCAAGGCGTTCAACCAACGGGCCAAAGCCTGTGACGGCTTTGCCTTTGCCGCCTTCTTCGAACTTCGCGATTACATCGGGCGCGAGCTGAAGGTTCCAAGCGTAGTCCATTTCGCCTGTTTCAAACACCGCACGGGCCGAGGCCACCGCATCGCCGCCGCCTTTGAGAACCATTTTGGCAAATTTGGGCTTGTCGGCTTCGCGGTAGTTCGGGTTGGCCGAGAGCGTGATCACGTCGTTTGGCTTGAATTCGTCAACAACGAAAGCGCCTGTGCCGATCGGGTTGAAGTTGGCCTCGGTGCATTCGGGCGCTTTGGCGCCTGTGCACTCGGCAAACTGCGCCGCTTGGATCACCGGCGACTGGCCGCCCACAAGCGGGCCATAGGGGTTTGGCTTGGGTTCGTTGAAGGTGATGACAAGGGTCATGTCATCTGGTGTCTCAAGGCTTTTTACGCCATCAAAGAACGCCGCTTGGGCGCAGCCGCCTTCGGGGTTCATGCAGTATTCGGCGGTAAACTTGGCGTCATTTGACGTCACCGGCGTGCCGTCTGACCAGAGAATGCCGGGGCGGATTTTCCATGTGATTGTGGTGAGATCCGCACTCACGCCGCCATTGGCCACGGTGGGCACTTCGGCGGCCACGAAGGGCACAAGCGCGCCGTTTTCGTCATAGCGGGCGAGGGGTTCGATCACCAGTGAGGCGGCTTCCACATCTTTTGTGCCGCCTGACAGGTAAGGGTTCATGATCGAGGGCGCTTGCCAGTAGATCACATTGACTTGGCCGTCAGAGCCGCGCTCGGCCATGGCCGCGGGGGCCATAACAAAGGCTGCTGCTGCACCGAGCAGAAGGGTTTTGACTTTCATGTTTCTCTCCATGTTGAACGCAGCTTGCGCTGCGTCTGGTCTTTTGCCGCGCGTGTCGCGGTTTTGTCGGGGTGGGTGGCCAGCTTCCAGCCTTCGCCAGTTGATCTGACGTTTCCCCACAATGGAGACCATACGACACAGAGATTCGCAAAAATGCAAGTCCTTTGAAAGAGCGCTTCTGCGAACCTAACGGAACTTTGTGCCGTGCTTGCGCAGGGTTTGACAGCGCGACCTTTGGCTCTGTAGCGTGGGGAAATCTGCTATGAAGGAATGGCTCTCTGATGCTTGATCACCCCCTTGCGACCATCGAAAACCTGCGCGTTGAATTTCAGACCAAGGACGGCCCTGTTGTCGGGGTTGAGGATGTGTCCTTTGAGATACGTGCGGGCGAAACTGTTTGTATCGTTGGGGAATCCGGCTCGGGCAAGTCTGTCTCCTCGCTCTCCTTGATGCGGTTGATCGAGTATGGCGGCGGCGATATTGCGGGGGGACGTCTGCTCTTTAAGCGGGGCAGCGGCGAGGAGATTGACCTCGCCCAGACCGACCAGAGCCTGATGCGCACGATTCGCGGCAACGAGATCGGCATGATTTTTCAGGAGCCGATGACGGCGCTCAACCCCGTCTTTACGGTGGGCCGCCAGCTCACCGAGGGCCTCAGGATGCACAAGGGCCTGAGCAAGGCCGAGGCCGAGGCGCGGGCGCTCGAGCTGCTCAAGCAGGTGCGGATTCCCGAGCCTGAGCGGCGGCTGGCGCAATATCCTCACGAGCTGTCGGGCGGGATGCGCCAGCGGGTTGTTATCGCGATGGCGCTGGCTTGCGAGCCGCGCCTTCTGATTGCGGATGAGCCGACCACGGCGCTGGATGTGACCATTCAGGCGGAGATCCTTGCGCTGATGGACCGCCTCAAGCGTGAAACCGGCACGGCTGTTATGTTTATCACCCATGATATGGCGGTGGTGGCGCAGATGGCGGACCGTGTTGTTGTGATGTTTCGCGGTCAGAAGGTCGAGGAGGGCTCTGTCGAGGACATCTTCGAGCGCCCGCAGCACAATTATACGAAAGCGCTTCTGGCCGCCGTTCCCAAGCTCGGCGAGATGCGTGGCAAGGCCTATCCCGAGCCGATGAAACTTCTGGGGCGCGCGGGCCAGAACCTTGACCCGATCAAGGGCAGTGAGGAGGTTTTGCTTGAGGTGAAGCACCTCACAACGCGCTTCCCTGTCAAGGGCGGGTTCTTTCGCCGCACTGTGGCCAATGTTCATGCAGTTGAGGATATTTCCTTTACTATCAACAAGGGTCGCACGCTGAGCCTCGTGGGGGAGAGCGGCTGTGGCAAATCCACGGCGGGGCGCTCGCTTTTGCGGCTGGTGGAGCCGCAATCGGGGCAGGTGCATCTGGATGGCAAGGATATCATGGCGCTTGGCGGCCATGATCTGCGCGCCGCGCGGCTCGATATGCAGATGATTTTTCAGGATCCGTTTGCGAGCCTCAATCCGCAGATGAACCTGATGAGCCAAGTGGCGGAGCCTTTGCAGAACTATGGCGTGGTCAAGGGGCAGGAGCTTCAGGACAGGATCGCGGCGCTGTTTGATCGTGTCGAGCTGCCACGCTCGTTTTTGCGCCGCTTTCCGCATGAGCTTTCGGGCGGGCAGCGCCAGCGCGTTGCGATTGCGCGGGCTTTGGCGCTGAACCCCAAGTTGATTGTGGCCGATGAGGCCGTGAGCGCTTTGGACGTTTCGGTGCAGGCGCAGGTGCTTAATCTGATGATGGAATTGCAGGCAGACTTGGGGCTGTCCTATCTCTTTATCAGCCATGATATGGCCGTGGTGGAGCGGGTGAGCCATGATGTTGGGGTGATGTATCTCGGGCGGATTGTCGAGATGGGGCCGCGCGCGGCGGTGTTTGAGAACCCGCAGCACCCTTACACGCAGGCTCTGATGAAGGCGGTTCCGATTGCCGATCCGCGCAATCGCAAGGACGAGCGCGAGCTGAATTTCAAGCCGATCCCGTCGCCGATCCACCCTGTGGGATATGAGGCGGCGCCCTCGGAGTATCGCGAGATTGGTGCGGGTCATTATATTTTGACCACGGACAGCGGGTATTAACAGGGGCTATCGGGAGAGCGGTTTCGCCTGCTGGCGCAGGCGATCCGGTGGGGGCTCTGCCCCACACGCAGGTTTAGGTGGGGGCTCTGCCCCCACACCCCCGGGATATTTCCGGAAAGAGGAAGCAGGGGGGCATTTGGAGGCTGTGTGGAGCGGATCAGGCGGCAGATCAGGAGAAAGACATGGGCCTATTGAGTGCATTTGAGATTATGGAGGCTTTGGTGAGCTTTCCCACGGTGAGCCGTGATCCGAACACCGATCTGATTGACTGGGTGGAGAGCTATCTGGCGGAGCATGGGATTGTCAGTCACCGGCATTGGCGCGACGGGGCGGGCACGCATTGTGCTTTGTTTGCGCATATTGGCCCTGAGGTCGCGGGTGGGGTTGTGCTCTCGGGGCATACGGATGTTGTGCCTGTGGACGGGCAGCCCTGGAGCTCGGATCCCTATACTGTCACCGAGCGGGACGGGAAGTATTACGGGCGCGGGACCTGTGACATGAAGGGGTTTGACGCGCTGGCGATCTGGGCGCTGGTGGAGGCCAAGCGGCGCGGGGTGAGACGGCCTTTGCAGATTGCCCTCAGTTATGACGAGGAGGTCGGTTGCACCGGCGCGCCTGCGATGATTGCGGCGATGCAGGGGGTTTTGCCCAAGGCGGAGCTGGCCATTATTGGCGAGCCGTCGATGATGAAAGCCGTGAACGGGCATAAGGGCGGCGTGGGGATCGCGACCCATGTTGTCGGGTTTGAGGTTCACAGTTCGATCATGCACCGTGGTGTCAGCGCTGTGATGGAGGCGGCCAAGCTCTTGGACTGGGCCAATGAGGCCAATGCCGAGGCGATGGCGGCCACGCCTGATCCGCTGGCGGCGATGTTTGATCCGCCCTGGACCAACGCCCATGTTGGCACTATCGAAGGCGGCACGGCGAATAACATCACCGCCAAGGACTGTCATTTTATTATGGGGTTTCGGGTTGTTCCGAGCGAGACCAAGGAGGACTGGATCGCGCGCTATACCGCTAAGGTGCGCGAGGTCGAGGCTGCGATGCAGGCCGTGCAGCCTGCGGCGCGGATTGATCTTGCGCCGTTTTTTGATGTGCCCGGACTGAAGCCCGAGGAGGCGGGCGCAGCGGAGGCTTTCGTGCGCCGTTTGACGGGGGACAACGCGAGCCATGTGGTCAGCTATGGAACCGAGGCGGGACAGTTTCAGGAGGCGGGGTATTCGGCTGTGATTTGTGGGCCAGGGAGTATCGAGCAGGCGCATCAGCCGGATGAATATATCACCATTGCCGAGTTTGACGCGGGGCAGCGCTTTATGGAGCGTTTGCTTCTGGAGCTGGCGGCATGACAGGGGGCATTCCCTTGGGGCTGCAGGCCGCGCCCGAGCATTCGGGCGCTTTGCCCGCTGAGGCGGACGCCGTGATCATTGGTGGCGGGGTCATCGGGATTTGCGCGGCCTATTATCTGGCGCAGCTTGGCTTGAAGGCTTTGGTGCTGGAAAAGGGCCGTGTGGCCGCCGAGCAGAGCGGGCGCAACTGGGGTTGGATCCGCAAGACAGGGCGCGACTATGCCGAACTGCCGATTGTGATCGAGGCGCAGGAGCGTTGGGAAGAACTTGCTGCTGTCTGCAAGGACGACTTTGGGCTGAAGCGGTCTGGCGTTACTTTTTTGCCTAAGAATGAAACGCAGCTAGAGAAATACGAGGCTTGGGCGCGCGACTTTGGCGCGGCTGCTGGCACAGAGATGCTGAGTGCAGCACAAGTTGCCGCGATGCTGCCTGATGCGATTAACCCTTGGGGCGGAGCGATGCACACGCCAAGCGACATGGTGGCGGAGCCGTTTGAGGCTGTGCCTGCGATTGCGCGGGCGGCTGTGCGGGCCGGGGCTGTGATCCGCGAGGGCGTGGCTGTGCGCGGGCTTTTGCGGCAAGGCGGGGCTGTGAGCGGGGTTGTGACTGAGGCGGGAGAGGTCAAAGCCAAGCTGGTGCTTGTGGCCGCGGGGGCGTGGTCTTCGCTTTTTCTGCGCCGTGAGGGGGTAAATATTCCGCAGCTGTCTGTGCGCTCCAATGTGCTCGCGACGACGCCGATGCCCTCTTTCTTTGAGGGAGCTGCGGGGGAAGATGCGATGTCGTTTCGCCGTCGCAAGGACGGCGGCTATACGATGGCCTCGCTTGGGGTCAATCACCTCTGGGTCGGGCCTGACGCGCTGCGCCACGTGCCGCATTATCGCCAGCTTATTGTCGGGGGCGACTTTGGCATGAGTTATCGCCCCCCTGCGCCGAAAGACTGGCCCGACGGGCTGCTGACCAAGCGGCGCTGGCAACTCGATGAGGAGACGCCGTTTGAGCGGATGCGGGTCTTGGACCCTGCGCCGAGCGACAGAGCGCTTGACCGGATGCTTGACAAATTTGCCGCGCGGTTCCCCAAGGTGGGGCGGCCCAAGGTGGCGCGGCGTTGGGCGGGGATGATTGACACAATGCCTGATGTTGTGCCTGTGGTGGACCATGCCCCCGTTGAGGGCCTCAGCATTTGCACGGGGATGTGCGGCCATGGCTTCGGGATCGGGCCTGCGTTCGGGCGGATCATGGCGGATATGATGCTGGGACGTGACGTCGGGCATGACCTCACGCGGTTTCGACTTGCGCGGTTTGACAACTATGCCAAGCTCGAGCTTGGGCCTGATGTCTAGGGCCTGCACGAAGGGAGAGGCGTGATGCCGATCAAGAACAGATTTTCGGATTTGAGCGGTGAGATGACGGTCTGGCGGCGCGATTTTCACGCCCATCCCGAGCTGCGGTTTGAAGAGACGCGCACAGCGGGGCTTGTGGCCGAGCGGCTCAAGGGCTTTGGCTGTGACGAGGTTGTGGAAGGCTTTGGCAAGACCGGTGTTGTCGCTGTGATCCGCGGGCGGGGGCAGGCCAGCGGGCGCACCATCGGCTTTCGCGCGGATATGGATGCGCTGCCGATCCATGAGGCGACAGCGCTTGAGTATGCCTCCGAAACAGGCGGCACGATGCACGCTTGCGGCCATGACGGGCATACGACAATGCTTTTGGGCGCGGCGCAGTATCTGGCCGAAACCCGCAATTTTGACGGCACGGTTGTGCTGTGCTTCCAGCCCGCTGAAGAGGGCGGGGGCGGGGCGCGCGCCATGCTCAAAGACGGGCTGATGGAGCGCTTTGAGATTGACGAGATTTACGGGATGCACAATTGGCCCGGGATCGAGGCGGGGCAGTTTGCCATGCGGGAAGGGCCGCAGATGGCAGCGGCGGATTCTTTTGAGATCCGCGTGCGTGGCAAGGGCGGGCACGGGGCGATGCCGCATATTGCGGTCGATACCAGCCTTGTGAGCAGCCATATTATCATTGCGTTGCAATCGGTTGTGTCGCGCAATGTGGACCCGCTCAAGGCGGCTATCGTTTCGGTTTGCGGGATGAAGAGCGACACGGACACGTATAATGTGATCCCTGATGAGGTGCTTCTCAAGGGCACGACGCGCTATTTGAACCCTGAGGTGCAGCAGGTCATTCGCGCGCGGATGGAGGCGCTGGTGAGCCAGACGGCGGCCGCTTACGGGGCAAGTGCCGAGCTGACATATTTTGTCGGGGTGCCGCCGACCATGAACGCGCCTGAGGCAGTGGCCCATGCGGGCGCGGCGGCGCGGGCTGTGACGGGCAAGACGCCGCTTGAGATTGAGCCTGTGATGCCGGCGGAGGACTTCTCGGAGATGCTTCTGGCGCGGCCCGGAGCCTATGTCTTTATCGGCAATGGCGACAGCGCAGATTTGCACAATCCGCTTTATAACTTTAACGACGATATCTTGCCTGTGGGCGCGAGCTTCTTTGCCGAACTGGCCGAGAGCCGTATGCCGCTTGCGGACTGAAAAGGGAGAAAGACCATGGCTGTAAAGAACCGATTTGCCGAGTTGCATGACGAGATCACCGCGTGGCGACGTGATTTTCACGAGCACCCCGAAATCTTGTTTGAAACCCATCGCACCAGCGCGATTGTGGCCGAAAAGCTCAAAGAGTTTGGCTGTGACGAGATCGTCACGGGGATTGGCCGGACCGGTGTTGTCGGGGTGATCAAGGGGCGCACGAACACCTCTGGCAAGGTGATCGGGATGCGCGCGGATATGGATGCGCTGCCGATGCCCGAGGAAACGGGGCTGCCCTATGCGAGCAAGACCCCCGGCGCGATGCACGCTTGCGGCCATGACGGGCACACGGCCATGCTTCTGGGCGCGGCGAAATATCTCGCCGAGACACGCAACTTTGACGGCACGGCTGTTGTGATCTTTCAGCCTGCCGAAGAAGGCGGCGGCGGCGGCAAAGAGATGTGTGACGACGGCATGATGGAGCGCTTTGGCATTCAGGAAGTATACGGGATGCACAACTGGCCCGGTCAGCCTGTGGGCGCGTTTTCGATCCGCTCGGGGCCGTTTTTTGCGGCGACGGATGTCTTTACCGTCGCGTTTACGGGCCGTGGCGGGCATGGGGCCAAGCCGCAGGAGACTGTGGACACCACTGTGATGGCGGCGCAGGCGGTTCTGACGCTTCAGACTGTGGCGAGCCGCAATGCGGACCCTGTCGAGAATATTGTCGTGTCGGTGACTTCTTTTGAGACCAGCTCCAAGGCGTTTAACGTCATCCCCGGGGGCGTGACCCTCAAGGGCACGGTGCGCACCATGAGTGCGGGGATGCGCGATTTGGCGGAGCAGCGGATTGGCGAGATATGCCAAGGCGTTGCGGCGACATTTGGCGGCACCGCCGAGGTCAACTACGAGCGCAACTATCCTGTGATGGACAACCACGAGGCGCAGACCGACTTTTTGCGCGAGGTGGCGGGCAGTGTTTCAGGCGGATGCAATGAGGCACCTTTGGTCATGGGGGGCGAGGATTTTGCCTTTATGCTTCAAGAGCGCCCCGGCGCCTATATTTTGATGGGCAATGGCGACACGGCCAATGTGCACAACACAAAATATGACTTCAACGACGAAGCGATCCCTGCGGGCTGCAGCTATTGGGCCGAGATCGTCGAGCAGCGGATGCCTGTTCAAGCCTGAGCTTGCCAAAGACTGTCGTAGACCTTTGCGATCCCTTGAGCTTCGGCTTTGATTGAAAAGAGCTCTACGGCAGCTTTGCGGGCCGCCTCAGCCTGCGCTACAAGGCGCTCTGGGTCGGCCAGCAGGGCATTTAGCGCGTCGGCTGTGTCTTCTGGCGCGTCTTCGGGCACGATTGTGCCTGTTTGGCCGTCCCGCGAGAAGGCGCGGTAGGAGCCTGCATCTGTTGCCACAAAGGGCACACCGCTGGCCATGCCTTCGAGCGGGGTCATGCCGTAGCCTTCATAGCGCGGGAGCTGGACCACGGCACTTAGGCCGCGCATCAGCTTTGGCATCTCGGCGGCAGGGATTTCCCCTGTAAAAAGCAGCCTGTCAGACAGGCCTGCCTTGGCGGTTTGCTCTTTTAGCCCGTTCAGAAATGTGGCGTGGGCGCTTGAGGCGCGCCCGATCACCAATGCGGTCATGTCTGGATGATCTGGCAGCAGGCGGAGCATCGCCTGCACGAAGCGGTCGGTTCCTTTTTCGGGGCGCACACGGCCTATGGAGGCGATACCAGTCTTGCCGCCATAGCCGAGGCGTTCCCATGCCAAGGCCCTGTTTTGGGCGGGGGTAAAGACATCAGTATCAACGCCATGGGGCACGACGGCGCGCACGTTTGGAACATAGGTCGCAGCGGCCTCGGTCGTTGCGATGATGGCATCCATGCGCGAAATCAGCCAGCGGGGGTAGGCCGAATGGCGGCGTTGGGCTGCCGAGGTAAAAACGATCCGAACGGGCAGCCGCAACACATCGCGCGCCCAGAGGGCGGCCCGCATCTCGGGGTTGCGACGAACGTGCCAGATCACAAAGGGGCGCCCGTCGGGGGCGCGGCGCGAGAGTTTAAACGCCGCGCGCTTTGTTATGGGATCAGGGCCATGCGGCAAGGCCTGGCCCGCGAGGGCCAGATCATATTGCTGCATCTGCTGGCGCAGGACGGCGGCGGCTGTGGCTGACACCCCCGTGAAATTCTTGTTGAAGTTGGTCACGATCAACTCGGTTCTGGGGGATTGGGCTGTCATGGCTGTGTGTTTTCGCTTTGAGTGTCTTGGGTCTTGCCCTGCGAGAGCGCGTGGCAGAGCGTGGTGGCGATGTCTTCCACTGCGTTGTTTTGAGCCTGCGCGAAGGCGCGGGCAAGAGCGCGCTGGCGTTGCAAGGCTTCCGGGCTGTCGAGCAAGCTGTGCAGGCTGTCGGCAAGATCTATGGCCGTTGTGACTTCAAGGCTGGCCCCATCCTTTTGGAGTGCGGCGTAGCCCTGTGCAAAATTGGCATAGAGTGGCCCGTGCAGCAGAGCCGAGGCCGTATGTGCCGGCTCATAGGGGTTGTGCCCGCCCACGGGAACGAGCGAACCGCCCAGAAAGGTGAGCGGACTGAGGGCATACCAGAGGCCCGTTTCGCCCAAAGTGTCCGCGAGGTAGACTTGGGTTTCGGTGTGGATCGGCTCTTGGGAACTGCGTTGGGCCAGCATAAGACCCTCTGCGCGGATGAGGGGTTTGATCTCTTCGGCGCGCTCGGGGTGACGCGGCACGAGGATGAGCAGCACATCGGGGTGGGTTGCCAGAAGGGCTTTGTGGGCGGCAAGCACTGTGGCCTCTTCGCCCTGATGGGTCGAGCTGGCGAGCCAGAGGGGGCGGGCGCCAAGGCTGTTTTTGATCTGCGCGAGCGTGGCCGCACTAAAGGGCAGCGGGCCAGCGAGCGACTTGAGGTTTGTGCCAGCGGCGGCATGGATTGCGCCGAGCGCCTGCAAATGCCGAGCTGTGCGGGTATCCTGACAGTGAATGAGGCGGAAACTGCTGAGCAGTGCGCGGGCGGTGCGCGGCACGCGAGACCAGCTTGCGGCTGTTTTGTCGGAGATGCGGGCATTGAGAAGCGCAAGGGGGACGCCGCGGGCATCGGTTTCAAGGATCATATTGGGCCAAAGTTCGCTTTCAATGAAAACGGCTTCATCGGGCTGCCAATGGTTTAGAAAGCGCCGCACATAAATGGGGCTGTCAAGCGGGGCGAACTGATGGGTGCAGCGCGGCGGCAGGCGTTTGGCGAGGATCTGGGCCGAAGTGGCTGTGCCTGAGGTGATCAGGAAATGGCGCGCAGGATCGGCGGCGGCGAGATGCTCTATCAGGCGCAGGCTGGACAGGCTCTCGCCCACGCTGGCAGCGTGAAACCACATGAGCGCACCTTTGGGTCGCGCTTGTGTTGCCACTCCTTGGCGCTCACCAAGCCTTTTCAAATCAATGCCTTGAGCGGTCAGCTTTGTCTTGGTGAGGCGATGTGCGAGAGGCGCGAGGGGCGTTGCGAGCGCCCTATAGACGCGCAGCAGGAGAGGCAGGGCGTGGGCCATGCTCAGCCGCCTGTGTGGCTCATGTGGCGGGTCATTTTGCCAGCGACGCTTTGGCGGTCGTAGTCAAAGTCGTGACCCTTTGGCTTGAGTTTGATGGCGGCGCGGATGGCCGCCTCCAAGGGGGCGTTGTCATCAGGGTGGGCGCGCAGAGGGGCGCGCAGGTCGGCGTTGTCTTCTTGACCGAGGCACATGAACAACTCGCCCGTGCAGGTCAGCCGGACGCGGTTGCAGCTTTCGCAGAAGTTATGCGTCAGTGGCGTGATAAAGCCGATTTGCTGGCCTGTTTCCTCAAGGCGCACGTACCGCGCGGGGCCGCCTGTGCGATGGGCAAGCTCTGTAAGCGTATAGCGTTCGGCCAAAGTGGCGCGCAAATCTTTCAGGGGCCAGTATTGATCAAGGCGGTCTTCATTACCGATGTCGCCCATGGGCATAACTTCGATAAAGGTGAGGTCCATGTCCTCGGCCTTGCACCACTCGGCGAGGGTAAAGAGCTCGCTTTCATTGAAGCCTTTCAGGGCAACCGTATTGATCTTGACGCGCAGCCCCGCCTTTTTGGCAGCCTCGATGCCTTTGAGCACTTGGGGCAGGCGGCCCCAGCGGGTGATCTCTGCGAACTTTTGCTCATCCAGCGTATCCAGAGAGACATTCACGCGGCGCACGCCTGCGGCGTAAAGATCGTCGGCAAAGCGGGCAAGCTGGGAGCCGTTGGTTGTCAGGGTCAGCTCTTTGAGCGCGCCGCTCTCCAGATGCCGGGTCATGGCGTCAAAGAAGGTCATAATGCCTTTGCGCACCAGCGGCTCGCCGCCTGTGATGCGCAGTTTTTCAACGCCAAGGGTGATAAATGTGCTGCACATCCTGTCCAGCTCCTCAAGGGAGAGCAGCTCCTTTTTGGGCAAAAACGTCATGTTCTCGGACATACAGTAGACGCAGCGAAAATCGCAGCGGTCTGTCACGGAGACGCGCAGATACGAAATCGGGCGGGCGAAAGGATCAATCAGCGGCGTTTTCATGAGATACAGTTAAGGGCTGGTGGGCTGCGGGGCAAGGGTGTTTCTGCTCTGGTCAAGGGGGGCGAGGGGGCCTAACGTCAAGGACATGAAAAAGAGTATTGTGAGTGTGAGTCTTGGGGGGCTTCTGGGGCTGCTGCTGGCGGGTTGCGCTGTGATCGGCAATCAGGGCGCTGACACGGCAGCACCGCAAGCAGAGGAGCGCGAGGCTGTGCGCCCGCTCGAAACGGTGCGCCCGCCCGCGACAGCGCGGACTGTGGAGCAGTTTGACACCACAAGCGCGGATGAGAAAAAGGCTGCCGTTGTGGCGGCAGAAGAAAAGGCGGCCAGCGGGCAAGGGCGCGCGCTTGGGCGGACTGTGGCTTCGCTTGGCGATGCGGCGCAGCCGGGCCTTTGGATCAAGACGCCGCTTGTCAGTGCGCCGGCGACAGGGCGGGTTCTGAACAAGGCCACAGGCAAGGCGGTCGAGCTTGATTTGCTGCCGCTTTCCGGGCCTACGACGGCGGGGAGCCGTATGTCTCTTGCGGCGTTGCGGGTGATTGAGGCTGGATTGACCGATTTGACCGAGGTTGAGGTCTTTATAAACTGAAACGGAGCGACGTATGAGCGACGAAACGCCTGATTTTGGCTTTCTGATTGGCACGGATCGCAGTGTAGCGGCGCTTGAGGGCGCGGCTGCGCCGTCTGATGGGGTGGGCTATGTCTGGCGGCATTTGCAGGGCACGCCCGATGCGCTTTTGAGCGGGCTGGAGGGGCTTGGCCTTGATGAGGCGGTAAAAACCGCGCTCACTGCCGAAGAAACCCGCCCGCGCTGCACGCCGCATGGCAGCGGCGCGATCTTGGTCTTGCGCGGGGTCAACCTCAACCTTGGGGCGGAGCCTGAAGATATGGTGTCGCTGCGCCTTTGGGTGGAGGAGGGGCAGCTTGTGAGCTGTGGTGTGCGGCCTCTGAATGCGCTTCAGGATGTGGTCGGGATGGTGCGGGGCGGGCGCGCGCCGCGCACGCCCGCTGAGATGATTGCGGCGTTTAGCTTGCGGATTGCCGACCGAGCAGAGCCTGTTGTGGCCGAGCTGAACGAGACGCTTGACGAGATTGCCGAGCGGTTGGAGGGCGAAACCTTGAGCGACACGCGCCGCGCGCTGGCAGATGTGCGGCAGGTGGCGACGGGGCTGCGGCGCTATATGTTTCCACAGCGCGACGCTTTGACGACATTTGAGGTTGAGGGGTTTGACTGGGTCTCGCGGGAGGCTTTGAGCCAGCTCAGAGAGGCAATCGACCGTCTCACGCGTCTCAGCGAAGAGCTGGACGCGATCCGCGACCGTGCGCAGATTGTGCATGATCAGGTGATGGATGCGCGCGCCGAGCAGATGAACACGCAGATGTTTGTTTTGACGATTGTTTCGGCGTTTTTCCTGCCGATCGGCTTTCTCACAGGGCTTTTGGGCATCAATGTCGGCGGTGTGCCGCTGGCGGAAAGTGCGAACGGCTTTGTCATTGTTTGTGGGGTCATTATTGCTGTTTTGATTGCGCAATATGCGGTGTTCAAAAAGCTGAAGCTGTTTTGAACTCATACACAAGATAACTGTTTACTCGACGCGCGGAGCGGGCAAGACTGACCTTAGAATAAGCACACATAGGGAGAGAGAAAATGACACGTTTGAACAGACGCCAGACACTCGGGTTGCTCGGTGCAGCGGCGGGGGCGAGCCTTGCGGCGCCTGCGATTGCGATGAACAAGAAAATCGTTGTGGGCGCGCTGCGCTTTGCGTCGCATGCGGGCAGCTTTGTGGCTGTGGAGCGCAACTATTTTGCCGAGGCGGGGCTTGATGTGGAGCTGCGTTTCTTTGAGGCGGCGCAGCCTATGGCTGTGGCGATTGCTTCGGGGGATGTGGACTATGCTGTCACGGCAGTTTCGGGCGGGTTGATTTCGCTGGCAGACAAGGGTGCGATCAAGGTGATTGGCGGTGCGCTGAGTGAGGAAGCGGGCATTGATGGGCAGAAAATCCTAGCCTCCGACGCAGCTTTCCAAGCGGGGCTGACCACGCCTGCGATGCTGGCTGGCAAGAAGTTTGGTGTCACGCAGGCGGGCTCGTCGTTCCACTATATGGGCTCCAAAGTCGCCGAAAAAGAGGCCGTCGAGATGAGCTTTATACCGCTTCAGAAAGTGGGAGCTGTCATTGGTGCGCTCAAGTCGGGGCAGATTGATGCGTGGTCGATTGTGCCGCATATCGCGAAGCCTCTGGCAGGCTCGGGGGCTGTGCATATCATTGGCAGTATCGCGGACTACCTGCCGAGCTATCAGGTGACCACGGTCTTTACCTCGGCGACCAACGCGAGCGATGAGCGCGGCCAGACGGGTGATTTTCTTGCGGCCTATTCCAAAGGCGCAGGCGACTATAACAGCGCGATGATTGACCGTGCAGGCGGCGACGACGGCGAGGCGGCGATGGTCGATCTTATTCATAAGTATGTCTATACCGACCGCCCACGCGAGAAGGCTGCGCCGAGCATTATCAACGGCACGATGCGCTTGAATGAGGGTGCGAAGCTCAATGCCGCGTCGATTGCGGACCAGCTGGCTTGGTTCCAAGCGGAAGACTTGGTGGGCAAGGACATCACGATGGAGGCGCTTGTGGACACAAGCTATGTCGAGACGTTTGAAGCTTAAGCTTCGAGGCACGATAGAAAAGGTGGGGGGCTTTGTGGCCTTCCGCCGATTTGAAGGATAGCTAGAGCATGGATCTATCGCTGGAGCGCATCAGCCATTCCTATGGCGATACAGACGTTTTGCGCGACATTTCGCTAGAGGTGGCAAGCGAGGAAATTGTGTGTCTTGTCGGGCCGTCGGGCTGCGGGAAGTCTACTTTACTGCGGCTGGTGGGTGGGCTTGAGAAGCCGACATCTGGCCGCGTTTTGCAGCTGGGCGATGCGACTGAGGGCTGTCTCAATCCGCTGACCTATGTGTTTCAGGACTTTGCGCTTTTGCCGTGGCGGTCTGTGCGCGGTAATATTTCTCTGGTGCTGGAAGACCATGGTATTGGGGGCGCTGCGGCTGAAGACATCATCGCGGATGTGCTGTCGCGCACGCGGTTGAGCGACTTTGCCGATGCGTTGCCGCGCCAGCTGTCGGGCGGGATGAAGCAGCGGGTCGCGATTGCGCGGGCGCTGGCTGTGAAGCCTGCTGTCATGCTGCTGGATGAGCCGCTTTCGGCGCTGGATGCGCAGACGCGCGAGCTTTTGATGGACGATCTAGTGAGCCTTTGGACACGGCAGCCTTTTACGGCCGTCTATGTGACCCACAACCTCGCCGAAGCGGTGCGGCTGGGGCATAAAATCGTTGTGCTGTCGCGCAGGCCTGGGCAGGTGCGCGAGGTTGTTGAGATTGGCACACCACTCGCCGAGCGGGGCTATGGCGACGCCAAGCTTGAAGCGGTGCAAAAGCACCTTTGGGATTTGATGCGTGAAGAGGCCCGCGCGGCAGACGAGGAGTTGCTCGATGTCTGAACAACGCGAAGTCAGGTTTCGGGGCGGCGGCTTTGCACCGACGGCGCGCAGGGGTGTCGGGCTTGTGGTCTTTTTGGTGCTCATTGGAATTGCCGAGTGGGGCACGCGAGCGGGCTGGATCTCGCAGCTGACGCTGCCGCGGCCCTCAGATGTTCTGGCCACATTTGGCGAGCTGTGGCAGAGCGGAATGCTGGCGAAACATCTTTTGCCGTCGCTTTCACGGCTGCTTGTGGGGGCCACGCTCGGTGTTGCAATAGGCGTCTCTGTGGGGGTTCTGATCGGGCTTTTCTCATATGTGCGCGCGGGCCTTGTGCCACTGGTGGCTGCACTCTTTCCTATCCCGAAAATCGCGCTTTTGCCCTTGTTTGTGATCTGGTTTGGCATTGATGAGGCCAGCAAATACGCGCTCATTGCGTTTGGAACTTTTACCCCCACGGTCGTGGCGACTTACGGCGCGGTCGACAATGTGGACCGCAGCCTGATCCGCATGGGCCAGAGCTTTGGGCTGAGCTGGCTGTCTATCGTGCGCAAGATCGTGCTTCCGGGCGCGATGCCAGGGATTTTGTCTGGCCTCAGGGTCAGCCTTGCGATTGCTATTATCCTGCTGGTCGCTGCCGAAATGCTCGGCGCGGAATATGGCATCGGGGCCTATATCCTGCAGGCGGGGTCGCTATATGACCTTGAGCGGCTGTTTGCGGGTGTTGTGATCTTGTCGCTGATTGGCGTGGTGGTCAGCACGGTGATTGGTCAGATCGAAAAACGCCTGTTGCGCTGGCGCGTCTAGGAATCTTTGGGGAGGAACTTGGCCGCTTCCTTGCGCGCGAAGGGCTTCATTTTCTTGGCGTGATTGGTGAGGAAATACTCAACGCGGGGCGCGTCGTGTTTGCTCAGATCGCGCAGCCACCATGCGACAGACTTCTGGATGAACCACTCGGGGTCTTCGACATAGCGCACGGCCCAGCCGAGGACGCGTTTGCGAATGGCCAGCTCGTCGGGCTTCGGGTGATTTTGCTTGGTGTAGGGCAATGTCACGACCATAGCGGCGCGGCGGGTCCAGTGGACATCGGAGTTTGTCCAGCTTTCGACCTCGTCAATCCGCGAGGGGTCAGCGACGAGGCGCTTTTGGCCGGCCATCATGGCGTGATCGGCTATGGCCCAGCTGTCAAAATCGGGCACCCATGAGACGATCAGATCCCAGACGGCTTGGTCGGGGCTGATGCGGGCTTGCGTGAGCAGCTTGGCGGCGGCGAGGCGGGCCTCAAAGATATTGGTCTGCCAGAGCTGGTCGGCGAGGGCGACGCGCTCATCAATCGAGAGCGGGCCGCGCCATTCTTTGGCAAGATCGTTGATCACAGGGTTGGGCACGCCGAGATATTCGCGCGGGACTTTGTGATAGTCGGCCATGCCAGCGGCGCGACCGTCTTCGGCAGCGTTGCGCAGGGCTGTGAGAGCGTCATCTAAAGTCATGTCGGGCCTATCCTGAGAGCGGTTTGGCGCTGCTATCGCACAGTCAGCGGCCAAAGGCTACGGCTCTTTCGCTTACTCGACGGTCACCGACTTGGCCAAGTTGCGCGGCTGGTCCACATCTGTGCCTTTGGCAATGGCGGTGTGATAGGCCAGAAGCTGCGCGGGAATGGCGTAGAGAATTGGGGTCAGCGCGGCGGGGACGGTCGGCATGACGAGGGTCATCCATGTCTCATCGCCCGCTTCGGCAGCGCCTTCTGCGTCGGTGATCAGCATCACTTTCCCGTCCCGCGCCATGACCTCCTGCATATTGGAGATGGTCTTTTCAAAGAGCGCATCGCGCGGGGCTTTGACGACCACGGGCATGGCCTTGTCGATCAGCGCAATGGGGCCGTGTTTCAGCTCGCCAGACGCATAAGCTTCGGCGTGTATGTAGCTGATTTCTTTTAGTTTAAGTGCGCCCTCTAAGGCGAGGGGATACATGAGGCCGCGGCCCAAGAAGAGCACATCGCGGGCTTCCGAGAGCTTGAGCCCAGCATGGGCCAGCTTTTTGTCAAGAGCGAGGGCCGCATTGACGGCGGAGGGCAGGCTGCGCAATTCGGACAGGCGCGTGGCGAGCTCCTCATTGGTGAGGCGGCCCCTGTCGTGGGCGGCCTTGAGCGCGAGCAGATAGAGCACCGTGAGCTGACAGGTGAAGGCCTTGGTGGAGGCCACGCCGATCTCGGGGCCAGCCATGATCGGCAGGGCCAGATCGCTTTCGCGCGCGATCGAACTTGTTGCAACATTGGTGACCGAGAGGATGCTTGCGGCCTTGCCCTCACAATAGCGCAGCGCGGCCAATGTATCGGCGGTTTCGCCGGACTGGCTGACGAAAAGCGCGGCGGTGCGCTCTGTGACGGGCGGTTCGCGGTAGCGGAATTCAGAGGCGATATCGACCTCGACGGGCATGGCTGCAATCTGCTCGAACCAGTATTTGGCTGTGAGGCAGGCGTAAAACCCCGTGCCGCAGGCCACCATGGTCATGCGATCGAAGGTGCTGAAGTCTATGCCCGCTCCCGGCAGGTGAATGCGGGTATCGTCTTGGGCGAGGTAATAGCCGATCGCTTCGGTGAGCACGCGGGGCTGCTCGGCGATCTCTTTGGACATGAAATGCTTGTAACCGCCCTTGTCGATCTGGCTCGTCTCGATCTCGACAGTTTGGATCTCGCGGCGGGCGGGGCGGCGGGCCGCATCAAGTATTTCGACGTGAGAGCGGCTGATGACGGCGAAATCGCCTTCCTCAAGATAGGTGATCTGATCAGTCAGGGGCGCAAGGGCGATGGCGTCGGAGCCGACGAACATTTCGCCGCTGCCGTAGCCGATCGCCAGAGGCGAGCCTTGGCGCGCGGCGATGAGCAGGTCTTCCTCGCCCTCAAAGAGCAAGCAGAGCGCATAGGCCCCTGTCAGGCGGCTGACCGTGCTCAACGCGGCTTCGCGGGGGCTTTGGCCCTCGTCCAGATAGGCTTGGGCGAGCAAGGCGACTGTCTCTGTGTCGGTGTCTGTTTCATAGCCGATGCCTTTGGCGGCCAGCTCTTCGCGCAGCTCGCGGTAGTTCTCGATGATGCCGTTGTGGACCACGGCGACCTGACGGGTGCTGTGGGGGTGGGCGTTGTTTTCGTTGGGCGCGCCGTGGGTGGCCCAGCGGGTGTGGCCGATCCCTGCCTTGCCTGTCAGCGGCTCATGCACAAGCTTATCAGAGAGATTAACGAGCTTGCCAACCGCGCGACGGCGGCCCAAGCGGCCCTTGTCGACTGTGGCAATGCCTGCGCTGTCATAGCCGCGATACTCGAGACGCTTGAGAGATTCGACCAAAAGGGGCGCGGCTTCGTGATCGCCCAAAACACCTACAATACCACACATCTTACGCGTCCTCGTTTTGCTGGCGGGCTTTTTTGGCTCTGAGTTTGTCAAAGAGCTTGCGCGCCAGATTTGGTTTGTTGTCTTGCGGGGTGCGCGAGATCGCCATGGCGCCTGCGGGCACGTCCTTGTTGATCACGGCGCCTGTGGCTGTCATCGCTTCATCGCCCACAGAAACAGGCGCGATCAGCATTGTGTTGGAGCCGATAAAGGCGCGTGCGCCGATATGGGTCTGGTGTTTGAAGACGCCGTCATAATTGCAGGTGATTGTGCCTGCGCCAATGTTTGTGCCTTCGCCAATGGTGGCATCGCCAATATAGGTCAGATGATTGGCTTTTGCGCCCTCAGCGAGGGTGGCGTTTTTGATTTCGACGAAATTGCCGACATGGACATTTTCGGACAGCTCCGCCCCGGGGCGCAGGCGGGCATAGGGGCCGACAACGGCCCCGCGGCTCACGTGCGCGCCTTCAAGGTGGGAGAAGGCGCGGATATGAGCGCCATTTTCGATGGTGACTTCGGGGCCGAAGATGACGTTTGGCTCGATGATTGTATCTGGGCCAACATAGGTATCATAGGCAAAGAAGACGGTTTCGGGGGCTGTGAGTGTTACGCCCGCCTCCAGCGCCTCGGCGCGGGCGCGGGCCTGAAAGGCGGCTTCGGCTGCGGCCAGATCGGCGCGGGAGTTGACACCCATGGTTTCGGCCTCTGCGCAGGCCACGGCTGTGGCCGAGAGGCCAGCTGCGCGGGCAAGGCCAATGATATCGGTGAGGTAGTATTCGCCGCTGGCGTTGTCGTTTGTGACCTGTGCGAGCAGCTCGAACATATGCGCCACAGAACATAGGATAAGACCGCTGTTACAGAAGCTTATGGCGCGTTCTTCATCTAATGCGTCTTTGAATTCAACGATCCGTTCCAGCGTCGTGCCGTCCATCACGAGGCGGCCATAGCGGGCGGGATCGGCCGCTTCAAAGCCGAGCACGACCAGATCAAAACGCGCACGGGCGGCGCGCATGGTCTCGAGTGTTTCGGGGCTGATAAAGGGCGTGTCGCCATAGAGAACGAGCACATCGCCCGTGGCCTCGGCCAATGCGTCTTTGGTGGCGAGAACCGCGTGGCCCGTTCCATTTTGCTCGGTTTGCAAAACGATCTGGGCGCTTTCGTCATAGGCCAGCGCAGCATTGCTCACGGCCTCGGCCTCATGGCCTGCGACGACCACCACATTTTGCGGCTCAAGGCTGGCGCCTGCTTTCATTGCGTGGATCAGAAGAGGGGCCCCCGCAACCTTGTGAAGCACCTTGGCGCTGTCTGATTTCATCCGCGTGCCTTTGCCTGCGGCGAGAATTACAAGGTTGATACTCATGGGTTTTACTTGCCTTATTGGGTCTGGCCCGTTTTATCCGCTACAGAGCAGAGCACAAGGGGGCAGATATCAAGCATTGTTGCGAGATATGTCAAAGGGAGCAGACCTATGGAAACAGTAATTTTTGATCTGGACGGCACATTGGCGGACACCAGCGGCGACCTGCTTGCTGCGGCCAATGCCTGCTTTCGCCAGATGGGGGTGGGCGATGTGCTCACGCAGGCGGATGCGGGCGTCGCGCTGCGCGGGGGCAAGTTTATGCTGCGCGCGGGGCTTGAGCGGCTCGGACGGCCCGATGAGGCTGTGGTTGAGGCGTATTATCCTATATTGCTTGAGGCTTACGGGGCCGATCTGGACCGCCGCACCGTGTTTTATGACGGCGCTTTGGAGGCGGTCGAGGCCTTGATGGCGGATGGTTTTGGCGTCGGGATTTGCACCAATAAACCCGAGGGGCTGGCTGTGGAGCTGATGCGGCGCTTGGGCGCGCTCGATCGTTTTGCGAGCCTTGTGGGGGCGGATACGCTGGCTGTGCGCAAGCCTGACCCCGAGCCTTTATTTGAGGCGGCGCGGCGGGCTGGCGGGCATCCTCGTCGCTGTTTGCTGGTGGGCGACAGCGACACAGACCGCAACACCGCGCGCGCGGCGGGGGTGCCGTCTGTCTTGGTCACATTCGGGCCGTCGGGCGAGGATATGGCCGCGCTTGAGCCTGACGCTTTGTTGCATGATTTTGCCGATTTGCCAGCGATTGCGCGGGCTTTGCTGCGCTAGCGTGTTCGCGGGTTTGAAATCTGGGCTTTGGGGAAACGAAAATCAGCGATTGGGTGATTGACCCAAGCCCGAGAGAGGCGCGATAAGGCGACATGAGCGAGATATTCAAAGGCAGTTTCACCCAGCAAGAGCCGATCCCTGAAGAGGGGATCGCAGCGGCGCTTGCTGTGATGCGTAGCGGGCGCTTGCACCGTTACAATCTGGCCGAGGGCGAGCTTGGCGAGGTGGCGCTGCTGGAACAGGAGTTTGCCGCTGTGATGGGGGCAAAATACTGCCTTGCTGTGGCCTCGGGCGGCTATGCCATGGGTTGCGCTTTGCGCGCCCTCGGGGTGACACCGGGCGACAGGGTCTTGACCAATGCCTTCACGCTGGCCCCTGTGCCGGGCGCGATTGCCAGTGTTGGCGCTGTGCCGGTGTTTGTCGGGGTCACCGAGGCGCTGACGATTGATCTTGAAGATCTTGCCGCTAAGGCCGATCAGGCCGATGTCTTGATGCTCAGTCATATGCGCGGGCATCTGGCGGATATGGATGCGCTGATGGCGCTCTGTGACGAGAAGGGCCTTCGCGTGATCGAAGATTGCGCCCACACCATGGGCGCGCGCTGGAAGGGGCGGCTGTCGGGGACAGACGGTCTCATTGGCTGCTACTCGACCCAGACCTATAAGCATATGAACTCGGGCGAGGGCGGTTTGCTCATCACTGATGATGCCGATGTTGCGGCGCGTGCGATTATGCTCTCTGGCTCCTATATGCTTTTTGAGCGCCATCTGGCCGCGCCGCCGCCCGAGGCCTTTGCCGAGATCAAATACCAGATGCCCAATGTCTCAGGTCGCATGGATCATTTGCGCGCAGCGCTCCTGCGTCCACAGCTTGCACGGCTTCAAAACCAGGTTGAGGCCTGGAACGCGCGCTATCGTGCTGTTGAACGCGGGATCAGCGGGACGGCGGGGCTGACTGTCGTGGAGCGACCTCCCGAGGAGCAGTATGTTGGCTCCTCTATCCAGTTTTTGTTGCTCGATTGGTCTGATGCGGCCGTGGCCGAGGTTCTGGCCCGCTGTGCCGCGCGCGGTGTTGAGCTGAAATGGTTTGGTGGGGCCGAGCCGAAGGGCTTCACCAGCCGCTATGATAGCTGGCGCTATGCACCGAGCGCGCCAATGCCCAAAAGCGATAGAATTCTGAAGGGCATCGTTGATATGCGCCTGCCGCTCACATTCAGCCTTGAAGATTGCGCGTTGATCGCGCGGATCATCAAGGCCGAGGTGAGCGCTGTCTTTCAGGCGCCAAACCAGACCGTGTGACGCCGCCTTCAAACGCGCGCCCTTTGCCGTTTCCTCTTTCTATAAATATCCCAGGGGGTCTGGGGGACAGCGTCCCCCAGCCGGTCCCCTCGCGCGCAGAGCGCAAGAGGGGAAACCACAAGGCCTGCCTTAACAGTTGCCTCGAATCGCAGCCTACGTTAAGAAATGAACAAGTGTTCAATAAATGGAGAGCAAGCTCATGTTCATGGGATCAATGAAGTTTGATTTGGGCGAAGATGTGAACGCCCTGCAAGAGATGGTGCATCGCTGGG
>NZ_CBFHPP010000020.1:0-33104 GCF_965657785.1 Lentibacter sp.
AGCTTTGGGGGATGATATGATTGGCTCACTGGCGGGCGGGGGCGTTTTGTCCAAGCTTTCGCGCCGTTTTGGCGAGGGTGTGATCAACGGGGCGCTGACGGCGCGCGTGGGTGTGGCGGCGATGGAGGTGTGCCGACCTCTGGCGTTTGAGGCTGTGGCGCGTCCTTCTGTTTCGGCCACTGTGGGGCGGGCTTTGAAGGGCTTATTTGGCGGCGTGCGGAGCGACGGCTGAGGCGGGTTTGTGCTGTGGGATTGCGCTTTGGCTGCGCCAAATCGCTCAGGGGGGGGGGGGCCGCCCCCCCCCCGCCCCTCGCGCTCCCCGGGATATTTTTGGAAAGAAAAAGGGCGGATCAGCGCAGGATCGGGACCGAGTCTTTCGGCTTGTCGCGGTCTTCTATGCCAAGGCGCAACCCGCGGCCTATGCGGTGCGCCAGTGCTGAGAAGGCGGCGGCGGGCGCGGGGGCGAGGCTTTGGCTGAGCACCTCGTGAAAGAGGGCGAGCCAGATTTCAAAGTGATGGGCGCGCATTTCGGCCACGCCCATATGAGTCATCATGGGATTGCCTGAATAGCCGTCTTGATGGAGGATCGCTTTTTTCCAGAAGCGGCCGATTTTGGCTTCGTGCTCGGGCCAGTCGCCGATACGGGCGGCAAAGATCGGCCCGAGCGTGGCGTCAGCGCGGATGCGGTCATAAAAGCGGGTCATGACCAAGTCGATATCGTCAGATGTGATTAGGAAGCGGGGCGCGATCGGGGGCATTATCTGGCCTTGGATGAGATGGGAGGATGGTCTGCTCTCTTTCAGCTGAGGGCGAGGGGGCAGATTGTCGCTGCTCAAGCAGGCTCTGGACCTGCGCCAAAGAGCGGCCTATAACGCGCGGTATGACAGAGACCGCGCTGATCATTATACGAATTATTTGCCCGACGCTCTGAAGAGGAGCTGTCGGGAAAAGGCGCTTGGGGAGCCCACGCCGCAAAGCCACACACCGCCTATAATCTTGAACATCTGATCCGAAGGACGCCAACCATGTGCGCCGATACGCCCGACTATAAAGACACTCTTAATTTGCCTGAAACCGACTTTCCGATGCGGGCAGGCCTGCCCAAGCGCGAGCCTGAGTGGCTTGCCCGTTGGGCCGAAATTGGCGTTTATGACCGTCTGCGCGAAAAAGAGGGGCGCGCGCCGTTTATTCTGCATGATGGCCCGCCCTATGCGAACGGGCATTTGCACATTGGTCATGCGCTCAACAAAACCATCAAGGATATGATTGTGCGCTCCCATCAGATGATGGGGCATGATGCGCGCTATGTGCCGGGCTGGGACTGTCACGGGCTTCCCATTGAGTGGAAGATCGAGGAGCAGTATCGCAAGAAGGGCAAGAACAAGGACGATGTGAACATCGTTGATTTCCGTCAGGAGTGCCGCAAGTTTGCCGAAGGCTGGGTCGATGTCCAGCGCGAGGAGTTCAAGCGGCTTGGCATCACGGGGAACTGGGCCGACCCTTACTTAACGATGGATTACCACGCCGAGCGGGTGATTGCGGAAGAGTTCATGAAGTTCCTCATGAACGGCACGCTTTATCAGGGCAGCAAGCCTGTGATGTGGAGCCCTGTGGAGCAGACCGCGCTGGCGGAGGCGGAAGTCGAGTATCACGACAAGGAGAGCTTCACTGTTTGGGTGAAGTTCAAGGTTGTGGGCGGAGCCGATCTTGAGGGTGCAAAAGTTGTGATTTGGACGACGACGCCCTGGACCATGCCATCCAACAAGGCTGTGGTTTTTGGCGCGGGGATTTCTTACGGGCTTTACGAGGTTACGGGCACGCCTGATGAGTGTTGGGCCACTGTTGGCGAGCGCTTCTTGCTGGCTGATAACCTTGCGGGCGATGTTTTTGCCAAGGCGCGTTTGGAGGAGGGGATGTGGAGCCGTGTGCGCGATGTCACCTCTGAGGAGCTTGCTGGCTTGAGCCTGTTGCACCCGCTTGCGGGCGCTGAGGGCGGAAATGGCGAGTGGGACCAGCCGCGTGATTTCCGTGCGGCGGAGTTTGTGACTGATACGGAAGGCACGGGCTTTGTGCATTGTGCGCCGTCTCACGGCATGGAAGAATTTGAGCTTTATCGCGACTTGGGGATGCTTGAAGAGGTCATCACCTATAACGTGATGGACGATGGCGGCTTTCGCAAAGATCTGCCGTTCTTTGGCGGCAAATATATCCTCAACCGCAAGGGTGGGGAGGGCGACGCCAACACCGCTGTGATCAACAAGCTTGTTGAAGTGGGCGGTTTGCTCGCGCGCGGTAAGATCAAGCACAGCTATCCGCACTCATGGCGCTCTAAAGCGCCGATCATTTACCGCAACACGCCGCAGTGGTTTGCAAGCGTGGACCGCGCCGTGGGCGACGGGCAGGACGCGATGGGTAAGTCGATCCGCGAGCGCGCGCTGAACTCTATTGACCAGCTGGTGAAATGGACGCCGCAGACGGGGCGGAACCGCCTTTACAGCATGATCGAGGCGCGGCCTGATTGGGTCTTGTCCCGCCAGCGCGCTTGGGGGGTTCCGCTCACCTGCTTTACCAAGAAGGGGCTTTTGCCCACCGATGAGGGCTTCTTGCTGCGCGACCCTGAGGTCAATGCGCGGATCGCGGCGGCCTTTGAAGCGGAGGGTGCGGACTGCTGGTATCTTGAGGGCGCGAAAGAGCGCTTCTTGGGCGCAGGCTATAATGCGGACGAGTGGGAGCAG
The DNA here is from genome assembly GCF_965657785.1 of Lentibacter sp. GTDB lineage: Bacteria > Pseudomonadota > Alphaproteobacteria > Rhodobacterales > Rhodobacteraceae > Lentibacter. Next base: position 2,736 of record NZ_CBFHPP010000020.1, read on the forward strand.
GTCTTTGATGTGCTTGATGTCTGGTTTGACTCTGGCTCAACCCACGCTTTTGTCTTGCGCGACCGTGAGGATGGCGCGGCGGACGGGATTGCCGATGTTTATATGGAAGGGACCGACCAGCACCGTGGCTGGTTCCATTCCTCGCTGTTGCAGGCTTGCGGCACGCTGGGGCGCGCGCCTTACCGCAACGTTGTGACGCACGGTTTTACGCTGGATGAGAAGGGCATGAAGATGTCCAAATCGCTTGGCAACACCATCGTTCCTGAAGAGATCATCAAGCAATATGGCGCGGATATTCTGCGGCTTTGGGTGGCGCAGACCGATTATACCGCCGATCAGCGGATCGGGCCGGAGATCCTCAAGGGCGTGGCCGACAGCTATCGCCGCCTGCGCAACACCATGCGTTATATGCTGGGGGCGCTGTCGCACTTCAAGGAAGAGGAGCGTGTTGCGCCGAGCGATATGCCAGAGCTTGAGCGCTATATCTTGCACCGTCTGGCGGAGCTTGACGGGCAAGTGCGCGCAGGCTACCGCGCGTTTGACTTCCAAGGGGTTTTCTCGGCTGTCTTTACCTTCTGCACGGTCGAGCTTTCGGCGTTTTACTTCGATATCCGCAAGGACACGCTTTATTGCGATGGCGACAGCCTGCGCGCCCGCTCGGCGCGCACGGTTATGGACCTTTTGTTTGAGCGGTTGACCACATGGCTTGCGCCTGTGCTTGTCTTCACGATGGAAGATGTCTGGCTGTCGCGCTTCCCTGAGAGCGAAGGCTCTGTTCACCTGACAGATATGCCTGAGACGCCGATGGCGTGGATGGATGAGGCCTTGGCGGCGAAGTGGGGCCATGTGCGTCGCGCGCGCCGAGTGGTCAATGCGGCGCTGGAAGTGCAGCGGGCGGATAAGGTGATCGGGGCCTCTCTGGAGGCGGCTCCGATTGTTTATGTGCAGGATGCAGAGATGCTGGCGGCGCTGAAGTCGGTTCCGTTTGAGGATATTTGCATCACCTCGGCTGTCTCGCTCACTGACGCTCCGATCAAGGATCAGGCGTTCCGCTTGCCCGAGATTGAGGGGATTGGCGTTGCGTTCGAGAAGGCGGAGGGCGCAAAATGTGAGCGCTGCTGGAAGATCCTGCCAGATGTGGGCACGCATAAACACGCGGGCACCTGCCAGCGCTGTAGCGAGGCGCTGGGGTGATCCCTTGCTCTGCTGAGGCGGCTCACGCGTGAGCCTGACGGTTTTTCTGGCTGTTCTTGGCGCGGCACTTTTGCACGCGAGTTGGAACGCGCTCATCAAGACGGGCGCGTCCAAGATTGCCTCGATGTTTATCCTCACGCTGGTGCAGGGGCTTGCGGGCTTTTGCATTGCGATGAGCCAGCCATTCCCTGAGCCCCATATCTGGCTTTGGCTCGGGGCGTCGGGCGTGTTTCATGCGGGCTACAAGCTGTTCCTTGCTTTTGCTTACGAGCAGGGCGATTTGAGCCGCGTCTATCCGATTGCGCGCGGTGCTGCGCCTATGATTGTGACGCTGGTGTCTGCGCTCTTGCTGATTGATGTGATCCAGCCTGTTGAATACGGCGCGATTGCTGTCTTAGGTCTTGGTATTGCGCTGATGGCGCGGGGGGCGTTTGACAATGGCGAGAGCCGCAGGCTTGTGCCGCTGGCGCTTGGCTCGGCCTGCATGACGGCGGGGTATTCGCTTGTGGACGGGCTGGGCGCGCGGGAAGCGGGCAATGCTGTGATGTATGTCGGCTGGCTGTTTGCGCTGGATGCGGCTCTGTTTACGCCGCTGATTGTGGCCTTGCGCGGGCGGGGTGTTTTGCGCGCGAGCCGCAAGGACTGGGGCGTCGGCGCGCTGGCGGCGGGGGCCTCTTATGGCGCTTATGCGATAGCTGTCTGGGCCATGACGGTTGCGCCGATTGCTTTGGTGACGGCGCTCAGGGAAACTTCGATTTTGTTTGCGGTGCTGATTGGCTGGCTCGTTTTTGGCGACAGGATGGACCGTGGCAAGGCGGTGGCAGCCTGTCTGATTGTCGGCGGTGTGGTGCTGACAAGGTTATGAAACGCACGGTTGAGACCCCACGGGTGCTGTCGAGTTTTTGGAGGCCTAAGAGTTTGGTGGGGCTTTTGACTTAGCCGTCTTTCCCATACATCGCCTGCTGCGCCGCGCCTGCGATAAGCAGGTAGATCGAGGTGATCATCAGGCCCCAGAAGACGACGGGGACGGGATCGAAGCTTTCCCATGCGGCGAAGCCTGCGAAGACGGTCCATGCGAGGGCCATAGGCAGGGTCAGGGCGCGCCAGCGGTCGGTGCGCACGGGGTGCACGAACTTGACGGGCACGAACATGGCCACGGTCAGCACGGCCACCAGCGCGAGGCAGACCTGCCATGGCGGCGAGAGCGCAAAGAGCACGAGCACAACCATATTCCAGCAGCCGGGGAAGCCCGAGAAGGAATTATCCGCCGTTTTCATGCGGGTGTCGGCGAAATACATGGCCGAGCCGAAGGTTATCACAATGATCGCGGCCCAGCCTGACCAGCCATCCATCAGGCCCGAAGCATAGAGCGCATAGGCGGGAATGAAGACATAGGTGAGGTAGTCAATGATCAGATCGAGCAGCACGCCGTCAAACTGAGGTGCGTTTTGCTTGACGTGGTAGTGGCGCGCGAGGGGGCCGTCCACGCCGTCGACCGCGAAGGCGACGATGAGCCAGACAAACATCATCGCCCAGTCGCGCTCGATCGCTTCGAGCATGGCCAGCATGGCAAAGACCGCGCCTGTGGCTGTGAGGAGATGAACCGCGAGGGCTTTGGCTTGGAGGGTCATGGGCTGTTGCTCGCGGATTTGGGATGGGATTTTTCGTATATATCAAGCAGGTGCCGGGCATCAACCGCTGTATAGGCCTGTGTGGTCGAGAGCGAGGCGTGGCCGAGAAGCTCCTGAATGGCTCTAAGGTCGCCGCCTGCGGCCAGAAGGTGCGTCGCGAAGCTGTGGCGCATGGCGTGAGGCGTGGCCGAGGCGGGCAGGCCAAGCTGGAGCCGCGCAGATTGCATGACCTTCTGGATCAGGCGCGGGCTGAGCGCGCCGCCGCGCACACCGCGAAAGAGCGGGCCGTCGTTTGAGGCAAAGGGGCAGGCCGTCAGATAGTGATCGACGGCAGCGCGGGCGGCGTCAATCACAGGCACAACGCGCTCTTTGCCGCCTTTGCCCATGATGCGCAGGACGGGGGGCAGGGGCGCGTCGGCCATGGTCAGGCTGAGGGCTTCCGATATCCGCAGCCCGCAGCCGTAAAGCAGCGTCACGACAGCGACATCGCGTGCGCCGACCCATGGCGCGCTGGACTGTAGCTCAAGAGCGCCGATCAGGTCGCGGGTGGCCTCGACAGGCAGGGGGCGGGGCAGCTTGGCCTGAAACTTGGGCGCGCGGGCGTTGAGCACGGCTGTCGCTTCAAAGCCCTCGCGCTCGCCGAGCCAGCGAAAGAAGCTTTTGACAGAGGAGAGCTTGCGCGCAATCGAGCGCGAGGTCAGCTCTTCGCGGCGCAAGGCCGCCATCCATGCGCGAATGTCTGTGATGGTCAGGGATTTGAGGGCTGTAAGGCCCGTTTCGCCGCCCGTATGCTGCGCAACAAAGCCGAGAAAGCTGTGAACATCATGGGCGTAGGCTGTGAGCGTGTTGTCTGACGCGCCTTTGAGGGCGCGGCGGGTGTTGAGCCATGTCTGCACTGCATCGCGCAGGGCAGGTGACACCATGGGCTCGCCCGCTGTCATGACAACCAGCGGCGCATCGCTCTTTCAAACACACCTGCAAAAAACGAGAGCAAATCTGTGCCTTGCTGTGGGGTAAACTGGTGCGGGTCTTCGCCGCCCATGAGCAACATTCCCGGCAGGCGGCCTGCGCCGAAATCAAGCTTGAGGCAGGCTTCCGAGCGGATCCAGCTTGCGGCCTCGCCATAGACAGGGGGGCCTTCGTTGAGCTGTCGCAGGGTGACTTGGCGTGGCTCGCCGCCGTTGCGCCCTGTGCGCAGATAGTCTTCGACAAAGCCCGGCTCGACCACTGTCAGCACATCGCCAAGGCGTTGCACGGCTGGATCCTGATCGTTCTGGACCGATTCGAGCACAAGCTTCACGCAATCAACCCGCAGGATCTCGGCGACAGGGCCGCCGAGGTCTTTGAGGAAGCCTTCAAACTCGATGGGGTCGAGCATCCGCAGGATGGCGCGGTGAACCTGATTTGTGCCTGCAAGGTTTTCATAGGCGGCAGCAATCACGCTTCTGTGGGTGTCTTCCAAGCGATCAAGGCGCGCCTCGAGGCGCTCCATGGCAATCCCGCGCAGATCGACGATATTGCCGCCCATCGTGCGCTCGTTGGCCGCGATAAGCGCGCGCATAACGTCCTGATCATCTAGGATAACATCAGGTTCGGTAATGATTTTTTCGCGCAGGATGTCATCCATGCGGGCCTTGCTGCTCATGTCTGCCTCATTTATTTTGTCGCCTTATAGCATGGCTTACAGAATTTTTTGACCAGTTTTTTCCCAATCGGCCATAAAGTCGGCCAAGCCCTTGTCGGTCAGCGGGTGGCTCGCCATCGCCTTGATCACTTTGGGCGGCGCGGTCATCACATCGGAGCCGATGCGCGCGCATTCGAAGGCGTGATTGACGGTGCGGATCGAGGCGGCAAGGATTTGGGTGTCATAGCCGTAGTTGTCATAGATCGTGCGGATGTCGGCGATCAGCTCAAGCCCGTCAAGATTGATGTCATCAAGGCGGCCAATGAAGGGGCTGATGAAAGTTGCGCCCGCTTTGGCGGCGAGAAGCGCTTGGTTGGCGGAGAAGCAGAGCGTCACATTGACCATGAAGCCCTCGTTGCTGAGCACATTGCAGGCCTTGAGGCCCGCCCATGTGAGCGGCACTTTGACGGCGATATTCTCGGCAATTGCGGCGAGCTTGCGGCCCTCGGCGATCATGGCGTCGGCCTCAAGCGCGACCACTTCGGCGCTCACGGGGCCATCGACCAGCTCGGCGATTTCTTTGGTGACCTCAAGGATGTCACGGCCTGATTTCATAATCAGCGAGGGGTTGGTTGTGACGCCATCCACCATGCCGAGGTCGTTCAGCTCGGCGATTTCGTTGATCTCGGCGGTGTCTACAAAGAACTTCATGGATAAGGGCCCTAATTGGAATTGTCGCTTGTGAGCTTAGCCCATAGAAAGGGGGTCTGAAACCCCAAAGCGGAGGGCCTGTGGGCCAGTCTGATTATTTTGACGAAGGCGCGCTTGTGGCTGTGCTCACCACGCAGCCTCTGGGCCGTGCGCTTGACTATAAAGCGCCCGAGGGCGGCGTGATGCGCGGCGCGTTTGTCGAGGTTCCGCTGGGGCCACGCAAGGTGATTGGTGTGGTTTGGGGCGCGGGGGCTGGCGGGTTTGACCTCAAGAAAGCGCGCAGCATTACGCGGGTTTTGGATGTTGCGCCGATGCGTGAGGAGATGCGCGCGTTTCTGGAGAAATGCGGGGCCTACACGCTGACGAGTCTGCCGCAGATGTTGCGTCTTGCGACCCGCGCGCCGGGGCTGAGCAATCCGCCGTCGATGCAAAAGGTCTACCGTTTAGGGCATAAGGCGCCTGATCGGATGACCGAGGCGCGGGGGCGTGTGCTTGCCGTTTTGGAAGAGTTCGGCGCGCTTGGCTTTACGCTGGGCGAGCTGGCGGAGCAGGCGGGTGTGACCTCTTCGGTGATCAAGGGCTTGGTCAAGCAAGGCGCTGTGCAGGAGGAAGACACGCCGCGTGACCTGCCGTTTGCGCGGCTTGACGCGAGCCGCGCGGGCAAGACGCTGACCGAGGCGCAGGGCGCGGCGGCGGACCAGCTTGTGCAGGGTCAGAAGGCGGGCGGCTTTGGGGCGACGTTGCTCTGGGGGATCACCGGCTCTGGCAAGACAGAAGTCTATCTTGAGGCCGTGGCCGAGGCGCTGCGCCAAGGGCGGCAGGCTTTGGTTTTGTTGCCCGAAATTGCGCTGTCTGCCGACTTTATGCGCCGTGTCGAGGCGCGGTTTGGCGCGAAGGCGGCCGAGTGGCATTCGGGCGTGACTATGACAGAGCGCCGCCGCGTCTGGAAAATGGTTGGCGAGGGCGGTGCGCAGCTGGTGATTGGCGCACGTTCGGCGCTGTTTCTGCCGTTTCAGGACTTGGGGCTGATTGTGGTCGATGAGGAGCACGACAGCTCTTATAAGCAAGAGGAAGGCGCGCTTTACAATGCGCGCGATATGGCTGTGCTGCGCGGCTCATTATGTGGCGCGCAGGTGGTTTTGGCGTCGGCCACGCCGAGCCTTGAGAGCTGGAGCAATGCGCAATCGGGCAAATACGGCCTGATCGAGCTGACGGCACGCTACGGGGTCGCTGTGCTGCCCGAGCTGCGCACGATTGATATGCGGCAAGTGAAGCTGCCGTCAAACCGCTGGATATCACCACAGCTTGAGAGCGCTGTGAAGGCGCGGATGTTCAAGGGCGAGCAATCGCTTCTGTTTCTCAACCGCCGCGGCTATGCGCCTGTCACGCTCTGCCGCAAATGTGGCGAGCAGATTGCCTGCACCGAGTGTGACGCGCGGATGGTGGAGCACCGCTTCCTCAAGCAGCTCATGTGCCACCAATGCGGCGCGACGCGGCCCATTCCCGAGGTCTGCCCGTCCTGTGAGGCCGAAGATACACTTGCAGTTGTCGGCCCCGGGGTCGAGCGGCTGGCGGAGGAGGCGGCTGAGCGCTTCCCCGAGGCGCGGGTGGCGGTGCTCAGCTCCGATCTCTTCGGCTCGGCGCGGGCGCTGAAGGCCGAGATCATGGCGATTGCGGAAGGCGCTGCCGATGTCATCATTGGCACGCAGCTTGTGGCCAAAGGGCATAACTTTCCGCTGCTCACGCTTGTCGGGATCATTGATGCAGACCTGAGCCTGCAAGGCTCGGATATGCGCGCCGCCGAGCGGACCTTTCAACAAATGCGTCAGGTTTCGGGGCGCGCGGGGCGGGCCGAGAAGGCAGGGGTCGCCATGCTTCAGACCTATCAGCCCGAGCACCCTGTTTTGCGCGCGATCATGTCGGGCGAAGAGCGCCAGTTCTGGCGTGCCGAAGCCGACGAGCGCCGCCTGTCGGGGATGCCGCCTTTTGGGCGCCTTGCAGGGATCGTGATCAGCGCGCCAGAGGAGCGTGATGCCTTTGACCTTGGCGAACATCTGGCGCGCAATGCCGCCCCGCTGGCCAAAATTGGCGCGCAGGTCTTCGGGCCAGCCCCTGCGCCTGTTGCCCGTGTGCGGGGCCGCCACCGTGTCCGCCTGCTTGTGAAAGCGCCCAAAGACGCGCCCTTACAGGCCGCTCTGAGAGCGTGGCTCAAAGGCCTCAAGCTCCCCAACCAGCTGCGCCTGTCGGTCGATATTGACCCGCAAAGCTTCTACTAAGTCTTTTTCTTTCTCTAAATATCCCGGGGGTCTGGGGGCAGCGCCCCCAGCGGGTCGGATTTTCGCGAAGCGAAAATTCGACCCAAAGCCAAGCTTAACGGGCGGCGCTTGCGCCTTTAAGGCCGCGCTGATCGACCAGCGCATCTGTCACCATGGCCCCGACCCACATGGCAAACAGCGCCAGCCACGCCGTGCCCGCAAAGATCGAGCCGCCTGTGACGCCTGCTCCAATGGCGCAGCCGCCGGCGAGCATGGCGCCAAAGCCCATCAGCACTGCGCCAAACATCGAGCGGCGCATATTGCTTTCGTCGGAAAAGCCCTGAAACTTGAACTCGCGTGTGACCAGAGCCGCCAGAAGCGAGCCGATGACAACGCCCGGCACAAGGCCGACATCAAACTCTAGAACGGCGTTGCGATCTAAAAAGAACATCAGCGTATGAGCCGAGGGGCCAGAGAAGGTCGTGCTTTCGATTTGCACTGGGTCAAAGGCCGACTGCGCGAGCGTATAAGTCAGCACCCAGCCGACAGCGACAGAAAAGCCGACGCCTGACGCGAAGATCAGCCGCGCCGTGCCGATCCGTTCTTTGAGCGAGAGGTAGAGCGCCAAGGCGGCAAAGGCGAGGCCAATGAAAAAGCCTGCGGAGGGCGGCAGGCTGAGCGCGGCCAGAAGGTCCATGTTGCGCCCGCCCTCTGTGATCCAGAGGCTGGCAAGCCAGTCGCGCGCGGGCGAGAGCACGCCTGCGAGCGACATTTGCGCCACCACTGCAAAGATCAGCCCCGCTACGACAGAGCGCAAGTTTCCTGTGGCGGCCAGAACGAGCAAGCGCCCCGAGCAGCCGCGCGCCAGCACCATGCCGACGCCGAAGAGCAGCCCGCCGATGATGGCGCCTGACCAGCTTCCGGGGACGGCCATCATGCGGGCCTCTTGGGTTTCCATCAGGCCGAGCAGCTGTGCGCCTTGGACCCAGACGAGGGCGGTTGAAAACGTCAAAAACCAGACCGCGACCTTGTCTTTCATCATGCCACGGGCAAATTCAACAGAGGCGGCGCGCAGGCAAAACCGCGAACGTTGGGCGGCGACCCCGAAGATCAGCCCTGTGATCAATCCGAACAGAGCCGCTGTGGGGGCTTCGCCGATGCGTTCGATGAGGGGTATAATATCCATAGGGTCTCGCCTTTTGGCTTTATGTTTGGGCTGTGTCGGCTGAGCGTTTAACATATATGTCATATTCATACTTTGACATGGATCAGATTTGCGCCTCTGTATTTACGGCTGTTTTGCTCTGTGCAAGCCGCAGGAAAAGGCGTAAGCGAAGCCATGGCCCGTATTGTAAAACTCGAAGACGCATCCGATCTGCCCGTGTGGCGGCGTCCGATTGCGCTGCTCTTTCTCATGGCGTTTGCCATGCCGATTGCTTTTGCGACATGGAGTGCCTTGCTCAACAACTTCGTGATCGAGGTTGGCGGGTTTGACGGCTCTGACAATGGCTGGCTCCACACCGTGCGCGAAATTCCGGGATTTCTGGCTGTTGGCGTTATTGCCATTATCATCTTTGTGCGCGAGCAGGTGCTTGGGCTTGTTTCGCTGATCATGCTGGGCGCGGCCACGGCTGTGACCGCTTGGTTTCCGTCGATGGCGGGGATTTTGACGGTGACGATGTTGTCGTCCATCGGCTTTCACTATTACGAGACGGTGAACCAGTCGCTTCAGCTGCAATGGCTGAGCAAGGAGCGCGCGCCCAAGGTGCTTGGCTATCTTTTGGCGACCGGCTCTGGCGCGACCTTGATTTGTTATATCTTTATCATGCTGCTCTGGGAGCCTTTGGGGCTGACGTATAACATTGTTTATATGATTTCAGGCGGGATCACAGCCGCGCTGGCTGTCTTCTGTTTGCTGGCCTATCCGCAGTTTGAAGCGCCGCATCCGCAGGTCAAGAAGATGATCCTGCGCAAGCGCTACTGGCTTTATTATGCGCTTCAGTTCATGGCGGGGGCGCGGCGGCAGATCTTCATGGTCTTTGCGGGCTTTATGATGGTTGAGAAGTTCGGCTTTGCGGTCCATGAAGTTGTGTCGCTCTATCTGATCAACCTTGTGATCAATATGTTGGTTGCGCCGCTCCTCGGCCATGTGGTGCACCGTTTTGGCGAGCGCAACACGCTGTTGTTTGAATATACGGGGCTGTGCCTTGTGTTTCTGGCTTACGGCGGAATTTATATGTTTGGCTGGGGTGTTGTTCTGGCGGCGACGCTTTATGTGATTGATCATATTTTCTTTGGCCTTGCGCTGGCGCTGAAGACCTATTTCCAGAAGATCGCCGATCCGCGCGATATTGCGCCGACGGCGGCTGTGGCCTTCACGATCAACCATATTGCGGCGGTGGGCTTGCCTGCTTCGCTGGGGTATCTCTGGCTCGTTTCGCCAACGGCTGTGTTTTTGTTGGCAGCGGCGATGGCGGCGGTCTCTTTTGGATTGGCGATGCTGATCCCGCGGCACCCTGAAGAGGGCAATGAAACCATTTTTTCGAAATTCACTGCGGCCGCGCCCGCAGAATAGACTTTAGACAGGATCACGACATGAGCACGAGCTATTCCGCCTTTACCACGATTGACAACAAGCCTGCCGCCGAGGCGCTGGGCGAGGCGCTGGAGCGGATGGAGCCTGAGCCCACAGGGGTTGGCGTCTTTGAGATGGAAGACGGCTCGGGGCTTTGGGAGGTTGCGGCCTATTTTATCGAGACGCCTGATGCGGCGGGGCTGGCTCTGCTGGAAGCGATGCATGGCGCGCGTTTTGTGGTCTCCGAAATTCCCGAGACCGATTGGGTTGCCAAGGTGAAGCGCGATCTTGCGCCTGTGGTGGCGGGGCGCTTCTTTGTGCATGGCAGCCATGATGCTGATAAGGTCCCTGCGGGGGCCGAGCCTTTGCTCATTGAAGCGGCGATGGCCTTTGGCACGGGGCATCACGGCACGACGCTTGGCTGTTTGCAGGCGCTGGACCATTTGGTCGACGCAGGCTTTCAGCCGAAATCTGTGGCTGACATTGGTTGTGGCACGGCGGTGCTTGCTATGGGGGCGGCGCGGATCTGGGATGTGCGCATTATTGCCAGTGATATTGACGAGGTGGCTGTGGATGTGGCCTTGGCCAATGCGCAGGCCAACGGGCTTGAGGGGCGTATCGAATGTGTCGAGGCGGCTGGCTTCGGGCATCCTGTGCTCGCGGAGGCGGCCCCTTATGATCTGATCTTTGCCAATATCCTCAAAGGGCCGCTTGTGGCGCTGGCGCCTGAGATTGCGGCGAATCTTACCCAAGGGGGCTATGCGATCCTGTCGGGGATATTGAACGAGCAGGCTGATGAGGTGATCGAGGTTTATGCACAGAATGGAACCAATCTGGCCGAGCGGCAGGTGATTGGTGACTGGAGCACGCTTTTGCTTCGGAAACGCTGACAAAACGTCGCTTTTTTTCGCCTTATTTGAGCGAATTGCCCAAATCTTGCCACAATTCAGGGGCATTTTAGAAAAATATTAGGGACCTTCGGTGGGGGCACTGGAGTTTGCCATGTCTGCCAACGTGCAAAATTTTGATAAACGTTTGTCGCGAATTACGCGCAAGCACCGTTCCATGAGCAATGGTTACGGGTTTCGTGTCGATAAAAGCGGTTTGATCACGATCAAGCCAAAGCGTGCCAAGGGCACATCCCCGATTTTTATTCTGGCTATAGCGCTTTGCGTGGGCCTTTTGTTCAAAGCTGTGGTTCTGGCGAACGTTGGCCCTGCCAAATATGCCGAGCGGTTGGCGCCGTTGCATGAGGGGACTGTTATTGAGCAGGCGGGGGCGTGGCTGATGGAGCCCGGTGTGGTGACCTATGCGGTGTCCGACTTTGTTGGCGGATTTATTAAATAGGGTTTTGCGCCACGCTCGGGCCAAAGAAAAAGCCGCGCTCCTTGATGGGAGGCGCGGCTTTGATTTTTGGGAGGGCAGGAAGGCCAGACTTGGCGGTCTTAGCGCTGTGCCTCGGAGATGGCATCAATGTCGCCACGGCAAAGGCCGATGTCTTCCAGTTCGCGATCGCTCAGCTGGGAGAGGGCGTTGCGTGTTGAACGGGCGTCATTCCATGCGACGAAGGCCGCTGTCATGTGAGCGAAAATCTGGCCGATACGGCCGTGTGTGCCAGCAATTTGCTGCGCGCGTGTATAGTCGAGGGCGGCCATATCTGTGTTCCTTCTCTAGAGTTATGGTCAGCGGTCTGATTGGCCGCATCTAGGGGCGGTTTTGCCGCCGCGCAAGGGGATATTTTTACATATGTCCTATGCGTTTTGTGCATGGGTCGATATGCGGGGAAACTCCTTAATTTTATAGCGAAACCGCCTGTGGAAAACGTCGCTTTTGGCGTCTGTAATGGCGGTTTTTGGCTGTAGATTGCTGCATTGCGGCAAAATTGCGACAAAAGCGCTTGGATATGTTAAGACTTGGCAGATGTTCCCCTTTCGTGCTAGTGCTTCAAAAAAGCAACAGATTTGGCTGTGAGCGCAAGCCGGCGAGACAAATAAGACAAGTGAGCGGGGCGAGTGGGATGCGTATTTTGGGAATCGACCCCGGATTGCGGAATATGGGCTGGGGTGTGATTGAAAAACACGGCTCACGGCTGAGCTTTATTGGCTGTGGTGTGGTGAACTCCGCAGGCGACGATCTGGCCGTGCGACTTTTGTCTTTGCATCACGGGCTGACGGATGTGTTGCGCGCCTATGCGCCCGAGACCGCCGCTGTGGAACAAACTTTTGTCAACAAGGACGCGGTGGCGACGCTGAAGCTTGGCCAAGCGCGGGGGATTGCGCTTTTGGTGCCGGCGCAGTTCGGGCTGGAGGTGGCGGAATATGCGCCCAACAAAGTCAAGAAGACGGTTGTGGGCGTGGGCCACGCCAGTAAAGATCAGATCAAGCATATGGTGAAGATGCAGCTGCCGAGCGCAGATGTGAGCAAGGCGGATGCGGCGGATGCGCTGGCTATTGCGATTACCCATGCCCATCATCACAGATATGCCGCGATGACGCTGGCCAGAACAGGAAGTTGAGCCGATGATCGGGAAAGTCGCGGGGCGGATTGATTATATCGCTGAAGATCATGTGCTGATCGACGTGAAGGGGATCGGCTATTTGGTCTATTGCTCCGAGCGCACCTTGCGTAGCCTGCCGCGGGCGGGCGAGGCTGTGGCGCTCTATACGGACCTCTTGGTGCGGGAGGACAACTTGCAGCTTTTCGGCTTTACCTCGCTTGTGGAAAAAGAGTGGTATCGCCTGCTTTTGACGGTGCAGGGTGTGGGCGCGAAGGCGTCATTGGCGATGCTCTCGGCGCTTGGCCCTGACGGGGTGAGCCGTGCGATTGCGCTGGGTGACTGGGGCGCTGTGAAGGCGGCCAAGGGCATTGGCCCCAAGACGGCGCAGCGGGTTGTGATGGAACTGAAAGACAAAGCACCTGCCATTATGGCGCTCGGCGCGGGGCCTGCGCCTGATATTGGGCAGGATGACGATGTGCTTGAGGAGATTGCCCCAATGAGCGCGCCTGTTGCGCAAGCGAGCGGTGCGGCGCAGTCGGAAGCCTTGTCGGCTTTGAGCAACCTTGGTTATGCGCCAAGCGAGGCTGCGAGCGCGATTGCGCAGGCGCAGGAAAATGGCGGCGGCGAAGATACGGCGGCGCTTATTCGTCAGGCGCTGCGGCTTTTGGCGCCGAAGGGGTAGAGCATGACTGCGAGAGAACCTGTCTTGAGCCCTGAAGCGCTCCCTGAAGATGTGGAGCGCGCGTTGCGACCGCAGCATCTGAGCGAGTTTGTCGGGCAAGCCGAGGCGCGCGCCAACCTCAAAGTCTTTATCGAGAGCGCCAAGATGCGCAAGGACGCGATGGACCACACCTTGTTTCATGGCCCGCCTGGACTTGGGAAGACCACGCTGGCGCAGATCATTGCGCGCGAGCTTGGGGTTGGCTTTCGGATGACGAGCGGGCCTGTGCTTGCGAAAGCGGGCGATCTGGCGGCAATCCTGACCAATCTTGAGCGCAATGATGTGCTGTTTATCGACGAAATCCACCGTCTCAATCCTGTGGTCGAGGAAATCCTTTACCCTGCGCTTGAGGACTTTGAGCTTGATCTTGTGATTGGCGAGGGGCCGGCGGCGCGCACTGTGCGGATCGAGCTTCAGCCCTTTACGCTTGTGGGGGCGACGACGCGACTTGGCCTTTTGACCACGCCTTTGCGTGACCGCTTCGGTATCCCGACGCGGCTTGAGTTTTATGCGATTGCCGAGCTTGAGCGGATTGTCAGTGTCAATGCGCAGAAGCTGGGGGTGAAGGCGGATGCGGCGGGGGCGCTTGAGATTGCCAAGCGTTCGCGCGGGACGCCGAGGATTGCGGGGCGCTTGCTGCGCCGTGTGGTGGACTTTGCGGTTGTGGAGGCGGGCGGCGTTGTCAGCCAAGAGCTGGCGGACCGCGCCCTCTCAAGGCTGGGTGTAGATGCGCTCGGGCTGGACGGGGCGGACCGGCGCTATCTCAATCTGATTGCTGAAAACTACGCTGGCGGGCCTGTGGGCATTGAGACCATCGCCGCCGCTTTGTCGGAAAGTCGCGATGCGCTGGAGGAGGTGATCGAGCCTTACCTGTTGCAACAGGGGCTTATTCAGCGCACACCACGCGGGCGGATGCTGGCGCAGAAGGGCTGGAGCCATATGGGCCTGACCCCGCCAAAGACCCGAGATGATTTGTTTGACTGAAGACGAGCCGAAAGCCATGAGCACGACCCCTGCCGATATTGAAGCCATGTTCACAGATGCGAAGGGCGGATTTCGCTTTGCCCGTTGGGGGCGGCCGATTGCGCCGATTGTCTTTGGCGTGGATGACGCGACGCTCAACATCTTCAAGGGCGCTGTCGAGGCGCTTTCGGCGCTGACGCAACACCCTTTGGCGGAGACCGACTTCGAGCTTGGGGTGAACCTCATGTTCTTTATGTTCAAGAGCTGGGACGAGCTGAGCGATCTGCCTGATCTGGACCGTCTTGTGCCCGAGCTTGAGACGCTTGTGCCAAAGCTGAAAGAGCAAGGCGCAAGCCAGTATAGGCTGTTTCGTTTTGATGATCAGGGCGCGATACAGGCGTGTTTTGTCTTTATCTGTATGGATGGCCCGCTTGCGGACTGGCCTGCCGAAAGCCTTGCTTTGGTGCAGGCGTCGCAGGCGTTTTTGCTTTGGGGCGATCAGGCTTTTGCGGCGCGCTCGCCCTTGGCGCGGCTGCCCAATGGGGCGGATATCTTGCGCCCTGATGTCGGCGATATTTTGCGCGCGGCCTATGCGCCCGAGTTGCCCGATGTCGACCGTGACGCAAGCTTTGCGCTGCGGCTTTTTGCGCGGGTGAGTGCGGCGCAGGCTGGATAAGCGCGGCGAGCTGTGCTGAAATGGGGCGAGACAGTTAGAAAGCGGCCCCTATGATCTATTCCTTGCCTGTGCGCGTTTATTATGAAGACACCGATATGGCGGGGATCGTCTATTACGCCAATTACCTACGCTATATCGAGCGCGGGCGCTCGGAATGGGTGCGCGAGGTTGGGCTTGACCAGAATGTGATGAAAGAGCGCGACGGGATCGTTTTTGCTGTGCGGCGTGTGGAGGCAGACTACCTCGGCTCGGGGCGGCTGGACGACCAGCTGGTTGTTGAAACGCAAGTGAAGTCTGTCACAGGGGTCAGAATGGTGATGGAGCAATGGGTGAAGCGCGGCGAAGACATATTGTTTCATGCGCTCGTGACCGTTGTTTGTATGACGCTGGAGGGCCATCCGACCCGCCTGCCAGCAAATATCCGCCAAATGCTGCACTGATCCTTGGGCTGCTCGTGCTTGGGATAGCTTTCTGGGAAAAGATCGGCTAATTTGGCCGCAATAAGGCGAAAAGCCACCCAGAAGAGAGCAGGCACAATGGAAACTGAAGCACTGGCTGCGGCGCAGCATATCGACTTTTCGATGTGGGCGTTGTTCATGCGCGCAACCTTTACTGTAAAACTCGTGATGATCATTTTGATCCTGGCCTCGTTCTGGTCGTGGTCGATTATCATTCAGAAATTTATCAACTATCGCAAAGCCCGCGAAGAGGCGGCGTCTTTTGACCGTGCGTTCTGGTCAGGCGAGCCCTTGGATGCGCTTTATGAGCAGATCGGGGCGGAGCCTGAGGGGCAGAGCCAGAAGATTTTTGCCGCTGGCATGACCGAGTGGCAACGCTCGCATAAAGCCGATGGAGCGCTGATTGCGGGGGCGCATTCGCGGATTGACCGCTCGATGGATGTGGCGATTGCCAAGGAGGCGGAAAAGCTCAACGGTGGGCTGCAAGTCCTGGCGACTGTGGGGTCGACGACGCCGTTTATCGGCCTGTTTGGCACGGTGATCGGGATTATGAACGCCTTTGTCGAGATTGCCGAGCAGCAAAACACCAACCTTGCTGTGGTTGCGCCCGGGATTGCCGAGGCGCTTCTGGCGACAGGGCTTGGCCTTTTGGCGGCGATCCCTGCGGTTATCTTTTACAACAAGCTGAGTGCGGACAGCGAAGGGCTTGTCGCGGGCTATGAAGCCTTTGCGGACGAGTTCTCAACCATTCTCAGCCGCCAGTTGGACAGCTGATATGGGCGCAGGCGTGGCACAGAAAGACACGGGAGGCGGCAGCCGCCGCCGCCGTGCGCGGGGCCGCTCAAGGCCCATGTCAGAGATCAACGTGACGCCATTTGTGGATATCATGTTGGTTTTGCTCATTATTTTTATGGTGGCTGCGCCTATGCTGACGGTGGGTGTGCCTGTGGAGCTGCCTAAAACGGCGGCGAACAGCCTGCCTGTGGAGGCCGAAGAGCCGCTCACTGTGACGATCACGGCGGAGGGTCAGGTGATGATCCAGCAGACAGACGTGGCGCGCAGCGAGCTGATCGGGCGGATGCGCGCGATTGCGGCAGAGCGCGAGGGCGACCGCGTGTTTTTGCGCGCGGACGGGGCTGTGTCTTATGCCGAGGTGGTGCAGGTTATGGGCGCGCTGAATGGCGCGGGCTTTAGCAACATCGGACTTGTGACCGAGTCTGGCGGACCTACGCTGGATGGCGTGGACGCAAGCGCTCCGAGTGATCAGTAGGGTGCTTTGAACCGCGGCCAGAGCATATCCCTCATCGGCCATGTCGGGCTGATTGGACTGCTTCTCTTTGGGGGGAAGTGGAACAGTGACCCTTTGCCCTTTGAGATCAGTGATGTCTCTGTCGTGAGTGAGGCCGAGTATCAGGCCGCTTTGGCCGCTGCGCGCGCGCCGCAGGCGACCTCTGATGTAGAAGCGCCCGCGCCGCCGAGCGAAGAGGACACCGCCCAGCCGCAATCCGCGCCAGAAACCCAGCCAGAGACGCAGGAGGCCCCAGAGGTTGCCAGCCCCGAGGCCGAGGCGGCCCCAGACGTGGACACAAGCGAGCCTGTGGTGAGCACCGAAGTTGAGGATGTGCCGCCGCAACTTGTGCAGCCTGAAGAGGAGGTGGCTGTTCTGACGCCGGGCACCAGCCCGCGCCCCAAGCTGCGCCCGATTGAGCGGGTTGCACCCGAGGCTGTGAACACGCCAGAAGAGACAGATATGGCCCCGTCCGAGGAGGTCCAGCCTGAGACAGCGCCTGACGCTGTTGCCGAGGTTGTGGAGCCAGAAACAGAGGCGGCGCAGCCAGAGGCGGCAACGACCGAGATCAACCCTGAAGCGCGCGATGATGTGACGCTTGCGCCTGCTCAATCCGTGCGCCCCAAGAGCCGCCCGCAAAGGCAGGCAGAGGCCGCGACCGCTCCTGTTTCCGAGGCGACAAATGCGGTCAATGACGCTTTGGCCGAGGCGATGAGCGGGGGAGCTGAAACACAGGAGGATACGCCTGCGCCGTCAGGTGTGCCGCTGACAGGCGGTGAGCGCGAGGGGCTGAAACTGGCGATATCCCGCTGTTACAATGTCGGGGCACTTTCAACAGAGGCGCTTGCTGTGAATATTTATGTTAGCGTTGAAATGGCACGGGACGGCAAGCCTGTGATCGCTTCGATCAAGCTGTTGCGCAGCGAAAACGGCTCTGAGGCCGCGGCAAAGCAAGCTTATGATGCGGCGCGGCGGGCGATTATTATTTGCGGCAACGACGGATTTGATTTGCCGAGCGAGAAATACGACCAATGGAAAACGGTCGAGATAAAGTTTAACCCCGAGAGTATGAGGTAGGGTATGATCTTGAGACTATGGAGCTTTGTGCTGTTGGCCGCTTTGAGCGCCGGATCTGTGGCACAGGCCGAGCCTTTGCGGATCGAAATCACCGATGCGGTGATTGAGCCTTTGCCTGTGGCTGTGCCCGATTTTGTCGCCGAAAACGGAGGCGCGGGGCCGCTTGCTGCCGATATTGCCCGCGTTGTGGCCGAAGACCTCAAGGGCACAGGGCTGTTTCGCGAGATTGATAAGGCGGCCTTTATCAGTCAGATCAGCTCGTTTGATGCGCCTGTGCAGTTTCCCGACTGGAAGGCGATCAATGCGCAGGCGCTGATCACGGGCGCGGTGAGCGTTCAGGGCGAGCAGATCACTGTGAAGTTTCGCGTTTATGATGTGTTTGCGGGCCAAGAGCTTGGCAAGGGCTTGCAGCTTGCGGGCACGCGCGCCGGCTGGCGGCGGATGGCGCATAAGGTGGCGGATCAGGTCTATACGCGGATCACGGGCGAGGGCGGCTACTTTGACAGCCGCGTCGTTTATGTGAGCGAGACGGGGCCAAAGGACAACCGCAAGAAGCGTCTTGCGATCATGGATTATGACGGGGCGAACAATCAGTTTCTCACCGACAGCAGCGCAATCGTGCTTGCGCCGCGCTTCTCTCCAACGGGCGACCGCGTGCTCTATACGAGCTATGAGACGGGGTTTCCAAAGATTTATCTGCTGGATGTTGCCAGTGTGGGCCGTCGCGTGCTGCAAAGTCGCGAGGGCACGATGAGCTTTGCGCCGCGCTTTGCGCCAGACGGGCGCAGGGTTGTTTTCTCGCTCGAAAGCGGGGGCAACACCGATATTTATCTGATGGATGTGGAGACGGGGGCGGAGCAGCGCCTGACCAATGCGCCTTCAATCGAGACTGCCCCGAGCTTTTCGCCGGATGGCAGCCAGATCGTTTTCGAGAGCGATCGTTCGGGCAACCAGCAGCTTTATATTATGTCGGCCAGTGGCGGCGAGGCGCGCCGTATCAGCACAGGGCCGGGCCGCTACGGAACGCCGGTCTGGTCGCCTCGTGGCGATCTTGTGGCCTTTACCAAGCAATCCAAGGGCCGCTTCCATATCGGCATCATGCGGGTGGATGGCACCGGCGAGAAGCTTTTGACCGCCTCGTTCCTTGAGGAGGGGCCGACATGGGCCCCCAACGGGCGGGTGATTATGTTTACCCGCGAGACACAGGGCGCGGACGGGCAATCAAGCCTCTATTCTGTCGATATTTCAGGGCGCAATTTGCAACGGGTGCGCACGGAGGGCGGGGCGTCTGATCCGTCTTGGAGCCCCTTGCAGAAGTAACGAAAGGGTGTGAGCGCGCAAGGCTTGGCGCCCATCTTGAGGATTCACAGGGCGCGTTGTCTGTGCTAGACAGGCCCCATTAACACGAGGCAAAGAGTATGAAACTTAAACTGATTACACTTGTTATCCCTGCGGTTCTTGCCCTTTCGGCCTGCACCAACCCCAACCGCTTTGACAATGGCAGCGGTGCTGGCGGCAACGGAACCTTTTCGTCTGTGACCCCTGGTTCGGCGCAAGACCCGCAATCGCCGCTTTATTTTCAGGAAACCATTGGTGACCGCGTCCTTTTTGGCGTGGACCAATCGAGCCTGAATGATGCGGCGCAGCGTGTTCTGGACGGGCAGGCCTCTTGGCTGACCACCAATGCAGATTATGCTGTTGTGATCGAGGGCCATGCCGACGAGCAAGGCACCCGCGAATACAACCTTGCACTGGGCGCGCGCCGTGCCAACGCTGTGAAGGAATATTTGCTGGCCAAAGGCCTGCCGTCACACCGTTTGAAGACTGTGAGCTACGGGAAAGAGCGCCCGCTTGAAATCTGTTCGCAAGAAGCGTGCTACGCCAAGAACCGCCGCGCTGTGACCATTCTTTCGAGCGGTTTGAGCAGCTAGAAAGGGTTAGGGTATGCGTCTTTTTTTCATGGGTTTCTGTGCTGTGGTTCTGAGTATGGGCATGGCCCATGCTCAGGACAGGGAAACGCTGGCGGATATCCGTCAGGAGCTGACAGTGCTTCATGTCGAGATGCAAAAGCTGACGCGCGAGCTGTCGACAACGGGGACCATAGGCGGAGCCAATGTCAGCGGCTCTGTGCTGGAACGTGTTGACGCGATTGAAACCGAGCTGCGCCGCCTGACGGCGCGCACAGAGGAGCTGAGCCTGCGCGTAGAAGCTGTGGCGCAGGATGGCGCGCGGCGGGTGGCAGACCTTGAGTTCCGCCTTGTGGAGCTTGAGGGCGGAGATTTGAGCGCGCTTGGCCAGACCAGCACTTTGGGCGGCGATCTGCCTGAGGGGCAGGGGGCCGTGGCCTCTCCTATTGTGTCGCCCGGCAGCGCACCGACAGCCGAGCTGGCTGTGGGCGAAGCGGCTGATTTTGCCGCGGCGCGCAAGGCGCTGGAGGCGGGCGAGTTTGCCGATGCGGCTGCGCGGCTCAAGACCTTTAACGAAACATACCCCGGCTCGCCTGTGGCAACCAAAGCTGCGCTGGCCTATGGCGCAGCCCTTGAAGGGCAGGGCGATATGACGGGTGCCTCGCGGGCTTATTTGGACGCGTTCCGCCGTGAGCCAACGGGCGAAGACGCCCCAGAAGCGCTCTATCGTCTGGGCAACGGTTTGGGCCGTCTGGGGCAGACGGCTGAGGCCTGCAAGACGCTTGCGGAAGTCTCTCTGCGCTTTCCGGGCGGAGCGCCTGCGGAGAAGGCCGAGGCCGAACGCAGCCGACTTGGCTGTTCGTGACACTTATTGCGCGGTTTGAAGCGGCGCTTCTGGGCGCGGCGCGGCCAATTGGGCTGGCCGTCTCTGGCGGGAGTGACTCGCTTTCTCTTCTTCATCTTGCCGCTGAGGCGGGTCTTGGGCCTCTCTATTGTGCAACCGTCAATCATGGCTTGCGGCCTGAGGCGGCGGGGGAATGTGAGCTTGTGGCGCAGGCCTGTGCGAAGCTTGGTGTTGCGCATGAGGTTTTGAACTGGCGCTGGAGCGGGGCAGGCAACCTTCAGGCCGAGGCCCGCGCAGGGCGCTATCGCGCGCTCGCGGGCTGGGCGAAGCGGCTGGGTGTGGGCACTGTGCTTGTCGGCCATACGGAAGACGATGTCGCGGAGACATTCTTGATGCGCATGGCGCGCGGCTCGGGCCTGAAAGGCCTTTCGCAGATGCAGGGACAGTGGCAGGCCGAGGGGATCGGTTGGGCGCGGCCCTTGCTGGCGATGTCGCGGGCCGAGCTGCGGAATTATCTGCGCGGGGTCGGGCAGCACTGGGCCGAGGATGGCTCTAATGCGGATCTAAAGTATGACCGCGTGAAAATGCGCCAAGCTTTGGCCGAGGCGGGGCTGTCGACTGCGCGGATTGCTGAGACGGCGGCGCGGTTGGCGCAGGCAGATCACGCGCTTGAAGAGATGGCGGGCCTTGCCGCCAAGCAGGTGGCCGCGCTTCAGGGGCGCAATATTGTGATCAACGGCGCGGCGCTTGCAGCGCTGCCTGAGGAAATCGCCCATCGCTTGATGAGCGCTTGGACCGCTTGGCAGGGCCAAAGCCTTTATCCGCCCCGCCGTGCGGCACTGGCGCAAGCGCTTGCGCAAGCGCTATCAGGGCAGGATAGCACGCTGAACGGCTGCGCGCTCCTGTCGCATCAGGGGCGTGTGATCGTGGCGCGCGAGGCGGCTGCTGTGACGGGGACTGCGGCAATTGGGGAGCACTGGGACGGGCTGACGCTCTTGGGCGATGGGCCTCCAGATGTTGAAATCCGTGCTTTGGGGGCCGAGGGGCTTGCGAGCGTGAAAGACTGGCGCGCGCAAAGATTGCCCCGCGCGGCGCTTTTGGCGACCCCTGCGCTCTGGCAGGGCGCGCGGCTTTTCGCCGCCCCGTCATTGGGCTTTGGCGACGCATTTAAACTAAATTTTAAGGTTCCGGCTCCCTATTTGTCAGATTGACGGGGCGTCGCCGCACCTTTTGGTGATCTTAATCGGCATATGCCGTTGAAGATGTTGCGTTGATCTCTATTTTAGTCTGTAACACGGGCAAATATATGCGCCACCTCATTTGGGAGAGCTTTTCTTGGGCAATACACGCAACATCGCTTTTTGGGTCATTCTCTTTGTCCTGATCCTAATGCTGTTCAATCTCTTTAGCGGCTCCAATACAGCGCAGCCCAGCTCTGCGCGGTCCTACTCTGACTTTGTTCAGGCGGTTCAGGACGGGGCGGTGCAAGAGGCCACGATTGATGGCGAGAATGTGCGCTTTGTCGGATCGGATAACAAAATCTATGCGACGGTTAAGCCAGAAGACGCGGCTGTGACCGACCTTTTGATTGAGAACAACGTGCCCTTGACGGCCAAGCCGCAGCAGACCTCGGGCTTTCAGTCGTTTCTTTTGAGCTTGCTGCCCTTCCTGCTTTTGATCGGGGTGTGGATCTATTTCATGAACCGTATGCAAGGCGGCGGCAAAGGCGGCGCGATGGGCTTTGGCAAATCCAAGGCCAAGATGCTCACCGAGAAGTCGGGCCGTGTGACCTTTGACGATGTGGCGGGTATTGACGAGGCTAAGGAAGAGCTTGAAGAAATCGTTGAATTCTTGCGTAACCCGCAGAAATTCAGCCGCCTTGGCGGTAAAATCCCCAAGGGCGCTTTGCTTGTTGGCCCTCCCGGCACGGGTAAGACGCTTCTGGCGCGCGCGATTGCGGGCGAGGCGGGGGTGCCGTTTTTCACCATTTCGGGCTCTGACTTTGTCGAGATGTTTGTCGGCGTCGGCGCGAGCCGTGTGCGTGATATGTTTGACCAAGCCAAAAAGAATGCGCCCTGCATTGTCTTTATCGACGAGATCGACGCTGTTGGCCGCCACCGTGGCGCGGGCTATGGCGGCGGCAATGACGAGCGCGAGCAGACGCTCAACCAGCTCCTTGTTGAAATGGACGGGTTTGAGGCCAATGAAGGCGTGATCATTCTGGCGGCGACAAACCGCAAAGATGTGCTTGATCCTGCGCTGCTGCGCCCTGGTCGCTTTGACCGTAACGTCACTGTGCCCAACCCTGACATCAAGGGTCGTGAGAAGATCCTTGGGGTTCATGCGCGCAAAAGCCCGCTTGGGCCGGATGTTGACCTGCGCATTATCGCGCGCGGCACGCCTGGCTTTTCGGGGGCGGACCTTGCCAACCTTGTCAATGAGGCCGCACTTATGGCCGCACGGGTCGGACGCCGCTTTGTGGCGATGGCAGACTTTGAGCAGGCGAAAGACAAGATCATGATGGGTGCCGAGCGCCGCTCCATGGTTATGACGCCTGCGCAGAAGGAAATGACCGCCTATCACGAGGCGGGCCATGCCATTGTCGGCATGACCCTGCCCAAATGTGACCCTGTCTATAAGGCCACAATCATTCCGCGCGGCCAAGCGCTTGGTATGGTGATGAGCCTGCCAGAAATGGACCAACTCAATTACTTCAAAGACGAGCTGACCCAAAAAATCGCCATGACCATGGCGGGCAAGGCGGCCGAGATCATCAAATATGGTGAGGACGCGGTCAGCAACGGGCCGTCAGGCGACATTATGCAAGCGAGCGCTTTGGCGCGGGCCATGGTGATGCGCTGGGGAATGTCTGACAAGGTCGGTAACATCGACTACCAAGAAGCAGCCGAAGCCTTCCGAGGGGGCGGCGGCGCAGGCGGGTTCTCGATCTCGGCGCATACCAAAGAGCTGATCGAGGACGAGGTGAAGCGCATCATCGACCAAGGTTATGAGGACGCGCATAAGATCATCATGGACAATAAGTCTGGCTGGGAAAGTCTTGCCAACGGCTTGCTTGAATATGAAACGCTGACAGGCGCGGAGATTGAGCGGGTGATGCGCGGCGAGCCGCCTCACAAGGGCGATGACGAAGAAGACGAGCCCACGGACAAAGGCTCTGTCACGGCGATCCCAAAGACGAAGCCGCGCGCCAAGGCCAAGCCAAAAGCCAGCGATGGCGACATGGAACCTGAGCCCACCGCATGAGCGCACAAAGCCAAAAACGAGACTGGAATCCCGAAGCCTATTCAAGGTTTCGGGATTTGCGTTTGCGCCCTGCGCTGGATTTGCTTCTGGCTGTGCGCTCTGTCGGGGGCGGTGATGTTGTTGACCTTGGCTGTGGCAACGGGGCGATGGGGCCGCGATTGAAAGAGCGCTTTTTGGGGCATTCTGTCGTTGGTGTAGATGCCTCGCCTGCGATGCTTGCCAAGGCAGAGGAGGCAGGTGCTTATGGGCGTCTGGAGACGGTTGATATTGCCGAATGGAGCCTGCGTGGGGCCGGGCTGATTTACTCGAATGCGGCTTTGCACTGGCTGAAGGGGCATGACGAGCTGATGCCGCGGCTTGCTGGAATGCTCGGCAAAGGCGGCACGCTGGCTGTGCAGATGCCCCATCAGAACAATGCGCCTTCCCACCGTGTCTGGCGCAGTCTGGCAGAGGAGTTCTTTCCGCAACGGATCGACTTTGAGGCGGGGCCCTCTGTGCTTTTGCCGAGCCAGTATCACGCGATGCTCTCAAAGCTCGGCGATCTGTCGATCTGGGAAACGGAATATTACCAGCGGCTTGGCGCAGATGAGGCGGGCCACCCTGTGCGCCGCTTTACCGAGAGCACCTATGCGCGCCCCATCTTGGAGGCTTTGGACGCCGAGGAGCAAGCGATGCTTGTGGCGCGCTATGAGCAGGTGATGGAGAAGGCCTATCCACGCGCCGAGGATGGGAGCGTGCTGTTTCCGTTTCGGCGGATGTTTTTCACCCTGACGGTTTAGACTTTAGGGCTTGACCTCAAGGCTGACGGCCTCGGTGCCAATAATTTCGCCCTTTCTTGTGAGCGTTGCGAGGCCTTGATAGGCACCAGTCGGCCAGCCTGCTGTGCGCAGGCGCTTGCCAGCGGCGCGAAAGCTGAGGGCTTGGGTCTTTGTGAGCGTTGTGTCGTGCTCAAAAGCGAATCCGTCTGGACCAGTGATGACGAGGCGTAGGGTGTCGCCGGCGCGGGTTCCGAACATATAGGCCCAAAGCACAAGTGCGTCGGCATCCTGCGCAAGGTTCGGGCTATGGGCTGTGCCCGCTTTGATACTGTCAAACTGGGGCACGGCGCTGGCAAACCCGAGGCCGAGAAGCCCGCCTGCCACATAAGCGGGGGGAGCGGCCCATAGGGTCTGATCGGCGGCACCGCAGGTGGCTGTGTTGTCGGGATCAAACGGGTCGATCACGCGCTCGTTCTGGCGCAGGGTAAAGTGCAGGTGTGGAAACTCGGTTTGCCCCGAGAGGCCGACTTCTCCGAGCGGGTCGCCTGTCTTGACCGTCTGGCCCTTGCTGACAGTGATCGAGCCGAGCCTCAGGTGGCAATATTGGCTGACCCAACCCTCGCCATGGTCAATCACGAGGCCGTTGCCACACTCGCGGCCCGCAATCGCAGCTTCGGTTGCCGCGCTGAGGCCTGTGTCTGGCATTTCGTCGCGTGTGCCGCGCACCACGCCATCGGCGGCGGCTGTCACCGTCACGCCAGTTAGCATTTGGGCGCGGGTGAACAGGGCAAAATCAGTGCCCTTGTGGCCGTCATAGCTGAGCGGGCCACAGGCAAAGTCTGACACGCGGTCTTTTGCGGGAAGGGTGTCGACATAGTTCTGGATGTAGCAGCTCTCGCCTAGGATGCAGTCAAGCGGAAGAGCAAAGCGCGGGGCCTGGGCCAGTGCTGCGCTGGCAAAAAGGGCGGCGAGGCCCAGAAGAGAGCCTTGCCGCCACATGATCTAGTCGGCCGTCAGGAGTGGCGGCTTTGTGTCTGCGAGGCGGGGCTTGTCAGGACCTTCGATGCGCAGGTCAAGCTTGCCGTCTTTGACGCCAACCTTCACTACGCCGCCCTTGGCCAAGGTGCCAAACAGCAGCTCTTCGGCCAGCGGCTTTTTGATGTGTTCCTGAATCACGCGCGCGAGGGGGCGCGCGCCCATCTTTTCGTCATAGCCTTTGTCGCCGAGCCATTCGGCGGCGGCATTGGTCAGTTCGAATGTCACGTTGCGGTCCATGAGCTGGGCTTCGAGCTGTAGCACGAATTTTTCGACCACTTTGGAGATGATCTTTTTGCCAAGGGGGGCGAAGCTGATCACCGCGTCCAAACGGTTGCGGAATTCGGGCGTAAAGGTGCGCTCTATGGCGGCCGTGTCTTCGCCTTCGCGGCGGTCGCGGCCAAAGCCGACCGCTTCTTTGGCTTGCTCGGAGGCGCCTGCGTTTGAGGTCATGATCAAGACCACATTGCGGAAGCTTACGGTGCGGCCGTTGTGGTCGGTCAACTCGCCGTTGTCCATCACCTGCAAGAGGATGTTGTAAACATCGGGGTGGGCTTTTTCCATTTCGTCAAGCAGCAGCACACAGTGCGGGTGTTGGTCGACCCCGTCTGTGAGAAGGCCGCCCTGATCAAAGCCGACATAGCCGGGAGGCGCGCCAATGAGGCGGGAGACAGCGTGTTTCTCCATGTATTCGGACATATCAAAGCGCAGAAGCTCGACGCCGAGCACATCGGCGAGCTGTTTGGCGACTTCGGTTTTGCCGACGCCTGTCGGCCCTGCGAAGAGGTAGTTGCCGATGGGCTTTTCTGGCTCGCGCAGGCCGGCGCGCGAGAGTTTGATCGCTGAAGAGAGCGCGTCGATCGCCTCATCCTGGCCGAAAACCACGCGCTTGAGCGATTTTTCAAGGTCTTTGAGCACAGCGCCATCGTCTTTGGAGACGTTCTTGGGCGGGATGCGTGCGATTTTGGCGACCACGGCCTCGACTTCTTTTGTGCCAATGGTTTTGCGGCGCTTGGCAGATTTGAGCAGGTGTTGGGCCGCGCCTGCCTCGTCGATCACGTCAATTGCGCTGTCAGGGAGCTTGCGGTCGTTGATATAGCGTGCGGCCAGCTCGACAGAGGTTTTGATCGCGTCATTGGTGTATTTGACGCCGTGATGCTCTTCGAAATAGGGCTTGATGCCACGCAGGATTTTGACGGCGTCTTCGACAGACGGCTCGTTGACGTCGATCTTCTGGAAACGGCGTGAGAGGGCGCGGTCTTTTTCAAAGTGCTGGCGGAACTCTTTATAGGTGGTGGAGCCCATGGTGCGCAGCTTGCCGCCAGCGAGGGCGGGTTTGAGCAGATTGGAGGCGTCCATAGCGCCGCCCGAAGTTGCGCCTGCGCCGATGACGGTGTGGATTTCGTCTATGAAAAGAACGGCGTCGTCATGCTCCTCCAGCTCTTTGACAACGGCTTTCAAACGCTCTTCAAAGTCGCCACGGTAACGCGTGCCCGCAAGAAGCGCGCCCATGTCGAGGGAATAGATCGTTGTCTTGGAGAGGATTTCAGGGGTTTCGCCATTGACGATCTGGTTTGCGAGGCCCTCGGCGATGGCGGTTTTGCCAACGCCCGGATCGCCGACAAGCAGCGGATTGTTCTTGCGGCGGCGGCAAAGCACCTGAATGCAGCGCTCGACCTCAGAGTCGCGGCCAATCAGCGGATCAATCTCGCCTTTGCGGGCCTTTGCGTTGAGATCGACGCAATATTTGCCAAGCGCGCTTTCGTCTTCTGGTTTGGCATCAGAGGATGCGTCTTGGCGCTCGTCTTCCTCGGCGCCGGTGAGCGGGCGGGCTTCGCCAAAGGCGGGGTCTTTTGCGACGCCATGTGCGATGAAGTTGACCGCGTCATAGCGGGTCATGTCTTGCTCCTGCAGGAAGTAGGCGGCATTGCTTTCACGCTCTGCAAAAATGGCGACAAGCACATTGGCACCCGTGACCTCGTTGCGGCCCGAGCTTTGGACATGGATCGCGGCACGCTGGATGACGCGCTGGAAGGCGGCTGTGGGCACGGCTTCGGAGCCTTCGATGTCGGTGATCAGGTTGGCAAGGTCTTCCTCGACAAACTCGACTAGGCTCTGGCGTAGTTCGTCTGTGTTGACAGAGCAGGCCTGAAGGACGCGGAAGGCGTCCGGCTCGTCCAGAAGGGCGAGGAGAAGATGCTCCAGGGTGGCGAACTCGTGGCGCTTGCTGTTGGCTGTCGCCAAGGCTGCGTGAATGGACTGCTCGAGTGTGTTCGAAAATGATGGCACTGCTCTCGTGCTCCTTTTGAGTTGGTTCACCGACGTCTCTGGGCTCTTGAGGAGAACCTTCGCGCTCTTAGGTTAAAGTTTGGTCGATATCGCGCGGGCTTCAAGGCTTTTCTCGAAAAAAAACAAGATATTTCATGTCACGAAGCGGTGAAGCGCTCAAAAATCGTCTTTTTGAGCGCGCAGCTTTGCGAATGACCCTGCGTCAGGGGCGAGTAGGAACGGGTTGGTTGCTTTCTCCAGCGCGAGTGTTGAGGGGATGGTAAACTGACCTGCGCTGCGCAAGCGGTCTGTTTCGGCGCTGCGGGCGCTGATGGCGGAAGTGTCAGGCATCACGGCTGACGCAAAACGCGCGTTTGAGGCGGTGTATTCGTGGCCTGAGCAGACGAGCGTCTCGTCGGGCAGGGCGGCGAGCTTGGCGAGGCTGTGATACATCTGAGCGGGCGTGCCCTCAAACAGGCGGCCGCAGCCGAAGGCCATCAGGCTGTCGCCCGTGAAGACAAGGCCAGAGGCGGGGAAGTGAAAGGCGATATGGCCGACTGTGTGGCCCGAGACATCATAAATGTCGACCTCTTCGCCCAGAACGGTGATGCGCTCCCCTTCCGAGAGGGCTTCGGTCAGAGGCGGCAGGCGGTGGGCATCGGCTTGGGCCCCGATGAGGCGCGGGGACGGCGCAGTGGTGAGACCTGCAAGGCCTTCGACGTGGTCCCAGTGATGGTGGGTGAGCAGGATCGTTGTCAGCGTAAGGCCGCGCGCGGCGAGCACGGCATTGACGGGCGCGGCCTCGGGCGCGTCGACAAGTGCGGCCTCGCCTGCGGCATTGACCAGAAGAAAGGCGTAATTATCAGACAGGCAGGGGATGGTGATCAGCTCAAGGGGCATAGCATTTCCATAGATCATTGTTATGTTGGTATTAGAGTGACGGATACGAGCGGCGGCGTCCATGCATCTTGATGTGAAAGATCTCAGAAATTTCTACTACCGCAGCACGCTGGGCCGCGCGGCGCAAAAGGTGATCCGCGACCAGATGCTTGCGCTCTGGCCTGAGGCCAAGGGGCAGACTGTTGTCGGCTTTGGCTTTGCTGCGCCCTTGTTGCGGCCCTATCTTGGGCAGGCGCGGCGGGTGAGCTGCCTCATGCCCGGACCGCAGGGGGTTATGCCCTGGCCTGCGGGGCAGCCCAATGTGAGCGTGCTGTGCGAAGAGACCCACTGGCCGATCGAGACGGGGCACGTTGACAGGCTGGTTGTGATGCACGGGCTGGAAACAAGCGAGTGGCCCACGCACGTTCTGGAAGAGTGCTACCGTGTGCTTGGTCCGGGGGGGCGGGCGCTGTTTATTGTGCCCAATCGCGCAGGGCTTTGGAGCCGTAATGACCGCACGCCGTTTGGCTACGGGCGGCCCTTTACCATGGGGCAGCTCGACCAGCAGCTCAAACTCTGGGGTTTTAAGACCGAACGCAGCCAGACGGCGCTTTACCAGCCGCCAAGCGAGAAACGCTTTTGGCGCAAGACGGCGGGGTTTTGGGAAACGCTCGGCCACGGGCTGCCGCTGAGTGCGGGGGGCGGGGTGCTTATGGTTGAGGTGACAAAACAAATCCCTGCGCCGACACGGCCCGGGCTAAGCCAGCGTGTGCGCAAGCCCTCATTTGTGGTTCAGCCTGTGCCTGACGGTCTGCCTGCTTAATCGCCGTTTTGAAGGATTCTGCCTTGATAGCGGTAACTTTGAACGCATGAATCATCAAAAACCTGATCGAAAAACTGATATTTAGACGCGCAAACGGTCGCACTTCTGCTAACACTTTGTTAAATAATGATTTTAGTCTGTGTTGAAAAATGCGCTAGCAGGTTGCCGCAAATGGAATGCTCTGCTACACCCGCCTCGATTTAGCAGCTTTGGGAAATCTCAGGGTGAAAACGCCCCCAAGTGAGCTATGCGCAAATTCGAGCGCATCGCAGAGCACGGGGCCAGAAAATCGAAAGGGTTGACGTGTCCGAACCAGCTTCGATCTCTTCCGGCATTGCTGCACGCTATGCCACGGCCGTATTTGACCTGGCCAAGGAAACGAAAAAGCTCACAGCCGTTGAGGGTGACCTTGACAGCTTGGAAGGGGCGCTGAGTGACAGCGCCGATTTTAACAATCTCATCATGAGTCCGGTTTACAGCCGTGACGAGCAGGGCGCGGCTGTTGCGGCGCTCGCCAAGAAGATGAAGCTTTCGCCAATGATGACAAACACGCTCAGCCTGATGGCTGCCAAGCGCCGTTTGTTTGTCTTGCCCCAGCTCGTGCGCGCTCTGCGGGCCGCAGTTGCGCAAGACAAGGGCGAAGTTTCGGCTGATGTGGTCAGTGCCAAAGCCCTGACCAAAGGCCAAGCAGACAAGCTCGCCAAGACGTTGAAAGAACGTTTTGGCAAGACTGTAACTATCAATGCGACCGTGGATGAAACTCTCATCGGCGGTCTTGTCGTCAAGGTGGGCTCGAAAATGATCGATACGTCGATCCGCTCGCAGCTCAACTCCCTCCAGAATGCAATGAAAGAGGTCGGATAAATGGGTATCCAAGCAGCAGAAATTTCTGCGATCCTGAAGGACCAGATCAAGAACTTT
>NZ_CBFHPP010000021.1:0-33098 GCF_965657785.1 Lentibacter sp.
TACCCGTCGCGCTGCTTTGATGTGAGCATTGCCGAGCAACATGGCGTGACCTTTTGCGCTGCGCTGGCGGCGGGCGGCATGAAGCCGTTTTGCACGATGTATTCGACATTTTTGCAGCGCGGTTATGACCAGATTGTGCATGATGTGGCTTTGCAGAACCTGCCTGTGCGCTTTGCGATTGACCGTGCGGGGCTTGTCGGCGCGGACGGGGCGACACACGCGGGGAGCTATGACATCGCTTATCTCGCGAATCTGCCCAATATGGTTGTGATGGCCGCTAGCGACGAGGCCGAGCTGAAGCATATGGTGGCGACTGCTGCGGCGCATGATAGCGGGCCGATTGCCTTCAGGTATCCGCGCGGCGAGGGTGTTGGCGTTGAGATGCCTCAGCGCGGCGTTGCGCTTGAGATTGGCAAGGGCCGCGTCGTGCGCGAAGGCGCGCGGGTTGCGCTTCTGAGCTTTGGCACGCGGCTGGCCGAGGCCGAGGCCGCCGCCGAGACGCTCGCGGCCAAGGGGATCAATCCGACGGTTGCAGACGCGCGGTTTGCGAAGCCTTTGGACAAAGAGATGATCTTGCGGCTGGCGCGCGAGCATGACGTTTTGATCACGCTGGAAGAGGGCGCTGTGGGCGGGTTTGGCTCACACGTGGCGCAGCTTCTGGCCGAAGAAGGCGCGTTTGATGCGGGGCTGAAGTTCCGCTCTATGGTCTTGCCCGACTGGTTCATTGACCAAGGCTCGCCCAAGGAAATGTATGCCGAGGCAGGGCTAGAGGCCGATGATATTGTAACGAAAGTTCTGGATGTTTTGGGTGTGGCTCAGGTGAAGCGGGCCTGAAAAGCGAAACCCCGCGAGGACCCTAAGGCTGTCGCGGGGCTCTAACTGATTGAGAGCTTCGATTCGCTCTCGACACATCTAAAATGTGCCATACCGTATCGAAAATCAATGATTACTTGACTCAGCGTGCGTTTGCGAGTGCGATTTGGGGAAGTGAATCCATGAAGAAACAACATATTGACACAAAAGATACTACCATCCCTCTCAGCCGATAGATTTGAACCCTATTTGAAGGCTGTTGGTTATGATCAGAGCCGCGCCTTCAAGCTTTATATGTGGAATTTGCATCTCTCTTCTGCCTTCTACCCATTGCTTGCTTCGATCGAAGTTGCACTGAGAAATCGCATCATTTTGTGTTTGAAGGAAGCGTTTGGGGATCAATGGTGGGATAGCGCTCAATTTCAAAGCTTGTTGGGAAAGCGCGGCAAGGGGATTCTATTGAGAGCGGTGAAGGAAGTGGTGAAAAGCGACCGTACCCTTACGGACGGACGTATCACTGCTGAGCTAAGCTTCGGGTTTTGGACGAATATGTTTCTCCCGAAATATGAGGCGCATCTTTGGCAGTGCTTTTGCGCGGAAACACCTTTGGCTGAGGCCATTTCGAGAGAGCAAATTTTGGACCGTTGCAACAAGATCAGGGTGTTGAGAAACCGTATTTCCCATCATGAAACCTTGATTGGGCGAAATATCACGCTGGATTACTCGGAAACGCTGGAGCTTCTCCGCTGGATATGTCCAGATACTGCGGACTGGATCAAACCAGAGTTGAAGATCATGGCGCTGGTGCGCCAGCGGCCTTAGAGGAGCTTATCCAGCTTCTTATCTATCGCATCCAGCCGCGCTTTTACGTCGTCGCGGTAGGCGTCTGTGTTGGCGACGTCTTCTGTGTGGTGGGCGTCTTGCATGGAGTTGACCACGAGGCCGACGAGCAGGTTGACCACTGCGAAGGTTGTCACGAGGATGAACGGCAGGAAGAAGGCCCATGCGTAGGGGTAGACTTCCATCACGGGGCGGACGATCCCCATGGACCAGCTTTCGAGTGTCATGATCTGGAAGAGGGTATAGCCAGATGCTCCGAGCGAGCCGAACCACTGCGGGAAGGCGTCGGCGAAGAGTTTTGTCGCGATGACGGCGCCGATGTAGAAGATGAGCGCCATCAGCATGAAGACCGAGCCCATGCCGGGCATGGCTTTGATCAGGCCTTCGACGACGCGGCGCAGGGAGGGCGCGACTGATATGACGCGCAGAACCCGCAGGATGCGCAGGGCGCGCATGGCGGAGAAGCCTTGGCCTGCGGGGATGAGCGAGATTGTGATGATCACGAAATCAAAAATGTTCCAGCCCGAGCGGAAAAAGCGGGGGCCATGGGCGACGAGCTTTGCCACCAGCTCGAGCACGAAGATGGTCAGGCAGAGGGTGTCGAGCGCTTTGATCAGGCCGCCATAACTTGCCATGGCGCTTCGGGAGGTTTCCAAGCCGAGGATGATCGCGTTGAAGATGATCACGGCTGTGATGATCGTTGCGGTTCTCGGATGATCCACGAGTTTGGCGAGCGTTGCGCGCAGGGACATATTGGCCTCGGAAGCTAGGGTTTAGCGTTAGGTAGGGGCTTGGGCGTTAAAGGCAAGTTTATTCGCGCTGTCTAAACCTGAATCATAGCATTGTGGCGGCAGGCCCACAGCACCGAGACATTACGAGGCGCTTTATCTGTGCGTTTCGGCAGCGAGGATAGCCGCCAGGCCAGACATATAGTCGGGGTAGAGCAGGTTTACGCCGAGGTCGTCTTTGATACGGTCATTTGCGACGCGTTTGCTTTCGCCATAAAAGCTGCGCGCCATGGGGGACAGCTCGGCCTCTTCAAAGCGCACTTCGGGGGGCGGGGCCATGCCGAGAAGCTCGGCGGCATAGGCGAGCACGTCTTGCGGCGGGGCTGGCATATCATCGCAAACATTATAGGCGGCGCCCGGGTTGGGGCTATTGATCGAGGCGAGCAGCACTTGGGCAATATCGTCGACATGGGTGCGCGAGAAGACCTGCCCGTCTTTTATGATCCGTCTGGCTGTGCCGTTGCGGATTTTTTCAAAGGGTCCGCGGTGGGGGCCATAGATCCCTGCGAGGCGGAAGATATGCAGCGGCAGGCCTGTGCCGCGCCATTGCTCTTCGGCTTCAACGCGCATCAGGCCGCGGCGGCTGCTCGGCGTCAGGGGCGTGTCTTCTGTGACCCATCCGCCTTTGTGGTCGCCGTAGACGCCTGTTGTGGAGAGATAGCCGACCCATTGAAGAGCGGGTGCGCGTTGAGCCAGTTTAGAGCCGTATTTTGCCAAAAAGGGATCTCCACCCTCTGTGGGGGAGGCGGAGACAAGCAGGTGTGTCGCCTTGGACAGCGCGTCTGTCAGATCGCCGTCAGGGAAGAGGAGTGGCGTGACGCCTTGGGCCTTGATTGCGGCATATTTCTCGGGCGAACGGGTTGTGCCGAAAAGCTGCCAGCCTTCGGGGGCGAGACGCTTGGCCAGTGAATTGGCAGAATAGCCCTGACCAATGGTGAGAAGGGTTTGTGTCATGGTGTTGTTGCTGTTTTGGCGGCCAGTTTGCGTGTTGCGCGCATGGTGCGCAAGATCGCGACGGAATAGAGCACAAGCGCCATCCAGATCATCGGGAAGGCGATCATCCGTGCGCCGCCGAAGGGCTCTTTGAACACAAACACGCCGATCAGGAAAATCATTGTCGGCGCGATATATTGCAAAATTGCGATTGTGCTGAGGCGCAGAAGCTTGGCGCCGTTGGCGTAGATGAGAAGCGGCACCGCTGTGACCACGCCGCAGCCGAGGAGGAGCCATGTATCATAGCTGTTGGCGAGAAAATTTCCTGTCGGGCCGAGCCAGAGAATATAGGCGAGTGCGGGCGGTGTGAGGATGATCACTTCAAGGAGGAAGCCTTGATTGGGGCCGATGGGGAGCGACTTTTTGGCCAGTGCGTAAAAGCCCCATGTGACGAAGAGGGCGATGGCCACCCAAGGGAGCGAACCTGCCTCAAGCGTGAGGACCACCACAGCGGCAAAGGCCAGTGCGAGGGCGGCGAGCTGGAGCTTGTTTGGCCGCTCGCCAAGCAGGACCGCACCAAGGAAGACGGAGAACAGCGGGTTGATGTAATAACCAAGGGCGGCATCAAGGGTGTGGCCTGATGTGATGGCCCAGACGTAGAAACCCCAGTTGATCGAAATGAGCGCGGCTGTGACGCAGCCCATGGCGAGCATTTTGGGCGTTGTCAGAGCCGTTTTGATATCGGAGGTGCGACCGAGGAGTATGAGCAGGGTGGCTGCGATGGGAAGCGACCAGAGCACGCGGTGCGCGACGACTTCTGCGGGGGGAATATGGCTGAGGAGTTTCATGTAGAGCGGCAGGAAGCCCCAGAGCACATAGGCTGTGAGCGCAAAGGCGAGGCCTTGGGGGGTGTCGCGGTTTTCGGTCATGCTGTGCTCCTCTTCCTTGACTGACTAGGCTGTTTTGGGGGGGAGGACCAGCCCTGTGACGTGTTGCTTGGGTTTCGGAGTGTGCTTCGCACACTCCGACCAGGGCGAGGGGCTTTGCCCCTCGCGCTCCCCAGGATATTTTTAGAAAGAGGAAGGGTTAGGCGCGCACTTTCTCCGACTTTGGATCATACATTGGCTTGAGGGAGGCCTTTGCTTTGACGCGGGTTCCTTTGACGTCGATTTCGTAAGTAGAGGCGAGGACATCGGCGGCGGATTGGCCTTCGCAGGGAACGTAACCGAGGCCCACGGCTGCGCCGAGGCTGTGGCCGTAGCCGCCTGAGGACAGGTAGCCGACGATCTCGCCATCCCGCAGGATTGGTTCGTTGTGGTAGAGGAGCGGTCCGCTGTCTTCCAGGAGGAACTGCACCATGCGCGCTTTGGGGCCTGTTTCCTTGCGGGTGGCGACGGCTGATTTGCCTATGAAGTCGGGTTTGGAGAGATCGACTGCGAAGCTGAGGCCGGCGTCGATGACATTGTCCTCTGCTGTGATATCGTGGCCGAAGTGGCGGAAGGCTTTCTCGATCCGGCAGCTGTCCATCGCGTGCATACCGCAGAGCTTGAGGCCGAGGGGCTGGCCTGCTTTATGGAGTGTCTCGAAAGCGTGGCTTGCCATGTCTGCGCTGACGTAGATCTCCCAGCCGAGTTCGCCGACGTAGGAGACGCGGTGGGCGCGGGCGAGCCCCATGCCAAGCTCGATCTCTTGGGCTGTTCCGAAGGGGTTTGCCTCGTTTGAGAAGTCATTTGGCGAAACGGCTTGCAAGAGCTTGCGCGCGTTTGGCCCCATGACGGCGAGCACGCCTTCGGCGGCTGTGACATCGGTGATGATGGCCATGTGGGAGCCGAGATTGCGGCGCAACCATGTTTCATCCGCGAGGCGCGTGGCGGCGGGCGTGACCACGAGATAGGCTGTCTCGGAGAGGCGGGTGACGGTGACGTCGGCCTCGATCCCGCCGGTTGCATTGAGGAACTGTGTGTAAACGATCTTGCCTTTGGGAACGGACATATTTGCGCCGCAGACGTGGTTGAGGAAGGCTTCGGCATCGGGGCCTTCGACGCGCAGTTTGCCGAAGGACGACATATCATACATCCCGATGTTTTCGCGGATGGCGGTATGCTCAGTGGCGCGATTGTCAAACCAGTTCTGGCGCTGCCATGTGTAGCTGTAGTCTGCCTCTTGGCCCTCATTGGCGAACCAGTTGGCGCGCTCCCAGCCTGCCAGCTCGCCCATGACGGCGCCGTTTGCGAGCAGCTTGTCGTGAAAGGGCGTGCGGCGGATGCCGCGGGCTGTATCTTTCTGGCGGAAGGGGAAGTGATCGGCATAAAGCAGGCCGAGGGCTTCTTTTGAGCGCTCAAAGAGGTAATGCGCGTTGCCTTGGAAGGGCTGCATCCGAGAAATATCGACATCGCCCAGATCAAACGGCTTGCTGCCTGTGTCCATCCATGCGGCGAGGGCCATACCTGCGCCGCCAGCGGACTGGATCCCGATCGAATTGAAGCCGGCGGCGACCCAGACGTTGTCCATCTCGTGGGCGAGGCCAAGGTGATAGGCGTTGTCGGGCGTGAAGCTTTCGGGGCCGTTGAAGAAGGTGTGGATGCCGGCTTCGCCGAGCATGGGCATACGGTTGACGGCTTTTTCAAGAATCGGCTCGAAGTGATCGAAGTCTTCCTGAAGCTGGTCGAACTCAAAGCTCTCGGCGATGCCCTCCATGCCCCAAGGTTTGGCACGCGGCTCGAAGGCACCGAGCATGAGCTTGCCTGCGTCTTCTTTGTAATAGGCGCATTCATCAGGGACGCGCAGGACAGGAAGCTGCGTGAGGCCTGCGATCGGCTCGGAGACGATATAGAAGTGCTCGCAGGCGTGGAGGGGAACATTGACGCCCGCCATTTTGCCGACGTCGCGGCCCCACATACCAGCGCAGTTGACGATATGGTCGGTTTCTATTGTGCCTGTTGTGCCGTCTTCGCCTTGCCAGTTGACGGATGTGACGCGGCGGCCTGTTTTGGCGATATCCGTGACTTTGACGCGCTCTTGCACGGTGGCGCCACGCTGGCGCGCGCCTTTTGCGAGGGCGAGGGCGATGTTGGCGGGGTCGCCCTGCCCGTCAAGCGGCAGGTAGACGCCGCCTGTGACACCGTCGATGTTGAGGTGTTCGTAGCGTTGCTTGATCTCTTGGGGGCTGATTTCTTCGACCGCGACACCGAAAGCACGGGCCATGGCGGCGGAGCGGTGTAGCTCTTCCAGGCGCTCGGAGGTGAGGGCGGCTGTGATGGAGCCGACGCGCTTGAAGCCTGTGGCGACGCCTGTTTCAGCCTCAAGATTGCCGTAGAGCTCTTGGGAGTATTTCGCGAGCTTGGTCATATTGGCGGTGGCGCGCAGCTGTGCGATGAGGCCTGCGGCGTGCCATGTTGTGCCTGAGGTGAGCTGTTTGCGCTCGAGCAGCACCACATCTTTCCAGCCGAGTTTTGTCAGGTGATAGGCGACGGAGCATCCGACGATGCCGCCACCGATGATAACGACGCGGGCTTTGGAGGGGAGGGTTGGCATTTGGGTGACTCCATGGATGGTGGGGCTTGGCTTGGCGGAGTGGCGGGGGCCAGCCCCCGCACCCCCGGGATATTTTTGGCAAAAAGAAAGGTTAGGTTATGGTGTGGCCTGCGGCTTTGAGTTGGGTGGCGAGTTCGGCGATGTGGTCGGGGCCGACTTCGCAGCAGCCGCCCACGATGGTTGCGCCTTGGGCGATCCAGTGCATGGCGAACTGGGCGTAGTCTTTTGGGCCGAGGTCTTTGCGTTGTTCTAATGCGTCGACTGTGGGGGCGTCTTTCAGGAAGCCTTCGGAGATCCGCGTGAAGCCATTGGCATAGGCGCCGAAGGGCAGGCCTATGGGCGCGATGAGATCGAGGGCTGCTGCTATGGCTTCGGGGCGGGAGCAGTTGACGAGGAGCGCGGCGGGGGCGAAGTCTTTTACAAGTTGGGCCAAGTTAGAGACGGATTCGCCAGAGCGCAGTTTGGTGCCGTCATCATCATCGACTGTGACGGCGAGCCAGACGGGTTTGTCGGCACCTGTGCAGCCCATGAGAGCGCCGCGGGCGGCGTGCAGGGAGGAGACCGTTTCGATCAGGAAGAGATCGGCGCTTGGCGCGAGGCGTTCCATATTGATGCGGTAGGCTGTGGCGGCCTCGTCAAGCGGGACCGCGATATCAGGGCGATAGCTTGCGCCGAGCGGGCCAAGGGAGGCGGCGATTCGACCAGAGCCATGCGTGGCGCGGGCGGCCACGGCCTCGGCGGCGGCCGTGTCGAGGAGGCGCAGGTGCTCATCTGCGAGGCCGACGCGTTCGAGCCTGTCGGGCCAGACGGCGTAGCTGTTTGTTGTGGCGATGGTTGCGCCTCTGTTGAAGTAGTCAAGGTGCACGGCGCGCACGACGTCGGGCTGCTCCATCATCACCGATGTGGACCAGAGCGGGGTGGCGCGGCTGCCCGAGCGCTTGACGATTTCCTGACCGATGGAGCCGTCGAGGAGGGTTATGTCTGTCATGCGCGCAGTCTTTCGTTGTTGGCGTCCCAGAGGGGCGCATCTTCTTCAACCACGGCTTTGCAGCGTGTGCCGTAGATTTCGACCTCAAGCTCTGTGCCAGCTGTCGCCAGATCGGCTCTGATCATGCCCAAGGCGATGGATTTGCCGATGCGATAGCCCCAGCCGCCTGAGGTTGTTTCGCCGACGATCTCGCCGCCAGAATAGATGCAGGACATATAGGGCGCGTCGGTGTCGCCTGCCTCGACCGTGAGGGTGACGAAGCGCTTTTTGCTGCCTTGCTGCTTTTCGGCCAGAAGCGCGGCTTTGCCGGGAAAGTCTTGTGGCTTGTCGAGCTTCACAAAGCGCTCGAGGCCGCCTTCGAAGAGGGAGTAATCTGTGGAAAGATCGCCCTTCCATGCGCGGTAGCCTTTTTCGAGGCGCAGGGAATTGAGCGCCCACATCCCGAAGGGCTTGGCTCCGGCTGCGAGGATGGCCTCATAGATCGCAGGCAGGGCGGCATTTGTGGCGTGGACTTCCCAGCCAAGCTCACCTGCGAAGGAGACACGGGCGAGGGCGCAGGGCTGGTCTGCGACTGTGGCGGACTGGTGAGAGAGCCACGGCAGGGAGAGGTCTGCGTCTGTGCCGATTTGCTCGAAAAGCGCGCGGGCCTTCGGGCCTGTGACGATCAGGGTTCCGAACTCTGTGGAGTGGTCTGTGAGGCTGAGGCCCTCGGGGAGGCGGGCGCGCAGAAGCTCGTAGTCATGCCACTGCGCGGTAGCCGCTGTGATCAGTGTGAAGCTGTCCTCGTCATGGCGGATGCAGCTCATTTCGGTGAGGATACGGCCGCGATTGTCGGCGAAATACATCAGATTCATGCGGCCGATTTTAGGCAGGGCGCCAGTGATCTGGCTACGCAAGAACTCTGCGGCACCTGTGCCAGAGAGATTGAAGCGGGAGAAGCCCGGGAGATCAAGGACGCCGACGCTATCGCGCACGGCTTCGCATTCTTCGCGGATGCGCTGCTCCCATGGGCCAGAGCGCGCCCATGTATGTGTCGCTTCTTCGGAAGTGTCGTCGCCGTCCTGAGCGAACCAGTTGGCGCGCTCCCAGCCGTTGTAATCGCCCATCTGGCCGCCAAGCGCTTTGACGCGGGCGTGGACGGGCGAGAGCTTGCGGTCGGGAGCGGCGGGCCAGCGGTGCCATGGGAAGTGCATGGCGTATTCATTGCCGTAGACTTCCATGCCCTTGGCGACGCAGTAGTCGTGATCTGTGTAGTCGGTGTAGCGGCGCGGATCCACGGCCCACATATCCCATTCGGTTGCGCCATCGACGATCCATTCGGCCATGACCTTGCCCGCGCCGCCGCCTTGAGCGATTCCGAAGGTAAAGACGCAGGCCTCAAACGCGTTGTCGACGCCCGGCATCGGGCCGATCAGCGGGAGGCCATCGGGGGCATAGGGGATCGGGCCGTTGATGACGCTGGAGACACCTGTTGTGGCCATGAGCGGGACGCGCTCCATGGCGTCTGTGACGATATCCTCAATGCGGTCGAGGTCTTCCTGCCAGAGCTGGAAGGAGAAATCGTCGGGCATCTCGGCGTCGCCGCCTTCCCAGTGGGGTTTGCAATTTGGCTCATAGGGGCCGAGATTGTAGCCACCTTTTTCTTGGCGCAGGTAATAGGAGACGTCTACATCGCGGATGAGTGGGAGCTTTTTGCCGTGTTCTTCGGACCATGCGACCACCTCGGGGATCTGCTCTGTCAGCAGATACTGGTGCTCCATCACCATCATCGGAACGGTGCGCCCGCCATAGGGCTTGAACCATTCGCCGACGCGCTGGGCGTAATAGCCTGCGGCGTTGACCACATAGTCGGCGGCGATATTGCCTTTTTCGGTGTGCACGATCCAGCTTTTGTCAGCCTGCTGGGTGACGCCTGTGGCGGGGGTGAAGCGAAGGATTTTCTGGCCCATGTCGCGCGCGCCTTTGGCGAGGGCTTGGGTAAGCTGAGCGGGGTCGATATCGCCGTCTGTCGGATCGTAGAGCACACCTGCGAGATCGTGGGTTTCAAGGAAAGGGTAATGCGCCTTGGCTTCCTCGGGGGTCCAGATTTCCATGGCGATGCCTTGGTAGCGGCCCATAGAGGCGGCGCGCTCGAATTCCTGCATACGCTCTTTGGTATGGGCCAGGCGGATCGAGCCTGACTGGTGATAGTTCATGGGATAGTCGACTTCTGCGCCGAGGCGGGCGTAAAGCTCTGTCGAGTAGCGCTGCATATTCATGATCGACCATGAGGTCGAGAAGGTGGGCACGTTGCCTGCGGCGTGCCATGTGCTGCCTGCGGTCAGTTCGTTCTTTTCGAGCAGAACACAATCTGTCCAGCCTTTGAGGCCGAGGTGATAGAGCACAGAGCAGCCGACAACGCCGCCACCGATGACGACCACGCGGGCTTTTGTTGGAATATCGGACATGATGTTTACTCCCAGATGAGGCGTGCAGCGAGGCCGCCGAAGACGATGGATGTGATTTTGTTGAGCGTTCCGCCCATACGGATGATGCGCTGGCCCGCGAGGCCAGCGGCGATGCCATAGGTGCTGTTGATGATCAGGCCCGAGGCGTTGAAGATAAGCCCGAGGATGAGGATTTGCTGCCAGATTGGCCCCGCTTCGGGACGGGTGAACTGGGGCAGAAAGGCGACAATGAAGAGCGCGACTTTCGGGTTGAGCAGGTTTGTCAGATAGCCGCGCTTCAACGCCGAGAAGAGGCGTGTTGCGCCGCGTGCTTTCTCCAGCTCGGGTGGGGCGCGCCATGTTTTGATGGCGAGCAGAATCAGATAGGCGGCGCCGAGGTAGCGGATCATGTCATAGGCGTGTGGCACGGCCATGAGCGCAGCCGAAATACCGAGAACCGCGAACATCATATGGGTGAGGCCCCCGAACGCGATCCCTGTCGCGGCGGCGATGCCTGCGCGGGGGCCGCCTGATATGCCCGAAGCCATAGAAAAGGCGACATCTGAGCCAGGGGTGATATTGAGCAGGATACCTGCGCCTGTGAAGGTCAGGATCAAGGCTGTGTCCATGGCAAAAAACGTCTCTAACATGGCCTAAACTCTCCCAGATGTGGCGCCAAGTGCGAGGCCATAGGCGATAAAACAGAGGCCCATTGCACGGCGGAACCATACGTTGAAGACAGCGCCGAGCGCGAGCTTTCCAAGACCCGCGCCAAGGGCTGTATATGTCACATAGCTGAGCGTTGTGAGGCTGAGCGCGGTGGGCACAATCAGCCACATTTGCGCTGAAATGGCTGTAGTAGGGTCTACAAACTGGCTGAAGGCGGCGAAGTAGCCTGCGACAGATTTCGGGTTGATTGTCGCGATGAGAAAGGCGCGGGTGAAGAGCGAGCGGCCTGCGTGCGTGTCTGCCTTGATCGGCAAATGCGCCATCAGAACAGCCCGCAAGCCGAGATAAACGAGAAAAGCGGCCCCTGCATATTTGAGAACGAGAA
The DNA here is from genome assembly GCF_965657785.1 of Lentibacter sp. Classification (GTDB taxonomy): domain Bacteria; phylum Pseudomonadota; class Alphaproteobacteria; order Rhodobacterales; family Rhodobacteraceae; genus Lentibacter. The sequence continues at coordinate 11,377 of NZ_CBFHPP010000021.1, forward strand.
AGGCTGTCGCAGACGCTGCGAGAAGCGCTGTGATGCCAAAGCCCGAGAGTGTGAGAAACAAAATCGCCTGACAGAGGATCGCCGCGACGGCGGGCAAGGCGCGGAGAAATCCGAGACTCATGCCCGACTGGATGCAGTTGACAGCATTTGGGCCAGGGGTTGTGACAAACACCAGCCAGAAAAGCGCAAATAGGGTCCAGGCTTCGAAGCTCATGTCAATACACCGGCGGCGCGATGACCCAGATCGCCACGGCAGGGTCATCATAGGGGTTGATCCACTCAAACGGCTCGCCCCGAATGCGGAAACTGTCCCCCGGATGGATTGTGAAGCGCTTGCCACCAATGACCAGATCAAGCCTGCCAGAGATCAGGTAGCCGACCTCTTGCGTGGGGCGCGTTACGGCTTCACCAATGCGCGACTGGGGTGCAAAGGTAGAATGGACCATCTCGAAATCATCGGTGAGATCAGGAGAGAGGAGCTCCTCGACAAGCCCCGCCTCGCCTGAGCCAATGGGGCGGCGGGCCCCGTTGCGCACCACATAACCGGCCTCATCTGTGGGCGCTGGCGCGTGACTGAACAACATTGAAACAGATACGCCAAGCGTGCGCGCCATATGGCGCAGATCGGTGATGGACGGTTCGGAGAGGTCACGTTCAACCTGGCTGAGCCAGCCCACCGAGCGGCCAAGCGTCTCCGCCATATCCGTCAGCGTCAAACCACGCGCCTTTCGCAAAGCGCGCAGATCGGCGCCGAGGGTCTGCGAAGAAGTTGTCGCCTGGTTCATCCGAATCCCGTGAAATTTGATTACCAATTTTCACGATGCATCAGGAGGGTGAAATTTCAAAGCCTTTTTTCACACTCTTTCTTTTTGCTGAAAATATCCCGGGGGAGTTTGAGGGGGCTGGCCCCCTCAACGGGTCGGATTTCGCGAAGCGAAATTCGAACTCAAATCAAAAAGAAAATACCTCAGCCAGTATCGCCTCTAACGCCTCGGCATCCTCAAGAGTGAAGGCCGCAGGCTGATCACTATCGATGTCGAGCACGGCGATCACTTCGCCGGCGACGTTGAACACAGGCAGGACAAGTTCCGAGCGGGTGCTGGAGGCGCAGGCGATATGGTCTTCAAAAGCGTCTACATCGTCGACAAGTTGCACCGTGCGGGTCCGCGCTGCGGCGCCGCAGACCCCGCGGGAAAAAGGGATTTGCAAACAGCCGTGACCGCCTTGGTAGGGGCCGATCTTGAGCAGATCAGGCTCTGTTACACGGTAAAACCCTGTCCAGTCGAAGCGATCATCGGAATGATGGATTTCACAGGCGAGGGTTGCCATGAGGGCGACTGTGTCTGTTTCGCCTGTTGTGAGCGAACGGATTGTTTTGGCGAGGGTGTCGTAGTTGACCTGCATGGCTGTGCCTTTTGAGAGGGCCGGAGCGGGGCGCTGCCCCGCACCCCGGGATATTTTTAGAAAGAAAAAGGGTTAGACGCGTTCTATTGCGATGGCTGTGCCTTCGCCGCCACCGATACAGATCGCGGCAACGCCGCGTTTGAGGTCGCGTTTTTCCAGAGCATTGAGGAGGGTCACGATGATGCGTGTGCCAGAGGCGCCGATCGGGTGGCCGAGGGCGCAGGCACCGCCATTGACGTTTATCTTGTCACGCGCGATGCCCATGTCTTGCATGAAGGCCATGGGGACAACGGCGAAGGCTTCGTTGACTTCCCAAAGGTCGACGTCGTCGACAGACCAGCCGATATTTTTGAGAAGTTTCTGCGCGGCGGGGATTGGTGCTGTGGCGAACCAGCCGGGGGCTTGGGCATGGCTTGCATGGCCGATGATCTGGGCGCGCAGTGTCAGGCCTTGGGCGTTTGCGGCCTCTTCTGAAGCAAGAACAAGTGCGGCTGCGCCATCGGAGATGGAGGAGGCATTGGCGGCAGTGACTGTGCCACCTTCGCGGAAGGCGGGCTTGAGCGTCGGGATTTTTTCGGGGCGGGCTTTTGCGGGCTGTTCGTCCTCGGTGATGATGATGTCACCTTTGCGGGTTGTCAGGGTGACGGGGGCGACTTCGCCCTCGAAAGCGCCTGTGCGGATGGCCTCGAGCGCGCCATTAAGCGAGCCTATGGCGTAATCGTCTTGTGAGGCGCGGGTGAACTGGTATTTCTCGGCGCAATCTTCCGCGAAGGTGCCCATGAGGCGGCCCTTGTCATAGGCGTCTTCAAGCCCGTCGAGGAACATATGATCAATCACCTTCTGGTGGCCGATCCGCGCGCCTGAGCGCATTTTTTCCAGAAGATAGGGCGCATTTGACATAGATTCCATGCCGCCTGTGACCACTGTGTCTGTGTTGCCAAGGGCGATCTGGTCAAAGCCCATCATGGTGGTTTTCATGCCTGAGCCACACATTTTATTGACGGTTGTGGCGGGAACCTCCTCGCCGAGGCCGCCTGCGAATCCAGCTTGACGGGCTGGCGCCTGGCCTTGGCCTGCGGGTAGAACGCAGCCCATCAGCAACTCGTCGACGGTGCTTGCGCCAGCGTTGGCGAGGGCGGCGCGGATGGCGGCGCCGCCAAGTATCGCGGCGGGGACGCCATCAAAAACGCCTTGAAAGCCGCCCATTGGCGTGCGGGCTGCACCTGCGATCATCACTTTTTTCATGGGGTGTCCTCCTGAGTTGCTCCTTCATTACCGAATAGAAAGGTTTGCCGTCTAGTGTCGTCTCTCAAGGGCGTAGTTCTACGGTAATGGAGAATGTTATGGAGTTTAGCTGTAGCGAGGCGGGGGATGTCTTGATTGTGCGGGTTCTGGCGGCACGTATTGATGCGGCGGCGGCGCTAAAGTTTAAAGATGCGCTGCGCGAGCTTGCGGGGCAAGCCAGCCACGTGGTTTTGGATTTGCGGGATGTGGAATTTGTCGACTCAAGCGGCCTTGGTGCGATTGTGGCGGTTATGAAGTTGATGGGGCGCACACGGCGGCTTGACCTTGCTGGGCTGACGCCGACTGTCGACAAGGTCTTTCGTCTGACGCGGATGGATTCGATTTTTACGATCCATGATAGTGTCGATGATGTGCCAAAGTTTTATCAAGCAGGTTAACGGCGGATTGAGGAAGTGCCGAAGATGCGCGACCCTAAAGATATCAAAAAGCAGATACAGCTGGAATTTTCCGGCTCTGAGCTTGGTGTGCGCAAAGCCTTGCAAACGATTATAGATGGGTTGGTGGGAGGCGGGCATTGTCAAAACGATCTTGGCTTGGTCGAGGTTGTGCTGGCGGAGGTGTTTAACAATATTGTTGAGCACGCTTATGAGGCTGGATCTGCCGGGCGCATTTTTGTCAGCGTGACAGTTTGCGCAGAGAGGTTTTGTTTTTTGGTGACAGACGAGGGGCGCGCCTTGCCGTTTGAAGCGATTTCGCAAGGGGGGCTGCCCGAGCTTGACGGGCCGCTGGAGACACTGCCAGAGGGCGGTTTTGGCTGGTATCTGGTGCGCAAGCTGGCGTCTGATCTGAGCTATCAGCGCAAAGACGGGCGCAACGAGCTTATGTTTTCAATGCCTTTTCAGGCGGATCTCTAAAGCGGTGATCCCGGCGCTTCAGAAAACTTGAAAATGCCATAATCAGCCCGAAGATTCGCCTGATTCAGCCGTCATACATGGGCTTGTAGCTGCATATAGCTTCCCTCGGCGCTGCGCGTTAATAGCCCCCACCCAGTGTGCGGCGTCGAGGCCTTATCTATCTGACGTTTCGTTCTGATGAAACTGCATTGGCAATGGCCGCTGCGGCGCATAGTCTTTTCTTTGAAGCGAAACAGGATGGACAAAATATGCGCGATTTTCATTTTCCAGGGCGTTCGCCCGTGTTGGCCCAGAACGGTATGTGTGCGACCTCGCATCCTTTGGCGGCGAAGGTTGCGGTTGATATTATGGAGCGCGGCGGAAACGCTATGGATGCGGCCATTGCCGGCGCTGTTTTGCTTGGAATTTGTGAGCCGCAGATGACAGGCATTGGCGGCGATTGTTTTGTTTTGTTTCAGGACAAGGATGGCGGAGCCATTCGCGCATTGAACGGATCGGGCTGTGCGCCTGCGGGCGCTGACCTTGCGGCGCTTAAGGCGCGGGGCGAAACGACTGTTCCGCTCAGAGGGCCTGAGGCTGTGACGATCCCGACCGCGATGGACGGATTTTGCCGCCTGTCGGAGGATTATGGCAAGATCGGAATCGACGCTATTCTGGCCCCGACCATTCGCTATGCCGAGGAGGGTGTGCCTGTGGCAGCGCGGGTGGCGTTTGACTGGCCCGAGGCGGGCAAGGCGCTTCAGGGGCATGGCCTTACGCATTACATGATAGACGGGGCGCCTGGCGAAGTGGGTCAGATGTTTCGCTCGCCGGCGCAGGCCGAGGCGCTGCGGCGCGTGGCGAAAGAGGGGCGTAAGGGCTTTTATGAAGGCGAAGTTGCCGAAGACATGGTGGCGGCGCTCAAGGCGCTTGGCGGCGTGCACGAGCTGAGCGATTTTGCCAATGCAACGAGCTTTTACACCGAGCCTGTGGGGAGTCATTATAAGGGCACCGACCTTTTGGAGCATCCGCCGAACGGGCAGGGCGCGACGGCGAACTTGATCCTCAACATCCTGAGCCATTTTGACATTGCCAGCATGGAGCCGTTTGGCGCGATGCGTGCGCATATTGAAGCGGAGGCGACGAAGCTCGCTTATGACGCGCGCAACCGCTTTATTGCCGACCCTGATGTGTCCAAGCGCGTGGAGCATATGCTGAGTCTGGACACGGCGGCAAAGCTGGCGGCGCTGATTGATCCGAAGTGTGCGATGGCGGCGGCGGGGCCGATCAGTGAGGCGGTGCATAAGGACACTGTTTATATCACTGTTGTCGATAAAGACCGCATGGCTGTGAGCTTTATCTATTCTATTTTCCATGGGTTTGGCTCGGGTATTGCCTCGGAGAAGTTCGGGATTTTGCTGCAAAACCGTGGCGCCGGGTTTACCTTGGAGGAGAGCCATCCGAATGTTTACGGCGCAGGAAAGCGGCCGATGCACACGATCATCCCCGGGATGCTGGCGGAAAACGGCCGTGCGACAATGCCTTTTGGTGTGATGGGCGGGCAGTATCAGCCCTGTGGCCATGCGCGGTTTGTCACCAATATGATCGACTTTGGCATGGATGCGCAGAGCGCGATTGATGCGCCGCGGTGTTTTGCCGACGCGGGCGAGCTTAAGGTCGAGAAGGGATATAGCGAGGCGGTGCGCGCCGAGCTTGCCGAGATGGGCCATAAGGTTGTTGTGCCTGACGGACCGCTGGGCGGGGCGCAGGCCATTCGCATCAGAGACGACGGCGTGCTGGAAGGCGCGTCTGATCCGCGCAAAGACGGCGCGGCGTTGGGGTATTGAGCATGGCCATAACACCTGTGAAAGCGCTCGTGATGAGGGCGAAAGAAGAGATTGAAACGCTCAGCCGCGACGATGTCTGGCGGCTGGCGCAAGCGGGCGAAGCACTTGTGGTGGATATTCGGGATCCGCGCGAACTGGAACGGGAGGGGCGCTTTCCCGGCGCGTTGCACGCGCCACGGGGGATGCTGGAGTTCTGGTTTGACCCTGCGAGCCCCTATCATAAAGAGGCTTTTGCGACGGATAAGAAGATTATTCTGTTTTGTGCGGGGGCGTGGCGCTCGGCTTTGGCGGCGAAGGCTTTGCAGGATATGGGAGCTGAAAATGTGGCTGAGATGGACGGGGGCTTTGGCGCCTGGAAGAAAGACGGACGGCCTGTGGACTAGGGGTTTCGGATTGTGCTCTGCACAACCGAACGAGGCGGGGGACGCTGTCCCCCGCACCCACTGTTAAAGCGGGGGACCAGTCCCCCGCACCCCCTGGGATATTTTTAGAAAGAGGAAGACTGTGCGGGTTGGAATTCCAGCTCAGTTCAGTTGGAACTGGAGCGGGTATTGGCCGTCTTGGAAGGGGCCGAAGAGATCGGGGATGTCGGGGTGATCGACCGGCTCGCCTGAATAGTCTGCGACGAGGTTTTGCTCGGAGACATAGGCGACATAGTAGCTCTGGTCGTTTTCGGCGAGGAGGTGATAGAAGGGCTGCTCCTTTTGGGGGCGGCTGTCTTCGGGGATCGCTTCATACCATTCATCAGTGTTTGCGAATTGTGGGTCGACGTCAAAGACCACCCCCCGGAAGGGGTGTTTCTTGTGGCGGACGACTTGTCCGAGGTGGTATTTGGCGCGTTTGCGTATCATCATAAGATTAGCCCCTATCCGAGCAGCTTAACGCTTTCAATGGGGGGTTGTCCAATTTTCAACGCAGGCAGGCTGGAAACACTCTGTGAGGCGTTGACCAACAGTCGCTTGGTCTTCTGTGCATCGGGCCTGCAGAAAAGCGCTTGTGGCACAGAAATTTGATTTAGATTATTGTGATAATGCACTATGCTTGAAAAAAACATTACGAGCGAGGGGCAGATGAGCAGAATCCTTTGCGCATTTTTGATTGTGGCAACGCTTGCGGCTTGTGGTCGTGGGCCGGGAACGAGCGCGCCGCGGCAGCTCGACAATGCCTGTGCCATTTTGAAAGAGCGACCCACCTATTTGAGAGCGTTCAAGGCGACCGAGCGGAAATGGGGCGTGCCTGTCCATGTCCAGATGGCCATTATCTATCAAGAGAGTAAATTCAAATCGGATGCGCGCACGCCGTTTCAATATAAGCTCGGGGTGATTCCTGTGGGGCGTCAATCGAGCGCCTTTGGCTATTCTCAGGCGCTTGACGGGACGTGGGAAGAATATCAGCGTAAAGAGGGCAAGCGCATGGCGCGGCGCAACAATATTCGCGATGCGAGCGATTTCATGGGCTATTACATGAACATCAGCCGCGAGCGGAACGGGATTGCGCTCAATGATGCGCGCAACCAGTATCTTGCTTATCATGACGGGCACACGGGCTTTGCCCGCGGCACCTATCGCCAGAAAGCATGGCTCATGCGGGTTGCGGGCGAAGTGGGGGAGCGGTCGCAGATGTATCGTGCCCAGCTGTCGGGCTGTCGCCGCTTGCGGTGATCCGTTTTGGGCGGTTCAGCGTCCATTGCGCTTTTCGGTATTGGCGGCAATATCAAACAGGTTGTTGGGCAAGCTGCCGCCTTTGGTGAGCGCGCCGAGCACCATTGTTGTGCTTGAGCCGCTGTCATTGTTGATCACCCATTGGCGCAGCTCCACGGGATTGCTTGTAAACTTCAGCTCTATGTTGCCGTATTCGGGGTGTGCGGGGTCTTGCGCTGTGATCACTGTGGCGGTGCCGTCATAGCTATGGCCTGTGACCATGTTTGCGCTAGAAAGATCGACCGTGCGGGCCAGAATGATCGAGAGGGGCGTTTTCCCCAGAGGGTAGCTCTCGGGACCTTGGTTTGTCTTGGGGTCAAAAATGGCCAAAGTGTTCGCGCTGGCGAGAACCAGTGTCTCTTCGGGCGGGTTATACTCAAAGCGGATCTTGCCGGGGCGTTTGATATAGATTGTGCCTGTGGCGATTGTTCCGTCATCGTTGATTTGGGTGAAGGCGCCCTTGGCCGTTTTCATGGCGTTGAAATATTGCGAAAGAGCGTTGAGCGACAGCTTTTCGGCCTGTGCGGGCGCGGCAAGGGCGAGGACCAGAACCGGCGCGAGAAAGATGTGTTTGAGCTTCATAAGTCTTACCTAGGTGAGCGCGTGCGCGTTTGTACGTCTGATATAGGGGCAGAATACAAAAACACCGACTGTTAAGCGATAACAAAACCGTATGAGCACAGCTCAAGGGCGGCTCTGCGCTCATACGGAGCCACGATTATTGGGGGAAGTGGGCGTTTCGCGGATAACTCTTTGGGAGAAGGTCGCGAAACGCTTTAGCCGGTGTTTCTTTTGTGGTTGGGGCGAAAAGCCGCTTAGTGCTGTTCTGGCACAAGGATTTCGCGCTTGCCGACGTGGTTTGCGCCCGAGATGATGCCTTCATCTTCCATCTGTTCGACGAGCTTGGCGGCCTTGTTATAGCCGATCGAGAGCTTGCGCTGGATGTAGGATGTGGAGCACTTGCGATCTTTGATGACGATGGCGACGGCTGTATCATAAAGCGCATCTTCGCCGTCGGTGTTGCCGCCGAGGCCGAGGACCGCGTCGATATCGCTTGCGTTGTCATCGGGCGGGCCTTGGACAACGCCCGAGACATATTCGGGCGGGCCAAAGGCCTTGAGGTGATTGACGATTTCTTCGACTTCCTCATCGGAGACAAAGGGGCCGTGGCAGCGTGTGATCTTTGCGCCGCCCGCCATGTAGAGCATATCGCCCATGCCGAGGAGTTGCTCGGCGCCCATTTCGCCAAGGATGGTGCGGCTGTCGATTTTGCTCGTCACTTGGAAGCTGATCCGTGTCGGGAAGTTGGCTTTGATTGTGCCTGTGATGACGTCAACAGAGGGGCGCTGTGTTGCCATGATGATGTGAATGCCTGAGGCACGCGCCATTTGGGCAAGGCGCTGGATACAGGCTTCGATCTCTTTGCCTGCGACCATCATGAGGTCGGCCATTTCGTCGACGATCACGACGATATAGGGCATTTTCTCTGGCGTCATTTCTTCTGTTTCAAACACTGGCTCGCCTGTGTCGTCGTCAAAGCCCGTCTGGACGGTGCGCGAGAACATCTCGCCTTTGGCCAGCGCATCGGCGACGCGGGAGTTGTAGCCATCAATATTGCGCACGCCCATTTTGGACATTTTGCGATAGCGCTCTTCCATTTCGCCGACCGTCCACTTGAGGGCAACAACGGCCTTCTTCGGATCGGTCACAACGGGGGAGAGCAGATGCGGGATGCCGTCATAGACGGAGAGTTCGAGCATCTTGGGGTCGATCATGATCATGCGGCACTCTTCAGGCGTGAGCTTGTAGAGAAGCGAGAGGATCATCGTATTGATCGCAACAGATTTGCCTGAGCCAGTTGTCCCTGCGATGAGCAGGTGGGGCATTTTGGCGAGGTTCGCGACAATGGGGTCGCCGCCGATGTCTTTGCCAAGCGCGAGGGGCAGTTTGTGGTTTCCGTCGCCGTATTCACGCCCCGAAAGGATCTCGCGGAAGCCGACCATCTCGCGGTTGTCATTGGGAAGCTCGATCCCGATCACCGAGCGGCCGGGGACTGTGGAGACACGCGCGGAGAGCGCGGCCATCGAGCGGGCGATATCATCGGCGAGGCCGATCACGCGGGAGGCCTTGAGGCCTGGCGCGGGCTCTAGCTCATACATTGTGACAACAGGGCCAGGACGGACCGAGACGATCTCGCCTTTGACGCCGTAGTCATCAAGCACGCTTTCGAGCATACGGGCATTGGCCTCCAGGGCCTCATCAGACAGATGGAAGCGTTCGATCTTGATCGGATCGGCGAGAAGCGACAGCGGAGGAAGTTCGTAGGCTGTGCGCTTGTCTTCGAATTTGAAGGTCGGCTGGGCCTCGGCCTTGGCGCGGGTGCTGGGCTGAACCGGCTTTTTGACAGCGTGCTGAACAACTTTTTTGTGCTCGGGTGTCGGGATATTGAAAGCCCTTGGTGCGGCGGCTTCATCAATTGCGAAGCTGTCATCAATAATCTCTTCGTCGTCAAGATCATAGGGTTCGGCCCTGTCAAAACTCTGCTGTTCTGGCGTGAAGGCCGCTGTGAGCCTTGGCTCTTCTGGCAGGGGCTGTGTGACCGGACCAGAGATGGGCGGTTCGGTGCGCAGGTTTGGTGTGCTTGTGTCGAGCACAAGCGGGATCGGGCCGTGACCGCGGCCTTTGGTGAGGGGGGCTGCGACCGCAGACTGGATCGACGGGCTATGGCGCACGCGTGATTTGATCACATCGGCGATCTTGGCTTTGATGCGGTCGTCTGAAGGGGCGGGTGGCTCGCCATCGGCAAATTGGGGCGCGGTGTGAACCAGCTCTGGCTCGGGCATTGGCTCGGCGCGGCGGATGAGATTGGGCATCAGCGCGCGCAAACCAGTTTTTTCCGTCGGGGCTGTGAGCGGAGGTTCATCGGAATGGCTGTGGGGCAGGGGGGCACGCGGCGAGACTTCAAGTGTTTGGGCGTCTTGCAGGGCCGTCCATTCGGCGGCTTCTGCGCGGGCAATGGCGCGCTGTTCGCGGCGGGCGCGATTGCGGTCTTGCAGAGTTTGGGCTGCTGTCATGGCGCCAGTTGCTGTCTTGCCCAAGAGCTTCATGGCTGTGGCATAGGCAAGGATTGTTCCGATCAGGAGGAAGCGGCCGATATAGCGCAGCTCGGCGCGGGTGAAGCCGAGGATAAAGGCGCCCAGTGCGATCATGCCTGCGCCAAGGAGCAGAGAGAGAACCTTGAGGCCAAAGCTTGCGCTGACAGGTAGAATGCCGAGAAGGCTGCCAAGCACAGTGTCGCCAAAGAGGCCGCCGAGGCCGAAAGAATGGGTCCATGTTTCGCTTGGGACAAGGGCTGAGGCGTAAACGGACAAGAGCGCCAGCCAGATGGGCGCAAAAATGAGGCGGCCAACGGCGCGATCGGCACCGAAATGCGCCACGAGGCGCGTGCCCCATGCCAGCAGGGCGGCGGCTATGCCCAAGCTGCCCCAGCCGATGATCATAAAGAGGGGGGCGGCAATGGTTGCACCGAAGCTTCCCATCCAGTTTTGCACGGGTGCGTCCGTCGCAGAGAGCCAAGACGGATCGCTGGGCGTGTAGGAAAAGATCATGGCGGCAGCGGCCAAAGCCGCAACCACCAGAGCAAGTCCTGCAAGCTCTTTGCCGCGTTTTTCGATGGCTTCTGCCATGTTGCTATCGAGAAGCGGATCGCGCCCGCGTGTCTGGTATGCCATTTTCCCTCGTCCTCAGCTTTGTAAGCAGCTTTTGAGGCGGCGAAGCCCCTGCTGCATTTCTTCTTTTGGGGCCACCATGGCGACCCTGATGTAATTCTTGCCCGGATTGCGGCCCTCGGCGTCGCGGCTCAGGTAGGCTCCGGGGAGCACGCGCACGCCTGTTTCGCGCCAGAGCTTGAGCGCGGCTGTTTCGCCGTCTTCGACGGGCAGCCAAAGGAAAAACCCGCCTTCGGGGCCTTTGTAACCAGCGAAATCGGCCATGACCTTATCGGCAATGCTGTATTTTTCCTGATAGAGCCTGCGGTTTTCCACAACGTGCTCTTCATCGGCCCAGACGCGCGCGGCAACGGCCTGAAGCGGCGTGGGCAAGGGCGCGCCAGCGTAGTTGCGCAACTGTTTGAGGCGGGTGATTGTCTCGGGACCGCCAGCCACAAAGCCCGAGCGCAAGCCCGGCAAGTTGGAGCGCTTGGAGAGCGAATGAAAGATCACCACACGCTCGGGATGTGCGCCGATCTCGGCGGCGACCTGAAGCGCGCTGGGCGGGGGATCATTGCGGTAAATCTCGGAGTAGCATTCATCTGCGAAGATCTGGAAATCAAACTGCTCGGCGAGAGCGATCAGCTCGCGCAGGTAAGCGCGATTGGCAATGGCGCCCTGGGGGTTGGAGGGCGAGCAAATAAAGGCGGCGGCTGTTTTCTTGAGAATATCGGTGGGCAGGCCAGAGAAGTCGGGCAGAAAGCCTGTGCCTTCTGTGGCGTTGGCAAAGATTGGCCGTGCGCCGACAGAGGCCGCGCCAACGGCATAGACCTGATAAAACGGGTTTGGCATCAGGATATTGGGCGTGTCGCCCTGCACCTTCTCGGGCACGAGCGCCATGCAGGCGTTGTAGAGGCCTTCGCGGGTTCCGTTGAGCGCGAGGATTTGCGTATCGGCGGCGGCTACGACGGAAAAGCGGCTCTCGAGCCAGCCGGATATGGCTGTGAGCAGCGCTTCGCTGCCGTCATTGGGGGGGTATTTGTTGAAGCCCTCGATATGGGCTGCCAGCTCTTCGCCGACCCAAGCGGGGAAGGGGTGCTTTGGCTCGCCAATGGTCATGTGCACGGTTTCGCCGCCTGCGGGATGGTGATCCAACAGGGCGCGAAGGCGCGGAAACGCATAGGCCGGAAGGTTCGAAAACCGCTCGGGAAACATATCAATTCTGCCTCAAAGTCGGGGTCATTGGCGCCCCGTTTGAAACCAAATTACTCAAGCAAGCCCGCTTCGTCCAGAAAAACTGTGTGGATTCAGGCAGTTTGTGGCATTTATAGCGCCTCGCCTGAGATTAAAGTGCCTTGTCTGCGATCGCTTTTTCGGCGGCGGCCGCGACGCGCAGGAGCTTTTCTTCGCCAAAAGCTGCGCCCATCAGGAGAATTCCGCAGCTTGGCGTGCCTGTGGGAAGGGTTATGGCGGGGAGGCCGAGGAGGTTTCCGATGCGCGTATTGCGCAAGCTGAGCAGGTTTTCTGTGATGTAATAGTCGCTATCTGTCATCAGGCGCTCTGCATTGGGCGGCAGGATCGGCGCACTGGGCAGGAGAACGGCGTCATAACCTGCCGCACGCGCGGCCCATGTGGCGCGGGCGCGCTCGATGGTTTGCCATGCGGCGACATAATCGGCGGCGGCGTGGCCTGCGCCAGAGCGGAAGCGCGCAAGAATTTCGGGGAACATCTTGTCTGGCGCGGCCTCGATCACCTCTTTCCAAGTGCCGTAGGCTTCGGATGTGAAGAGAACTGGCGAGAGCGGCATGACATCGGCGACTTCTGGGGCCTTGATGTGTTCGATGGTTGCGCCTGCGGCTTTGAGGCGCGCAACCGCGCTGTCAAAGGCGGCTTTGGGCGCGTCGCGGACATCATCAGGGGCGATTGTGTCAAGGATCGCAAGGCGCAGGCCTTTTGGAGAAACGCCATGTAGATCAGCCGCTTGGCCGCCTTCGAGCGCGGCGAGCATGAGGGCGGCGTCTTCCACTGAGCGGCAGAGGGGGCCGACTGTATCGAACTTTTCGCAAAGCGGCACAACGCCTGTGAGGGGGATGCGGGTGGCCGTTGTTTTGAGGCCGACAAGGTCGTTCCATGCGGCAGGGATACGCACGCTTCCGCCCGTGTCGGAGCCGATACCGCAAGGGGCCAGATCAAAGGCGACAGAGGCCGCAGCGCCCGAGGAGGAGCCGCCCGCAACGGCGGCGTGATCGTTTACGCAGGGGGGTGTTTCTGTCACGGGGTTGAGGCCAAGACCAGAGAAGGCCAGCTCGCTCATATGGGTTTTGCCAAGGCAGACGAGGCCTGCTTTGGTGGCGTTTTGCAAGGCCCATGCGTCGCGGTCCGGGACACGGTCTTTGAGGAGGGCAGAGCCTGCTTCTGTGGCGGTGCCTGCTGTGTCGAAAAGGTCTTTCCAGCTGATCGGGACGCCATCAAGCAAGCCACGGCGCAGGCCTGCTTTTGCGCGCTCGGAGGCGGCCTTTGCTTCGGCGCGGGCGCGCTCTTTTGTGAGGCGGGCATAGATGCGTGTGCCGAAGGGGTGGGCCGCGATGGCGGAGAGATATTTTTCTGTAAGATCAATGGGATCAATTTCGCCTGCGGCGATACCACGGCCCAGATCGGCCATGCTCATTTTGAGCCAGTCTTGCATTTTATATCCCTTTTCGCTGCGTTCAAAACCACGGTAGCGGCGTTCTGTTGCATGGACAATCCCGCAGGCTCAGGCATAGTGCAAGACATGACATATGACAGTGATATCGCAATCGTAGGGGGCGGGCTGAACGGCCCCGTTTTGGCGCTGGCTTTGGCGGCGCGGGGGCGGCGTGTGAGCCTGATTGATGCGCAGCCTGAAGAGGTGCGTGCGAACGCGGCGTTTGACGGGCGAGCCTATGCTTTGGCCTTTGCCTCGATCCGGCTTTTGAAGCGTTTGGGCCTTTGGAACAAGCTCTCCGAGCACGCCCAGCCGATGAACGAGATCAAGGCGAGCGATGGCCGCGCAGGGCAGGGACCAGCGCCGTTTTTTCTGCACTTTGAGCAAGGCGAGCTGGAAGAAGGCCCCATGGGCCATATGCTGGAAGACCGCTACCTGCGACGCGCTTTGCTCGAGGCTGTGGCGGCGCATGAAGGGATCAAAACCATTGAGGGAAAAGTCGTTTCCCAAGAGGTGAACGACAGCGGCGCTTGGCTGACTTTGGCCTCTGGCGATGTGCACTCCACACGGCTTGTTGTGGGGGCGGATGGGCGCGCTTCGGGGACGGCGGAGAGGGCCAGAATCAGGCGGACGGGGTGGGAGTATGGCCAGACGGCTCTTGTCTGTGCGATTTGCCACGAAAAACCGCATAATGGCATTGCTCAACAATTTTTTATGCCCGAGGGGCCGCTCGCTATTTTGCCGCTTCCGGGGAACCGCAGTTCTATTGTCTGGTCAGAGCGCACAGAGCGGGCGAATGGCATCAATAATCTGAGCGATGCAGACTATCTTGAAGTGCTGCGGCCACGGTTTGGGGACTTCCTTGGAGAGATCAAACTGGACGGCAAGCGCTATGCCTATCCGCTCAAGCTGACCATCGCGAATTCCTTTATAAGTCAAAGGCTTGCGCTTGTTGGAGATGCGGCGCACGGGATGCATCCGATTGCGGGGCAGGGGCTGAATGCGGGGCTGCGCGACGTGGCGGCGCTGGCGCATGTGATCGAGCACGCAGAAGCGCGTGGCGAGGACTTTTCAAGCCAGCTTGTGCTGGAGCGCTACCAAAGTTGGCGGCGGTTTGATACGGCCACTTTGGCGGCCAGCACGGACCTGACCAACAAGTTGTTTTCAAACGATAATCCGCTCCTCAGACTGGGGCGGGACCTCGGCATGGGGCTGATCAATGCGCTGCCCGGTGTGAAGCGCGGATTGATGCGCGAAGCGGCGGGTTTGAACGGCGATTTGCCCGACCTCATGAAAACGTGAACTCCAAAGGTTAACGCGTTTTGGCCGCTCTGATTCTAGGGGGGTGATAAGCGTGCACAAAGCGTGCACCACCCGTGCACCCCCTGAACAGGATTTTGCAGCGGCGCGCAGGTGTAAAGGCTGCGCGCGGTGTGTTTGGGAGATGTTGAGGAGTGGTGAGCGCGGAATCAAGGCCGAAGGCCGCCGCGCATCGCATGACCGTCCCGCGGTCTGGCGATTTGGTAGGTTTGGTGCATTGCAGAGATCATGGAAGTGCTTGGCTGGCATAAAGCGCCATGTCAGACGCGTTGGATCGCCAGCCCACGGTCAGGCGGTGCGCGGCTTGCAAACTTACTCTTCGAGCTTGCGGGCCTCGTCAAACAGCATCACGGGGATGCCGTCGCGGATCGGGTAGGCGAGGTTTGCGGAGGGGCTGATCAGCTCTTGGGCCTCGGCGTCATATTCGAGCCGCCCTTGAGAGACGGGGCAGACGAGGGCTTCGAGCATATGGCGGTCGAATTCGGGTGTTTCGGTCATTGGAGAATATCCTCGCCATCGCCGCTGCTGTGCAGGGCGAATTCGATCAGGGTCACGAGGGTTTCGCGACGGGTGGAGAGAGAGGGCGCCTCTAAGAGCGCCTGTTTGTCTTCGGGAGAGAAATCAAGCAGCATGGAGAGCGAATTGACGAGAAGCTCGTCTTCGGCGTCTTGCAGGGTATCCCAGTCGGTATTGAGGCCCTTGGCGGAAAAGAACCGCTCGAGCAGCGCAAGGAATTTGGCGCGGTCAAAGGCGGGGTCACGCTCCTCTGGGCCCATGTCTTTTTCAAAGCCGTCCCAGCTTATTTCGGCGCGGCGGTAGGGCGAGAACCCTTCGACCTGCGCCGCGATGCGGTAGCGCGAGATGCCTGTCAGGGTGATCATGTAGCGGCCATCATCGGTCTCGTTGAACTGGGTGATGCGGCCCGCGCAGCCGATTGTCATCAGCGCATCATCGGCGCTGTGGGGGCCTGTGTCTGGCTGGATCATCCCGATCAGACGCTCAGGGGTTTTGAGCGCGTCATCAAGCAGGGTGAGGTAGCGCGGCTCAAAGATATGCAGCGGCATATTGGAGCGCGGTAGAAGCAGCGCGCCCGGCAGTGGGAAAACGGGAATGACGCTGGGCATATCTTTGAATTTGCGCATGGTTTGCCTCAGATCAGGATCATGGAGCCGAGTTTGCGGCGCCCTGCCAGCGCGATCGGGTCTTGCGGGGGGAGGGCGTCAAACAGGGTGAAGAGTTGGGCTTTGGCGGCGCCATTGTTCCACTCGCGGTCGCGGCGGAAGAGCTCTAGCAGCTGATCGACGGCCTCGGCCACATCGCCAGCGCCTTGAAGCGCGTTGGCATAGTCAAAGCGGGCTTGGTGATCGTCGGGGTTGGCCTCGGAGGCGGCCTGAAGCTCGGCGACGGGGCCGGCATTGGCGGCTTGTTTGGCAAGCTCGAGCTGGGCGTGGGCGGCTTCAAGTTCGGGGGCGGCGCTGATTTCGGCGGGTGCGCCATTGAGGGTTGCTTCTGCGCCTGAGAGATCGCCTTGGGCGATATAGGCGCGCACGAGGCCGCCATAGGCTGCGGCGTGATTAGGCTCTTCTTCAAGGATCGCGGCGAAGGTCTGTGCGGCGTCGGCGATTGCGCCCTCAGCGAGCATATCTTCGGCAGCGGCGACGGCCTCATCAAGCCCGCCCGAAGCATCACCGCCTGCGGCGTCGACGACTTTTTTGACGAAAGCGTCAAGCTCGGACTGGGGCACAGCGCCTTGGAACATATCGACAGGGCGGCCTTGGTAGAAGCCGACAACTGTCGGGATCGACTGGATCGGGAGGCCCTGCTGGGCCAGCATCTGGGCGAGGCGCTGCTCTTGGTCGACATCAACCTTGGCCATTTTGACTGCGCCTTTGGCGCGGGTCACGGTTGCCTCGAGCATCGGCCCAAGCGTTTTGCAGGGGCCGCACCAGGGCGCCCAAAAGTCGACGATCACCGGGGTTTCCATCGAGGCTTCAACGACGTCTTTCATGAAGGTGGCTTCAGTGACGTCAAAAATCAGGTCGTTGGCGGCGGCGGGCTGGGAGAGATTGAGGTCCATCGGGGACTCCTTTGGAATATGGGTTGCCCTTTATGTGAGGGATCAGCGCCGCCCTTGCAAGGGGCGGGGGCGGTTAGATGTCAAAGGTGGCAAAGACTGGCGCGTGATCGGACGGCTGGGTCCAGCCGCGGGCCGCGCGCAGCACGCGGGAGGAGTGGGCGGCGTTTGAGATGTCGGGGGTGGCCCAGACATGATCAAGGCGGCGGCCTTTGTCGGCCTCGTCCCAGTCCTTGGCGCGGTAGGACCACCAGCTGTAGAGGTTGCCTTCGGGGATGTCCTGACGGGTGATGTCGACCCATTTGCCTGCGTCTTGCGTCTGTGCCAGCGCTTCGACTTCGACGGGGGTGTGGGAGACGACTTTGAGGAGTTTTTTGTGATCCCAGACGTCATCTTCGCGGGGGGCGATGTTGAGATCGCCGACGAGGATCGACTTTTGAGGCGCGTTGGCGTGGAAGGCGTCGCGCATCTCGCTGAGGTAGTCGAGCTTCTGGCCGAACTTCTCGTTGACTTCGCGGTCGGCGACATCGCCGCCAGCGGGGACATAGAAGTTGTGCACCGTGACGCCGTTCTCAAGCTTGCCCGCAATGTGGCGGGCGTGGCCGAGGCTTGCGTAATCTTCCGCGCCCGCTTCTACCATGGGGATTTTGGAGAGGATCGCGACGCCGTTGTAGCCCTTCTGGCCGCGTGCGACCATGTGGGTATAGCCGAGCGCTTGGAAGCCCTCGAGGGGGATTTTCTCGACAGGGCTTTTGCACTCTTGCAGGCAGAGCACATCGGGGGCCTCCTCAGAGAGCAGCTTGAGCACCAGAGGCTCGCGCAAGCGGACAGAGTTGATGTTCCAAGTGGCGAGAGTGAATGACATGGGGCGCTCCTGTGTTGCGGTTTGACCATGCCCTTTTGCGCGAATTGAATGCAAGGGGGCGGTGCCTGTTTGCGGCGTGATCTGTCGGAATTTCTGGTGACGGCGGGGGCGTTCCAGCCCATGATCGGCAAAAAGGGAGCCTGCCATGAAGATCAGAGAGATCCGTGTGACGCCAATGCGACTTGGCTTGGTCAGGCCTTATGTCTGGTCACAAGGGGTCGAGGCGGCCTTTATCGTCAACCTCATCGAGATGGAGGCCGAGGACGGCACCATCGGATATGGCGAGACGACGACTGCGCCTGATGCGGAGGCGCAGCGGCTGGTTTTGCTCAAGCTGGCGCGGCATTTTATGGGGCGCAGTGTGTTTGAGCAGGCGGCGGCTTGGGAGGAAGCCTATCGCGCCAATTTCCTGACCTTCGGGGGGAATATGCCGCGCTATGGCAACCAGCTCAGATCGGGGCTGGAAATGGCGGCGCTCGATTTGCAGGGCAAGCTTCTGGGCCTGCCTGTCTGGACGCTGCTTGGCGGCGCGGCGCGCCAATCTGTCGGATATTTCTACTTTTTGCAGGGCAGCAGCACCGAGGAGCTGGTGGCCGACGCTGTGAAGGGGAGCGCTGAGGGGCAGCCTATCCTCTATCTCAAGGTGGGGATTTCGCCTGACTATGATCTGGCGAATGTGCGGGCCATTCGGGCGGCTGTGGGGCCTGATGTGCGGCTGCGGCTGGATGCGAACGAGGCTTGGGAGCCTGCGCTTGCGCTGAGAATGATCAAGGCGCTTGAGCCTTACGGGATAGAATATATCGAGCAGCCGACCAGCAGTTTGAGCCTTGCGCCGCTGGCGCATATGACGCGGCGCTCGCCTGTGGCGATGGGCGCGGATCAGGCTGTGTTCACGCTTCAGGAGGTTTATACCGCTTGTGCCACGGGGGCTGCGGATATGATCGCTGTGGGGCCGCGCGAAATCGGCGGTTTGCGGGCCATGATGAAGGCGGCGGCGATCTGCGAGGCCGCGGGCGTGACGCTGTGCATTCATTCGAGCATGACCACGGGGATCACCACCTGTGCCGAGCATCATGTGGGCCGCGCGATTGCCAAGCTGGATGATGGCAACCAGATCATGTGGCAGCTTCTGGAAGAGAATATTATCGCCAGCCCGAGCCTTGCGCCGCAAAAGGGGCTTTTGGCGCTTGAGGGCAAACCGGGGCTTGGCTTTGAGCTGGATCATGACGCTGTGGCGCGGGCGGCGGCGGCGCATGAGGCGTTTGCAGCGCGTTAGAGATTTCGGATTTCGCTTCGCGAAAATCCGATCCGTTGGGGGCGCTGCCCCCAAACCCCCGGGATATTTGCGGAAAGAGGAATCAGGGGTGAATCTTTAGGCAAGAGGTTGTTTTGGATAAAAAAAGGGCCGAGCGCGAGGCTCGGCCTAAGTCCAACAGGGAGGTGCATATGATAGACCGCATATGCGACGGTATACTGACCTTCTAATGGCAACTTTGAGATGCATCTTTGATGCAGATCAAGTCGTATTATTTTCAGGCAATGAGGCGATAGCCGCCTGATTCTGTGACCAGAAGCCTTACATTTGAGGGGTCTGGCTCTATTTTCTGACGCAGGCGGTAGATATGGGTTTCTAACGTATGGGTTGTGACGCCCGCGTTGTAGCCCCAGACCTCGTGCAGCAAAACATCGCGCGCGACGACGCCGTCGGGGGAGCGATAGAGGAACTTCAAGATATTCGTCTCTTTCTCGGTCAGGCGGATTTTCTTATCGTCTTCTGTGATCAGCATCTTCATTGCGGGTTTGAACGTATAGGGCCCAAGCGTGAAGATCGCGTCTTCGCTTTGTTCGTGCTGGCGCAGCTGGGCGCGGATACGGGCGAGCAGGACCGGAAACTTGAACGGCTTGGTGACGTAGTCATTGGCGCCTGCGTCGAGACCGAGGATTGTGTCAGAGTCGCTGTCGTGGCCTGTGAGCATGAGCACAGGCGCTTTGACGCCCTGTTTGCGCATCAGGCGGCAGAGCTCGCGGCCATCGGTATCGGGCAGGCCGACATCAAGGATGACCAAATCATAGAGGCTTTCTTTTGTTTTTTGCATGGCGGTTGCGCCGCTGTCGGCTTCGAAAACATCAAAGTCTTCTGTCATGACAAGCTGTTCACTCAGCGCTTCGCGCAGGTCATCATCGTCATCGACGAGCAGAATTTTTCTGAGTTGTGCCATGCGGGCCTCCTATCGGGTTGTGCCTCTTAGAAATAGAGTGGATCATAGGTGTGACAAGTTTTGTAGCAAGGTTTCACGCGCTCGTGTAGCAGGGGCTACTTTTGTTTCAATTCTGTAGGTATTTCGACTGAGGAACAGCCATGAATTTGGGCCCTGACATTAACGAGACTTTGGCGCGGGCGCGGGCGGACCTGCGCATTGGTGTGCCTGTTGTGCTTGTCAGCGCGCAGGGCGCGGCGCTTGTTCTGGCGGCAGAGACGGCGGATAGCGCGCGCCTTGCGGGGCTGAAGCAGGCGGGGCTTGCACCTGTTCTGGCGATTACGGCGCGGCGGGCCGAGACCTTGAAGGCGCGCAGCTATGACGGGGATGTGGCGCGGATTGTGCTGCCTGAGGAGGCGGATTTGCGCTGGGTCTTGTCTGTGGCGGAGCCGAAGGACGACCTTGCAAACCCTATGAAGGGGCCGCTTCAGAGCGCGCGTGAGGGCGGGGCGCAGCTACACCGGCTTGCACTGGCGCTCTGTAAGGCGGCGCGGCTATTGCCTGCGGCTTTGGTGGCGGATCTGGCCTGCGACGCAGCCGGGGCCGAGGCTTTTGCGGCGGCCGAGCGGCTGACGGTTGTGGATGCGGATGCGGCTCGCGCGGCTATGGATGCGAGCGTGGTCTTGCAGGACATCGTGGCGGCGCGGGTGCCGATCGAGGTTGCTGAAAATACGCGGCTTCATGTGTTTCGGCCCGAGGATGGCAGCGAAGAGCATTATGCCGTTGAAATCGGGCGGCCAGACAGGGCGTTGCCTGTTTTGACACGGCTGCATTCGGCCTGTTTTACGGGCGATCTGATTGGCTCGCTCAAGTGCGACTGTGGCCCGCAGCTGCGCGGGGCTTTGGCGCAGATGGGCGCTGAGGGCCAAGGCATTTTGCTTTACCTCAATCAAGAGGGGCGCGGGATTGGCCTTGCCAACAAGATGCGCGCCTATAGCTTGCAGGACCAAGGCTTTGATACGGTCGAGGCCAACCACCGTCTTGGTTTTGAAGACGACGAGCGCGACTTTCGGGTGGGCAGTGCTATTTTGAAAGAGCTTGGCTTTGCGGCGATCAGGCTGATGACGAACAACCCTGCCAAGATCGCCATGATGGAAAAGACCGGTGTGAAAGTGGTTGAGCGGGTGCCGCTTGTTGTGGGCGGGAATGCGCATAACCACGGCTACCTTAAAGTGAAGGCGGCCAAATCGGGGCATTTGCTGTGAGCGTGGCTGATCTTGTGCTGACGCCGATGGGGCTGCGCTTTTTGGGGCGCAGGTTTGCTTGTGTGATTGGGAAGGGCGGGATTTCTGCGGCCAAGTGCGAGGGCGACGGGGCGACGCCCGCGGGGGTGCACCGGCTTGTCGGGATGCTGTATCGGCCTGACCGGCTTTTGAAACCGCGGGCCTGGGCCGAGCCGATCGGGCCGCGCGACCTTTGGTCGGACGAGAGCGGGGATGTGGCCTATAACCTGCCTGTTCGCGCGCCCTACGCGGGCAGCCACGAGCGGCTCAGGCGGGCCGACCCGCTCTATGACCTTGTGATTGTGACGGATTGGAACTGGCCCGTTGCAGAGGCTGGCAAAGGCTCGGCTATCTTTTTGCACCAGTGGCGGCGCGGTGGCTATCCGACTGAGGGCTGTGTGGCCTTTGCGCGGGACGATTTGCACTGGATTGCGGCGCGCATTGAGCTTGGAACGCGGCTGATTGTGCGGTGAGGGAGTGCGGCTTGACTGCGTCAAGCC
>NZ_CBFHPP010000022.1:0-25694 GCF_965657785.1 Lentibacter sp.
CAACCGTGACGATGCCGACATCACTGTGATCCTGCAATTGCGCGGCGACTACAGCGAGATCGTTCGTAGCGAGTGACGCAACCATTTGATCACCTGTGTTTCATTATGCAGGTGATCATAGAGCCAGTGGCTTCCACCTAAAGCCGAACTTTTCGGCACAACAAAAATCGGTAAAGGGGCTCGAAAAAGCTCTTCGCCGCAAGATGCACCAAGGTCCGCTCTGTGCGGAAAGCCAGCACTCACATCATCTGTGTCCCTAACCATGTTGTCCCAAAACTCCACAAACACAGTGTCCGCAACACAGCACTAGCCAACACAGTGTTCAACACAACGAATCCGCAGTCAAAATAGTCAGCAACACGGCAAAAAGTGTGTTTAAGGTGTGTTTTTGAATTACACAACTTTAGCGCGCATTGCGCTTGGCTAAGTCATTGTTTTATTTGGTAAAAGTGGTGCCCAGGGGCGGAATCGAACCACCGACACGAGGATTTTCAATCCACTGCTCTACCCCTGAGCTACCCGGGCACGGGTGATGCGGTTAATACCGATCTGGGTAGCGGCGTTCTAGGCGAGGGGCGGGGCGGTGTCCAGAGGCTTTTTCGTAAAAAATCAATGTGGCTTCTGTGCCTGCTTTTCCATCTCGTCTAGAAGGTGTTCTGCGTCCTCTGCATCGTTAGAGGGCAGGGCATATCCGCCCCCCAACCACTTCGCGAGGTCGATGTCTGCGCAGCGGCGCGAGCAGAACGGCTTGTAGCGCGTATCTGTCTCATTGGCGCAGATCGGGCAGCTCATGCCAGTCGCCCTGCGAGCAGCTCACTGAGGGGCAGGCGGGCGCGTTTGCGCTGAAGTTCATAGTGCCCAAGAGGGGTAAACCCCGCGAGCACCGTGTCTATTCCGTCTGCTTTGAGCGCAGCCCGCAGCGAAGCTTCAAAGCCACGGCGGTCTTTTTTGGGCATTGGGGCCAAGTCGATTGTGATCTGCCCGCCAAGGCCGCGTAGGCGCAGTTGTTTGGGCAGTTCCTTGGCACAGGCAAAGTTGGCGCGTGTGCCGGCCGCAAAGGAGCCGTCCGCGCCTGTGTTGACATCGACAGCAATCAGGGCGCGTGTCGGTTCAATGGCGAGTGAGGCGCCGCCCGCAAGGCGCACTTCGGGCTCTCTCAGAGCGTCTAATGCCTCAAGAACCCCATGGCTTTCAAAGCTGCCCGCATCAGTCACAACATCGGCGGGTTCGACCCAATCGCGCCACGCCAGAACATGAGGACCGTCGCCTTCGGTCAAGGTTTCGGGCGCGGTTCCCGTATCGCGCACAACTGTCTGCGCCATATCAATCATGGCGCGAAGGTCTTCAGAGATGTCCTCATCGGCAGCCTCTTCACAGGAGGAGCGTAGGATCAGGCCAAAGCCAAGGCCTTCCATCTCTTCCTTGGCAATCATCATCAAAGCGTCACGACGCTCGTCTTCGCGGATCTGGCGTGAGATGTTCAGGCCCGGCGCATCCGGTGTCACAATCGCATAACGCGATTTGAACATGAGCTTGCCAGTGACAGGTAGGGCCTTGCCCTCGTCGGCATAGCCTGTGAGCTGCACAGTCAGCATATCTCCGGGGGCAATGCCTTTGACCTGCTTTAAAAAGGCGTTGCCATCAGGTGTTTCAAGAAACATCCCGCCTTGGCCTTTCTGGGGCTTGGTGGCGCGCGCGCGATAGACTGTGCCGGGGCGAGGGGCGTCCGCATCGATCAAGAGATCATGCAGTTGCCCATCGACCATCAGGGCGGCGGCTTCGCGTGCGCCGAAATGATCGAGAATAATCTGACGTCCCTTCATGAGGTCCTCCAAAGCAGGTAGCCTGCGGCTTGTAACAGCGCGGCAGTTTCGGAAAGCGGCAGGCCGACAACGCCGGTGAACGAGCCTTGTATCCAAGGGATGAGCGCGCCTGCCGGCCCTTGAATAGCATAACCGCCGGCTTTGCCTTGCCAGTCGTTCGTGGCAAGGTAGCCCGCGATTTCGCAGTCAGAAAGCCGTTTCATCTTGACCGTGGTGACAACGTCGCGCTGCCAAAGCTGCTCGCCTGCTTTCACAGCCACAGCCGTGATCACGCGGTGACGCCGCCCCGAAAGCTGGCGCAAGAAGCGTTCGGCTTCTGCAGCATCGTCGGGTTTTCCCAAAATGCGCCGCCCGAGGGCCACGGTGGTATCTGCGCACAGCACGATCTCATCCGCGCTGGCCGTCACAGCCAACGCCTTCTCGCGCGCCATCCGCGCACAATAGGGGCGGGGCAACTCGGCCTTTAGCGGCGTTTCGTCTATGTCGGGCGGGCGAATGTCATCGGCCACAACGCCGATTTGCGCCAGAAGTTCCTTCCGACGCGGGCTGCCTGAGCCGAGGACCAGTTTCATGCTTATTTAAAGCGGTAGTTGATCCGACCTTTCGTCAGATCATACGGTGTCATTTCCACCTGAACTTTGTCGCCAGCCAGAACGCGGATGCGGTTCTTGCGCATCTTGCCTGCCGTATGTGCGATGATCGTATGGCCGTTTTCCAGCTCGACCAGGAATGTCGCATTCGGCAGGAGTTCCTTTACGACACCGGGGAATTCGAGCAGTTCTTCCTTGGCCATGGTCTCTCCTAGAGTTTCGCAAGCCAGTCTTGGCAAGCGCGGCTTAAATGCGCCTATCAGCGCGGTTTTTCAAGGCCTTTCTTAGGCCAGGGCCTCCAGTGTGACATCTGAGGCGCGCGGAGCCTGTTCTTCCCAATGCAACGCATTAAGAACATGGCCGTCGGCGCGGACGTGTGCGATCTTGGCGGTGTCAACGCTGGCATAGGTCCAGCCGGCTTTGTTGAGGTTCCCTTCCGCCAAAACGCCTGTGGGGGGAAAGCCCTGATCCATCGGGGCGAAAACCCCGCCCATGCCTGAGTTGCTCTCGACACCAAAGAGGCGGGGTTCGTTGCCAATCAGGCTCGACATAACCGTGACACATTGCCCCTCAAGCGCGCGTGCCATCGCGCCAATGCGCACCCGCCAATACCCTTCCAGCGCCTCTGTGCAGGAGGGCACGAGAATAATCTCGGCACCGGCCTCAACCAGAGCGCGCCCCAAGAGCGGGAATTCGCTGTCATAACAGATCAAAATACCGATCTTGCCGATCGCCGTCTCAAAAAGCTTCAAGGGGCCGCCGCCCGCGACATTCCAATCCTCACGCTCAAAACGGGTCATGATTTGTTTGTCCTGAAAGCCTGCCGTGCCTGTGGGGCTGAACAGTCCTGCGCGGTTTACGGTGCGGGTGGCTTCCCGCACGGGGGCCGAGGGCGCAAGGATATGCATGGCAAATTCTGCCGCCAAATCAGCAAAGAGTGTGTTCATCTGGGGCTGGCGTTCGCTCACGGCATCAATTGAGCCTTGGATATCGCCCGCCGCAGTCTCCCCTGCCAGTGCTGCCAGTTCCATCGCGCCATACTCCGGAAAAACCACAAGATCGGCGCCGTTTGAGGAGGCTTTCATAACCCAATCACGTTGTTTTTGTGCGTATATCTCCCATGTCGAGCACCAGCTCACAGGGTAGGCGGCAGTCGCAATCTTCATAAGGCAGGCTCCAGAATATAGCTGAGGGTCGGAGCCGTAGCATATGGTCATTGCGCTGATCATGGAAAGAAAAAACCCCCTAAACCGCACGAAATTGACGTTGCACCGCAGCTCTTGCGTGAAAACGCAAAGCCCGACACTATATGTTCATAGAGCGCTCAAAAAATGGGCCAATGGGGAGGAAATGCAACATGAAGTTCGGCACACTGCAAGACAGCAAAGATATGACCAATGAAATGCCGTGGAGTGCACGCGATGTGCCGACCACGGTCTATGAAATGCTGGCGACGACGGCGGCAAAGTTCCCAGATCGCCCCGCGATCAGTTATCAGCTTACATCAGGCGCGACAGACAAGGCAGAAACGCTAAGCTGGAGCGCGTTTCACGAACAGGTCTGTCAGGCAGCCAATCTTTTTCGCAGCCTTGGCATTAATGAGGGCGATGTGGTCGCGCTCGTGCTTCCCAACGCCACAGAAACAGCCGTCGCCCTTCTGGGTGGCATGACCGCAGGGATCGTCAACCCGATCAACCCCCTGCTTGAAGCTGAACAAATCGGCGCAATCCTGCGCGAAACCAAAGCCAAGGTCGTTGTGACCCTGCGCAACTTCCCCAAAACAGATGTGGCACAAAAAACCGCAGAGGCCGTCAAGCACGCCCCTGGCGTGCACACAATCCTAACGGTCGATCTCAACCGCTACCTGACCCCGCCCAAAAGCTGGATCGTGCCACTTGTGCGTCCGAAGATGAACGTCAATCACCATGCAGATGTGAAGAGTTTCAACGCCGAAATCGCCAAGCAACCCAAAACGCTGAGCTTTGAAGACCGAAAAGTGGATAGGGTCGCCGCCTATTTCCACACCGGCGGCACAACAGGGATGCCCAAAGTCGCGCAGCATCTCAATTCCGGCATTGTGTATCAGGGCTGGCTGGGTCACGAACTCTTGTTTGACGAATACGAAAGCGTCATGTGCCCGCTGCCGCTGTTTCACGTCTTTGCCTGCCACGTCATTTTGATGGCGATGGTCAAATCAGGCGCTCATGTTGTCTTCCCCACACCGGCGGGCTACCGCGGCGACGGCGTCTTTGACAACTTCTGGAAGCTGTGTGAGCGCTGGGGCACAACTTTCATCATCACAGTTCCGACGGCTGTCTCTGCGCTGATGCAGCGCCCTGTGGATGCCGATGTGTCCAAGGTCAAAAACGCCTTCTCCGGTTCTGCCCCTATGCCGCTTGAATTGTTCAACCGCTTCACCAGCGCAACAGGCATTCAAATCATTGAAGGTTACGGGCTGACAGAAGCAACAGTTTTGGTCTCCATCAATCCGGTGGATGGGGAAAAACGTGTCGGCTCGGTGGGTATTCCGTTTCCCTATACTGACGTGAAGATCATCGCCCAGAAAGGCGCGGGCCCTGTCGATTGTGCCCCTGACGAAATCGGCGAGATCTGTGTCGCAGGGCCGGGCGTCTATGCGGGCAATACCTACACAGAAGCGGACAAAAACGCCGATCTATACTATCATGAGACATACCTGCGCACAGGCGATCTCGGGCGCATTGATCCTGAGGGCTATATCTGGATCACAGGCCGCGCCAAAGATCTGATCATTCGCGGTGGTCACAACATTGACCCTGCCGAAATCGAAGACGCGCTGCTCGCCCACCAAGATGTTGCTTTTGCGGGGGCAATCGGCCAGCCAGATGCGCATTCTGGCGAGCTGCCCTGCGCTTATGTCGAGTTGGTCGGGGGGGCGAATGTGACAGCCGAAGAGCTCATGGCCCATGCGCAAAAGCATATCCACGAGCGCGCAGCCTTCCCCAAGCACGTTGAGGTGCTCGCCGAGTTGCCCAAGACGGCGGTTGGCAAGGTCTTCAAGCCGGACCTGCGCAAATCGGCGATTACGCGGGTGTATAATGCCGCGCTGGAAGAGGCGGGCGTTGCGGCGCGGGTTGTCTCGGTTGTTGATGACAAAAAGCGTGGGCTTGTGGCCCAGCTTGCGGCCAATGGCGCAACAGATGCAGACGTTGGACAGGTCCTTGGTAGCTTTACGCGCCCTTGGGAATGGGGATCATAAGCCATCAAATCAAGACGCCCAAGCCAAACAGGGTCGCAGGAGAGAGCTTGCGACCCTTATTTTTTTCTTTAAATATGGTTGATGAAGTCAACTGGTTTTCGGGGCCGCCGTCATGACGCAGAAAAAAAATATCCTCTTCATCATGTTTGACCAGCTGCGCTGGGATTATCTGAGCTGCTATGGGCACCCACATTTGCAGACGCCCAATATCGACTGGCTCGCAAGCCAAGGCGTGCGCTTCAACCGAGCCTATATTCAGTCGCCCATTTGCGGCTCCTCACGCATGAGCACCTATACAGGCCGCTATGTACAGAGCCATGGCGCATCTAACAACAAGATCCCCCTCAAGGTCGGCGAGCAGACCTTGGGGGACCACTTGCGCGCCGCTGGGGTCAACAGCTGGCTGATCGGCAAGACGCACATGGAAGCCGATGCCGAGGGCATGGCCCGCCTCGGGCTTGAGCCTGACAGCGTGATTGGGGTGCGCGTGGCTGAGTGCGGCTTTGATGTCTTTGAGCGCGATGACGGGATGAAACCCGAAGGCCCCGATGGCAGCTATGATCCACGCGGCGCACTGGCCTATAATGAGTGGCTGCGCGCCAAAGGGTATGAGAGCGATAACCCGTGGCATGATTTTGCCAATTCTGGACTTGATGAAAACGGCAATGTAATTTCAGGATGGTTTTTAAAGAACTCGGCCTATGCCGCCAATATCGACGAACCCGATAGCGAAACCCCCTATCTCACCAGCCGTGCTATGGAGTTTATCGAGCAGGCTGAAGGCCCTTGGTGCGCACATCTCAGCTATATCAAACCGCATTGGCCCTATATCGTGCCAGAGCCTTATGCCTCGATGTTCGGGCCTGAACATATCCTGCCCGTCGTTCGCTCTGATGCAGAACGCCAACAGGCGCACCCTGTGTTGAAAGCCTTTATGGATACCCCTGTTGGCCAAAGCTTTAGCCGCGATGATGTCCGCGCCGCTGTGATCCCCGCCTATATGGGGCTGATCAAACAGGTCGATGACCAGATGGGCCGGCTGTTTGACTGGCTCAAAGAAACCGGCCGTTGGGACAATACCGTGATCGCGCTGACGTCTGATCATGGCGATTTCTTGGGCGACCACTGGCTGGGCGAGAAGACGTTCTTTTATGAGCAAAGCGTTCGCGTCCCACTCATCATTTATGATCCGAGCCCCGAGGCGGATGCAACCCGTGGCACTGTCTCTGAGGCGCTGGTGGAAAGCATTGATCTGGCCCCGACCTTTCTTGAAATGTCAGGGGGGGAGGCGCTGCCCCATATCCTTGAGGGGGAAAGCCTCCTGCCGCTTCTGTACGGCACCGCGCAGGACAGCACGCGAGACTATGTGATCTGTGAATATGACTACTCCGGCGCGCCCGTGGCCCGCCTCACAGGTGCAAGCGTGACAGAGGCCAATATGTATATGGTCGCTGATAAACGCTATAAACTCATTCACTTTGAAACAGGCGATCGCCCGATGCTGTTTGATCTTGAAGATGACCCAGAAGAATTGAACGATCTCGGCACTAGCTCTGCCCATGCTTCTGTTGTGTCTGCGCTCTATGAAAAACTGCACCAATGGTCCCGTCGCGTCTCACAACGGACCACGATCAGCCACGACAATTTGATCGCTCGCCGCAGTCAGCGTAGCACTAAAGGTATTGTGATCGGCGTGGCAGAAGAGGGCGATATGGACGCAGACCTGACACTCAAATATCGCGGGCAGACCGCAATACCATGGCAGAAGATAAAGGGGGCCTAGCCTTTTTTCTTTCCAAAAATATCCTGGGGGTCTGGGGGCGAAGCCCCCAGTTGGTCGGATTTTCGAAGCAAATTCGAAGCAGGAATTTCGCCACGCTTGCGCGTGTCGACGAGCTGGGGGGCTTTGCCCCCCAGACCCCCCAGGATATTTAGAGAAAGAGGAAAACCAGCCAGCTTAGCCAAGCAGGCGTCTTGCAATCACCTGAGCCTGAATTTCTGCCGCGCCTTCAAAGATATTGAGAATGCGCGCATCACAGAGAATACGGCTGATCTGGTATTCGAGCGCAAAGCCGTTGCCGCCATGAATTTGAAGGGCATTGTCCGCCGCCGCCCAAGCCACGCGTGCGCCAAGTAGTTTTGCCATGCCTGCCTCGAGATCGCAGCGGCGATCGTTGTCTTTTTCCCACGCTGAATAATAGGTCAGCTGTCGCGCGACCATGATTTCAACAGCCATCATTGCAAGCTTGCTGGCCACGCGGGGAAATTGGATCAGCGCCTTACCAAATTGCTTGCGGTCTTCAGCATATTGTAAGCCGACATCGAGCGCGGATTGCGCCACACCGACGGCGCGCGCGGCTGTTTGAATGCGTGCGGCCTCAAATGTCTGCATCAATTGCTTGAAGCCTTGGCCCTCTTCGGAGCCCAAGAGGTTTGCGCCCTTCACTTTGAAGCCGTCAAACGCCAGCTCGTATTCTTTCATACCGCGGTAGCCCAGCACTTCAATCTCGCCGCCTGTCATGCCCTCGGTGGGGAAGGGGGCTTCGTCGGTTCCAGGTGTTTTTTCGGCCAAAAACATCGACAGGCCCTTGTGATCGGTGCTGTCAGGGTTTGTGCGCGCCAGAAGCGTCATGACGTGTGTGCGGGCCGCATGGGTGATCCATGTCTTGTTGCCGGTGATCTCATAGTCGCCCGCATCGGTCTTGACTGCCCGTGTGCGCAGAGCGCCGAGGTCGGAGCCGGTGTTTGGCTCGGTAAAGACCGCTGTTGGCAGTATTTCGGCACTTGCAAGCTTGGGCAGCCATTGCTCTTTTTGCTCCTGCGTTCCACCTGCGAGGATCAACTCAGCCGCAATCTCGGAGCGTGTGCCAAGCGAGCCCACGCCGATATAACCGCGCGACAGCTCTTCAGACACAACCACCATCGCAGCCTTGGTGAGGCCAAAGCCGCCGAATTCTTCAGGGATTGTAAGGCCGAAAACGCCCATCTCGGCAAGCTCTTCGATCACCTCTAGCGGGATCAGTTCGTCCTTGAGGTGCCATTCATGTGCAAAGGGAGCAACTTTATCCACTGCATAGCGGCGGAATTGCTCGCGGATCATCTCAAGCTCGTCCTCAAGGCCGGTCTTGCCGAAGGTGATTTCGGCCTTGCCCTCTTGCATCAAAGCGACAAGCGCCATCCGCGCGTCCTGTGTGTTGCCTTTGCTCATCAGGGTTTGGATTTCATCGCATTGAAAGCCTGAGAGGGCGTCCCAGCCAAGGCCCATGTCCTGAAGCTTGAGGATTTCGCCTTGGTTCATCGGGATGCCGCCTGCGATCTGGTGCAGGTATTCGCCAAAGGCGATCTGGTGAATGAGGCCTTCCATCGGGCCAAACTGGCCTTTGGCTTCTAGGCCCTCGGCCCATTTCTGCATCTGGCGCAGGCTTTCAACATATGTGGCAAGCCAAGCCAGCCCGTGGCCAGCGGTTTGGTTCTCTTCCAGAAGCTGTGCCGATACACGACCGTCGGCACTCACATCCGCTCGAACGCGTGAGACGGCCAGCTCCAAAATCGCCTCGGCAGGGGCCACAGCCGCGCCTGTCAAAGTCAGCAAATTTGGGAGAAGCGTATCTTGTGCCATTGTCATATGTCCGTCCATGAGTGAATCAGCCTTCTTGTCGGGTTAATTGTGTCTATCTATTATGCAGGTGCAGCGCAATATTGCTACGTGCGGGTGCGGCAAAGTGATCAAAAATTACGCGTGTATTTTGAAAACTTGAGGCGTAAGACCGCTAAATGGATATATTTTTCTCAGGCCTCACGCCCGCTCTTTTCAGTCTCGCGCTCAGTGTGACACTTCTCGCGGGTGTCGTCAAAGGCATGGTTGGTTTCGCGATGCCGATGATCATGATCTCGGGGCTTTCAAGCTTTCTCGCCCCCGAGCTGGCGCTTGCTGCGCTGATCTTGCCCACAGTAGCTACCAACCTTCAGCAAGCCTTTCGCCATGGTGCAGGCGAGGTCTGGGGCGCGATCAAACGCTTCAAGATATTTCTTCTGGTGGGTGGGATGTTCCTTTTGGGCTTCGCCCAGCTTGTCAGTGTTATCCCCTCCCATCTCATGCTCTTGTCCATCGGGGTCATTGTGAGCCTCTTTACAGGGCTTCAACTCTTGGGCTGGTCGCCGAGCTTTCACCATGCGCCCAAGCGCTTTGAAGCTTTCTTTGGCGGGGTCGCTGGGGCCATTGGCGGCCTGTCAGGGATATGGGGGCCGCCCACCGTCATGTATCTCACTGCGCTTGATGTGGCCAAGAAAGAGAGCCTTCGCATTCAAGGGATCATTTATGGCCTTGGCGCAATGCTTTTGGTTGTGTCCCATATCGGCTCAGGCGTGCTCAATGCCAAAACACTGCCCTTTTCCATGGCCATGCTTGTGCCTGCACTTCTCGGGCTGCAAATCGGGTTTCGGCTTCATGATCGCATCGATCAGAAAAATTTCAAACGCCTCACGCAAATTGTGCTCTTTGTGGCGGGTCTCAATCTGGTTCGCAAAGGCCTGATGGGCCTCTGAAGCAAAAACGGCGCCTCAAAAAAAGCGCCGCTCTTAAAGTCTGTAGGGCAGGGGAGCCCCTGTCGCGCGCCTAGCCGATCGCGGCTGCTTTCACGTCTTCGTCGATAAACGGAAGGTATTGTTTGAAGTTTTCGGCAAACATCTCAACCAGCTTTTCCGCCTGCGCGTCATAGGCCGTGCCGTCCGCCCAAGTGCTGCGTGGGTCGAGCAGAGCGGCGTCAACGCCCTTGACGGTCACAGGCACATCAAATCCGAAGTTCTGATCCTTGCGGAAGGTTGCGTCATTGAGCGAGCCGTCAAGCGCCGCCGTCAACAGAGCGCGCGTCGCTTTGATTGGCATACGTGAGCCTGCGCCATAGGCCCCACCGGTCCAGCCGGTGTTTACAAGCCAGCAGGTTGCACCATGCGTTGCGATCTTGTCGCGCAGAAGGTTACCGTAGGCCTCGGGGCGGCGCGGCATAAATGGCGCGCCAAAGCAGGTCGAGAATGTGGGTTCCGGCTCGGTGACGCCGCGCTCTGTGCCCGCAACCTTTGAAGTAAAGCCTGACAGGAAGTGATACATTGCCTGTGCGGGCGTGAGGCGCGCAATGGGAGGGAGAACGCCAAAGGCGTCACAAGTCAGCATGATGACATTCTTGGGGTGACCGCCAAGGGCTGTATCAGAGGCGTTCGAGATATACTCCAGCGGATAAGCGCAGCGCATATTTGCAGTCAGACTATCGTCATCAAAATCAAGTTCTTTGGTCTCTTCGTCAAAAACCATATTCTCGATGACTGTGCCAAACTTCTGCGTGGTCGCATAGATTTCTGGCTCGGCTTCGGCATTGAGGTTGATGGTTTTGGCGTAGCAACCGCCTTCAAAGTTGAAGGTGCCCTTGTCTGACCAGCCGTGCTCGTCATCGCCAATGAGCGTGCGCGCAGGGTCTGCCGAAAGTGTGGTTTTGCCCGTGCCCGACAGGCCAAAGAAGACGGCGGTGTCGACAGGGTTGCCTGTGGCGTGGTTGGCCGAACAATGCATCGGCATGACGCCTTTTTCGGGCAGGAGATAGTTCAGCAGGGTGAAAACCGACTTCTTGTTCTCGCCCGCATATTCTGTGCCGCCAATCAGGATCATCTTGCGATCAAAGTTCATCGCAATAACAGTCTCGCTGCGGCAGTTGTGCTTGGCTGGGTCGGCTTGGAAGCTCGGGCAGTTGATCACAGTAAAGTCTGCAATAAAGCTGTTGAGCGCCTCGCGCTCGGGGCGGCGCAGCAAGTGGCGGATAAAGAGATTGTGCCAAGCCAGCTCTGTGACCATGCGCACGTTGATGGCCAGTGCCGGATCGGCCCCACCGACCAGATCCTGCACATAATAGTCGCGGCCCTTCATATGCGCGATCATGTCTTCATAGAGCGCATCAAAGCCCTCGGGGCTCATCTCGGCGTTGTTCTCCCACCAGATCGTGTCGGCCACAGAGGCGGTCTTGACCACGTGCTTGTCTTTGGGCGAGCGGCCTGTGAACTTGCCTGTGGTGACAAGGAACGTGCCGCCTTGGCCCAATGTGCCTTCGCCCGCCTTGAGCGCAGCCTCAACAAGTGCAGGCTCCATCAGGTTGTAGTAAACAGCGCCAAGCCCTGTGATACCTTGATCGTCGAGGGTGAATTTGGGGTTTACGCGTCCTGAGGTCATGCGGAATGCTCCTTCGCCAGTTTCGGCAGTTCTTGTCAATGAGCCTCGCCCGTCAACGGGGCCAAACTTGGGTTGCTCATAACATGACGGTTTTGTGTCGCAACAGGCGCAACGCCGCAGTTAGCGCAATCAACACACATTTAGCGCAACCAGTGGCTTTATCTCGGTCGCCTGAAAGGGGGCTGAAGCAGAAAGTGAGGCAATTTAGCCATTTCTCAGGACTTTGTGAGGCAAAATCGACTCACACGGCAAACTGATTCGCTTCAAGGGATTGATCAAAAGCCCAAAAAAGGCAATGGTGGATGAAAAATTGTGGCAGTAATGAGTAGTATAAGGAAGAGTGAAATGTCCAAGATCGCCCTTGTGGACGACGACAGGAATATTCTGACATCCGTAGCAATGTGTCTTGAAGCCGAGGGCTTTGAGGTCGAGACCTATCATGATGGTCAGCAAGCGCTGGACGCGTTTAACAAAAAACTCCCCGACATGGCCGTGCTTGATATCAAGATGCCTCGTATGGATGGAATGGACCTGCTTCAGCGCCTGCGTCAGAAAACGACCATGCCTGTCATTTTTCTAACCTCCAAAGATGATGAGATTGACGAGGTGCTCGGCCTGCGCATGGGCGCTGACGACTACGTCAAAAAACCGTTTTCTCAGCGCCTTCTGGTGGAGCGCATTCGCGCGCTCTTGCGCCGTCAGGACGCGATCGCAGGTGAAGTGATTCCCGAAACAGAAGACACCAAGGTTATGGACCGCGGTGATCTCAAGATGGACCCGCTGCGCCATGCTGTGGCTTGGAAGGGCAAAGACGTATCCCTGACCGTGACCGAGTTTTTGCTGTTGCAGGCCCTCGCGCAGCGCCCCGGTTTTGTGAAAAGTCGCGATCAGCTGATGGATGTGGCCTATGATGATCAGGTCTATGTCGATGATCGCACAATCGACAGCCATATCAAACGCCTGCGCAAGAAAATGCGCTCTGTTGATGACACATTCTCGGCAATCGAGACCCTGTATGGCATCGGTTATCGGTATAACGAAGAGTAAGAGCCGCAGGGAACGGGGCCAAGAGGATGGCGGTGCGGGACATGGCACCAGAACGAAACGGTGATGTGGTGTTGGGGGATGATTTTGTCGCCCCTCACAACACGGTTGATGAGAATATCCGCGCGCGCCGCGAGCGCCGTGGTTTCTTTTCGTTGCGGCGCTCGCCCTTGGCGCGCAAGATCATCACCTTCAATCTTATCGCCATGTCGCTCTTGCTGGCCGGTATCCTCTATCTCAACTCCTCGCGGGACGGCTTGGCGCTTCAGCGGGCCAAGGGCCTGATCAGTGAAGCCGAGCTTGTCGCCGATGTGATCGAGGCCCAAATGCCTCTGGGCGCGCCCGTCAATCTCGCCACAGGCGACGGGGTCGACCCTGAGGCCGCCCTGCAAGGGCTTGATCTGCGCGAAGGTCTTGAGGTTTTGCTCTTTGACCGCGCTGAAACGCTGGTCGCCCGTATGAAAGGCCGCGGCCTCAGCGCCGATCTGGAAAGCGTGAATGACACCCCTGCTAAAACCTACCTGACCGATGGTCTCAATGCGCTCTGGTCGTTTGTGTCTGCCCCTGTTGGTGGCGGAAAGGCCGAAAAGCCGCCTCTTGAGATCATGGCACGCAGTATTGTCGTTGCAGCAATGGGCGGACAATCCCAAATCAACAATGCCCTTGATACAGGCGGCAGCTTCACAGTCGCGACGCCCGTGCGCCAAGGGCAGGATGTGGTCGGCGTGGTTGTCCTTGCCTCCACCTCGGGCGAAATCGACTACCTCGTGCGGCTTGAGCGGGAGCGTGTGCTCCAGATGTTTCTGGTCGGTGTGATTGTCTCAACCGGACTGAGCCTTGTCCTCGCCTCGACCATAGCCAACCCTCTGAGTGATCTTGCGGCCTCCGCCGAGCTTGGCCGCGACCGTGACAGCCGCAATGTCGCCCCGGGACGTATCCGTATCCCTGATCTGACGGCGCGCCCCGATGAAATCGGTCGCCTGTCGGGGGCTCTGCGCGGCATGGTCTCGGCGCTGTATGATCGGATCGACGCAAACGAACAATTCGCCGCCGATGTCGCCCATGAGATCAAAAACCCGCTGGCCTCTCTGCGCTCGGCTGTCGGGACTCTGCGGGTCGCCAAGCGCGATGACCAGCGCGACAAGCTGCTTAGCGTGATCGACCATGACGTGCGCCGCCTTGATCGTCTCGTCAGTGATATCTCAAATGCCTCTCGGCTTGATTCAGAGCTTGTCAAAGAAGAGCAAGAAGAGTTTGATCTGCTCAAGATGCTTGATAACCTCTGCCAGTTCCTCAGCGAAGATGCCAAATCCAAAGGCATCGACTTTATCACAGACCTGCCCAAGCAGC
Organism: Lentibacter sp.; assembly: GCF_965657785.1. GTDB lineage: Bacteria > Pseudomonadota > Alphaproteobacteria > Rhodobacterales > Rhodobacteraceae > Lentibacter. Next base: position 14,260 of record NZ_CBFHPP010000022.1, read on the forward strand.
CTATTCTGCTCAGCGGTCTTGAGGCCCGTGTCGCACAGGTCTTTGTCAATCTGATCAGTAATGCTGTTTCCTTCTGCGAAGATGGCGACGCCATTCGCGTTTGGGCGCGACAGCGCGAAAACCGTGTGCTGGTCGTTGTCGAAGACACAGGGCCAGGGATCCCTGAGGAAGCGCTCACCAAAATTTTCAAGCGGTTTTATTCCGAGCGCCCCGAACAACAGTTCGGCAACAACTCAGGCCTTGGGCTTGCGATTTCAAAGCAGATCGTCGAAGCCCATGACGGGGTGATCTGGGCTGAAAATATCCGCCCGACCGATGCCGACGTCACCTCCGAACCCCTTGGCGCACGCTTTGTCGTCGGCCTGCCTGTCTGAGCGCATGAGCCAACCGCACCCCCCGTTGCCCCCGTGCGAAACACTCACAGTGCACGCCAGCACGGTCGCTTATGAGGGCCGCGCTGTTCTGATTACGGGGGCGTCAGGCACAGGCAAATCTGGCCTGGCCCTACAGCTCATGGCGCTGGGCGCCGAGCTGGTTTCTGATGACTGCACGATCCTGACCCGCGACGGCGAAAGCCTGATTGCCTCCGCGCCCGAGGCCATTCAGGGCCAGATCGAGGCGCGCTTTGTCGGAATTCTAAAAGCCCCCGCCGCTGCGCCAACAGCCCTTGCTCTTCTCGTCAATCTTGACACAATAGAATCCGAAAGACTGCCGCCCCTGCGCACCGAACCGCTGATGGGTATTTTGTTTCCGAGTGTTCACAAATCCGAGGGGAGCCATTTTCCCGCCGCGATTTTGCAATATCTTAAGCAGGGGCGCATTGCCTGACAGCCTTGAAAGGGGCTCCGCGTGGAAGCGACGCAAAAAAAACTTATCCTCGTCACAGGCCCTTCAGGGGCAGGGCGCAGCACTGCGATCAATGTGCTTGAGGATCTGGGCTATGAAGCCATAGACAACCTCCCCCTGAGTTTGATCGGGCGTTTGCTCGATGGTCCGCCGCTCACCCGCCCGCTGGCCCTCGGGCTGGATGTGCGCAACCGTGACTTTTCGGCTGCGGCGCTGCTTGACGCGCTTGAAGAGGCCATTGCGCTGCATGGCTTTGACGCCGAGCTTCTCTATCTGGACTGTTCCGAAGACATCCTTCTGCGCCGCTATTCCGAGACCCGCCGCCGCCATCCCCTCGCGCCAAGCGAAGACCCTGCCATTGGCATCAGCCGCGAGACAGATATGCTCGCGGCCGTGCGCAGCCGCGCCGATATCCTGATCAATACCTCCGAGTTTTCCCCGCATGATTTGCGCAACGAGCTTGGCCGCCTTTTTGGCGGTGAGGAGGGGCTGCATCTTTCCGTTCTGATCCAGTCGTTTTCCTATAAACGCGGCTTGCCAAGAGGGGCTGATATGGTCCTCGACACCCGTTTTCTGCGCAACCCCCATTGGGATATGGCCCTGCGCGGTGCAGATGGACGAGAGGGCACTGTGCAAGCCTATGTGCAAGCCGATCCGCGGTTTGACAGTTTTTTAGAGCGGATCAGGGGCCTTGCCCTCGAGCTTCTGCCCGCCTACCGCGCGGAGGGCAAAACCCATTTCGCCCTTGCATTCGGCTGCACAGGCGGGCGTCACAGATCGGTTACCCTAGCGGAAAGATTGGCGAAAGAGCTTGCAGAGCAAGGCTGGCAAGTGTCAATTAGACACCGCGAACTGGAGCGAACAGCGCATGGCATGAAGCTGCCCGACGCGCCGCCAAAAGAGGAAAAAAACGCGTGATCGGGATTGTGATAGTCGCACATGGCGGATTGGCTGCGGAGTATCTTGCGGCTGTCGAGCACGTCGTGGGCCGCCAACAGGGCGTGCAGGCCGTGACGATAGAAGCCGATTGCGACCGCGCTGGCAAAGAAATCGAAATTTGCGCTGCGGCGGATAGTGTCGATCAGGGCCAAGGCGTTGTGGTTGTCACTGATATGTTCGGCGGCTCGCCCTCCAACCTCTCGCTGATGGCCTGTCGCTGCGACAATCGTCGCATTCTCTACGGCGCCAACCTGCCCATGCTCGTAAAACTTGCAAAATCACGCCATAAATCCGTGCCAGATGCCGTGCGCCTCGCACTTGATGCAGGGCGCAAATACATAGACAGTCAACAAATTACATAAGCTCAAATATATAAGGAGCACGTAGATGTCGGGGACACATCAAAAGCGACTGGAAATCATCAATGAAAAGGGCCTTCACGCCCGCGCGTCTGCCAAGCTCGTCGAAGTGGTCGAAGGCTTTGATGCCCGTGCCGAAGTTTCAAAAGATGGCATGAGCGCCAGCGGCGATAGCATTATGGGACTTTTGATGTTGGCAGCCGCGCGCGGAAGCTCTATTGACGTCGAGACTTCAGGCCCTGATGCCGAGGCTCTTGCGACTGCGCTGGAAGCCTTGGTGGCAGATCGCTTCGGAGAAGATATGTAGGCGCAAACGCGCAAGAAAGCCCGGGGCGAGCATTGGTAGAGCACACGCAAAACAAACCGATTGTGACCGAAGAGGGCGTGGTGACAAACACCTACGACCGCCGCTCGCTCACCTATGCCAACTCTTTTGACAGCCCCGCCAAGGCTTTGATCATTAAGACAATCGAATGGTTCACTGGCAAGTTGACGATCCTGCGGCTTGTTCGCAAATTCGAGCGTCAAGGCCCGCCCACAGGCCAAGCCTTCTGGCCCGCTGTGCTCAAAGTCATGGGCATTGAGCTTAAAACGCCACAGTCACAACTGGATCGTATTCCCACAGACGGCCCCGTTGTCGTTGTCGCCAATCACCCGCACGGCCTCGTGGACGGGATGATCTTTGCCGATCTTGTTGGCCGCGTGCGCAATGATTACCGCATTCTCACGCGCGCTCTGCTCACAGGGATTGATGAGGCCGCGACCGAATATATGATCCCTGTGCCGTTTCCCTATGAGGATGATGCGCAGAAAAAGTTTGTCGAAATGCGCGCGCGCGCTATGGCGCACCTCAAGCAAGGCGGTCTTGTCGCGCTGTTTCCGTCAGGCGTCGTGGCCTCCTCCGATACAGCCTTTGGCCCCGTCATCGAGCGCGAATGGAACGTCTTCACAGCCCAGATGATCCGCCGCTCTGGCGCGCGCGTCGTTCCGATATTCTACCCTGGCTCCAATTCGCGCCTCTACCAGATCGCCAATCGCATTTCCGCCACCCTGCGCCAGGGCCTCTTGCTCCACGAAGTCGTTCACGCTTGCAACAAAAACCAAGCACCCGTCGTGGGCGAGCCGCTCACTGACGCGCAAATGGAACTTCTAGAGAAAGACCCGCGCGGCTTTATGAGCTGGCTGCGCGAGCACACGCTGTCTCTGAAAGACTAAGACCCCATAAAAAAGGCCCGCCAAATCAGCGGGCCTTCTTCATTCCGTAGGATTTGCCCTATGGGCGCACCTCTTAAAGCTTTTCCATCAACTCAGGCACAGCGGTAAACAGATCCGCGACGAGGCCGTAGTCTGCGACTTGGAAGATAGGCGCTTCTTCGTCTTTGTTGATCGCCACGATGATCTTGCTGTCTTTCATGCCCGCGAGGTGCTGGATCGCTCCAGAAATCCCCACAGCCACGTAAAGCTCAGGCGCAACAACCTTGCCCGTCTGGCCCACTTGCCAGTCGTTCGGCGCATAGCCAGAGTCCACAGCTGCGCGCGAGGCGCCAACAGCGGCGCCGAGCTTGTCGGCGAGCTGTTCAATCATCTTGAAGTCATCCAGCGAGCCGACACCACGGCCACCAGAGACAACAACGCCAGCCGAGGTCAGCTCGGGGCGATCAGAGGCCGCGACCTTGTCTTCAACCCATGAGGAAAGCGCAGGGTCTGCAACGGCCGCGATGGTTTCAACGCTTGCCGAGCCACCTGTCTCCGCCGCATCAAAGGTTGATGTGCGGAAGGTGATGACTTTTTTGGCGTCTGAGGATTTCACCGTCTGGATCGCGTTGCCCGCATAAATTGGCCGCTCGAATGTGTCGCCGTCCACAACGCCTGACGCGTCAGAGATCACCATCACATCCAGAAGCGCCGCAACCCGTGGCATCACGTTCTTGGCGTCTGTTGTCGCTGGCGCAACGATATGCTCGTAATCGCCTGCAAGGCTGACGATCAGCGCTGCCGTTGGCTCCGCAAGGCGGTGGCCGAGACTCGCATCTTCGGCCACGAGCACGCGGCTCACGCCTTTGATGGTCGCCGCTGCCGCGCCCGCTGCCGCAGCAGATGCGCCGCACGCCAGAACCGTGACATCCCCGAGCTTGGCCGCCGCTGTCACAGCTTTGGCCGTTGCGTCCATGGCAAGCTCGCCATTGTTTACTTCTGCGAGAAGAAGAACCGACATTATACTGCCCCCGCTTCTTTGAGTTTCGCCACAAGCTCGTCAACCGAGCCAACAATTTCGCCTGCCTTGCGCGCTTCTGGTTCTGTTGTCGAAACAACAGCCAGACGCGGCGCAACATCGACGCCGTAATCCGCAGCTGTCTTTTCATCCAGCGGCTTCTTCTTGGCTTTCATGATGTTGGGCAAGCTCGCATAGCGCGGCTCGTTGAGGCGCAAATCAACCGTGATGATGGCGGGCATCGTCACATTGATCGTCTGCAAGCCGCCGTCCACTTCGCGCGTAACAACTGCTTTGTCGCCCTGCACGTCAAGCTCGGAAGCAAATGTGCCTTGCGACCAACCGAGAAGCGCCGAAAGCATCTGCCCCGTCGCGTTCATGTCGTTGTCGATCGCCTGCTTGCCCGCAAGCACGATCCCGGGCTGCTCTTCTTCCACGACTTTGGCGAGAATTTTGGCAACAGCGAGCGGCTCGATGTCCTGATGAACATCCTCCGTTGCAACCACAAGGATCGCACGATCCGCACCCATCGCAAGAGCCGTGCGCAGCGTTTCCTGCGCTTGCTTCACACCGATAGACACAGCAATGACTTCGTCCGCTTTGCCAGCTTCCTTGAGGCGAATGGCCTCTTCCACGGCAATCTCGTCGAACGGGTTCATCGACATTTTTACGTTGGCAAGATCAACACCCGATCCATCCGCTTTAACACGAACTTTCACGTTGTAGTCGATCACGCGTTTGACGGGCACAAGCACCTTCATTAGCGGTCACTCCTTTAAGGTTTCATTTGGCCGCTGTCGCGACTCCTTATTCTCCTTGGCCTGAATATCGCCTCGCTTGAGGGCATAACAGGGCAAAATCGTCACGTTTTGTCTCAGAGACGCCGCGTTACGACTTTTTCGGGGCTGATCTTTGCAAAAATATTACGACGCAGGTTTTTTGCGCCGCAGTTCTGTGCAAAACAGCGCGCTTCAAAAAGAAAACGCCCCGCGTCAGCACGGGGCGCTTGGATTGTCAGAAAAATGAAGCTCCGCCGCTCTCAGCGGTTCGCACCCGCCCTTCGGGCCTGGGCTCCGCCCTTCCGGTTGCCGGTGCTTCCACAGGAAGCTCCGCCGCTTTTAGCGGTTCGCGCCCGCCCTTCGGGCCTGGGCTCCGCCCTTCCGGTTGCCGGTGCTTCCACAGGAAGCTCCGCCGCTTTTAGCGGTTCGCGCCCGGAACCCAGAGCACATCGGCTTTGCCGCCGTCGTTGCTGTGGCGCGCCGCAACAAAGAACCAGTCCGACAGGCGGTTGAGGTATTTCACCGCCCATTCGTTGACCTCTTCGGTCGAGGCCAGTTCGGTTGTCTTGCGTTCGGCACGGCGGGACACCGTGCGACAAATATGAAGATGCGCCGCCAATGCCGATCCACCAGGCAAGATAAAGCTGCGCAGCGGCTCGAGATGGGCGTTCATCACGTCAATCTCGGCTTCCAAGCGCTTCACCTGCTCTTCGATCATGCGAAGGGGCGGATATTCGGCCTCATCGTCCTTGTCGATATCAGGTGTGCAAAGGTCAGCGCCAAGATCGAAAAGATCGTTCTGGATGCGCGCCAATGCGGCGTCCATCTCGCCCTCAGCGTGTAAGCGCGCCACGCCGATTGTGGCGTTTAGCTCGTCGGATGTGCCGTATGCGGCCACGCGCGCCGAGTGTTTCGCGACCCGTGAGCCATTGCCCAAAGCCGTGTCACCACGGTCGCCCGTGCGAGTGTAAATTTTGTTTAATACAACCATAATTTTAGCCTCTCTAGCGCAGCCAGACAAAAAGCAGGATCAACGCAACAGCAATAAACTGCGCTCCGATCCGCCAACGCATGATGCGGTTTGCGTGTTTGCGGTTAAACTCTCCGCCCTTGGCAAAGCCGCCAACCCCGATCATCAAAATGATCAGAACAGCCACACAGGCTACAGCCGTCACAAGAAAAAGTGGATCACCAGCCATGACTTGGCCCCCTTTATTAGCTTTCTTCCCATCTAGAGGTTTTTGTTAAAATTACGAGGGCAAATCTGGCGAGGGGGTCAGATTGCCGCTAAAACGTTTCATGTGAGGGTCAGAGAATGACATGAAACCCTCGCACCCTGCGCATCTGTCGCGTGTTCCAGGAAAAGCTGTGTTGCAGATTTTCCTGGAAACGCTTTAACCTCGCGCCATGACACAGCCCTCAGGCCCCCGCGCGGGCGATAACACTGTTCTCGCCATTCTTCTGTGTCTTACGGCACTGCTGTTCTTTGATTTGATGGGCCTCATCATCAAACACCTCTCGCCGCGCTATAGCTCAGCCGAGCTGTCGGCCTATCGCAATGTCTTTGGGCTCGTGCCCAGCCTGATCGCGCTCTATGCCTCGGCGCGCTGGCAGAGCACAGGCAAGCGCTGGAAAATCCGCCAATGGAAGCTCGGCCTTCTGCGTGGGCTGCTTGTGTCGTTTGCACAGCTTATGTTTTACGGCGCGCTTGTCTTCATGCCCTTCGCAACAGCCTCAACCCTGAGTTATGCGTCGGCAATCTTTGCCACAGCCCTCGCTTGGCCGCTCCTCGGCGAGCGAGTCGGCCCGATGCGTTGGCTTGCGGTGCTCATTGGCTTTTTCGGCGTCATCCTCGTGGTCGGGCCAAGCAGCGCGGCCTTTGGCACGGCTGCGCTGTTACCCCTCGGTGCCGCCGCGCTATATGCCACAACAGCCATCACCGCGCGCCTCTTTGACGAGGATGTCGTCACACCGCTGGTGAATGTCTATTCTGCCAGCGCGGCCCTGCTTGGCTCTCTTGTGCTGGTCTTTTTCTGGGGCGGGTTTAGCCCGCTGCAAAGCTATAGAGATCTGGCGTGGATCGCGCTCATGGGCGGCTTTGGCGGGGTCGCTGTGCTGCTCTATGTCATGGCCTACCGCATGACAGAGCAGAGCAATCTCGCCCCCTTCAGCTATTTCGGTATCCCGATGGCCTTCGCCCTCGGTTGGCTCTTTTACAATGAAGCGCCATGGGCCGATCTCTTCCCCGGTGCGCTTCTCATAGCCGCGGGCGGGCTGTTTATCGTCTGGCGCGAGCGCCGTCTCAGCTCTTCGCGATCAGCCAGTCCAGCATCCGTGTCGGCAAAAGCCGCCGCGCCGCCGCCATAAGATAGGTCGGTGTCGTGACAAAATACCTCGGCTTCGGGCGCGGGCTTTCCAAAGCGTGGACGAGCTTTTTGGTGACGGCCGAGGCTGGCAGCTCAAAGCGGTCAGGCCCGTCGCTCGGGGTATAAAGGCGCTTGAGCAAGCTCTCTTCATATTGCGCCCGCCGTGGCGAGGCCTGCCAATTGACGTGCCGCTCAAAGGGCGCGATCGAGTTTTTACGAATGTCCGAGGTGATCGGGCCTGGCTCAACCGTGATAATATGGATCGGCGTGTCGCGCATCTCGATCCGCAGCGTATCGGTGAGGCCTTCCAGCGCAAATTTCGTGCTGGAATAGGCCCCACGCCAGCGCATAGGCACAAGGCCAAGCACGGAAGAGCAGTTGATAATCCGCCCATGCCCCTGCGCACGCATCACAGGGATAATCTTGCAGCTCAACTCGTGGACACCAAAGAGGTTTGTCTCATATATCTCGCGCAAGCCCGCGCGCGGCAAGTCCTCCACAGCGCCCGGCAGCGCAAAAGCACCGTTGTTGTAAAGCGCATCAAGTGTTCCGCCCGTGCGCGCAAGCACGTCGGCCACAGCGGCGTCAATGCTCTCGCTTGAGGCATAATTAAGCACAAAGCTCTCCAGACCTTCGCCTCTGAGCCGCTCACAATCGCTTTCTTTGCGGCAGGTTGCAAAGACACGCCAGCCGCGCAGCTTGAGCCCGTGCGCCGCATCATAGCCAAGCCCCGAGGAGCAGCCGGTGATCAAAATTGTTTTGTTCATATAGCCCGCTTACGTGCCGTGCAGGGGGCTGGCAAGCCTCAGTTCGCCTCTGTCAGAAGGAAGTCGGCCATATAGCCGATCCGCCCCGTCTCGACGACGCGCAGCTTGGTCCAGCCGTTCTCCTCAGAGAGAACACGCACTTTGTCGCCGCGTAGAAGCTGGCCCACAGTGTTGAAATTTGTTCCAGGGCCACGGCGCAGATTGACGCGGTTGCCAGTCACTTCGCGGATGTCGTCTTCCTCAAGATCCGATGCGGCGTTCGCTGTAACATCGATAAGGCTTTCGGCCTTCTCCAGATCAATCACAGGCGTGCGTAGGGTGATTGCGAGCGGTTTTTGCGCGGGCAAAGCGCTTCCGCCAGCGGAGGCCAAAACAAGGGTGGCCTCTCCGCCTGTTATGACGTCAGAGGCAACGGGGGCAGGGGCCTTCGCTTTGGGCTTGGCTTGCAGAAAGGCGAGGCGCTTTTGCTCGGCTGCCTGAGTGCGTTCTGCCGCCACAGACTGGCGTGAGCCGTCTTTTGGCGTGTAATCCGCGCCACCACTCAATTGATAAAAAGCAACAAACAAAAATCCGAACGTAACCAGAATAAAGCGCCACATTTGGCCAAACCCCCTAAACAAACACGATTAACCCATGCCATCACCCTACACGATTCGCGAGAGTAAAGGGGGGAGAATCCGCGTTTGATTTTCCCCGCTTTGTATAAATGCCACGTCAACAGGCATTTTTGGGATTCAATCCGCCTGCGAAAGCCTTTACACACGCCCCATGAGCGATTTGATCGATGATGAAGACACGCCCGAGGTCGAGCACCTAGAGCCGCTGCGCCGCGCCATTGGCGAGCGGTATCTCACCTATGCGCTCTCCACGATCATGCACCGCGCGCTGCCCGATGCCCGTGACGGTCTCAAGCCTGTTCACCGCCGTATCCTTTATGCGATGAGCCGCTTGCGCCTCAGTTCAACAGGCGGTTTTCTCAAGTCTGCAAAGATTTCTGGCGACACAATGGGTGATTTCCACCCGCATGGCGACGCCGCGATCTATGACGCCATGGCCCGCCTCGCACAGGACTTTAACGTGCGCTATCCGCTCGTGGACGGTCAAGGCAACTTCGGCAATATTGACGGCGATAACCCCGCCGCCGCGCGCTATACCGAAGCGCGGATGACCGTCGTCGCCGAATCTATGCTCGAGGGTCTGGCCGAAAACGCGGTCGACTATCGCCCGAATTATGACGGACGCTTGGAAGAGCCTGCGGTTCTGCCTGCGACCTTCCCCAATCTCCTCGCCAACGGCTCCACAGGGATCGCTGTGGGCATGGCAACAAATATCCCGCCGCATAATATCGCCGAACTGGTCGACGCCTGCTTGCATCTGATCAAAACGCCCGATGCGCGCGACGACACTTTGCTTGGCTTCGTGCCTGGCCCCGACTTCCCGACCGGCGGCACAATTGTCGAGCCGCGCGAGAATATTGCCCAAGCCTATCGCACAGGCCGCGGCTCGTTCCGCCTGCGTTCCAAATGGCAGGTCGAAGACCTCGGGCGCGGTCTCTGGCAGATCGTGATCACGGAAATCCCCTATCAGGTCCAGAAATCCAAGCTGATCGAAAAGATCGCCGAGCTGATCCAGCTCAAGAAAATCCCGATCCTCGGCGATGTGCGTGACGAATCTGCTGAAGACATCCGCCTTGTGCTCGAGCCGCGCTCAAAGAACGTCGACCCTGACGTTCTGATGAACATGATGTTCCGCAACTCCGATCTGGAGACGCGCTTCTCGCTCAATATGAACGTGCTGATCGACGGCGTCACGCCCAAGGTCTGCTCGATGAAAGAGGTGCTGCGCGCCTTTCTTGATTTCCGCCGCGAGGTCCTCATCCGCCGCAGTCAGCACCGGATGGAAAAGATTGATGCGCGCCTTGAGGTGCTCGAAGGCTTTATCATTGCCTTCCTCAATCTGGACCGCGTGATTGATATCATCCGCTATGACGAAGAGCCCAAGGCCGCGCTGATGCGCGAAGACTGGGGCCAGACGTTCGTGCGCGCCACAGATGAGCGTGACTATGTGTCGCCCAAGGCTGGCGCGGACGAGGGGCTGACCGAAGCGCAAGCCGATGCGATTCTCAATATGCGCCTGCGCAGCTTGCGCAAACTCGAAGAGATGGAGCTTGTGGCCGAGCGCGACAAGCTCATGGAAGAGCGCGCAGGCCTTGAAGACCTGCTCGACAGCGACAGCCTGCAATGGGCCGCCATTGCCGATCAGCTCAAGCTTGCCAAGAAAACCTTTGGCAAAGACTATGAAGGCGGCACCCGCCGCACGCTCTTTGCCGAGGCAGGCGAAGTCGAAGACGTGCCGCTTGAGGCGATGATCGAGAAAGAACCGATCACAGTGGTCTGCTCCAAAATGGGCTGGATCCGCGCCATGTCGGGCCACATTGATCTCACCCGCGAGCTGAAGTTCAAAGACGGCGATGAAGCCCGCTTTGCCTTCCATGCCGAAACGACCGACAAGATCGTTCTGATGGGCTCCAACGGGCGCTTCTATACGCTCGGCGCGGCCAATCTCCCGGGCGGTCGCGGCATGGGCGAGCCTCTGCGCCTGATGGTCGATCTGCCCAATGAGGTCGAAATCGTCTCGCTCTTTGTGCACCAAAAAGGGCGCAAGCTTGTGCTCGCCTCCTCCGAGGGCAACGGCTTTGTTGTCCCCGAAGACGATGTTCTCGCCCAGACCAAATCAGGCAAGCAAGTGCTCAACGTCAAAGACGATGCCCGCGCCATGATCTGTAAACCGCTCACAGGCGATCATGTCGCCATCGTCAGCCAGAACGGCAAGTTCCTTGTCTTCCCTGCCAGCGAGCTGCCCGAGCTGGGCCGTGGCAAAGGCGTGCGTTTGCAAAAGTATAACATGGCCCGCGGCAAGCAGGGCGCGCTTGAGCTTGATGGCGGCCTCTCTGATCTGACCACATTCACGTGGTCCGAGGGCCTCAGCTGGGCGATGGGTGGCGGTAAAACCCGCACAGAACCCGACCTGTCTGACTGGCTCGGCAAGCGGGCAGGGGTCGGCAAACGCCCACCCTACGGCTTCCCACGTAATATGAAGTTTGACTGAATAAACGCAATATAACTTGCGTGATTAGCCCTATGGCCTTCATAATCTTGGTTAAGCTC
>NZ_CBFHPP010000022.1:25793-32250 GCF_965657785.1 Lentibacter sp.
ACATTTGTGACACTCGGTATTTACCGCTTCTGGGGCAAAACGCGCATCCGCAAATATATCTGGTCCTCCACAGTCGGCGATGGCGACGCATTTGAATACACGGGCACAGGCCTTGAGAAGTTTCTCGGGTTTCTCGTCGCGATTGTGGCCCTCGCGATTTATCTGGGCGTCGTGCAAATGCTGCTCTTCTTTTTGGGTCTGAGCTACTCTGTCGATCTGGAGACACCGCAAGGAATACTTGCCCTGAATGCCCTGATTTACATCAACCTCTTTGCCTTGCTGCCGCTGATATTTTACGCCACATATCGCGCCCGCCGCTACAAAATGGCCCGTACCCGCTGGCGGGGCGTGCGCTTTGGCATGGAAAAAGGCGCATGGGGCTATGCTGCACGCGCCATCGGCTATGGGCTTCTCACGCTTCTGAGCTTTGGCGCGCTCCTACCGCTTGGCACCTTCAAGCTTGAAAAATACATGGCCGACCGTAGCTCCTTTGGCGATGCCCGCTTTGAGCAGGGCGGCGCATGGACAGCGCTCTACGGCGCGGCCAAACATATGTTTATCGGCTTTGGCGTGGTCCTGCTCGCTTTGCTCTCTGGCAGCGTGATGGGGGCCGCTGGTCTTGCGGTTTTGGGTGGCGTGATCGGGTATATCTGGCTCATGGTCGGCTTCGTCTACTATCGTGTCCACAGCTTCCGTTACATGGCCGCCCACCGCACTCTAGGTCAGAAGATCACTTTCACAGCCACGCCCACAACAGGCGAAGTCATCAAAATCTATATTATCGGCTCGCTTCTCATGTCCCTCGTCGTGGCCGTGATGTCATTTACCGCAACAGCTCTGCTCTCGGGCCTGATGAGCCTGCTGAATGTCAGCAACATGGGCCTCGTGGGGCTCTTCGGAGGGGTGATCTATATTTTTGCGCTGGTGCTCTTGGGGGCGATGGCGCTGGTTTTTATAACCCAGCCTACGATTGCCCATTTCATCACAAACTTTTCGGTTCACAACGCCGAGGCGCTTGATGAGATCCAGCAGCGCGCCACAGAAACAGGCGTCGATGCGGAAGGCTTTGCCGATGCGCTCGACATCGGCGGCGCAATCTGATGCTGGAAGCGGTGGGCAGCTTCTTTGACGGCTCATCCGCCGCCAAACACACAGTCACCCTGCGCCTTGATGAAGCGCGGGGGGTTCTCAGCTTCGATGGCGACGCCCTCGTGCAGCCAGAGGAATGGCCCCTCGCCGAGCTGCGCCTCTTGCGCGATCAGCCCGAAGGCGGCTGGCTGACCTTCGCACGCCACACGGCAAGCGAAGACGAAACCATGCACCGTGAGGCGCGTCTCTCTTGCCGCGACGGCGTCATGAATGCCGCCCTGCGCGCCGCCGCGCCCAATCTGGCGCGCCGTGACAGCCACAAAGGCACAGGCGCGCGCGTGGTGACAAAGCTCACTCTCGCCGTGGTCGCTGTGGTGGCCATGATCTTTGTGATCCTGCCCGCCATGGCCACAAGCCTCGCCTATATGATGCCGCGCGAGCGCGAGGTCCAGTTCGGCCGCGCTGTGGTCACCCAGATGGAGTGGTTTCTTTCAGGCTCCACAGAGGCGGATCTCACCTGCAAAAACGAAGCAGGCCTCGCCGCTCTGCGCAAAATGGAGGCGCGCCTGACGAGCGGCCGCGAGATGGAATATGCGCTTGATATCAAGGTCTTTGATCATGAGATGGTCAATGCCTTCGCAGCGCCCGGTGGCCAGATCGTGATTGTGCGCGGCCTGCTTGACAAAGCCACAAGCGCCGACGCTGTCGCCGGCGTGCTCGCCCATGAAATCGGCCATGTCGAAAACCGTGACGCCACCATAGGCGCCCTGCGGGCCGCCGGCTCGGCCGGCCTGCTCTCTATGGTTCTGGGCGACTTCTCAGGCGGCACTCTGGCGGTTCTCGTCACCGAGCATCTCATCTCGACAAGCTACACCCGCGAGGCCGAAATCCGCGCCGATGATTTCGCCCTTGAGGCGCTCCATGACGCCGAGGTCACCTCTGAAGGCCTCGCCAGCTTCTTTGAGTATATGCTTGGCTTGCAAAACGGCGGGCCAGCCCTCCCAGCCTATCTCAACACGCACCCGCCCTCAAAAGAGCGCGCTGAAAAATCGCGCAGCCATGCCGCGACCCAGCCCCGAACAACTCCGGTCCTCACCCAAGAAGAATGGGCCGCCCTCAAAGCCATCTGCGACTGACAGCTGCGCCCCCTTTGCACCCGTTGATCCTCCTTCCTCTTTCTAGAAATATCCCAGGGGGAGGATTCAAAAGCCCTATAGCTTTTGAATCTGGGGGACTGGTCCCCCGCCACCGCGACTTGGCGCAGCCAAGGCGCAAAACCTAAAATCAACACGGCACTTCTAGGGGTGACACCCCGTCAGCGCTCCGCTACCCTTCACAGGTGAACGAAGGAGGGACCCATGTTTTACGGACTCTGGAACAAGACCGGGTGATCGCCAGACCCCCGGCGAAAACCTCTGACGTCCGCGCCACTCTGCGCGGCACCTCCTCTTGTCCAAGGCCGATACCATGAAAAAGCTCTTCACCTATTTCGAAACCCTCGTTGACCCCTATACAGCCTATCCGCGCGAAGATGTGCCGCCCAAAACGCTCTGGCGCTTTATGCTCGGCTATACACAGCCCTTCAAACGCGTGTTCTGGGCCGCAGGTCTTCTCTCGGTCGTCGTCGCCGCCATCGAAATAGCCCTGATCTATTACACAGGCTGGCTCGTGGATGTGCTCACAGGCACGCCCGCCGAGGTCTGGAGCGCGCATGGCGGCTTCCTGATCGGGCTGGCGCTCTTTGTGCTGCTTATCCGCCCTGCCATCCAGTTCCTTGATGTGCTGCTGCTCAACAATACCATCCTGCCCAATCTTGGCACATTGGTGCGCTGGCGGGCGCACAATCACGTTTTGCGCCAGTCCGTCGGCTGGTTTGAAAACGACTTTGCAGGCCGTATTGCCAACCGCATCATGCAAACACCTCCCGCGGCAGGCGAGGCGGTGTTTCAGGTCTTTGACGCGCTCACCTATTCTGTCGCCTATATCGTCGGCGCGGCGGTCCTGCTTTACGGCGCCGATATGCGCCTGATGCTGCCGCTCGCGATCTGGCTCGTTGGCTATGGCTTGCTCATGCAATGGACGCTGAAACGCGTTGGCCCCGCCTCGCAAAAGGCCTCTGACGCCCGCTCCGCTGTCACAGGCCGCGTGGTCGACAGCTATACCAATATCCACTCGGTCAAAATGTTCGCCCATCACGACGGCGAGATCAATTTTGCCCGTGAAGCGATTGAGGAGGCCCGCCGCACCTTTATTGAAGAAATGCGGATCTATTCGGTGATGGATTTTGTGCTGACCCTGCTCAACGGCGTGCTGATCGTCGGCGTGGTCGGCTGGGCGATCTATCTCTGGATGCAGGGCACAGCCTCCGTCGGCGTCGTCGCGGCGGCCTCGGCGCTGACGCTGCGCCTCAACGCGATGACAGGCTGGATCATGTGGGCGCTCACCTCGTTTTTCCGCCAGCTCGGCGTTGTTGCCGAAGGCATGGAAACCATTGCCCAACCGATTGATCTGGTCGATCACGACGAGGCCAAGCCGCTTGCCATCGCCCAAGGCGAAATTAAAATCGAAAACCTGACCCACCGCTATGGCCGCGACATCGGCGGCTTGGAGGGCGTCAACCTGACCATTCAGCCGGGCGAAAAAGTCGGCCTCGTCGGGCGCTCGGGGGCGGGCAAGTCGACGCTCGTTAAGCTGCTCCTGCGGTTTTATGACGCCGAAGCAGGCCGCATCCTGATTGACGGTCAGGACATCGCCCGCGTGACCCAAGACAGCCTGCGCCGCCAGATCGGCATGGTGCAGCAGGACAGCTCGCTTCTGCACAGGTCTTTGCGCGAAAATATCGCCTATGGCCGCCCTGAGGCGACAGATGCCGAAATCTGGCAGGCCGCCAAAGAGGCCGAGGCGCTCGAGTTCATCGACACATTGCAAGACCCCGAGGGCCGCCGCGGTATGTCTGCCCATGTTGGCGAGCGTGGCGTCAAGCTTTCAGGCGGGCAGCGCCAGCGCATCACACTTGCCCGCGTGATCCTCAAAAACGCGCCGATCCTCTTGCTGGATGAGGCCACAAGTGCGCTCGACAGCGAAGTCGAGGCCGCCATTCAGGACACGCTCTATAGCATGATGCGCGGCAAAACCGTGATTGCCATCGCCCACCGCCTCTCCACCATCGCCCAGATGGATCGGATCGTGGTTCTGGACAAAGGCCTCATCCTTGAGGACGGCACGCACACCGAGCTGCTGGCGCGCGGCGGGGTCTATGCCGATCTTTGGGCGCGCCAGTCGGGCGGGTTCCTTGGCGACGAAACGCAAGGCACCGAGGAGGCAAGCTAATGGCCGACACCGCCTATCAACGGATGGTTTGGAAGGCCGCAAGCCTGATTGACCCATCACGCCCCGCGCGCGGCGCGCCGCCCACCGAACTTTGGGGGTTTGCGCGCTGGTGCATTTCGGGCGCGTGGCCCGTGATCGCTCTGGCAGGCTTTATATCGGCGCTCTCTGGGGCCTCCGAAGTCCTCTCCATGTATGTGCTCGGCGAGGTCGTAGACCTCACAGCCAGCAACGCCCCCTTGGGCAACCATATCTGGCTTCTGGCCTTTGGCGTCTTCTTGCTGATCGGCCTGCGCCCTGCGTTTTTTGGCCTCAATGCGGCCTTCCAGTCGGTGATCCTCGGCCCCAATCTCTTCAAACAAATTCTCGGACGGCTCAACCGCTGGACGCTCGGCCAGTCGGTCGGATATTTTGACGACGACTACGCAGGTCGCCTTGCGCAAAAACAGGTGCAAGCCACGCGCTCGCTCACCGAGGTGGTGATCGAGACGGTCAACGCGATCCTCTTTGCGCTCGCCTCTGTCGTCGGCTCGGCCCTTCTCGTCGCGGCGATTGATCTGCGGCTTCTGCTCATTCTCTTTGGCTGGATCATGCTCTATGGCGGCTATCTGCGCTATTTTTTGCCGCGCATCCGCGCCCGCTCCAAAGTGCGCGCCGCGGCCCAAGCCATGGTGTCAGGGCAGGTGGTCGACACGATCACCAATATCAAAACAGTGAAGCTCTTCGCAGGCGACGCCGTTGAAGAAGCGGCCACAGCCGATGTGCTCGAAACCCTGCGCGAACGCGCGGTGGATTTTGGCGAGCTGTCCTCTGTCTTCCGCTATGGTCTGATCTTTATTGCAGGCTGCCTGCCTGTGGCGCTGCTCGGGGCTGCGCTCCTCTGGCGCGACAGTGGCGTCACCCCAGGCGATATCGCGGCCACAGGCGCGGTCTCCATCCGCCTTGCGCAAATGTCGGGCTGGATCAGCTTTGTCTTGATGACAATCTATATGCACCTCGGCGAGGTGGAAGACGGGATGCGCACACTCGCCCCCGCCAAACGCCTGCGCGCTGGGGCAGGGGGCGCGCTTACCGTTCCCAAAGGTGAAATCAGGTTTGAGAATGTGACGTTCTCCTACGGCCGCGAGATTGGCGGGGTCAACGGCATCTCACTCAACATCAAAGCTGGCGAAAAGCTTGGTATCGTCGGCGCCTCTGGCGCGGGCAAGTCCACGCTCGTGTCTCTTTTGCTCAGGCTTTATGATCCAGAAGCAGGCCGAGTCACGATTGACGGGCAAGACATATCAGATGTGACAGAGCCAAGCCTGCGCCGCGCCATTGGCATGGTCACGCAAGAAACCGCGCTTTTCAACCGCTCGGCGCGTGACAACATCACCTATGGCCGCGAGGATGCAAGCGAAGCCACGCTCCGCGCCGCCGTCACCAAAGCCGAAGCGCAGGACTTTATCGAAACACTTGAAGACGGGCAGGGCCGTCGCGGCTATGACGCCCATCTCGGCGAGCGCGGCGTCAAGCTCTCGGGCGGTCAGCGCCAACGCATCGCTCTGGCCCGCGCGATTCTGAAGGACGCACCGATTCTTGTGCTGGATGAGGCCACAAGCGCGCTCGATAGCGAAGTCGAAGCCTCGATCCAGACCGCGCTGACGCGTGTGATGGAAGGCAAGACCGTGCTCGCCATCGCCCACCGCCTCTCAACCATCGCCGCCATGGACCGCATTATCGTGATGCGTGAGGGCGCGATTGTTGAGCAAGGCACACATGACGCCCTCATCGCAAAAGGCGGGATCTATGCGGAGCTTTGGGCGCATCAGTCAGGCGGCTTTCTGGCCAGCTAGGCATCTGCTACAAAAACCATGGCGAAATCTGTGCAAACAGCGCCTCTATCGGCTTGACGGGGCAGGTGATTCCGCCTAATGACACCAAACAGAATTCACGGAGGCCGCTTTTCGGCGTCCTATTATATGGCCGCAGTGATTGCTGGCTCTAAGACTAAAATGAGGATGAACCCATGTCACGCGTTTGCGAATTGACCGGAAAAGGC
>NZ_CBFHPP010000023.1:0-32105 GCF_965657785.1 Lentibacter sp.
TCGTCTTGCAACTGCTTCATGCCGAGGCTGATGCGGTGCGTCTCTTTGTTGATCTTGATGACCTGAACCTTCACAGTTTCCCCGATTGTGAGGATTTCTGATGGGTGGTTCACACGGCGCCATGCCATGTCGGTCACGTGGAGAAGGCCGTCTACGCCGCCAAGGTCCACAAACGCACCGTATTCGGTGATGTTCTTGACCACACCGTCAACAGAATCGCCCTCAGCAAGATTGCCAATGACTTCTGCACGCTGTTCGGCACGTGATTCTTCCAGAATGGCACGACGTGACACAACGATGTTGCCACGGCGACGGTCCATTTTAAGGATCTGGAACGGCTGCTTGAGGCCCATGAGCGGGCCAGCGTCGCGCACGGGGCGCACATCAACTTGTGAGCCGGGCAGGAAGGCCACGGCGCCGCCGAGGTCAACTGTGAAGCCGCCTTTGACGCGGCCAAAGATCGCGCCATCAACGCGCTCTTCGTCAGCATATGCTTTTTCCAGACGGTCCCATGCTTCTTCACGGCGCGCCATCTCACGTGAGATAACCGCTTCGCCGCGCGAGTTTTCAGCCGAGCGCAGGAAGACTTCCACTTCATCGCCAACAGCGATTTCAGGAGCTTCGCCCGGGTTTGCGAATTCTTTCAGATCAACGCGGCCTTCCATTTTGTAGCCGACGTCGATGATGGCTTGGCCCGCTTCAATCGCGATAACCTTGCCTTTGACAACAGAGCCCTCTTCGGGCGTGTCCATTTCGAAGCTTTCATTCAATAGCGCTTCGAAGTCTTCCATAGATACTGTGCTAGCCATGTGGCGTTTCATTCCTTTTAAGTGTTTCTGGCCGTGCGGTTGTCTCCGCCGGTCTTCGGGTTTCTATTGGTCAGACAGAGCTGGCCGCTTTCAAAACAAAGAGGGCCGGAGGTGTCCGACCCTGCTCATTCTGTCCTGCGGTAGCCCCGCCTTATTCGACAGTCGCGCGTATATAACGCTCCCGCCCCAAAGGCAAGCCCCAGCCCTTCTTTTGCTCTGCAAACGACAGGCTTCCGACTGGCTTCCTCTTTCTCAAAATATCCCGAGGGGGAGGTTTCAAAAGCCTACGCTTTTGAAACCCGGGGGAGCAGCGCTCCCCCGCCTTGGTCGGATTAACGCTTTGTAAGACACAGAAATAAATACTCTGTCCCCTGATATTCGGGCAGGTTGCGCGAGGAGACACGCTCGGCAAATTTCTTGCTGCCCCGCTGACAGATGCTATCGGCCTTGGCCAAAAGCTCTTCGTCCGAATAGCTGGCAAAAAGCGGCTGGATGATATTCACACTGTCGCCGTTGTAGGCCGAAACGATCGGATCCTGTTTCGGAACGTCGCCGCAGGCGGCCAGCCCCATCAGTGCACCCAAGCACAACACCAAAATTCTCATAATATCCTCACTGACAACATTGACATAAGGATAGGCCAATGGCCTTAACAAATCATTAACAGCAGTCCGCCTAATCTGCACATCAGGCCGTCAATCTGCCCTTAACTATAGCGCTCAGGCCCAACCCACTGCGCCTCTGAGTATCGGTCGCCATGGGCCCAGCCCACAGGCAAGATCGCCTCGATCCGCGCCAGATCTTCAGGCGTCAGCCTGACGTCCCGCCCCTGCAAACAATCGCTCAAATGCGAAACAGACCGCGTGCCCGGGATCGGGATCACATGATCCCCCTGCGCCAGAAGCCAGGCGTTGGCCAGCCCCGCCGCACTCAGCCCCATCTCGCGCGCCAAAGCCTGAAACGCCTCAACCGCGCTCACATTCGCCTCGTAATTCGGGCTCATAAACCGTGGATTGCCCCGCAAGAAATCAAGCCCCTGAACCGTCTCAAAACTCAGCGGCGCATCGGTCAGAAGCGAGCGCCCGACAGGGCTAAACGCCACAAGCGCTGTGCCCAGTTCCGCGCAGGCTTGCACAAGGCCCAATTCGGGGCTGCGCGTGCTCAAAGAATACTCCGATTGCACCGCGCTCACAGGCGCCACTTTCGCCGCGCGGCGCAGGCTGCTCGGCGCGATTTCGGAATAGCCAAAGCCGAGCGCCTTGCCCGTTTTCACAATCGCCGCGAGGCTCTCGGTCACCTCTTCAATCGGCACATTCGGATCGCGGCGATGGACATAAAACAGCCCCACATGATCAACCCCCATGCGTTGAAGTGATTTATCAAGTTCTTCCTCCAAGTGCTTGCGATCATTTCTAAAAATACGATTGCCACTTTCGTCACGCGCAATCGACGCCTTGGTCGCAATCACAAACTCCCTCTTGGCCTCGGAATGGGCCGCAAAGTAGCTCCCGATCACCTCTTCAGAGCGCCCCATACCGTAGATGTTGGAGGTGTCGAGATGGGTCAGCCCAACATCACGACAGTGATCAAGGATGGCGTGGCTTTCCGCCTCGCTCGTTGCGCCGTAAAAGTCCGAAAAAGACATCGCCCCATAGCCGATGGCGCTGATCTCTGGGCCGTGTTTGCCAAGCTTGCGTGGTGTCATTTTCGGGCCGCCTCCACGGCTGCAATCGCCGCCGCCACAGCGGCCTCGATACTCATGTTTGAGGTGTCAATCAAAACAGCATCCGCCGCCGCAACCATCGGCGCTTCACTGCGGCCCGCGTCGCGGGCGTCGCGCTCTTTCACATCGGCCAAAACGGTGTCAAAGCTTTCCTCAGAACCGCGTCCCAATAGCTCCGCGTGGCGTCGCGCTGCGCGCACCTCGGCACTGGCGGTCACAAAGAGCTTCGCCTCGGCTTCAGGGCAAATCACCGTGCCAATGTCGCGCCCGTCCAAAACGGCCCCGCCAGCCCGCCGCGCAAACGCGCGCTGAAAGTCAACCAAAGCGGCGCGCACCTCCCCAATCACAGCCACACGGCTCGCCGCCTGCGCCACGTCCGCGGTGCGCAGGTCATCCGCGTTCAAGTCTTCCGCCACAAGCGCCCGCGCCGCCTCAATCGGGTCAACCCCAAGCAAAACTTTCGCTCCGACAGCCCGATACAAAAGCCCCGTATCCAGATGCGCAAACCCGAAATGCGCCGCGACAGCCTTGGAAATAGTGCCCTTCCCCGCCGCCGCCGGCCCGTCTATGGCAATCGCAAAGCTCATGTCACACCCGCTCGATCACGGCGCCAAGCCCGCCCATCAGGCTCTCAAAGATCGGGAATGACGTGGCAATCGGCCCGCCATCATCCACCTGCATAGGCCTCTCGCTCGCCATCCCGAGGATCAGGAAAGACATCGCAATCCGATGATCAAGACGGCTCTCAACCGTTGCGCCGCCCGTCACATTGCCATGCCCACGGCCCTCAACAGCCCACCAGTCCTCGCCTTCGTCGACGGTAATACCCGCCGCGCGCAGCCCTTGGGCCATCGCGTCGATCCTGTCGCTTTCCTTCACCCGAAGCTCTTTCACACCGCGCATCTCGGTGCGCCCCTCGGCAAAGGCAGCCACAACAGAGAGCACAGGATATTCGTCAATCATGCTCGCCGCCCGCGCAGGCGGAACCTCTATCCCCTTGAGGTTGGGCGAAAATTTGGCCCGCAAGTCGGCCACAGGCTCGCCGCCCTCCTCGCGCAGATTCTCATAGGTGAGGTCCGCGCCCATCTCTTGCAATGTGGTAAACAGCCCCGCCCGCGTCGGGTTCAGGCCAATATTGGGCACAAGCACATCCGAGCCTTCGGTGATGATCGCCGCACAAACGGGGAAAGCGGCAGAGCTTGGGTCGCGCGGCACAGTGATGTCTTGCGCCTTCAGTTCAGGCTGCCCTTGAAGGCGTATAATGCGGCCCTCGGCTGTCTCTTCCGTCTCGATTGTCGCGCCAAAGCCCGCGAGCATCCGCTCGGTGTGGTCGCGCGTCGCTTCCCGCTCGATCACTTGGCTCTCGCCGCGCGCATTGAGCGCCGCCAGCAGAACAGCCGATTTCACCTGCGCACTCGGCACAGGCACAGTGTAGCGCACAGGTGCCGCATCAGCCGCGCCCACAATCGTCATTGGTAAGCGCCCGCCGCGCCGCCCGTAGGCCCGCGCGCCAAACAAGGCCAGCGGGTCCGTGACCCGCGCCATCGGGCGCGAATTGAGCGAGGCATCGCCCGTGAAGGTCGCTGTTATATCCGTGGTCGCCATCGCGCCCATAATCAGGCGCACGCCCGTGCCCGAGTTGCCACAATCAATCACGTTTTCAGGCTCTGCAAAGCCGCCCACACCCACGCCATAAACCCGCCAGTTGCCGCTCCCGAGGTCTTCCACCTCCGCGCCAAACGCGGTCATAGCGCGCCCCGTGTCGAGCACATCTTGGCCCTCCAGAAGCCCTGTGATGCGGGTCTCCCCCACAGACATAGCCCCCAAGATCAGCGAGCGATGCGAGATCGACTTATCGCCCGGCACATGGGCCTCGCCTGTCAGGCCTGTGCATTTGCGTGAAAGCATTGGAAGTGCCGCGCCGTGTGATGACATATCAATCCCCGAGAAATTTCTCAGGGGTTTTAGCCGAGCCGCCGAAGGAGGTCTACGCCTAACCGCTCAAAACCACTGCCCCGGTTCCATCAAGCCCAAGTCAAGCAGCTGGCGCGAGTGCCACTCAAACGGCACCGAGTTGTGCCACTTGAAGCTGTGAATATCAAAGGTCGAGCCGGGGTTGCGCTTGAGCGCCTTGGCGGTGCGAAACGAGCAAATCGACGCCGTGAGGTTGTTGTGCCACGGGCAGGCAAAGGTGTTGTATTCCTCGTCGTTAAACGTGTGATCCTCCCGCAGGCGCAGCCCTGCCTTGGCCCGAAACAGGCCAATGCGGTCAATCTTGCGCCGCGGCACAGGGATATGCTCCTCATAGCGCCAGCGCAGCCCGCCAAAAAAGTCGAGCTGTCGCTCTTTGGGGTGATTGTGGTTGGCCGCATCGGGCCGCGCGAGGGCGTAATACCCCGAGCGGTCCATATAAGCGCTGTCCAGCGACACCGCGCTTGGATAAGCCTCCAGATCTCCGGCATAAAGATCCACCACATAGGTGAGCATCGCATCCCGCCGCTCTTCGGTGTGAAACGCAAGCATCTCCCCCACAACCCGCGTTTCGCAAAACGGATAAAACAGATACTCCGCATTGAAACAATAATAGAGCCACTGCCCCTGCGCCGCCTCGATCACGGCATTCACAGCCGTGCTGAGCGCCGCATCCCAGCGCATATCATACTGGACCCGCACAACCGTATCCGCCAGATCGGCCGCCAGCGGGAATTCTTTCGGCATAAAACCGATCACACGGCGAAACCCGAGCTGTTGATGATGGCGCAAGGTGGTGTCCAGTTCGGCCTCATCCTCCGCAAAGACCAGCGCAACCGGCCCTTTGCTCAAAAAGCCTGCCCCCTCTTTGATAAAGCTCTCAAGACCGGAAAAACTAATCTGCATACTCATAAACCCGTTTTTGGGGCAGAATCGGTTAATTCATCGTGCATTGCAAGTGGGCAGCATTTTCGCTACCTAGCGGCCAAATTCGCGCACGCAGGATACACGCCCATGACACCCCCCAAAAAGCTCTTCATCAAGACCTATGGTTGCCAGATGAATGTCTATGACAGCGAACGCATGGCCGAAGCCCTCAAAGGCTATGAGCAAACAAATACGCCGGACGACGCGGATATGATCCTGCTCAACACCTGTCACATCCGTGAAAAAGCCGCCGAGAAAGTCTATTCCGAACTGGGCCGTTACAAGCCCCTCAAAGACGCCCGCCCCGATCTCAAGATCGGTGTCGCAGGCTGCGTTGCTCAGGCCGAAGGCGAAGAAATCATCCGTCGCCAGCCGATGGTTGATCTGGTGGTCGGCCCGCAAAGCTATCACCGCCTGCCAGAGCTTGAGGCCCTCACACAAGAGGGCAAAAAAGCCCTCGATACAGACTTCCCGCTGGACGACAAATTCGAACATCTCGCCGCCCGCCCCAAGGCCGCGCGCGGCCCCACGGCCTTTCTCACAGTGCAGGAGGGCTGCGACAAGTTCTGCGCCTTCTGCGTTGTGCCCTATACACGCGGCGCCGAAGTCTCCCGCCCTGTTGATCGTATCCTCACAGAGGCCCGCGACCTTGTGGAGCGGGGCGTGCGCGAAATCACGCTTCTGGGCCAGAACGTCAACGCCTATCACGGCTTTGGCACCGACGGCTCCGAGGCGACTCTCGCCCAGCTCATCTGGAAGCTTGATAAAATTGACGGGCTGGAGCGCATCCGCTTCACCACAAGCCACCCCAACGACATGACAGACGAGTTGATCGAGGCCCATGGCACCTGCGACAAACTGATGCCCTATCTGCACCTTCCCGTGCAGTCAGGCTCTGACAAGATCCTCAAACGCATGAACCGCTCCCACACACGCGACAGCTATCTCAAGCTGATCGAGCGCATCCGCGAGGCCCGCCCCGATATCCTGATTTCGGGCGATTTTATCGTCGGCTTCCCCGAAGAAACCGATCAGGACCACGCCGACACGCTCGACATTATCCGCGAAGTGAACTTCGGTCAGGGCTTTTCGTTCAAATATTCGCCCCGCCCCGGAACGCCCGCCGCCGAGCGCCCCGAAGTCGAGGCCGCCGTGGCCGACGCCCGCCTGCAAGAGCTGCAAGCGCTGATCGCGCATCAGCAAAAAGCCATTCAGGATACAATGCTTGGCCGCGAGCTTGACGTGCTCTTTGAGAAGCCGGGCAAGTTTGAAGGCCAGATGATGGGCAAGACAGGCTATCTGCACGCCGTTCACGTCAAGAACTGTGATCTGCCCCGTGGCGCAATCGCCCGCGTCAGAATCATCGAAAGCGTGCGCAATTCTCTGGCGGGCGAACTGGTCGTCGCCTGATTCTGGCAAAATACCAATACTCTGTCTAAAATTGGTTCGGCTCAGGGGGCACATTTGGGGAAAACACCTGAAAATTGCCTCCGAACGCCTTCATACCACAAGATATTGTAATTTCTGCGCTTCACAAGTTTAACATTCTTGATAGACTGTCCTCATAAAGAGTCGTCAGCGCCCTTGGCTGCCAAACCAAACTTAAGGGCCTGATTGGGGTTTAACAATTTAAGGGACACCGGCTGTGGCTAATTTGATTTCCAAATCAGTAACAAGCCTTGCTGCCTTCGCTCTGGGCGCCGTGATGACAGTCACAGCGGCAGACGCACAGCAAGGAACGCGCACCGTAACGGGCGAAAGATATGCACCAACAATTTGGGTTGATCCGGACGGGTGCGAACATTGGGTCATGGATGACGGTTTTGAGGGCTATATGTCTCCCCATACCACACGTCAGGGGATCCCCGTGTGCCACCGTGGCAATGTTTGCGGCGTCATGAACTCAGACCAGTTCTTCGCAACAAACTCACATCGCATCAGCGCCTCGGGTGCTGCGCGGCTGCAAGAGTTCTTCCGCAGCGCAAAAGCAACTTCGTTCATCATTGCCGGCCACACCGACAGCCGCGCCTCTGATGAATATAACATGAAGCTCAGCTACAACCGCGCCAATGCGGTCGCCGCTGTGGCCAAATCGACAGGCGCACGGATCGCCGATGTCCGCGGATACGGCGAGCGTATGCCTGTCGCCTCCAACAAGACAGCCGGCGGCATGAGCAAAAATCGCCGTGTCGAAATCATCTGTGTGCGTTAAGGGGAGCTGGATTATGCTTAAATTGAAAATCGCAGCGCTCCTTTCAAGTGCGCTTCTCGTCTCAGCCTGTGCCGAGGGCGCAGTTGCTATCCTCTCCGGCGAAGGCGGCCAGGGCCGCGTCGCCAACGACAAAACATTCGACTACGGCCAAGGCGCCGAAGAAGAACATCTTTCAAACCTCGTCGCCGGTATCTGGGTGGATCCAAACGGCTGTGACCACTGGATCATCGACGACGGCATCGAAGGCTATCTTTCCCAACGCCTTGACCCCTACGGCAAGCCCGTCTGCTCCGGCATCGCGCCGCCCAACACGGCCATCGGCCCCTACAAAGGCGATCAAACAATCAATGATCCGCTCTAAGAGCGCGCCTCTCAAGCCAAAAGATGCTCAGGCCATGGTGCAAACGCACCGTGGCCTGTTGTATTTGGGGGGCAGCTTTGTCAAGCTCCCCCAAACACCCGAAAGCACATTCAGGAGACTGGCTTGACCGCGACAACACTCCCCCCCGCAGGCACGGATATTCCCCCCAAAGAGCAAGACACCCTTGGCGAAGTCCTGCTCGACTTCCCGGACAACCGCTTGCTCATAGAACTCTGCGGCGAATTTGATCGCAACCTTGCCGACATCGAGCAAAAAAGCGGCGTTCAAATCCTGCGCCGCGGCAATCACCTCGCCGTCATCGGCGACGCTTTTGCCACAGAGGCCGCCGCCCGCGTCCTCACCACGCTCTATGAACGCCTCGAGGAAGGCCGCCCTGTCGAGCCTGCCGACATCGACCGCGAATATCGCATGGGAACAAGCCCCGATGAGGCCCGCGCCGCCGCCGCCCCCGCAGACCAGCTCGAAATGTTCAAATCAGGCCGCGTCGAAATCCGCACCCGCAAAAAAACCGTCGAGCCGCGCACTGATGCCCAAAAGGCCTATGTCCAGAACCTGTTCAAAAGCGAACTCGGCTTTGGCATTGGCCCCGCAGGCACGGGCAAAACATACCTCGCGGTGGCGGTCGGCGTGAATATGATGATCGAAGGCCATGTCGATCGTATCATCCTGTCGCGCCCCGCTGTGGAGGCGGGCGAAAAGCTCGGCTACTTGCCCGGTGACATGAAAGACAAAGTCGATCCCTATATGCAGCCGCTCTATGATGCGCTCAACGACTTCCTGCCCGCCAAACAGCTCGCCAAGCTGATCGAGGACAAACGCATCGAAATCGCACCCTTGGCCTTCATGCGCGGCCGCACGCTCTCCAATGCTTTTGTGGTGCTCGACGAGGCCCAAAACGCCACCGCCATGCAAATGAAGATGTTCCTCACCCGCCTCGGCGAAGGCTCCCGCATGGTCATCACAGGCGATCGCTCCCAAGTCGATCTGCCCGCCCATATCACCTCGGGCCTCACAGAGGCCGAACGCCTCCTCAAGCGCATCCCGAACATCAGCTTCAACTACTTCACAGCCGATGATGTGGTCCGCCACCCCCTCGTCGCCGCCATCATCAAAGCCTATGACGCCGACGCGCCGCTGGGCTGAAGATGAGCCCCATCACAAATCCCCAAGCCCCCTTTCTTTTTGCTTCAAATATCTCAGGGGGTCTGGGGGACGGGTCCCCCAGCTGATCGGATTTGCAAAGCAAATTCGATCTCCCAGACGGCCCGCCGATCATACCTATTTACTTTAATCAGGTATGAGTCCCCCCAGCCCCGTCACGCAATTGTTCTTTATCCCGCCCGCACAAACAGCTAGTCAGCGCGTATGCTCATTGATCTGCTCATAGAAGACCCCCGCTGGCGCGACGCCAGCCTGCCCGCTCTGTCAGAGGCCGCCGCCAGCGCCACGTTGGCCCATCTCGGCCTTGCGCCTGCCGCCTATGAAATCGCCCTGCTCGCCTGTGATGACAGCCGCATCGCCGCCCTCAACACCGCGTTCCGCGCCAAGCCCGCGCCCACCAATGTGCTCAGCTGGCCCGATCAGGACCTCGCCGCCGAAGACGACGGCGCCGCGCCCTCCCCCCCCGGGGCCGACCCGCACGCGTCCGACGGTGCGCTCTTTCTGGGCGATATCGCCATCAGCTATGACACCTGCGCCCGCGAAGCCGCCGAACACGCCAAGCCCTTAAGCGACCACATCACCCACCTCATCGCCCACGCCACCCTTCATTTATTGGGCTATGATCACATCCGTGACCAAGATGCCACGTTGATGGAAGGTCTTGAGGTAGAAATACTTGGCAAAATGGGCATTGCTAACCCATATTGATCACAGTATCGCGAAAGCACCCCTTCAAGAAAGACACACAGACACAATGGGCGACAACCAAGACGGATCTTCTAGCGCAGCGCCAAGCGCGCAGCCTGCCCCCGAGGCCGATCCACACCCGGGACCTAAATCAGGGTTCTTCTCCCGCATCATCCGTGCTCTCAGCCCCGCTGATGCCAACGCACCGGTGCCCCCCTCGCGTCAGAGCAATACCCCGAGCATTGCCCATGGCGTGCTCAACCTGCGCCGCATGGCGGTCGAGGATGTGATGGTCCCTGCCGCCGATATCGTTGCGGTTTCTACCAGCATTTCCAAAGACGAGCTTGTGACCGTATTCCGCGAAAGCGGCCTCACGCGCCTGCCCGTCTATGAAGACACGCTCGACAGCCCAATCGGCATGGCCCATCTCAAGGATTTCGCGCTTCAGCACGGCTTCAACGGCTCTGCCGCCAAGGGCCGCTTTTCGCTCAAGGCGCTGGTGCGCCCGCTGATGTTTGTGCCACCCTCGATGCCGATCGGGGTTTTGCTCGCCAAGATGCAGGCCGAACGCAAGCATATGGCGCTGGTGATTGACGAATACGGCGGCGTTGACGGCCTCGTGACCATTGAAGACCTGATCGAACAAGTCGTCGGCGAAATCGAAGACGAACACGACGCCGAAGAAGACGTCTATTTCACCCAAGACAAAAAAGGCGGCTACCTCGCCCTCGCCAAAACGCCGCTTGATGAGTTCGAACACGAAATCGGCCTGCCCCTGACCGAGGTTGACGAGGTCGATGGCGAAGAGGTCGAGACCCTCGGAGGCCTTGTCTTCATGCTCACAGGCCGCGTGCCCGTGCGCGGCGAAGTGGTCAAACACCCCGAAGGCTTTGAGTTTGAGGTCGTCGATGCCGACCCGCGCCGCATCAAGCGCTTGCGCGTGCGCCTCCCCGATCACGTGGCCCGCGCCGCAGCAGCGGCAGCGGCCCCCAAAACAGCCACATCAGCCCCGCCCCCCACCACCGAAAAAAGCGGCAATGCGGCGGCCACTTGATCCGCTGCCTTGGCTCTCTGAGCAGCCCGTTGCGCGCCAAATGCTTCTGGCGGCGCTTGCCGGCCTGATCACGAGCCTTGGCCTTGCGCCTTTTGGCCTCTGGCCTCTTGCGCTTGTGGCGCTGGCCTGCGTCTTTCTAATAACGCGCGCCGCCCAAAGCCGCCGCGCCGCCGCGCAGATCGGCTGGGCCGCAGGCACAGGCTACTTTGCCCTCGCCCTCATCTGGATTGTCGAACCCTTCCTGATCGAGCCTTGGGTCAATGGTTGGATGGCTCCCTTCGCGCTGTTCTTTATGTCTGCTGGCCTCGCGCTCTTCTGGGGCGCGGCCGCAGGCTTTGCCCATGGCCGTGGCCGCCTCGCCTTTGTCGGCGCGCTCGCCTTAGCCGAACTGGCCCGCGCCTCGCTGCTCACAGGCTTTCCATGGGCCATGCTCGGCTACATCTGGTCTGAAAGCCCAATGGCGCTCTATGCGGCCTATATTGGCCCCCACGGCCTCACGCTTCTGGCGCTCGGGACAGCCGTTTCGCTTGCCACCCGCCCCGCGCGACTGCCACGCGCAGGCAATCTGCCCTTTCTGGCTGTGCTCGCAGCGCTTGCCGCCGCGCCACTCTTGCAAAAAGACACAAGCGCGCCCACGGGTGCAGCGGTTGTGCGCCTCATTCAGCCCAACGCCGCCCAACACGAAAAATGGGATCCCGCCCTCGCCCGCTTCTTCTTTGAACGCCAGCTCGCCTACACCCGCGCCGCAACCGATACAGGCCAGCGCCCCGATCTGATCGTCTGGCCCGAGACAGCCGTGCCTTGGGTTCTGGAAAACGCCGAACAGGCGCTGGAGCGGATATCAGAGGCCGCAGGCGATGTGCCCGTGGTCCTCGGGATCCAGCGCGTCGATGGCTGGCGCTATTACAATTCCCTGATCGTCCTTGGCGAAACAGGCCGCGTCGAAACACTCTATGACAAACATCACCTCGTCCCCTTTGGCGAATATATGCCCCTCGGCGACAGCCTCGCAGCCCTTGGCATCACAAGCTTCGCCGCACAGGCAGGCAACGGCTACTCCGCAGGCTCTGGCCCCAAGCTTCTCACGCTTGGGAGCCTCGGCCAGTTCGCGCCGCTGATCTGCTATGAAGCCATCTTCCCGGCCTATTCCGCCGCCCTCAATGAAGGCGCAACCCACCTTCTCCAGATCACCAATGACGCATGGTTCGGCCAAATCTCGGGCCCCCAGCAGCACCTCTCCCAAACCCGTATGCGCGCCATAGAGCAAGGCCTCCCGCTGATCCGTGCTGCCAATACAGGCATTTCTGCCGTGATCGACGCCCAAGGCCGCCTCCTCGCCTCGATCCCCTTGGGCCAGGAAGGCTTCATCGACGTGCCCCTGCCAGAGCGCCTGCCGCGCACGCTCTATGGCACAACTGGCGACTGGCCCGCGCTCGCGCTCGCGCTCCTTCTCGTCGCGGTCGCGTGGCAACGCCCCCGCGCCAAGCGCCGCAGCCACGCCAAATCAGATTGACAATTCGCCCCCGACAGGCGAGCTAGGCTCAGACCACAAAATAAATCACCGCCCCAACGGCTTCCTGACGGGGCGGATCATAAAACACTGGAGCACTTTCATGACACGCAATGCCTATACCTTCACCTCGGAGTCCGTCTCCGAAGGTCACCCCGATAAAGTCTGCGACCGCATCTCTGATGCCATCCTCGACGCCTTCCTCGCCCAAGAGCCGGAAGCCCGCGTCGCCTGCGAAACCTTCGCCACAACAAACCGCGTCGTCATCGGCGGCGAAGTCGGCCTCGCCGATCAAGCCAAACTTGCCGAATATATGGGCAAAGTGGATGCGATCACCCGCGCCTGCATCAAAGACATCGGCTATGAGCAAGACAAGTTCCACTGGAACACCTGCGAAATCACCAATCTCCTGCACGAGCAATCCGCCCATATCGCCCAAGGCGTCGATGCCTCGGCCGACAAAGACGAAGGCGCAGGCGACCAAGGCATCATGTTCGGCTATGCCTGCACCGAAACAGAGGCGCTTATGCCCGCGCCGATCCAGTTTTCCCACGCGATCCTGCGCCGCCTCGCCGAGGTGCGCAAAAACGGCAGTGAGCCAACCCTCGGCCCAGACGCCAAAAGCCAGATTTCAGTCACCTACCGCGACGGCAAACCCGTCGGTGTCAGCTCGATCGTGCTCTCCACCCAGCACCTTGACGAGAGCATGACATCCCAAGACGTGCGCGCCGTGGTCGAGCCTTATATCCTTGAGGTGCTGCCCGAGGGTTGGGTGCTGCCCGAAACCGAATGGCACGTGAACCCGACTGGCAAATTCGTCATCGGCGGCCCCGATGGGGATGCTGGCCTCACAGGCCGCAAGATCATTGTTGATACCTACGGCGGCGCCGCCCCCCACGGCGGCGGGGCCTTCTCGGGCAAAGACCCGACAAAGGTTGACCGCTCCGCCGCCTACGCCGCGCGCTATCTGGCCAAAAACGTGGTCGCCTCGGGCATGGCCAGCCGCTGCACCCTTCAGCTCAGCTACGCCATCGGGGTGAGCAAACCCCTGTCAATCTATGTTGACACCCACGGCACAGGCCAGGTCGAAGACGCCGCCATCGAGCGCGCCGTCGCCCAATGCATGGACCTGACGCCGCGCGGCATCCGCCAGCATTTGTCGCTCAACAAACCGATCTATGAGCGCACCGCTGCCTACGGCCACTTCGGCCGCGCCCCCGAAGCCGACGGCGGCTTCTCTTGGGAGCGCACCGATCTCGCCGCAGCCCTCAAAGCGGCGGTCTGAAGCGGCGCAAAACGCGAAAGGCGCGGGGCATCACCACCCCGCGCCTTTTTCTATGGCCACGCCCGTATCGCGCGCCCATATTGCGCGCCCACGCCTTTCGCGCTAAAGCCCGCCCATGAGCAATGACAGCCCCAAACACCCCCCCGCACACCATCCCTCTGGCGCGCCTTGGCGCAATTTCTATGGCCGCTTCAAAGGCAAGGGCCTGCGCCCCTCCCAAGAAGGCTACCTTGAGCAAGACCTCGCCGCCCTCTCCCCCGGTGCGGTGAGCTGGGAGGAAAACCCCGAGCGCCACGCCCTCGATCTGCCCGCCCTCTTCGGCGACCGTGACATCTGGCTCGAAATCGGCTTTGGCGGCGGTGAGCATATGGTCCACCAAGCCGCGCAAAACCCCGAGGTCGGCTTCATCGGCTGCGAACCCTATATCAACGGCGTCGCCATGCTTCTGGGCAAAATCCGCAAAGCCAAAACCGACAACATCCGAATTCACGCCGGCGATGCGCGCGATATGTTTGATGTTCTGCCCGACGCGAGCCTCGCCCGCGCCTTCCTGCTCTATCCTGATCCCTGGCCCAAAAAGCGCCATCACCGCCGCCGCTTTGTCACTCAGGAACACCTCGTCCCGCTGGCCGCCAAGCTCAAACAAGGCGCCATCTTCCGCGTCGCCACCGATATCGAAGATTACGTGCGCCAAACGCTGGAAGAAGTGCCCCGCGCCGGCTTTGAATGGCTCGCCGAAAGCGCCGAGGACTGGCGCACGCCGTGGGACGACTGGATCTCAACCCGCTATGAGCAAAAAGCACACCGCGAGGGGCGCACACCGCATTACCTCACCTTCCGCAAGCTCTAAACGCCCAAGCTTTCAAGCAAGCTGCGCCCTGCCAATACTCATACTCAACAAACCGGCGCTGAACCCATCGGCAGGGCGACTTACAAACACGCCTGCCGGTTCTTCAGCCTGTGACGCAAGCCCAGATCTACCCTCAAGGGCTTAACAGCAGGTAAACCGCCCTGCTTTTTCTTTCTGAAAATATCCCGGGGGTCTGGGGGCAGCGCCCCCAGCCAATCGGATTTGCATTGCAAATCCGATCCTTTATGCGCCCTCTTAAAGGTTCTCCTGCTGCGGCATTCCCAAAACATGAAATCCGCCATCCACGCGGATGATCTCGCCTGTCGTGCACGCGCCCGCCTCCGAGGCGAGGTAAACAGCCGTGCCGCCCACCGCCTCCAAGGTCGCATTGGAGCCAAGCGGCGCGTTCTGGTCGGTGTGCTTGAACGTGGCCCGCGCCCCGCCAATCGCCGCGCCCGCCAGCGTCTTCATAGGTCCGGGGCTGATCGCATTCACACGAATGCCCTCACGGCCCAAATCATTCGCCAGATAGCGCACGGTCGCCTCCAAAGCCGCCTTGGCGACGCCCATGACATTGTAGTTCGGCGTCACGCGGGTTGAGCCCATATAGGTCAGCGTCAAAAGCGTGCCGCCACTCTCTTCCATCATAGGATGCGCGCGCCGCGCAACTTCGATGAACGAATAGGCCGAGATATCCATCGAGTTTTTGAAGTTGTCACGGCTGGTGTTCAAGATCCGTCCCGTGAGCTCGTTTTTGTCACTGTAAGCAATGGCATGAACGACAAAATCAAGCGTCCCCCAGCGCGCTTGCAGCTCGCCAAACGCCGTATCAAGTGACGCATCATCCGTCACATCGACATCCACCATAAAATCGCTGCCCACACTCGCCGCCAGCGGCTCAAGCCGCTTGCCAAAAGCCTCGCCCTGATAGGTAAACGCCAGCTCCGCGCCCGCCTCCGCCATGGCTTTG
Source organism: Lentibacter sp. (assembly GCF_965657785.1). Taxonomy (GTDB): domain Bacteria; phylum Pseudomonadota; class Alphaproteobacteria; order Rhodobacterales; family Rhodobacteraceae; genus Lentibacter. The sequence continues at coordinate 15,542 of NZ_CBFHPP010000023.1, forward strand.
GCAATGCCCCAAGCGATAGAGCGCTCGTTCGCGACGCCCATAATCAGCCCGCGTTTTCCTGTCAGTGCGCCCATCTGCGTTATCCCTTGTATTTCGACAAAATCATCGAGCCGTTCGTGCCACCAAAGCCAAACGAGTTGGTCATAACGCTATCAAGCCCCGCGTTATCAACGCGCGCCGTGGCAATCTCGTCCGCGCGAATGGCAGGGTCGAGCGTTTCCACATTGATGCTCGGAATGATGAAATCATGCTCCAGTGACAGCAGGCAGTAGATCGCCTCCTGCGCGCCGGTCGCGCCCTGCGAGTGGCCCGTCATCGACTTCGTGGAGCTGATCACAGGCTGCTTGATCCCCTCAAAAACGCTGCGCACCGCTTCCACTTCGCCCACATCGCCCACAGGCGTCGAGGTGCCATGCGCGTTGATATAGTCCACTTGGCGGCCCTCAGGCAGCGTGGAGAGCGCAAGCTTCATCGCCCGCATCCCGCCTTCGCCCGACGGAGCAACCATGTCGGCGCCATCCGAGGTCGCGCCATATCCGGTCACTTCCGCATAAATCTTCGCGCCGCGCGCCAGAGCATGGCTCAGCTCTTCAAGCACAAGGATACCGCCGCCCCCGCCAATGACAAAGCCGTCACGGTTGGCATCAAACGCGCGGCTCGCGCGCTCAGGCGTGTCGTTATACTTGCTGCTCATCGCGCCCATGGCGTCAAAAAGACAGCTCAAAGTCCAGTCAAGTTCCTCGCCCCCGCCCGCAAACATGATGTCCTGCTTGCCCATCATGATCTGCTCGGCCGCATTGCCAATGCAGTGCAGGCTGGTCGAGCAGGCGCTCGTGATCGAATAGTTGATCCCCTTGATCTGATAGGCGGTCGACAGGTTCGCGCTCACAGTCGAGCACATGGTCTTGGGAACTGCAAACGGCCCGATCCGCTTGGTCGCGCCCGAGCTGAGAACAGCCTGATGCGCCGTGAGCATAGCGCTGGTTGACGGCCCGCCAGAGCCGGCCACAAGCCCCGTGCGCTCGTTGATCACATCGCTTTCCTCAAGCCCCGCATCGGCAATCGCCTGCCCCATGGCAATATGCGCATAAGCGGCCCCCGGCCCCATAAACCGCAGCGTGCGCTTATCAACATGATCGGCCACATTCAGCTTCACATTGCCCGCAATACGGCTCCTGAAGCCATGCTCGGCCATATCCTCGTTAAAGGTAATCCCCGACGTGCCCGCCTTCAGCGACGCAAGCACCTCTTCGGCGTTATTCCCGATGGAGGAGACAACCCCCAACCCTGTGACAACCACTCGGCGCATATCCACGCTCCTTTTATACCGTTCGTTCGCTGCCTCAGCTCTCGCTGAGCGCAACCTTCATGTCTTTCACTTGATAGATCACATCGCCATCCGCTTCCACAATCCCGTCAGCCACGCCCATGGTGAGGCGGCGGGTCTGGATCGCTTTGGTGAAATTCACCCGATAGGTCAGCATCTTGCGATCAGGGCGCACCATCCCCGTGAGCTTCACCTCGCCCACACCCAGCGCATAGCCGCGCCCGAGCCAGCCGCGCCAGCCAAGGTTAAAGCCCGTCAGCTGCCAAAGGCCATCAAGCCCCAAACACCCGGGCATAATCGGGTTGCCAGGGAAGTGGCAATCAAAGAACCAAAGGTCAGGTTTGATATCAAACTCGGCAATCACATGGCCCTTGCCATGCTCCCCGCCATCTTCCGAAATCTCGGTGATGCGGTCCATCATAAGCATCGGCGGTTCGGGAAGTTGCGCATTTCCCTCGCCAAAAAGCTCGCCGCGGGCGCATTTGAGCAAATCGTCTCGGTCAAAACTGCTGGGGTATTGGGCCATAGGAAGAGCCGCCTTTCTGTCTTGATATCATAGCGTTCAATCTCCTCTAGCACCCCGCTTAAGGGCCTTGCAAGAGCGCCGCACCCCGCGCGGCCCCCCGCAACTTGCGAAGCATTCGCACTTTGTCTTGAAAGCGATGCGGTTTTTGCCCTATATTGGCCGAAAGACGCGCCCTCGCGGCGCCTCCCTCAGGACGAAAAGACGCGCGCATGACATTGCCAACCGCCCAAACGCCCAAAGAGCGCAGCACAAAGTGGCTCGCCACCAAAGGCCTGCGCCCCACGCGCCAGCGCCTCGCCTTGGCCGAGCTTCTCATGGGCGACGGCAAGCACCGCCATGTCACAGCCGAAAGCCTGTTTGACGCCTCAAAAGACATCAGCGAAGCGGTTTCGCTCGCCACGGTCTACAATACCCTGCGCGCCTTCTGCGATGCGGGCCTGATGCACGAAATCACTGTGGACGGCTCCAAAAGCTATTTTGACACCAACACATCAGAGCACCCCCACTTTTTCTGGGAGGACACAGGCGAGCTCACAGATGCCTCCACAGAGCGCATGGAGATCACAAATCTCCCCAGCGCGCCACGCGATGCCGAGATTGCATCCGTTGATGTCGTGATCCGTCTCCGCCGCACTTGACCCTCCGCTAAGGCTGCCGCACAAAGCTCCCAACTCAGGGAGAGAGAAACAATGCGCGCCATGACCTATTCCGCCTTCGGCCCCGCCGCCGATGTGCTCAGCCTCACAGAGATCGACACCCCCAGCCCAAAAGCTGGCGAAGTCCTCGTGCGCCTGCATCTCTCGGGCGTGAACCCCTCCGATGTAAAGGCCCGCGCAGGGGGCCGCCCCGGTGTGCCCAAGCCGCCCTTCCCCCAGATCATCCCCCACTCTGACGGCGCAGGCGTGATCGAGGCGGTCGGCGCAGGCGTCGCACCCTCCCGCGTGGGGGAGCGGGTCTGGATCTGGAACGGCCAGTGGCAGCGCCCCTTCGGCACCTGCGCAGAGTATATAGCGCTCCCCGCCGCCCAAGCCGTGCCGCTCGGCGATCACAGCTTTGAAACAGGCGCAAGCCTTGGCATCCCCGCGCTCACAGCCGCACATTGCGTGCTGGGCGGCGGCTCCGTTGCGGGCAAGACCCTGCTTGTGTCTGGTGGCGGCGGCTCGGTCGGCTTCATGGCGGTTCAGCTCGCCAAATGGGCGGGCGCGCGTGTCATTGCCACGGCCTCCGCTGGCCCCTCCGCCGATCAGGCCCAAGCCGCGGGCGCCGATCTTGTGCTTGATCACCGCTCGCCCACACTGGCCGAGGATATCCTGCAAGCCACCTCGGGCAATCTGATCTACCGCGCCATTGAGTGCGAATTCGGCGCAAACATCGACACGCTCGCCGCCGTCATGGCCCCCTGCGGCACGATTGCCGCCTATGGCTCGGCGGTCGATATGGCCCCGACGCTGCCGTTCGGCCCGCTCCTCTTCAAAGCGATCACAATCGACATCGCGCTGATCTATATCCTGCCCGCGCCCGAGCGCGCCGTTGCGATAGATCACATTCACCGCGCCTTGGCCGAAGGCGCGCTCACCGCACGGGTTCACAAAACCTATGCGCTAAAGGATGCCGCCAAAGCCCATGAAGCGGTCGAAGCCGCCCATCGCTACGGCGCAATCTTGGTTAAAACAGCCTAAATGCGGCGCACGGCGCACGCTGCGTTTACCTAATAAAGCCTTAACCGAGGTGGCGTCAGGGGGGTGCACGCATGGTGCACGGGGTGTGCACGCTTATCACCCCCCCAGAATCAGCGCGCCAAAAGCGCGTTAACCCTGCGGGACGGTGCTGAATTTTGTGCTTTTTTGGCCCCTGCCCCTTGACCTTCGCACCGCTTCACCCCCATCTGAGACAGAGATAAACGCGAACACCAAAGGGGACTTTCCATGGCTTTTGAACTTCCAGATCTACCTTACGCTCACGACGCACTCGCCGCACACGGTATGTCTGCCGAAACCCTCGAATACCACCACGACCTGCACCACAAAGCCTATGTCGACAACGGCAACAAGCTCATCGCAGGCACCGAATGGGACGGCAAAAGCCTTGAAGAGATCATCACCGGAACCTACGACAAATCTTCTGTCGCCCAGAACGGTATTTTCAACAATATCAGCCAGTTGTGGAACCATAACGAGTTCTGGCAGATGATGAGCCCGACCAAATCGGCGATGCCTTCAGAACTTGAAAAAGCCATCATCGAAAGCTTCGGCTCGGTCGACAAATTCAAAGAAGACTTCTCCGCCGCAGGCGCAGGCCAGTTTGGCTCAGGCTGGTGCTGGCTCGTCAAAAAAGCGGATGGCGGCCTTGCCGTCACCAAAACAGAAAACGGCGTCAACCCGCTCTGCTTCGGCCAAACAGCTCTTCTCGGCTGCGACGTCTGGGAGCACAGCTACTATATTGATTTCCGCAACAAGCGCCCCGCCTACCTCACCAACTTCCTCGACAATCTGGTGAACTGGGAAAACGTGGCAAGCCGTCTTGGCTAAGCCCCTGTAAAACAATATCTTTCAAGCGCCCTGCAAGCCCGCCTTGCAGGGCGCTTTTGCCTTTACGCCGTCCAGAAAGCCTACAAATGCCCTCTCGTCTTCCTGTGTTTTTCATCGTCATGACCGTGGTCATCGACGCCATGGGCATCGGCCTCATCGTGCCAGTGATGCCCGAATTGATCCAGGAGGTTCACGGCGGCAATATCGGCAACGCCGCCATCTGGGGCGGCATTCTGGCGACGTCTTTTGCCGTCATGCAATTTCTCTTCTCGCCCGTCCTTGGCGCGCTCTCCGATAGCTTCGGGCGGCGGCCCGTCCTGCTTGTTAGTCTTTTGGTCATGGCTGCGGATTATGTTGTGATGGCTTTGGCAGGTTCGATCTGGCTTTTGCTCGCAGGCCGCATCATTGGCGGCATCACAGCTGCCACACATAGCACCGCCATGGCCTATATGGCCGATGTGTCAGCGCCCCATGAGAAGGCCGCGCGCTTCGGCCTGATTGGCGCAGGCTTCGGGATCGGCTTTGTGATTGGCCCTGTTCTGGGCGGGCTTCTGGCCGATTACGGCACCCGCGCCCCCTTCTGGGCTGCCGCCGCGCTCGCGCTCGCCAATGCGGCGCTCGGGTTTTTCGTCCTGCGCGAAACCGTCACAGCCGCCAAGGCCCGCGCCTTTGAGTGGCGTCGCGCGAATCCGTTTGGCGCGCTGCGCTCTGTCGCGCGCCTTGACGGGCTGAAGCTGCTGCTTGTGGTGTTCTTCCTCTTTAACATCGCAACCCATGTCTACCCAGCCGTCTGGGCTTATTTCGGCGCAGAGCGTTTCTCATGGCCCGCCAGCACCATCGGCCTGAGCCTTGGCCTTTACGGCATCGGCTTTGCCTTCGCGCAAGGCCTGTTGGTGCGCCCCGCGATTCGCCTCTTGGGCATACGCTATGCGGTTGTGATTGGTATGTGCTCAAGCATCGGCTCGTTCCTTTTGCTGAGCTTCATCACCAATGGCACCTTGCTGCTCTGGCTCATTCCCTTTTTCTCCCTCGGCGCCATAGCCATGCCAGCCTTGCAAGGCACCCTCTCAGAAGCCGTGCCAGACAACGCCCAAGGCGAGCTGCAAGGCGTGCTTGGCTCGCTGTCCTCGCTCTCGATGATCCTGTCTCCCTTGATCATGACCCAGACTTTCGCACATTTTTCACGCGAAGGCAGCGGCCTCTATCTCCCCGGCGCGCCCTTTCTTCTGGCCGCTCTGATCATGTCCTTTGCGCTCATTCTCTACATCACAGATAAATCCGTCCGCCAAATCCGAAACGCGACGTAAAAAGGGCGCTATTCAGGCTTGCGAGCCGCGCCCAGACTTGTCAGGCTCCCCCCAAACTGGGAGAGACACATGAGCACAATCAAAGCCGCCGTTTGCCACGAATTCGGCAAGCCCCTGACAATCGAAAATGTCGAGCTGCGCGCGCCCCAAAGCGGCGAAATCGAGGTGGCCCTCGACGCGGTGGCGATCTGTCATTCCGATATTTCATACGCCGATGGCGCATGGGGCGGCTCGCTGCCTGCCGTCTACGGCCACGAGGCCGCAGGGCGCATCACAGCCCTTGGTGAGGGCGTCAAAGGCTTCAAGCAGGGCGACAGCGTCATCGTGACCCTCATCCGCGCCTGCGGCACCTGCCCCTCCTGCGCGGGCGGCAAACCGACCATCTGCCAAACGCCCTATGACGGCGACCATGGCCCACTCAAAACCGCCGATGGCGGCAAGCTGCATCAAGCCATGGCCTGCGGGGCCTTCGCCGAAAAAGTGGTGGTCGATCAGAGCCAGATCGTGGTCATCCCTGACGATATGCCAAAAGACGCCGCCTCGCTTATTTCTTGCGGCGTCATCACGGGCGTCGGGGCCGTGGTCAATGCAGCCCAGCTCCGCGCAGGGCAGGATGTTGTGGTGATCGGCGCGGGCGGTGTCGGCCTCAACGCCATTCAAGGCGCGCGCATCGCTGGGGCGCGGCGCATCGTGGCCGTGGACATGAGCGAAGACAAACTTGAAGTCGCGCGCCAATTCGGCGCAACCGACGGCGTTCTCGCCACCCAAGACACCCCGTGGCGCGCCGCCAAAGAGGCCATGGGCCGCGGCGCGGATGCTGTTCTCGTCACAGTGGGCGCCGCCCGCGCCTATGACGAAGCCCCCTTCTATCTCGCCTATGGCGGCAAAGTCATAATGGTCGGAATGCCCGCAACGGGTGCTGCCTCAAGCTATGAAGCCGGCAATTTCGCCGCCGTCGGCCAGTCCATGATCGGCTCCAAAATGGGCGATACCGTGATCCAGCGTGACATCCCCTGGATGGTTGATCTTTATGGCCAAGGCCGCCTCAAGTTGGACGAGTTGATCTCAAACCGCTGGACCCTTGAGCAGATAAACGAGGCCATCGCCGACACAAAGACAGGCGCAGCCAAGCGGAACGTGATCATCTTTTCATCGTAAAGGAGCGAGCCATGCCAGACAGTCTAATCGAACACGAAGGCCGCATCCTGCGGCTGAACGGACAACGGTTTCACGCGGTCTGGCTGCGCGACAATGCGCTTGATGCGGCCACACGCGACCCAAACAACGGCCAACGTCTGATCACATTGGCGGACATCCCCGCCAATGTGACCTTGAGCGCCGCCAAACTCATGGGCGACAGCGTCGAGATCACTTTCGCGCCCGAGGACAAAACCGTGCGCTTCCCGCTCAAATGGCTCAAGGATCACGCTTACGACACCCCACAGGAGCGCTCCGAGGGCCATATGCCCGCTGGCAGTACCCCTTGGGGCGCAGGGCTGCAATCTGCCGTCCCCACAGCGCCTTTAAGCGCGCTTAAAGCCTATGAGGCCACGCGCATGAGCTGGCTTGACGCCATCCGCACCTATGGCTTTGCCAAAGTGAGTGAAATGGAAGGCCGCGAGGGCGAACTTTTCGAGATCGTCGATCTCTTTGGCTATGTGCGCGAGACAAACTATGGCCGCCACTTCGAGGTCCGCACCGAGGTCAACCCCGTCAACCTCGCCTATACAGGCCTTGGCCTTCAGGCCCACACAGACAACCCCTACCGCGACCCGCAACCCACCTTGCAAATCCTCGCCTGCTTGGAAAACTCCGCCGAGGGCGGCGAAAACATGGTGGTCGACGGCTTCGCCTGTGCCCTCAGGCTCAAAGAGGAAGACCCCGAGGGCTTCACAGCCCTCACCAAGCACTCTGCCCGCTTTGCCTATACGGGCAGCGCAGGTGTCGCGCTGCATTCGCGCCGCCCCATGATCGAACTTCTGCCAGAAGGCACGCTGCAAGCCGTGCGCTTCAACGCCCGCTCTGCCGCGCCGATCACAGATGTGCCTTTTGATGATATGGAGGTCTACTACCGCGCCTATCGCCGCCTGTCCGAGCTGATTGACAGCCCCGAAATGGAAGTCACCTTCAAGCTCGCCAAAGGCGAAGCCTTTATCGTCGACAACACCCGCGTGCTTCACGCCCGCAAAGGCTATTCGGGGGAAGGCAGCCGCTGGCTCCAAGGCTGTTATGCCGATAAAGACGGGCTGCTGTCCACATTGTCAGCGCTTGAGGCCAGCCTATGACGGCCCCCCTCACGCGCGACACAATCGTAGCCTTTCTCGGCGATATCTTCGAGCGCTGCGGTCATGAGGAATACCTCGGCGAGCCCGTCACGATGGCCGAGCATATGCTGCAAGGGGCCACCATTGCAGAAGAACAAGGCCTGCCCGAAGATATTATCGTTGCCGCTCTCCTGCATGATATCGGCCATTTCACCTCCGAATTCGGCACCTTCTCCATGGAGGATACCGAAGACCGCTTTCATGAAGAGGCAGGCGCGCGCGTTCTCTCCGAATTCTTCCCCTCCGTGGTCACAGACTGCGTGCGCTATCACGTCGCTGCCAAGCGTTATCTTTGCGCCACCAAGCCGAGTTATTTTGACAGGCTCTCAGACGCCTCGATCCACTCGCTCAATCTGCAAGGCGGGCCGATGAGTGACGCCGAAGTCACCGCGTTTGCCAAAAACCCGAACCTCGATAAAATCATTCAGGTCCGTTACCTTGATGAAGCCGGCAAACACCCGACCATGAAAACGCCCGACTACTGGCATTTTGCGCCCATGGTGCAACGCATCGTCGATCAACACCTAGGAGCCTAACCCATGCACCTCAAAGACCTCGACATCATCGTGACAGCCCCCCCCGCTCCCGGTTGGGGTGGGCGCTACTGGATCCTCGTCAAAGTCACCACCGACACAGGCATTGTCGGCTGGGGCGAGTGCTACGCAAGCTCTGTTGGCCCTGACGCCATGCGCGCGGTGATTGAAGACGTCTTTGCCCGCCACATGGAAGGCGAAAATCCTGAGAATATCGAGCTGATGTTCCGCCGTGTCTATTCCTCGGGCTTCACCCAGCGCCCCGATCTCACAGTCATGGGCGCCTTCTCGGGCCTTGAAATCGCTTGTTGGGATATCCTCGGCAAAGCGCGCAATCGCCCCGTCTATGCCCTCCTTGGCGGGCGTATGAACGAGCGCATCCGCACCTATACCTATCTCTACCCACTGCCGCACCACGATATGGATACCTTCTGGACAGACCCCGACGCCGCTGCCGAAAGCGCGCTGGACTGTGTCGAGCGCGGCTACACTGCCGTCAAATTTGACCCCGCAGGCCCCTATACCCTGCGCGGCGGCCATATGCCTGCCATGAGCGATATCTCGATGTCTGTGGCCTTTTGCAAAGCCATCCGCGAGGCCGTAGGCGACAAGGCCGACCTCCTGTTTGGCACCCATGGCCAGTTCAACACAGGCGGCGCGATCCGCCTGGGCCAAGCGCTCGAGCCCTATTCGCCGCTCTGGTATGAAGAGCCGACACCCCCCGACAATATCGAAGACATGGCCCGCGTGGCGCGCAACGTGCGTATCCCTGTCGCCACGGGCGAGCGCATGACAACAAAAGCCGAGTTTGGCGCTGTCCTGCGCGCAGGCGCTGCCGAGATTTTGCAACCTGCCTTGGGCCGCGCTGGCGGCATCTGGGAAATGAAGAAAGTGGCAGCCATGGCCGAATGCTATAACGCGCAAATGGCTCCGCATCTCTATGCAGGCCCTGTCGAATGGGCCGCCAACCTGCATCTTGCCACCTCTATTCCCAACCTGCTCATCGCCGAAACCATCGAAACCGAGTTTCACGATGCGCTCATCCGAAGCTCGATCCGCGTCGAAAACGGCTTTGTGCGCCTGTCTGAGGCCCCCGGCCTTGGCATTGAGGTTGACGAAGACTTGGCCCGCGCGCACCCTTATCGGGGCGAAGGATTACACCTTGAGATGCGTGAAGAGCCTTGCGACTATCAAAATGGCAACAATTTTCAAGGCGGCGCGCCTGCGACGTCGCACTAACTCGCCAAGACCTGCTGGCTATGATACATAGGCCAAAACCTATGTGAGATAGAAATGCTGCAAACAAGCCCGACCCCACCGTCTGAAATGGCGCAAAACGCGTCAGACGCCGCCAGTTACCTCAAAACACTGGCGCACGAAGGGCGCTTAATGATCCTGTGTCACTTGGGATCAGGCGAAAAATCGGTAGGGGAACTGGAGCAGTTGCTTGATCTGCGCCAAGCCGCCGTGAGCCAAATGCTCGCCCGCCTGCGCGACGACGGGCTTGTCACAACCCGCCGCGAGGGAAAGACAATTTTTTACGCCCTCGCGGACGATAATACAGCTGAAGTGATTGCTATGCTCTACCGGCTCTTCTGCGCCCCCAGCGGCGCTGAGTGCCGTTAAGCTGTTCTCATGGCGATCCCGGAAGGACTCGAACCCTCAACCTGCTGATTAGAAGTCAGCTGCTCTATCCAGTTGAGCTACAGGACCGCGTGCGCCTGTTTTGCGCAAAGCCAGCGCCAAAGGCAAGGGCTCAGGCCGCTTCAGCCGTCAGTCTGCTCATAAATTTCTGCTGCGGGCGGAGGAATTTCTGCAAAATAACCGCCTCATGCTGCTTGAGAACAGGCCGTGCCGTTTCGCCATATGTCTCAGGGCGCAAACCGATCTCTGCAAGCGCAGCCATCAAAGCCTCCTGCGCCGCAGGATCAAGGCTGCCAAGACCAACTTCGCCTGGATAAAAGCTCTCACTTTCGCATCCGCTCGCAAAAACAACCTCATGCTGTTCAAACAACAAATGAAAATATGTGACCTCTCCAACAGGTTCACGCAAAATAGACTGCCCGTTAATCAAAAAATGCGCGGGGCAAAACACTTCTTTTTGCCCAGAAATCAACTCAACCATCGCATTGCGCACCAAAACACGGTGCATCGGAGACACCAGCACATCCCGATCAGGCACCCCGGGCGCCAAAGAATTGGCACACAGGCGCACGGGTTGAACCGCTTTCAAGGTCGGCGCGCCACTCCCAAAATGCCGATGCCCCACCCAGCGCAGCTTTTGCAGCCCGTGATCCCGCGTCAACACAAAGTCACCGACCCTCAAGCTTTCAACTGCGCGAGGCCCCTCATCTGTCTCAATCAGCGTCCCCGCCACGAAACAGGGCGGCTCGTCTTGGCCGTTGATCGTAATGGTGATCGTCGTGGTGCCCCCCGTAGAGGTCACAGTGAACACTTCGGTGATCGAACTGCCCGTATCCAGCGCCTGAAGGGTGCTGTTAGAATTGGTCGCCGTGTAGGTCCAGACCCCATTCGTATTGATGCTTAACGCGCTGCCATAAAGCCCCGTAATGGTCTGGGCCGTCCATTGCCCCGCATCCGAGCCAAACAAATAGTCCACATCCCCGCTCGCAGTCAGAAGGCCTGCTCCGGATACCGCCGTATCCTCAGTCACCGAACCCGTATCTGGAAGTGGCACCCCCATCAGAAAGCTCCACGCTCGTCAGCCTTGAAGAAATAGGCTTTCACACGTTCGTTCTTGCTACAGGCGTCACCGCGCACAACCTTGCGCACGCGCCCGTCAGCGCCCAAACGCGCAAAGAAAAAAGGCCCCTCTGGCGGCTGGCGGGCAATATGACGGGCAATCATTCTGCCGTGGTTAAACGGCGCCAATATATCCAAGAACCAAAGGTTTTTACCACTTTTCCATTCGTTGGGTTGAGGCGGCTTGCCCTCAAAGACCATGCGCTCGCTGACATCGTCAGACAGACGCGCCCAAATCAATGCCGCACAGACGCGGTCTTCGTCGTTTCTGAAAAAACGCACACAATCATGATTGATAGCAGGGATGAAAAGCTCGGCCAGCGCCCCGCCCCGATAGCCGCGATGCAGTGGGCAAAACGAGGCCAAAAAGCTCAGCCACCCAAGAGCGCTGATCTGCCGTTCCATAGATAGTTTTGAAACATCCGCCTGTCTGCTCAACAGGGGAGAACTCTTGTTTTGACTGCCCATATCACCAATTTTCTTGGTTTTTATGGAATTATCTTATCTTTTTTGCCAATTTTCGCAACATAAAACCCAAATCAAGCCGATTTCGTCTTAATGCGTCCAGACCGTGCGGCGATTCGTTGCAAAATTCTCACCATAGCCACCCGCGCGGATATTGGCCTTGCGCGGCTTTGGCTCAGACACCACAGCCTCGATGTTATGCTCTTGAGCATACTCAAGCGCTGCTTCCTTGCTGTCAAAGCGCAGTTTCACTTGTGATTGCGTGTCGTTTGAAGAGGTCCAGCCCATCAACGGGTCAACTTCCCGGCGCGAGGCAGGTGCAAACTCAAGCACCCAGCGCTTTGATTTCGCACTGCCAGATTGCATTGCGTTACGGGCGGGTTTGTAAATACGTGCACGCATAGGGCCAGCTCCTTTGACTTGGCAGCGTTTATCAAGGATTTGCTGCCGCCCCGCAAGATGCAAAAGCCAGCAAACTTATGCTTTCCCCCCTTGGGGCGTCCCAGAAAGCCCGCCACTTGGCCTTGCAATTTGCCCTCGATCCAGCAAGTTAGAAGACTGCACCAATCACGAGCGTTCCAAATGCCCCACGTCCACACTGATGCCTCCCCTGCCCTCACAAATGCCCCCTCAGGTGATGTGCGCAGCCGCGAAAAGCTCGAAGGCGGCAAGCGTTTTGTGATGCACACCCCCTTTACAGCCGCAGGCGATCAGCCACGCGCCATTGCCGAGCTGAGTGAGGGCATCAAGGACGGCGAGCGTAACCAAGTCCTGCTTGGCGCAACAGGCACAGGCAAAACATTCACCATGGCCAAGGTCATTGAAGAAACCCAGCGCCCAGCGATTATCCTCGCCCCGAACAAGACGCTCGCAGCCCAGCTCTATGGCGAGATGAAAGGCTTCTTTCCTGACAACGCGGTCGAATATTTCGTTAGTTTTTATGATTATTATCAACCCGAAGCCTATGTCGCCCGCTCCGACACGTTCATCGAGAAAGAAAGCCAGATCAACGAGCAGATCGACCGTATGCGCCACTCGGCCACGCGCGCCCTACTTGAGCGCGACGATGTGATCATTGTGGCCTCTGTTTCCTGCATCTATGGGATCGGCTCAGTCGAAACCTACGGTGCAATGACACAAGATTTGGTGGTTGGCGAAAGCTATGACCAGCGCTCTGTCATGGCCGACCTCGTGGCACAGCAATACAAACGCAATGATGCAGGCTTTCAGCGCGGCTCCTTCCGCGTGCGCGGTGACAGCCTCGAAATATGGCCCGCTCACCTTGATGACCGCGCATGGAAGCTCAGCTTTTTTGGCGAAGAGCTTGAGAGCATTCAGGAAATCGACCCGCTCACTGGCGAAAAAGCGGGCAGCATGGACAAAGTCCGCGTTTACGCCAACTCGCACTATGTGACGCCCAAGCCCACATTGTTGCAAGCGATCCAGCAGATCAAAAAAGAGCTGCGCGTGCGGCTTGACCAATTCACCAACGAAGGCAAGCTGCTTGAGGCCCAACGCCTTGAACAGCGCACCAATTTTGACCTTGAGATGATGGAAGCTCAAGGCTTCTGCAACGGGATCGAAAACTATTCCCGCTATCTCACGGGCCGCCTCACAGGCGAGCCGCCGCCCACGCTTTTTGAGTTTATTCCCGACAATGCCATCGTTTTTGCCGACGAAAGCCATGTCTCTGTGCCCCAAATCGGGGGGATGTATAAAGGCGACTACCGTCGTAAATTTACTCTCTCCGAACATGGCTTCCGCCTGCCCTCCTGCATGGACAACCGGCCCTTGAAGTTTGAAGAATGGGACGCCATGCGCTCCCAATCTGTCTTTGTCTCGGCAACGCCTTCAAAATGGGAGCTGGAACAGTCTGGCGGCGTCTTTGCCGAGCAGGTGATCCGCCCCACGGGGCTTTTGGACCCGATGATCGAGATCCGCCCTGTCGAAACCCAAGTCGACGACTTGCTGGATGAAGTCAAACGCGTCGCCGCCGCAGGCTATCGGGTGCTTTGCACCACCCTGACCAAGCGTATGGCAGAGGATTTGACCGAATATATGCATGAGCAAGGCGTGCGTGTGCGCTATATGCACTCCGAAATCGACACGCTGGAACGGATCGAAATCCTGCGCGACCTGCGCCTTGGCGCATTTGATGTGCTGATCGGGATCAACCTTCTGCGCGAGGGTCTCGATATCCCCGAATGTGGCCTTGTCGCCATTCTGGATGCCGATAAAGAGGGCTTTTTGCGTTCGGAAACCTCCCTGATCCAAACAATCGGCCGCGCCGCACGCAACGCCGAAGGCCGTGTGATCATGTATGCCGACAAAATTACAGGCTCCATGGAGCGCGCGATGGGCGAAACCGACCGCCGCCGCGCAAAACAGATCGCCTACAACGAAGAACACGGGATAACCCCCGAAACGGTCAAGAAAAACGTCGATGATATCCTGTCAGGCCTCTACCAAGGCGATGTCGACATGAACCGCGTGACAGCAAACATCGACCCCGCCTTGCAAGGCAGCAACCTACGCGCCATTCTAGACGGATTGCGCACCGATATGCGCAAAGCCGCCGAAAATCTGGAATTTGAAGAAGCCGCCCGCCTTCGCGACGAGGTCAAACGCCTCGAAGCGGTCGATCTGGCCGTCCATGACGACCCGCTTGCGCGCCAATCCGCCATTGAAGCCGCAGGCGCCGAAGCCACAAAAGTCCGCGGCCGCTCGACAGCCGGCAAGCCCGGTCAACGGGGCGGAAATGTGAAGCGTCGTGGCCGTTGAGGCAGAGAAAATGAGCTTCCCTCCGCCTCAAGTAACGCCCAAAAGCCCCACTCAAGCCCCTAGCGCGCGCTTACAGTTCAAATAAACGGAACAAACGGCACCCCGCAGCCGCTCAGGGCTGTGAAAACCGTCAAAATTATCAAAAGTCGCATGAAATCACCTCAATTTATAGGATTGAAGACTAACCGCGACGACGAAAAAACGTCAAAGGCCCATTTCTTCTTTGAGTGACATTCAGCCCCACCGAGTCTCTTTTGCAACGCACTCGGAAAGTGAGAAATGCTCCCTAAAAGAGCACCTCTCAATCAAAATCGAACAAATCTTCCAAAATATCCGCGAAGCCACCCCGCTTTTTGCGAGATTTCCCACCGCGTCGAGGCTCTCGTTCCTCGCGTAATGGCACCGCCTGCGTTTGAGCTGGCGCGGGTCCTTGCCCTGCGGCAACCTCAACAATCTTGTCCAACTCTCCCCGATCGAGCCAAACACCGCGACACCGTGGGCAATAATCAAGCTCCACGCCGCTTCGCTCGGTTATCACAAGAAGCTCTCCGTCAACGGGGCATTTCATTGGCAAGCCTTTCCTACTGTTTTCGATAATCTATGTCTCATCAGCTCAGCTTCAAGCGCGTTAACTAAAAATTCACAGAATCTTATCAAGGTAAATTAGGGATTAATGCTCATGTTGCAGTTTTATTTTCTTCTTCTGGTAGCCCTTGCGACCACAGCCAATGCGGGCGCATGGCCGCGTGGCAAAGGCAATGGGTTTTCCATGACATCCCTGCAGGCAACCGCACACAACCTTGCAGATCCCGCCGACTATTACTTCAGCAGTTATGCTGAGTTTGGTTTAACCGACGACATCACAATGGGAGGCGACATTGGTCATTCCGTATCAGGAGCTTCAAAATTTATCGTGTTTTTGCGGCATCCCATTTTCACGTTGAATGACAAACATCATTTTGCCTTCGAACTGGGTGCAGGGATCGTTGCGAACGACACCGTTGTAAGGCCTGGAGTGTCTTACGGAAGCGGGTTTTCTCGATCAAGTCAATCTGGATGGTTCGCGATCGACATCTTATTTGAGCACCACATAACCACACGCAGCACCAATTTCAAAGCCGATGTAACCTACGGTATAAATCATCCAAGGGGTTATAAATCCATCTATCAATTACAGAGTGGAAAACAGGTGGGAGATCCCAACTTTTTGAGGTTCGCGCCCTCAGTTGCAATACCAATCAGCACATCTTCACACCTAGAAGTGGGCGGCACAATCAACATGATTGGGGCAACAAATTATGGCTTAAAGGTAGGCGTTTGGAAAAAGTTTTAAGCTTCGAAGCGCCAATAACTTGGCGCCTCGAAGCTTGAACACTATAAAGGCGTATCCATTCGCATAGATACAACGATATCTCCTCTAACAGGTTGGTCCCAATTCACATGGACCTCGTCGTTATTCGTTCCTTTTGATACCTCGACATAGGGCATATCAAAGCGTTTCACATTCACCGCATTGCGGATTGGTCCCTCGGCCACAACAGAGTCCACCTTGCGCACCCAGCCCCCAAACGGCAATTGCGGGCTTCCAGATACAACCCATGTATCGCTCTCGCTGGTTTGTGTATGCGTATGGACGAGCGGATTAACTGTTGCGACATCGATTGAGTTATACATATTTTCACGCCAATTAACATTTCGCATTCGGCCGAAATTGAAATCGGCAAAACTTGTATCAATGCGTTCCACACGCTCAATCGTTCCCCCAATGATACGGAAAAAGTTGCCCTGAACATTTAACCCGTTGATAAAATGCCCTGTGCCATGAGGTTTAACGATGATGTAACTGAACCATGGAGCGACATGGCTAGCTAAGAAAATATTATTGGAAATATTCAATTGGCTAAACGAGAATTCAGAATTGAACTCTGGAGCATTGAGCCTCCCCCTTTGAATTGGTCCGTCCCTATAGTTAGGAAAACGGAGAATCGAAGATGGGAATTACGAGACCGA
>NZ_CBFHPP010000024.1:0-31892 GCF_965657785.1 Lentibacter sp.
TTGCCGGCGCATTGCGCAACCCTTCAGCAGCGGCTTCACAAACAGCCACTCTCTTCATCGGTATCGCTTTTGCCGAAGCTCTGGGGATCTTCTCGTTCCTCGTCGCGCTTCTGCTGATGTTCGCCGTTTAACTTTTTCGGATACGATCCTTACGGCCGGATGGGCGCCTAGCGCTCGTCCGGTGATCAGGCAAGTTCCCGAAGGAGGGCCCACATGGCGACCGAAACGCACGACGCCGCAGGCCAAGCAGCCGATGCGGCCCCAGGCATGCCCCAGCTGGATTTTTCCACTTGGGCCAACCAGATTTTCTGGCTCGTGGTCACGCTTGTCGTGATCTACCTTGTTTTGTCACGGGTTGCCTTGCCCCGCATTGCGGCGGTTCTGGCAGAGCGGCAGGGCACAATTACTAATGATATTGCGACGGCTGAAGACCTGAAGCAAAAAGCAGTTGAGGCTGAAGAAGCCTACAACAAAGCTCTTGCTGACGCTCGCACCGAAGCAAACACGATTATTGCCGACACAAAGGCAGATATCCAGAAAGACCTAGATGTGGCTTTGGCGAAAGCTGATGCCGAGATTGCAGCTAAAACAGCTGAAGGTGAAAAAGCAATTGCTGCCATTCGTGAAGGTGCTCTTGAGAGCGTCAAGACCGTTGCGAAGGACACAGCAAAAGAGCTTGTTGCAGCCATGGGTGGAACGGCAGACGCCAAGACCATTACAGCGGCTGTTACAGCGCGGATGAAGGGGTAAGCAGATGCGGAAAATTTCAATTCTTCTTGCTTTGACAGCCGCAAGCCCAGCTATGGCGGCGAGCAAGAACCCGTTCTCAGCTTATTTCTGGTCATTTGGAAACACTGATCTGATTGTTGCGATTTCGTTCTTTGTATTTATCGGCGTTCTCTTCTACTTCAAAGTGCCTGCTATGATTGGCGGTATGCTCGACAACCGAGCGGACAGCATCAAAAGCGAGCTTGATGAAGCGCGTGCATTGCGTGATGAGGCTCAAAAAGTTCTCGCGGATTACGAGCGCAAGCAAAAAGAAGTTCAGGATCAAGCCAACCGCATTATCGAAGCGGCCAAGGACGAAGCTGCTGCTGCTGCCGAGCAAGCCAAGGCTGATATCAAAGTCTCAATCGCGCGTCGTTTGGCGGCCGCTGAGGACCGTCTTGCAAGTGCTGAAGCTTCAGCTGTGAAAGAGGTCCGCGATAGTGCCATCGTTGTGGCTGTGGCGGCTGCACGTGATGTTGTTGGTAAGCAAATGACCGCTGCGGCGGGCAACAGGCTTATCGAGGATGCTATTGATCAGGTCGATGCTAAGCTTCACTAATCTATTATAGAAATATCAGAAAAAACCCGGCTCTTGTGGCCGGGTTTTTTTGTTTCTTCAAGCTCTAGTCTTGTCGATCATGCTTGAAGCGAAGGCGCGCGATGTCTTCGTTTTTGTCTGATTTGAGTTGATCCGCGAGTGCTGAGTTTACAAAGTTAAGGTGCGTTTCAACGGCAAGTCGAGCGCCTGCGGGGTCTCGGAGCTGTAGCGCATCATTTATGGCTTTGTGCTGGGCTAGAAGCTCTTCTCGCGTTGTATTCTGTAGAAACATTCTCGAGCGGTTATAAAAAACGCCTTCTTTGAGCAGATCGAAAATAGAACGCATCATATGCAGCATAACGACGTTGTTGCTCGCCTCTATGATTGACATATGAAAGGCCGCATCAAGCTCGGCTTCTTTTTGGGCATCAAAGCGTCTGTCAGCGTTTACCATGCGGTCATACGCGTGGTTGATGACTTTGAGGTCTGTTTCTGATGCAAGGCGTGCGGCGCGCTCCGCCGCTATGCCTTCCAGATCGCGGCGGAAGGCAAGATAGTCAAACACCGCTTCTTCGTGGGATGAAAATAGTTCTATTAGCGCATCCGAGAAGGCCGATCCAAGGACGTCTGCGATATAGACACCTGAACCTGCTTTGGTTGCGAGTAAGCCACGCTCTTGTAACTCTCCAATCGCTTCGCGGAGCGAGGGGCGGGAGACATTGAGTTTGTCTGCCAGATCACGTTCAGGGGGGAGCCTTTCGCCTGGGCGCAGGATGCCCCGCAGGATGAGTTGTTCGATCTGGCGCACGACCGCACGGCTGAGCTTTTCGGGCTGGACTGGTTGAAAGGGCATGAGGGACTCTCGTATAATTGGTAAAACGATATTACCAAACTTAAGATCTCGCAAGCTGTCGCCTAAAAAAGAGGCGGGCCAAATCGGCCCGCCGAGATCGTCATCTTAACACGGTTTATTCAGCCGCTATCGCTTGCCCCTCAGGGTTTGCGCTAAAGTGCTGTTTGTTGAGGCTCAAGATCAACAAAACCATGAGGGCTTGAGAAATAAGGGCGATAGCTGTGATGCCCCAGTATGCGGCCCCAAATTCAGCAATGACTCCAGCTGTCACCAGTCCTTTGTTCACAAAAAATTGCAACAAGACTGAAAAGGCGACACCAGGACAAATCAGGGCATACGAGCCTGGTGATGTTTTTGAGCCAAAAACAAAATCGCTAAAATAGTTTTGGCGGATTAGCACGGTGAGGCCAAGTAACAAGAAGACAACTTGAACAGAAATCATCTGTGCCAGCCAGAGCATCGTATTGGCGGCCGTTGCGTGGCCTTGAAAGCTTGTGTGCAGACCATGATCCTGACGCAAAAACAGAATAGAAAGCACTGTGACGATGGGAACAATAACCATCAAGGTTGGGCCAGCTTCACGTGCGGTGCCGTGGTGAAGCATTGAGCCGAAAGCTGTGATCAGGGCAACGACAGTATAGATAAGGGAAGCCACAGCGAAGAACGTAGACGTGATGAGCGAGAGAGCAACAGTTGTGGGGTCCAGAGACATCGCTGCAGGAGCTGAAAACCCAACGCCGACCATTGCCAAAGCAAAGGCTGGAAGCAGTTGCGCAAAGCTGTTGTGGGCTGTCATATCAAAAATGCCGCCCTCGCTGAGCACACGGCCTAAGAACTGGCCGATAAGCTTGAGCGCCCAAACGCCAACGGCGCCGAAAGCGAGGAGTGCGAGGGGAAAGAGGTATTCGATGATGCTCCATAGACCCGGGACAAAGACCAAACCGACAATAAAGAGAGCGTTGATTGTCATGGCGCTTGCAAGAGGGGCTGCGAGAAGCGTTGTCTCTGCGTTTGAGGCTCGCAAGCTCCGATATGCATCGGTCTTTTTGAAGCGGTTCAGCGCTGATATGTTCCAGAGCAGCGATTTCACATTCAGGAATGTCATCAAAAGAATGCCCACCACGGCGATTATAATCGCGGCTTGAAGGGGGAGCGCACCGCTCACAAATGCGGCCGTAATATCTTCAAATACGGGAACGGGACGGCCCACGTGAGGCACCCAAAACATAAGATACATGAAAAACGTGACAGACAGCCCTCCCGCACCGAGGGATGCGAGGAAGTACAGCGGAGAATAAGTATCGGCAGGTTTTTGGGACATTCGATGATTCCTTATATTCTATTTGTGGAATGTATATATATTCAAAAAGTGGAATTCAATAAGGAAGTTGGTCATAATTTGTTAACCATGTTTGAGTGATGCTGGCGCTATGCGGCGTATGCTTGTTCTTTTCCTTCTGCTTATGGCGTGTGACACGCCCAGTCGAGACTTTCGCGAGAGTCCTGCGCAACGTGTTACTGTTGAAGACAGTGTGTTTGATGTGCGTTTGATGAACGGGCGCGCAGAGGCGCTGCGCCTCAATAGCGAATGGGCACCGAGGCTATCGTCTGTTGAGCCACGTGCTCGCGTTGCGATGGAGGTGGTATCAGGATGTCAGGTGATCAGGCTTCGTGGGGATCAGGCGATGATGATTGCCGACTTGAGGTGCGCTGACACTGTCCCGCCGCCTCCGCCTGTTGAGCCAATCTTCTGTTCTATTGAGGAAGAGCCAAATTCACCGTCTGAGCGTGTCTTGTTTGAGGTGAGATGTGATTAACAATCAACGGAGGGCGCGGTCCTGCGTGTTTTCTGTTGTGCCAGCGCCTTCAGATTTTCCAAAAATACCCTCCAAAAGGCTTTGAATTGCATTCTGGGTGCGGCCTGTGCCGTTCTGGCGGGAAGGTGTGCCTAGCACCTGACCTTCATTCGGGTCTGGGGCGCGCATTGGAAGCACATGGGTCGGCAGGCCCTCATGAACACGGACCATAGCAGCGTGCCATATTTCGGCAGGCAAGCCAGAGCCAGTGACGCCAGATAGCGGCGTGTTATTGTCATAGCCCATCCAGACCCCTGCAACATAGTCGGCTGTGAAGCCAATAAAGAGGGCGTCCTTGGCGGCTTGGGAAGTGCCTGTTT
Source organism: Lentibacter sp. (assembly GCF_965657785.1). Classification (GTDB taxonomy): domain Bacteria; phylum Pseudomonadota; class Alphaproteobacteria; order Rhodobacterales; family Rhodobacteraceae; genus Lentibacter. The sequence goes on from NZ_CBFHPP010000024.1 coordinate 4,336, forward strand.
TGCCGGCAGAGTCACGGTCTGGAAGTCTTGAGCGTGCGCCTGTTCCACTTGTGACGACTTGATGCATCATCCATGTAAGCTCTTCGGCGGTTTCTTGTTGTATAACCCGTTCACCTATACCACCTGTGGCGCTCATAAGAGGAGCATCACTGCCAAGGAGCTTTAACTCGATGAGGCCATAGGGCGTCACCGCGCTGCCTCCGTTGAGGATACCAGCATAGGCCCCTGTCATTTCAAGTAAGCTTGCTTCGGAGGCTCCAAGTGCAAGCGCCGGACCTTGAGCGAGATCGGAGTCGATTCCAAAGTCGGCAGCGACTTTGCGGATGGTTTCAAGCCCGACCTCTTGGGCAAGTTTGACGGCGGGGATATTGTAAGACCGCATTAACGCTTCTGTTAGCGTCACGGTTCCATGATATTTCTTATCGTAATTTTTTGGGCAATATTCGCCCGATCCCGGCACATGAACGCAATATGGCGCGTCTTCGATCAGATCGAGCGGAGAGCGCCCTATATCAAGTGCTGCGGCATAAACAAAAGGTTTGAATGAAGACCCAGGTTGACGTTTTGCCATTGTTGCACGGTTGAATGCGCCAGAAACCTGCGTTTGCCGCCCGCCAACCATCGCGCGAACGGCCCCATCTGCCGACATGATGACAATTGCAGCCTGTGCTTCTGAACCTTCTTTAACTTTGGTTTCGAATATCTCTTTCATTGCGCTTTCGGCGGCACGCTGGATCCGCTGATCAAGCGTTGTGCGAATGATGACATCTTCGGTTGTATCTCCCATGAAAAAGTCGGGGCCAGTTGTCATCACCCAATCCGCAAAATACCCGCCCGCCTTGGCTTGTGCCGCTTGTGATAGCGTCGCCGGTTGGGTCTGAGCATCTGCGGCCTGCTGCGCGGACAGATAGCCTTGCTCTTCCATCAGTCGCACAACCGTCGCGGCGCGGGCTTGAGAACGTCCGAGATTGTTGGTCGGCGCGTAGCGCGTTGGCGCAACAAGCAGTCCTGCCAACATCGCGGCTTCATTTGGAGCGACTTGGGCCGCAGATTTGCCAAAGTAACGCTGGGCCGCAGCTTCAAACCCACGCGCCCCTGCGCCAAGGAAGGCGCGATTGATATAGACGGTCAAGATTTCGTCTTTGGAATATTTGACCTCCATAGCCATTGAGTAGATTGCTTCTTTCGCTTTTCGCGCCAAAGAGCCTTGGCGGCAATCAGCTTCATAGGCCGTTTCGTTTTTCCATAGCTTGGGGTCATAATCGACGCCAAGGCAAAGAAGCTTGGCAGTCTGCTGAGTTAGCGTAGAACCGCCATGCCCGGAGAGAGGGCCGCGACCTTCTCGCAGATTGATCCGCACAGCGGAGGCGATACCGCGTGGACTTAGGCCAAAGTGTTGATAAAAACGCCTGTCCTCGGTGGAGATGATTGCGTTCTTCAGGTGTGGTGACACAGACGAAGCGGTCACCGCTCCGCCGAACTGATCGCCCCGCCATGCAAAAACGCTGCCCGATGCATCCAAAAGTGTGACTGAGCCGCGTGCTCGCCCGTCAAACAACTCTTCCACGGGGGGAAGCGTCAGCGTGGTATATCCGACGGCAAGCCCAAGGATCACGGCGCACACAAGACTGATACGCCAGACAAAAGCCCAGATAAGCCTCAGAATCCAGTTTAGAACCGCCCGAATGAGTCCGAGTATGCCGAACAAAATACGCCCAAGAAAGCCTCGTTGCTTAACGGGTTTCCGTGGCTTCGTAGCCGTTTTGGACGCCATAGGTTTGGTCGCCTTAGATTTCTTAGGGTAGCGCCGCTCGGCAACGAGCTGTGGCGTTTTGCGTCCAGTTGTACTCATGATTTGCCCTGCTCGGAGCCGTTGTTTTGAAGAACCTTAGCCCGACCTTCTGCAAATGTAGAGGGGAAAGACACATTTCGCACCTCACATAAGTGCTCAATAATTAAGCACATCATCAAGACTCTGCGCAAAAAACCGAATTACGCCTGTTTTTACGCCAGACTTTTGAGCCGAACGCTTCTTTCTGAGCCGTATTGCGCAAATGCTGCAGGTGCAAAGTGCTTCCGTTTGGGGGCTTAGGGAAAGGGACATAAAGGTGAAACTCATTATAGCAACGATCAAGCCATATAAGCTTGAAGAGGTGCGCGAGGCACTGACCGCGATTGGAGTGCGCGGCATGATGGTGAGCGAGATTAAGGGCTTCGGTGCGCAATCAGGGCACACAGAAATCTATCGAGGCGCTGAATACGCCGTGAATTTTGTTCCTAAGATCAAGCTTGAGATAGCTGTTCCAGAAGACATGGCCGACAGCATTGTTGACACAATCACCAAAACAGCCCGCACAGGAAAGATCGGGGACGGGAAAATTTTTGTGCTGGATTTGGCGCAAGCGGTTCGCGTGCGCACGGGCGAAACAGGACCAGATGCGCTTTGAGCGCGGGGAAAGGATGAGATTATGACACAGAAATTGACATACTTGCTGGGAACCGCTTTTGCGCTCGTTCCAGCCGCAGCCATGGCGCAAGATGCTGCGGCGCCGGGCTTTGACGAAATCGGCCCTTACATCATGACAACCTTGCTGTTCCTTGTGGGTGGCTTTTTGGTGTTTTGGATGGCAGCGGGCTTTGCCATGCTTGAAGCTGGGCTTGTGCGCGGCAAGAACGTGGCGATGCAGCTGACCAAGAACATGGCGCTGTTTTCGATTGCTGGCATTATGTATTGGCTCGTCGGCTTTAACCTTATGTATCCAGGCGAGTTTAACGGTTATATTGGGGGTTTCTTCAACCCGACCGTTCTTGAGCCTGTTGGGCTTGCCGCTGCCGACGCCTCTCTGGATTATGCCTCGGTTGCATCTGACTTCTTTTTCCAACTGATGTTTGTGGCCGCCACAGCATCTATCGTGTCGGGTGCTTTGGCAGAGCGGATCAAGTTGTGGCCGTTTCTCGCCTTTGTGGTCGTGCTGACGGGCTTCATGTATCCGATTTCAGGCTCCTGGCAGTGGGGTGGCGGCTTCCTTTCCGAGATGGGCTTTTCTGACTTTGCCGGCTCGACTGTTGTGCACTCTGTTGGCGGCTGGGCCGCTCTGGCGGGCGCTATCGTGCTTGGCCCGCGACTCGGCAAATACAAAGACGGCCGCACCGTGCCGATGCCTGGCTCGAACCTTGCGCTGGCCACATTGGGAACGTTCATCCTGTGGCTCGGTTGGTTCGGATTTAACGGCGGCTCACAGCTTGCTGCTGGCACAGTTGGCGACATCACAGACGTCGGCCGGATCTTTGCAAACACCAATATGGCCGCTTCTGCGGGTGCGGTGACTGCGCTGATCTTGACACAGCTGATCTATAAAAAAGTCGACCTGACAATGGTTCTCAACGGAGCGCTTGCCGGCCTTGTTTCGATCACAGCCGAGCCGCTTGCCCCTTCGCTTTTCGGGTCTCTCTGGATTGGCGCTGTGGGTGGTGTGATCGTAGTCTTCGCGGTTCCAATGCTCGACAAGTTCAAGATTGACGATGTTGTTGGGGCGATCCCTGTGCATCTTATCGCAGGGATCTGGGGCACAATCGCCGTTGTCTTTTACAACGCCGAGACAAGCCTTGTGACACAGCTCACAGGCATCCTGGCCTACGGTGTTTTCACATTCGTTGTCTCACTGGTGTTCTGGTTGATTTTGAAAGCGACAATTGGAATTCGCGTTAGCGAGGAAGCAGAGATCAACGGTCTTGATATGGCCGAGCTTGGGATGGAAGCTTACCCAGAGTTTTCTAAGGGTTAAGTCACTCTAAAACAGCATCAGGGCCAGCCAGAGAAAATCTGGCTGGCCCTTTCTGTTGTGTGGTTTCTCTCGTGGTAGAATCGCGTGCGCTTGTGCTACGTCTTGCGGCATGTCCGAGCCTCGCCCCAACATAAGCCAAAATCATCCGGTTATCCGTCAACTGGACGATGCCGCAATCAATCGAATTGCTGCCGGTGAAGTTGTTGAGCGGCCAGCCTCTGCGGTGAAAGAATTGGTTGAAAACGCCATTGATGCGGGGGCCACGCGTATCCGCGTAGAAGTGGCGGATGGCGGCAAGACACTTATTCGGGTTGTCGATGATGGCTGCGGGATGAGTGCGGCCGATTTGCCTCTCGCGCTCTCCCGTCATGCGACATCCAAGATCGACGGCTCCGATCTGATGAATATCCACACATTCGGTTTTCGAGGAGAAGCTCTGCCCTCGCTCGGCGCAGTTGGGCGGTTGAGTATCGCCTCGCGGATTGCGGGACAAGAGGGGACACGCATCGAGGTCTCGGGCGGAGAGATGAGCGCTGTGAAGCCTGTAGCTTTGGCCGGCGGAACCCGTGTGGAACTGCGTGATATATTCTACGCGACGCCAGCGCGCTTGAAGTTTATGCGGTCAGATCGCGCCGAGATGCAGGCAATTTCTGATGTGGTGAAGCGGCTGGCGATGGCGGAGCCGTATGTTGGCTTTAGTCTGGCGGATGTGTCAGGCGATGGTGAGCCACAAGTCAAGTTCCGCGTTGAAGGCGAGAGCGGAGATCTGTTCAAAGCCCTGCACGGGCGATTGGCGCAGGTGATGGGGCGCGATTTTGCACAGAACGCGCTGGCAATTGATGCCGAGCGCGAGGGGATCACGCTGACAGGCTATGCTGCGCTCCCCACATATTCGCGTGGTTCGGCTGTGGCGCAATTTTTCTTCGTCAATGAGCGCCCTGTGCGGGACAAGCTTCTGATTGGAGCGCTGCGCGGTGCCTATTCTGATTTTTTAAGCAGGGATCGCCATCCTGCTGTTGCGCTGTTTTTGTCATGTCCGCCCAACTTGGTGGATGTAAATGTGCATCCTGCCAAATCAGAGGTGCGCTTTCGAGACCCTGGAATGGTGCGCGGGTTGATTGTCAGTGCGCTGAAACACGCGCTTGCAGAAGCAGGGCACAGAGCCTCTTCCACAGTTGGGGCTTCGGCACTGGGCGCAATGCGGCCGGAGCAGGTCGAGCCAAGGGTCTACCAGATGGATCGGCCGCAAACGGGGTCGGGCTACTCTGCGCCAATCCAAGGCTTTGCCGAGATGGCGAGTGGATATTCCGCTCGGGTGGAGACTGTCGAAACACATGATGAACGGCCATTGGAGTCACTGCCTTTGGGGGCCGCGCGGGCACAAGTGCATGAAAACTATATTGTCGCCCAGACCGAGACAGGGATGATCTTGGTGGACCAGCACGCAGCGCATGAGCGACTTGTCTATGAACGGTTGAAAAAACAGATGGCGGAAAGCGGCGTGCGCGCGCAGGCGCTTTTGATCCCCGAGATTGTGAGTATGAGCGAGGGCGATTGCGCGCTTTTGCTTGAGGCTTCGCAGGATTTGGCACAGCTCGGGTTAAGCCTTGAACCTTTTGGTGCCGGCTCTGTGGCCGTGCGCGAAACACCCGCCATTTTAGGTGAAATCAATGCTGAGGCGATGCTGCGTGATATTGTTGACGAGCTGAGCGACGGCGGCACGACAAGCACGGTAAAAGACAAACTTGAAGCTGTTCTGAGCCGTGTGGCGTGCCATGGGTCGATCCGCTGTGGACGACGGATGCGGGCAGACGAGATGAACGCACTTCTGCGCGAGATGGAAGCGACACCCCATTCGGGCCAATGCAATCACGGGCGGCCCACATATATTGAACTGAAACTGAGCGATATCGAGAGGCTATTCGGGCGCACATGATCGAACTGGCAGGTTATCAGATTGCAGAGCTTCATCTGCTTGTCGCGGGGCTATTTTTTGTCTTCGTCGTCCTCTTGATGTTGTTCATGGGGATGCGCTCGGCTGCGCGTTCGGCGCGTATGACCGAACCTTTGGTGCATCAATTGGGCAGCCTTGGTGTGCGTGTGCAGCAGCTGTCAGACGGGCAGCAACAGCTTGCGGGCGGCTTGACTCATGTGAGCGAAGCACAGGCAGCGGCGCAGGCCAATATGTTGCAACTTATGGAAAAACGCTTGGCGGATGTCAGCGGCAAGATGAACGAGAACCTGACCGGCTCGGCTCAGAGCACGGCGAAGTCACTCGGAGAGCTTCAGGCGCGGCTCATTGCCATTGATAAGGCGCAGGACAATATTACCAAGCTCTCTGGTGATGTTTTGAGCCTTCAAGACATCTTAAGCAATAAACAGACACGCGGCGCGTTTGGCGAGATCCAGTTGACCGATATTGTGACCAAGGCCTTGCCGAGTGACAGCTACACAATGCAGGCGACGCTTTCTAACGGGAAGCGCGCCGATTGTTTGATCCACTTACCAAATCCGCCCGGGCCGATTGCGATTGATGCGAAGTTTCCGCTGGAGGCCTATGAAGCGTTGAGGCGTGCGGAAAATGACTGGCAAGTGAACGAGGCTGCCAAGATGCTGCGGGTGTCGATCAAGAAGCACATAAAGGATATCTCGGAGAAGTACATTTTGGATGGCGAAACCGCGGATGGTGCACTGATGTTTCTGCCGTCTGAAGCGATTTATGCAGAACTTCATGCGAATTTTCCCGAGCTCGTGCGCGAAGGTTTTGCTGCGAAAGTCTGGATTGTTTCGCCGACCACCTGCATGGCAACGCTCAACACGATGCGCGCAATTTTGAAAGATGCGCGGATGCGGGAGCAGGCTGGGGCAATCCGACGGGAGCTTGGCCTCTTGTTTGCCGATGTGGACCGTCTTGGAAACCGTGTTGAAAACCTTGACCGGCATTTTCATCAAGCGGCCAAAGATATCTCTGATATTAAAGTTTCGGCTGACAAGGCCGGACGACGGGCCAAGCGGCTTGATAACTTTGATTTTGAAGAGCTGGCCCCTGAACCGCCGAATGTGGTGCCGATCAAAGCGCCTGATTGAGTTTGCGTTAGATCAAGGCTGAAAGCAAAGAACCTATCCATCCTGTGCCTCATGCGGTGACAGGAGGACAGAATATGCTGGAAATTAGTATAAACAAGATTGCCCAAATCATTCTCATGTCTCGTGAGCTTGGCCGCGCAGAGGCCGAGCTGGTAGGCTTTTTTGAGACCTTGCGCGAGGAGGAGCTGACCGATCTTGTTGCGATCATGTGGATCGGTCGAGGCAGCTTTGAGCCTGAAGAGGTGATGGATGCGCGCGCAACCGCGAGGGCCGAGGCAACTGTTCCGACACTCGATTATTTGATGGGCACGCCGCATCTGTCTGATCATTTGGAGAATGGCTTGGAGGCCCTCGGGCTTTCTGCGTCAGAGGAAGAAGATGACTTGCTACGAAAGGGGTGATAGATCGAATTGCGCTTCGCGCAATCCGATCCGCTGGGGGACCAGTCCCCCAGACCCCCTGGGATATTTAGGGAAAGAAAAAGGAAAGGCTTAGGCTAGATGATCGACCACTTCTAGATGTTGAGCGAGTGTGCCGACGTCTTTGAGCCATTCGGTCACCAATTTTGGATCATGTGGTGCGGGATGGACGCCTGCGCTGACCTCACGATTGAGCACGGACTTAACGGCGAGGGATACAGGAATCGAGACGAGGCGGGCCATGGCAGTGCCGCGCGCATCACCCCATGCGTCCATGACATAAGTCTTGTTGTAGGTTTCCGCACCGTTTGTCTCTGCCTTGAAGCCGACACACATCACCACGCGATCAGGCTCGCCTTCATCATAAGCATTCTCGTTCCAGAACCCATCTGACATTTCTTTGAGGCGCGCGTCGCCTTCGGGACCTGAAAGTGTTTCGATTTCTGTGAAAACATCGGCCCAAGCCTCTTTCCAACCGTCGAGACGCAAGGTTCCACGCACAAACTCTTTTACGCACCAGCTTGGCTCGAACTGGTAATCTGCCATGAATGGCAAGCTGTCGCGGTTGGGATAGACTTCAAAGGTTTCGAGGCTTGTCAAAGGGGCTGTGTAGGAGCTGATCGCGTCCCATGGGCGCGAAACATTGAGTTCGGCGAAGTTCTTGATCGATTTGGAAGGTGAGCGCAGTGCTTTGAGCACGCCAAGGGGCGACCAGCTGAATTTGTATCTGAACGGGTTGGGATGTTTTGGAATGCCGCCACAATAAGAAATGAACGATATATCAGCGCTGGCATCATATGCGGGGTTTGCGCGATAATCTGCCACGAGGGCATGGGCCATAAGATGATCAATTCCCGGATCGAGGCCAACTTCGTTAACTGAAATGAGGTCTGCGTCACGGAAGGCAGCATCAAGAGCGCGCATTTCAGGGGCGATGTAGCTTGAGCTTACAAAATTGGCGCTGCGCGCAAGGCACATTTCGGCAAGAGGCACGTGCCACTCTCCTGGAAGCATGGAGACAACGATATCGCCTTTGGTTGTGGCGGCTGTAATGGCCTCCATGTCAAAGCCGCGGATATCTTTTGCGATGTCGCCCACGGCCTCTGCGGCCTTGGTTGTGGTTCGGTTCCACACCACCACATCATGGCCTTCCTCGATCAGCTTGCGAAGGCCTGGGATGGCCGAAAGGCCTGTGCCGCACCAATGGATTGTCATGTTTTTCGTCCCTTATTTATATTTTAGTTTCGCTGCGACGATTGTGAGAACCGCGAGGACAGCGAAAGTATTTGCGATAATGATGGGCCAGTCGGCGACCAAAAGTCCATAGAGAAGCCAAAGCGATACTGTTGTTAGAAAAAGCATATTTGAGAGCAATGATATTCCCGATGTGTCGCGCGTGCTCCAAGCTTTCCAAGCCTGTGGTATCCAACACACGGTGCCGAGTAGGGCGGCGAGATAGCCGACCAAGAGCGCCGGTGTCATAGAGCGCCTACATGGTTGACGAAGTCGGCTTCTGCGCGAGCCCAGACGCCTTCGGACAATGCGTTAAGTGTGAGGAGTGATGGCAGAAGCTGTGCGGCAAAGTCTTCGGAGCTCTCGAGCGGCAGCATGGAAGGCAGATTGTCTATCGCCATGATATCGAGCGGAGGCGCGTCGTGGACGCGCACAGCTGGTGCTTCCCATGTGGTGGCTTCCGAATAGACGGGAATAGGGTTGTAATCGCTGTCAGGGTCGCAAGCGACATCACCGATGGCTGAGAGTTTGCGGGGCGCTGCTTTGGCGGCAAGCGGGACAAACTGTGGTGTGCCAGGGCGGGCCAGAATACAGTTGATAAAGATGTCATGCTCAAGGATTTCTGGGAAGGGACCGCCATTTGCCGTTTCGGCCATGTCCCATTTCGTCACGGAGACGCCCATGGCTTCCAGCAAATCTGATGCACCTGTGCCAACGCGACCCAATGCGCCGATGACAATGGCGTTTGGCTTGGTGATAAGATCAGCGCGAAGCTCATCTAAAAGCGCGTCCTTGTTAGCATAAGCGCCAACAGGCAGGCAGAGAGCGCCCTCTTGCTGAGCGAGCCATGTTTTGAGGGTAACGGCTGCGCCAGCGAAGCCGGCCCAATAGCCGAAGGCGGCGACACGGCGCCCTGTTTCATCGACGAGATACTCAAGGTCATACAATGTGCCACCACCTGTCTTGAAGCGTTCCAGCAGGGCCTTACCCGAAAACTGTCCCTTGTAGGCGTGGCCAAACATGATGTGACGGTGGGGCAGGGGTGTGCCGTCTTCGGGCAACTCCTTGAGGCCAAAAATGATCGCGTCAAGCGGGGCTTCGGGCCAGCTGTTTTCAGGCGCGATTTCTGCGCCAGCGTCGATATAGCCTTGCAATGCAATCGCGCGTACCGAGCTTTCCTCCACGGTGAGCCGTATGCCTGCCTTGATCAAGGCTTTCGCGCCTTCGGGTGTGAGGCCGACGCGTTCTTCATGGGCGCGTTGTTCGGCTCTGAGCCAGAGATGGGTCATAGAGTGCTCCTGTTCAGACATATGTTCGGGCGTGTTCGCGCCCTGGGATATCGAGATGGGGGGTGGCATTAAAGCTGCCGAGAAAGAGCTGGCCATGGACATATTCAAGGCGGTGGACAGAGGAGTTCATCACTTGCAGCATAATCTTGGCCATTCCTTCGTCAGAAAGGTGCAAGACATGGCGCAGAATTGTCCCGATGACACCACCTGATGTCACCAGAAGAACACGGCCATGACCTTTGCAGACCTCCTCAACAAGTGCAGTTGTGCGGCCATGAAAATCTGCAAAGCGCTCTGGAACGGTTTTGACTTTGTCGGCGGCCCAGTAGCTTATCATCTTTGGAAGATGCGCGGCAAACTCGGTCGGGTCTGATGGGGTGACGATGCCATGCTCGGCCTCAAGGGCGGCCGCCATTGCGAAGTAATGTAATTCGTCAAGGCGTCCGTCAACGCGCGTTTCACTATAGCCCATGCCTGCGGCTGTCTCTTTTTGACGCCGCAAAGTGCCAGTGATTACATGGTCAAAATGGGGGTTGGTGGCGCGCATATGCTCACCAAGCCAACGCGCTTGCGTATGACCAAGGTCAGACAGTTTGTCATAGCTTGCTTCGTCAGTGGCGTGGCTGTTGGCCTGCCCATGTCGCACCAGAATCAGTTCTGCCATCTGCGCCTCATTTGATCAAATTCGGGCAGAGGTTAGCCTTAGGGTCCAGCAGGTTAAAGGGTGTCATGCCAAAGAAAATGCGCTGTCAGGAAAGGCGGCGCAAAAAGCGCGCGGGGTGTCGGGAATGTGAGGTGTTCAGGCGCCAGTCTCTGGTTTATGTTACGCTAAGATCGACAGGAGACGCGCGATGTCTGACACAGTTAAGTTTACGCTCGATGGCGAGCAGGTTGTGGCCGAAAAGGGTATGACCATTTGGGAAGTGGCCAACGGGCGTGGGCTGGTTATTCCGCACCTCTGCCACAAGCCTGCGCCAGGATATCGCCCTGATGGCAATTGCCGCGCCTGCATGGTCGAGATCGAGGGCGAGCGCACTTTGGCTGCGTCTTGCATCCGCGAACCGCAAGAGGGCATGGTCGTTGTGACCAACACTGCGCGTGCAACGAGCGCGCGCAAGATGGTTGTCGAGATGCTTTTGGCAGATCTGCCCGAGCGGGACGCCAGCCACGACAAATCAGCCCATATGTGGGACATGGCGGAGCTCAACGGGGTGAGCGAAAGCCGCTTCCCCAAGCTCGAAGAGGGCCACATTCCGCTTCTGGATGATAGCCACGTTGCGATGCGGGTGAACCTTGATGCCTGTATCTCCTGCGGCCTTTGCGTCCGAGCGTGCCGCGAAGTGCAGGTTAATGATGTGATCGGCATGGCGGGGCGCGGGCATTCGGCTTACCCTGTGTTTGATATGGACGACCCGATGGGTGAGAGCTCATGCGTAGCCTGTGGCGAATGTGTGCAGGCTTGCCCGACGGGTGCATTGATGCCTGCGACGGTGCTTGACGCTGCTCAGATCGGAGACAGCAAGGATTTTGACAGCGAGACGGAAAGCGTTTGCCCGTTCTGCGGCGTGGGCTGCAAGGTTTCCCTGAAGGTTAAAGACGGTAAGGTGAAATATGTTGAGGGCATCAACGGCCCCGCGAACGAAGGCCGCCTCTGTGTGAAGGGGCGTTTTGGCTTTGATTATATTCATCACGCTCACCGCCTCACAAAGCCGCTCATTCGCCGCGAAGATGCGCCTGCAAAGGGGCTCAATGTGCACCCTGATAACTGGAGCGAATTCTTTCGTGAGGCCAGCTGGGATGAGGCTATGGCGTTGGCGGCAGGTGGGCTCTCTGGGCTGCGCGATCAGCATGGTGGTAAGTCTGTTGCTGGCTTTGGGTCTGCAAAATGCACCAATGAAGAAGCCTATCTTTTCCAGAAGTTCATCCGGCAGGGCTTTCTGCATAACAATGTCGATCACTGCACACGGCTGTGCCATGCTAGTTCTGTGACCGCCTTGATCGAAAATGTCGGTTCTGGTGCTGTCACGGCGACATTTAACGAGATCAAAAATGCGGACGTCGCGATTGTCATTGGTGCGAATCCGGTTGAGAACCACCCTGTGGCCGCGACCTATTTCAAGCAGTTTACCAAACGTGGCGGCAAACTTATTGTAATGGACCCACGCGGGGTTGGCTTGCGCCGTTTTGCCGAAGAGATGGTGCAGTTCCGCCCGGGTGCTGACGTGAGTATGCTCAATGCGATCATGCACGTGATCGTGGAAGAAGAGCTTTACGACAGCCAGTATATCCATCGCTGGACCGAAAACTGGGAGGCAGAGAAGGCGCATCTCAAGGACTTTTCGCCAGAGGCGATGAGCGAGATTTGTGGTGTTTCGCCTGACCAATTGCGACGGGTTGCGCGCATCTTCGCAGGCGCGGAGGCGGGTATGATTTTCTGGGGCATGGGCGTGAGCCAGCACATCCACGGGACGGATAATTCACGCTGCCTGATTTCGCTTGCTTTGATGACGGGTAATGTCGGCAAGCCTGGCGCAGGTCTGCATCCGCTTAGGGGGCAAAACAACGTGCAAGGTGCATCCGATGCGGGGCTGGTTCCAATGTTTTTGCCTGATTACCAGAGCGTCATGGACGACGGGATCCGCAAAGCCTTTACCGATGTCTGGGGGTCTGGTGACTTTTCAAACGAAAAGGGCCTGACGGTGACCGAGATTATGGATGAGGCTTATGCTGGCAATATCAAGGGGATGTATATTCAGGGCGAAAACCCCGCCATGTCAGACCCTGATGTCGAGCACGCCCGCGACGCCTTGGCGAAGCTGGAGCACCTTGTCGTGCAGGATATCTTCCTAACGGAAACGGCGAATTACGCAGATGTTATTCTGCCAGCGTCAGCGCTCTACGAGAAGAACGGCACCGTGAGCAATACAAACCGTCAGGTTCAGCGCGTGCGTCCGGCCGTGACGCCACCTGGTGAGGCGCGAGAAGATTGGAAAATCACAGTTGAGCTGGCTCAGCGCGTGGGGCTGAACTGGACCTATGACGATGTGTCTGAGATCTTTAACGAGATGAAGCTCAATATGGCGTCGCTGAACAATATCACATGGGAGCGCCTCAAGACAGAAACGATCACCTATCCGTCTCTGTCCGAAACAGACCCGGGGCAGCCGATTGTCTTTGGCGATGGATTCCCGCGGGCGGACGGGCGCGCAAAGTTCACGCCCGCTAGCGTGATTGCGCCGGATGAAGCGCCTGATGCAGACTACCCGATGATTATGACCACGGGTCGTCAGCTTGAGCATTGGCATACGGGTTCAATGACGCGGCGCTCGAACGTGCTTGACGCAGTCGAGCCTGAGGCCAACTGCTCGTTGCACCCCAAAACCCTGCGCCGCCTCGGTGTAGAGCCCGGCGAGCACGTTCGCCTCAGCACGCGGCGTGGCAGTATTGTGATCATGGCGCGCGCGGATCGCGCTGTGGCGGAAGACATGGTGTTTGTGCCTTTTGCTTTTGTCGAAGCTGCGGCCAATATCCTGACCAACCCCGCACTTGATCCTTATGGCAAGATTCCCGAGTTTAAATTTTCTGCTGTAAAAGTGGAGAAGGTCGAAGACCCAGTTGCTGCGGAGTAGCGGATGAAGGTGAACCCAGCCCGCTTTCTTTCTGATCTTCACGCATTGCGCCAGTTCGGGGCGTCCGGTGTGGGAAAGGGGATTGTGCGCCCTGCCTATAGTGAAGCCGATGTTGCTGCGCGGGCTTGGCTTGCTGGGAGGTTCAAAGAGGCGGGTCTCAACGTCCATTACGATCCTATGGGGTCCCTTTTCGGGCTAGCAGACGGGCCTTCCATCTTGCTCGGGTCTCATTCTGACAGCCAGCCTGAGGGCGGCTGGCTGGATGGTGCGCTTGGCGTCATAGCTGCTTTAGAAGTTGCGCGAGCAGCGAAGGAAGCGGGTGGGCCTGCTGTTTCTGTGGTGAGCTTTCAGGATGAGGAAGGCCGCTTTGGCGTCACCACAGGAAGCACGGTCTGGTCTGGGGCGTTATCTCTTGAAGAGGCAGACAAGTTGACTGACCGCACAGGTGTGACGCTTGCGCAGGCGCGTGAGAGCATGGCGCTTATGGCGGGAGATTTTGTCGATCCCGCACAATTTAGTGGCTTCATAGAGATGCATATCGAGCAGGGCCCATGGCTTGACCAAGCGGGGGACGTTGTTGGTGTCGTGACCGATATTGTCGGCATTCGCGATATGCGCATAACTTTTGAAGGTGAGCAGAATCATGCGGGAACCACTCCGATGCATCTGCGTAAAGATGCTTTTCAGGCGCTGGGTGCGTTCAATGCGCTGATTGCAGAGCGGTTTCAAAATGTGGTGACGCCGCAAACAGTCTGGACCATAGGCCATGTAAAGCTGCATCCGGATGCCCACTCGATCGTGCCAGGGCGCGCCACGTTCTCGATGCAGTGGCGCGATGGAGATGCGAACCGTCTGGCGCGAATGGAAGATGTGATCCGCAGAGCGGCTCATGACGTGGCTGAGGCGCGGGAGCTGGAGGTTACTTTTGGCCCGATGCTCGGACTTGAGCCTGTTGCGATGGATGCCAAATCGCGCGGAGCGCTTGAGGCCAGCGCTCAAGCCCTTACTGAAGGACGCTGGCGCCTGATGCCGTCAGGCGCGCTGCATGACGCGACCAATGTTGCGCAACATATGCCTGTGGCCATGCTCTTTGTTCCGTCCATCAATGGCATTAGCCACGCATTTGAAGAAGATACTTTAGAGGTCGATCTGGTGAAGGGGCTTGAGGTCTTAGCAGGCGCGATCGAGAGGCTGGGTTAGACCACCTGCCGCCTCATAACCGTTTCTTTCAATCAAACTCCGTCCACGGTGTCGCTTAAGTCTTCGGGAGCAGGGCACCCCCAGCGGGTAGGATTTGGCGCAGTCATATTCGAGAAAAAATACTCGCCACGCCACACTCAGCGGTGTCACCCCCAGAGGACATCACCGAGAAAAATATATCCAGCACCATAGATGGTCTTGATCAACCTTGGGTTTTTCGGGTCTTCGCCGAGTTTGGTGCGCAAACGGGAAATGCGCACGTCCATTGCCCGGTCAAAGCTTTCTCCCGCCGCGCCACCAAGGCTTTCTTGCATATTTGCGCGGGAGATCAGGCGTTTGGGGCGCTCCAGAAACAGTCGGAGAACTTCGCCCTCGGCATGGGAAAACGCTGTTTCCAAACCAGTGTCATCAACGAGCATATAGCGGTCAAAAAACGCGGTCCAGCCGTTGAAACGCGCGGTTTCGGTGCTTTGTGGAGCTGGGGCCGCCTTGCGCAGTCGGGCCCGCACCCGTGCGACGACTTCTGCGGGCTCGAACGGTTTGATGATGTAATCATCCGCGCCAAGCTCTAGTCCCGTCACGCGATCCTGAACCTGCGCGCGCCCTGAAATGATGATAACGCTAGCACCCTGCTCAAGTGCAAGCCTATGGACGAGCGTGAGCCCGTCTTTGTCGGGCAAAGAGAGATCGACCAGACAGACATCTGGTGTGGCGGTTTTGAGTGCTGCCTCAAATTCGGTGGCGCGGCCAAAGCTCAGGGTCTCAAATCCAGCCTCTTCCAATGCATCTGTGAGCATTTGGCGAATGGCTCTTTCATCATCCAAAATGGTTACAAGTGGCTTGGTCATAAGGCGATGTCCGATCCAAGATAGCTGTTAAGGGTTTCGGCTGTGAAGGGCTTGCGCACAACAGGGGCAAGCAGCACGGCTCGTTGAAAGAGTGGGTCCGTCTCGGGCAGCGACGTCATCAGAAAGCTTGGCGGTCGATTTTGCCCTAAGCGTTCGAGCAAATCTATGCCCGTGGCTTCGCCTTCCAGTGAGATATCCGATAAGACCAGTGCAATATCGGGCAGATCTTGCGCCAGCAAAAGAGCTTCTTCTGTGCTTGTTGCTTCGATGACGGTATGGCCTTGAGCAATCAACATTTCGCGCACATCTGTGCGGATCAACGCGTTATCCTCAACCAAAAGGGCAAGGCCCGGTGCGACGGGCGCAGGAGCAAGGCGCAGGGGCAGCCGCAGGCTGACCTCCGCCCCGACGGCTCCGTTGCGCGCCTGCACACGACCGCCTGAGAGCTTTGCCATATCATAAACCATGGCGAGGCCGAGGCCTGACCCGTTGTCTCCTTTGGTGGTGAAAAACGGGTCAAAAACATTTGCCAAAGCGTGTTCTGAAAAGCCGGGCCCTGTATCGGATACGGTAAAGTCGACCCATGTGTTTTGCACCAAATCTACCGTCAGGATGATTTTGCCGGTGCCATTGCAGGCGTCGCGCGCGTTGAGAATAAGATTGAGCAAGCTGTCGCGCAAGCTCCCCGCATCCAGCATGAGCGTCAAGCCGTGTGGCTTGTCTCGTTGCCTGATTTCAAGCGTGACACCCTCGGGGAGGGTTGTTTCGGCAAGCGTTTGAAACTCGGTCAAAAAGCTGTTGAGCCGAGTTGGAAGCGGGTGCAAATCCCGCAGCCCTGTCATGTCAGCGATGCGATTGAGCAAATCTCCGCCGCGACGGGCGGCCGTGATTGTTGCATTCACGAGGGCATCTGCCTTCGGCGGCAGATCAAACCCGAGCAGGCGACTTTGAGATCCCAGAACGATCGTCAACAGATTTGAGAAGTCATGTGCGAGCCCAGAGACCATTTGCGCCGCCAGCTCACGGCGGCGGTTTTGCTGAAGGGTTGCTCGTGTTTGGGTTTCTTCGGTGATGTCCATCGACAGAATGTATACCCCGCCTGTGCTGGCATCGGGCGTGAGCGCGACACGGATACGGCGCGAGCTTGGTTCATGGTTGAATTCAAAAACCGAGGACTGGCCCGCAAAGCCACGCTCAAGGTGCGGAGAAATAACGCTATATGGCTGGGGGCCGAGAACGTCAGAGGCGTGATGGCCCACAGGGTCGGCCATGCTCCCGGGCATCACAGAGCTGACCCTACGGTTCGAAAACGTATACACTTTTTCCGAGCTGACATGGGCGATATGTGCCGGCATCATTTCGGTTGTCAGGCGGGTGCGCGCCTCCATTGCGGTGAGCTGGCGTTTGGCTTCTTCAAGCGCGGTTACGGTTGCCTCCAGCTCACGATTGGTTGTTGCGAGTTCTTCGGCGCGGGTGAGGAGTTGGTCGGAGAGCGTTTCCGAGCGGGTGCGAAGAAGTTCTTCCTGACGTTTTGAGCCTGTGATGTCGGTATAGACTGCGACCCAGCCGCCGTTGGGCAAGGGGGAGCCTTCTACGGATATCCAGCGCCCGTTGCCCATCTGGCGCTCAAGATAATGCGCTTCAAAAGCGCGCGCGAGGTCGACACGCTCTTTGACAAAGGCGTCGATGTCATCGACTGCGCCATATTCGCCGCGTTCTGTAAGATAGCGAATGGTGGCTGCAAAGTCGGCTCCAGGCGCGACGACCCAATCGGGGAGGGCAAACATCTGGCGGAAACGCTCGTTTGACAAGACGAGCCTTAGGTCGCTGTCATAAATTGTCAGCGCCTGCTGGATCAGGTTCAGCCCTGCCATTGTCATGGCCTGATTGTTGGTGAGTGTGCTCATAAGCCACCTTTCTTGCACTGTGCTAGCACCCAAAGACGGTCAGGCAAAGCCCAACAGGGTCGCAAATCGAGCTTGTTACAATTTGTTAGATTCGGGAAATGATCAGGTAAAAGTTGACGGCAACTCTGAAACAGTCACGCTGGGGGGAGGAGAATCGCCCGGACAGTGGCGAGTTTGGCCCGAAAGGGGCAAAGGGAGGAATAGAATTGACACAGTCGTCAGAAGCGACGAGCGGGCTTGCGTCCGTTCCCGCGCTGTTACAGCGCAACGCTCGGGAGTTTGCCAATAAGGCTGCTTACCGTGAAAAAGAATTTGGCATCTGGCAAAGCTGGACATGGGCCGAGACCGAGAAGGAAATCGAGGCGCTGGCGCTTGGGTTTATCAATCTTGGCGTGAATGAAGGCGACTTCATTGCGATTATTGGCCGTAACCGCCCCCACTTCTATTGGGCGATGGTTGCTGCGCAATCGGTCGGCGCTGTTCCTGTTCCGTTGTATCAAGATGCCTCTGCTGAAGAGATGGCCTATGTCATGGAGCACTGTGGTGCGCGCTTTGTTGTGTGCCAAGATCAGGAGCAAGTCGATAAGGTCATCGAAATTCAGGACGGGCTGCATCAGTTTGAGCATATGATTTACGTTGACCCACGCGGGCTACGTAAATATGACCACCACGCGCTGCACCGGTTTGTCGATATTCAAGCGCAGGGTCGCGCCGCTTATTATGAGTGGATCGAAGATCTGAAAGCGCGCCGTGAGAAGCTGACATACGACAGCACCTGCGTGATGCTTTATACGTCTGGCACAACGGGTAAGCCCAAAGGTGTTGTGCTCTCCAATCGCAACATTATCGAGACGGCCAAGAACGCAAGTGAGTTTGATCATCTGAACGCAGGTGACGAAATTTTGGCCTATCTGCCGATGGCCTGGGTGGGTGACTTTATTTTCTCGGTCGGTCAGGCGTATTGGACGGGGTTCTGCACAAATTGTCCGGAAAGCCCTGAGACAATGATGACCGATCTGCGCGAGATTGGTCCGACATATTACTTTGCACCGCCACGTATTTTTGAAACGCAGCTGACAAATGTGATGATACGCATGGAAGACGCGAGCCCTTTCAAGAAGCGGCTCTTTGATGTGTTTATGGCGCACGCAAAGAAAGTCGGGCCGGCTATTCTTGACGGTAAGCCTGTCGGTCTTTGGGATCGCCTGAAATACAAGATCGGTGATCTCGCCATTTATGGCCCGCTCAAAAACACGCTCGGCTTTAGCCGCGTGCGCGTTGGCTATACGGCGGGCGAGGCCATTGGCCCTGAAATTTTCGAGTTTTACCGCTCGCTTGGCATCAATCTCAAGCAGCTCTATGGCCAGACAGAAGCCTCTGTTTTCATCACGGTTCAGCCTGATGGCGAAGTGCGGGCCGATACTGTTGGTGTTCCGGCCAAGGGCGTTGAAATCCGTATCGAAGAAAACGGCGAGATTTATTACCGCTCGGAAGGCACTTTTGTTGAATATTACAAAAATGCTGAAAGCACCGCGTCAACCAAAGATGCCGAGGGCTGGGTTGCGACGGGTGATGCGGGCTTCTTTGAGCCGGACACAGGACATCTTCGGATCATTGACCGCGCCAAAGACGTTGGCACCATGGCGGATGGTAGCTTGTTTGCGCCGAAGTATGTCGAGAACAAACTCAAGTTTTACCCTGACATTCTGGAAGCTGTGCTTTTTGGAAACGGTAAGGATCGCTGCGTTGCGTTTATCAATATTGATCTGACCGCTGTCGGCAATTGGGCCGAGCGCAACAACATTGCTTATGCCTCATATCAAGAGCTTGCAGGCCACCCCAAAGTTCTGGCTTCGATCCAGAGCCATGTCGAGGCGGTAAATGAATCTGTTGCGCAAGACGAGATGCTCTCGGGCTGTCAGGTGCACCGCTTTGTTGTCTTGCACAAGGAGCTTGATGCGGATGATGGCGAGATGACGCGCACACGAAAAGTGCGCCGTGTGATTGTGGCCGATAAGTTCAAGGACATCATTGATGCGCTTTATGACGGCTCACCGCAAATTTCGACCACAACGGAAGTAACCTACGAAGACGGCCGCAAAGGCGCCATCAGCGCGACTTTGAGTATTGTTGACGCTAAGGTTCAGACCGTCACGACACAGAAGGTGGCAGCAGAATGAACGACATGAGCACAGAAGGCTACACCACAGCTGACGGCCGCAAAATTGGCGGCACGTTGATGGAGATGAAAAACATCACCCTGAGTTTTGGTGGGGTGAAGGCCATTACGGACATCAGCTTTGACATCAAGGAAGGCGAAATTCGCGCCATCATCGGGCCGAACGGCGCGGGCAAATCCTCGATGCTCAATGTGATCTCTGGTTTCTATATCCCTCAGCAGGGTGAAGTCTGGTATCAGGGCGCAAAGCGCCCGCAGATGCGGCCCTATGAGGTTGCGCGCCAAGGCATTGCGCGCACGTTCCAAAACATCGCTTTGTTTGACGGGATGAGCGTTCTTGATAACGTGATGACAGGCCGCCTGAACCACATGACGACTGGGCTTTTGGCTCAGGGTCTTTGGAAGGGTAAGGCGGAGCGCGAAGAGGTTGAAAACCGCGAGCGCGCCGAAAAAATCATCGATTTCCTTGAAATTCAGGCGATCCGCAAGACGCCCGTGGCGCGTCTGCCTTATGGTCTCAAAAAGCGGGTCGAACTCGCACGCGCGCTGGCGGCGGAGCCTTCGCTTTTGCTTCTGGACGAGCCGATGGCCGGTATGAACGTCGAAGAAAAAGAGGACATGAGCCGCTTTATTCTTGATGTGAACGACGAATTTGGAACCACGATTGCTCTGATCGAACACGACATGGGCGTGGTCATGGACTTGAGCGACCGTGTTGTCGTGATGGATTATGGCAAAAAGATTGGCGATGGCACGCCTGATGAAGTGCGTAACAACCAAGCTGTTATCGACGCCTATTTGGGGGTGAGCCATGACTGAGCAAGCTCGACTGACACACGTATTTGGAGGCCTCAACAATGCCTGACAATCTGATTTTTGGGATAGAAGTCTTCCTCAACGGACTTATGGCCGGGGTGCTCTATGCCCTTGTCGCTCTCGGCTTTGTTCTGATTTATAAAGCCTCGGGTATCTTCAACTATGCCCAAGGGGTTATGGCGCTTTTTGCTGCGGCGACTCTTGTCGGGATCATGAACGGTCAGGTGCCTTTCAGCCATCTGATCAATGCGATGTTTGGCACGGAAGTGCACTACTTCGGCTGGCATTTGCCTGCACTGCTCGGCATTTTGCTGACCGCTGCGTTTATGGTTTTGCTGGCGTGGCTGGTGCAGAAGTTTGTTTTCAAACATCTCGTCGGGCAGGAACCGATCATCCTCTTCATGGCGACAATCGGACTTGCCTACTTCCTTGAAGGCATCAGTGATCTGATGTGGGGCTCCGAGATCAAGAACCTCGATGTCGGCCTGCCGCAGGGCGCCAGCATCTGGCTTGAAGACAGCACGCGCTGGATGGGCTTTGGCAATGAGAATTTCTACGGCTTCTTCATCGATAAGCTAGATATGTTTGCAACTGTGATCGCTGCTATCCTTGTTCTGGCGCTCGTGATTTTCAGCCAATACAGCAAGCAGGGCCGTGCCATGCGCGCTGTGGCAGACGATCACCAGGCGGCGCTGTCTGTTGGGATCAACCTTAACTTTATCTGGGTGATGGTCTGGTCTCTTGCGGGGTTTGTCGCTCTGGTCGCGGGAATCATGTGGGGCACAAAATCAGGTGTCCAGTTCTCGCTCTCGCTTATCGCTCTGAAGGCCTTGCCGGTTCTGATGCTTGGTGGCTTCACCTCCATTCCGGGTGCGATTGTCGGCGGGTTGATCATTGGCGTCGGCGAAAAGCTGTTTGAATTCGCTGTTGGCCCTATGGTTGGCGGGGCAACTGAAAACTGGTTTGCCTATGTGCTCGCTCTTATTTTCCTCGTCTTCCGCCCCCAAGGGCTGTTTGGCGAGAAGATTATCGAGAGGGTCTAGCGGCATGATGAAAATCATTGCGATTATCAATGTGGTGGCATGGTCAGGCTTTTGGGCCTTTGGGTATCTGGCTTTCTCAGCAAGCGTTAAGAGCGAAGGCCAAATGACGACAGCCGCAATATGCGCCGCGATTGGCGCAGGTATCGGGATCTGGACATATCTCCAGCTCGTTCGCCACGCAGAAGCAACAGGCTATGCCAAGCGCGCAAACCGCGCAGACCTTAGCCATCTAGAAGAACAATACGGGGAGAGTGTCTGATGTTTTACCGTGAGGCTGGTGACTATAAGACGTCCTATCAGGATGACGGGCAGACTTTCCCGATCAAATTTGACCGCTACCGCTATTACTTTGTGCTCTTTGTGGCCTTTGCGATGGTTCCCTTTTTGATCAATGATTATTGGGTCAACGCGATCTTCTTGCCCTTCCTGATCTATTCCATCGCGGCGATCGGGCTCAACATCCTCGTTGGATATTGTGGGCAGGTTTCGCTTGGGACAGGGGGCTTCATGGCCGTCGGCGCTTATGCTTGTTACAAGTTCATGACGGGCCTCGATATCTGGATCGACGGTGTGCAATATGCGCTCCCGCCGATCAATATCTTCTTCTCTGTGATCCTCGCTGGATTTGTGACGGCTGTTGTCGGTGTTCTTTTTGGCCTGCCGAGCCTGCGCATCAAAGGCTTTTACCTTGCGGTTGCGACACTGGCTGCACAGTTCTTCCTTGTCTGGCTCTTCAACAAGTGGTCATGGGCTTACAACTACTCCGCTTCGGGCCAGATCAACGCACCTGAGCGCGAAATCTTTGGCGTCGCAATCACGGGGCCGAGCACTGAAGCCTGGGCGACTTATCTTTTCTGTCTGGTCATCGCGGCTCTCTGCGCAATCGTTGCACGCAACCTGACGCGTGGGGCCTCCGGGCGTAAGTGGATGGCCATTCGTGATATGGACATCGCGGCCGAAATTATCGGGGTGAATCCGCTCAAAGCCAAGCTAAGCGCTTTTGCGGTCAGTTCTTTCTATATCGGTATTGCTGGTGCGCTCTTCTTCGCCGTCTATCTTGGCGCTGTGGAAGTCGGCGAAGCCTTCGGCATCCAGAAGTCCTTCATCGTTCTGTTCATGGTGATTATTGGTGGTCTTGGTTCGATTTTCGGCTCGTTTGCTGGCGCGGCTTTCCTTGTGCTTCTGCCCGTGCTTCTCAAGTTGATGTTGGCGGATAGCACTGATGAAATTTCTGGCTTTTCCACAGTCATGAGCTGGGTGTTCCTGCTCGCTTTTGCAGCTGCGCTTATCATGTGGGTGATCAGTATCATCCGCACACGTAGTCTGATTGCGGGCGCGGGTGTGGGCTGGATTTTCGCCAGCATTGCAACCTTCATGGCTTATGCTCTCACCATTGGCGGCATGGGATGGCCGACAGATATTGTGGCTCACTTGCAGCTTGTGATTGTTGGTGCGCTGATCATTATCTTCCTCATCGCCGAGCCGCACGGGCTTGCCCAGCTGTGGCGGGTTGCGAAAGAGAAACTACGGTTGTGGCCGTTCCCCCACTAAGGGGCAGGGCAACAAATAGGGGTCACAGCGCAATAGCTGTGACCAACATCGGAAAAAACCAAGGGAGGAGACCCCGATGAAGACGAAACTAGCAACTATGGCCGTGGCAGCCGTGATGGCAGCAGGCCCAGTGATGGCGGACCTCGTGTTCCCGTCACTTTCATACCGCACAGGCCCATATGCGGCGGGTGGTATTCCGTTTGCTGACGGATATGCCGATTATTTCACGCTGCTCAACGAGCGTGATGGCGGCATTGGCGGCGTGATGACGAAAGTTCCTGAGTGTGAAACAGGCTACAACACTGAAAAAGGCGTTGAGTGCTATGAGTCCACAAAAGGCGACGGCGCACTTGTTTATCAACCGCTCTCAACAGGTATCACCTACCAGCTGATCCCCAAAGTGACAGCCGATGGTATTCCGCTTCACACAATGGGTTATGGCCGCACATCTGCCGCCAACGGCAAGGTTTTCAGCCACATCTTCAACTATCCAGCAAACTACTGGAATGGTGCATCTGTTGCGATCAACCACCTGCTTGACACAAACGGTGGCGACATCAAGGGCAAAAAAGTGGCCCTCGTCTATCACAACTCTGCCTATGGCAAAGAGCCGATCCGCACGCTGGAAGAGCTTTCGGCAAAGCACGGCTATGAGCTGAGCCTTCTGCCTGTTGACCACCCCGGTCAGGAGCAGAAATCACAGTGGCTTCAAATCCGCCGCGACAAGCCTGACTATGTCATCATGTATGGCTGGGGCGTTATGAACCAAGTTGCGATTCAGGAAGCGGCGAACATCCGTTTCAACATGGAGAACTTCATTGGGATCTGGTGGTCCGGTGCGGAGCACGACGTGACGCCAGCGGGCGATGCGGCCAATGGCTATAAGTCTGTGACATTCCACAATGTTGGCTCGGACTTCCCGATCTTTGACGATATCAAAACTCACGTTGTTGACAAAGGCCTCGCGGCTGGCGCTGGCGACCAGATCGGCACAGTGCTGTATAACCGCGGTATGTATGCAGCGATGCTCGCAGCCGAAGCGGCCAAAACGGCTCAAGCGCTTCACGGCACAGCCCAGATCACACCAGCAATGATGCGTGACGGTATGGAAGCCCTCGAGATCACTGAAGAAAAGATGACAGCTCTTGGTATGCCGAACTTTGGCCCGAGCTTTGCTGTGTCTTGTGAAAACCACGGTGGTCCAGGCCTCGGCGGGATCACACAGTGGAACGCAACTGACAAGAAGTGGAGCCTGATCTCTGACTTCGGACCATCGGACATGGAGGTTATCCTGCCGCTGATCACCGCAGACTCAGAGGCCTTCGCCGCTGAAAACAACATCGAACAGCGCTGCAACTAAGCGCGTCTGGCCGCCCGTTCAAAGGGGCGGGCGGCCAATCTTTTAACCGAATTCAAATAAGCGAGCCCTGATATGCTGGATGCTGGTGAAACAAACGACACCGTTCTGGAAGTGAACAACATCGAGGTGATCTACAATCACGTGATCCTTGTGCTGAAAGGCGTTTCGCTCAAAGTCCCCAAAGGTGGGATTACCGCTTTGTTGGGCGGCAATGGTGCTGGCAAGACAACGACGCTCAAGGCGATTTCAAACCTGCTTCATTCGGAGCGTGGCGAAGTTACCAAAGGCAGCGTGAGCTATCGTGGCGAAATTACGCAGCATCTTGATCCAGCCGATCTGGTCAAGCGGGGCGTGATCCAAGTGATGGAAGGGCGGCACTGTTTTGAGCACCTCACCGTTGAGGAAAACCTGCTCACAGGCGCCTATACGCGCACGGACGGCAAGGGCGCCGTCGATGCGGACCTTGAGATGGTCTATACCTATTTCCCACGCTTGAAAGAGCGTCGCCGCTCGCAGGCGGGCTATACTTCGGGCGGTGAGCAACAGATGGTTGCGATCGGGCGTGCGCTGATGAGCCGGCCAGAAACGATCCTTCTGGATGAGCCGTCAATGGGCCTTGCGCCGCAGCTTGTGGAGCAGATTTTCGGGATCGTCAAAGAGCTGAACGAAGGCGAGGGCTATACCTTCCTTCTGGCCGAACAAAACACCAATGTGGCGCTCCGGTTTGCGCATTATGGTTATATTCTTGAGTCGGGTCGTGTGGTTATGGACGGGCCCGCGAAAGAGCTGCGCGAGAACCCTGATGTGAAAGAGTTTTATCTTGGGATGTCTGATGACGGGCGCAAGAGCTTCCGGGATGTGCGCAGCTATCGCCGCCGCAAGCGCTGGCTCAGCTAAGGCCTGAGGGCCAAGACCGACCAACCCGTTTTTGAGCCTCGGCAATTTTGTCGGGGGCGATATAAGCCTGCCGCCTGTAAGGCGCAGATGACCACAAGAAAGTTTGCGAGATGAGCCAGTTTTTCGACGAGTTGGAAACGCGATCACCAGAGGCCCGCGCGGCAGAAATTGCCAAGCTTTTGCCGCAGCAAGTGGCTTTGGCGCAAGGGTTGGCTGGCTATGGCAAGAGCCTTGCGGGTGTGGATGCATCCCGGATTACCTCTGTTGAGGATCTGGCGGGGCTGCCCGTTTTGCGCAAGTCCGACTTGAGCGCTGCTCAGAAGAAATCGCCGCCTTTTGGCGGGCTTACAGCAACGGGTGCGGCCGGGTTTGCCCATATTTTTCAAAGCCCTGGCCCGATATATGAACCCGGCAACACAAGCCACGACTGGTGGCGCGCGGGGCGCTTTCTCGCGGCGGCTGGGATTGGCGCAGGCGATATTGTGCAGAACTGTTTCTCCTATCATCTGACCCCTGCGGGTATGATGTTTGAGAGTGGTGCGCGGGCTGTTGGGGCGGCTGTTTTGCCTGCGGGCGTCGGCCAGACCGAGCTTCAGGCGCAGGCGGCGCATGACATTGGCTGCACGGCCTATGTGGGCACGCCTGACTACCTCAAGATCATTCTGGATAAGGCCGAAGAGATGGGCCTCAAGCTCAAGTTTACCAAGGCGGCTGTTGGCGGCGGCGCTTTGTTTCCGAGCTTGCGGGCCGAATATAAAGACCGTGGAATCATGTGCTTGCAAAGCTACGGCACGGCGGATCTTGGCACGATTGCTTATGAAACCGAGGCCATGGAAGGGATGATTGTTGATGAGGGGGTGCTTGTTGAAATCGTGCGTCCCGGCACAGGCGATCCCGTCGCCGTTGGTGAGGTTGGCGAGGTTGTTGTCACGACACTCAACCCTGATTATCCGCTGATCCGATTTGCCACGGGCGATATGAGCGCTGTGATGGACGGGCAAAGCCCTTGTGGGCGCAGCAATATGCGCATCAAGGGATGGATGGGCCGTGCAGACCAGACCACCAAGATCAAGGGGATGTTTGTGCGCCCAGAGCAGGTTGCGGCTTTTGTGGCCAAGCACAGCGAGATTTTGAAGGCCCGCGTGGTGGCCAAACGCCAAGGCGAGATGGACGCGATGACTGTGATGGTTGAGGCCGAGAGTGGCGACGCTGCGGCCTATGCCAAATCGGTTGCTGAAGTGCTGAAACTCAAGGGCGATATCGAGATTGTTGCGCGCGGAAGCCTACCCAATGACGGCAAGGTGATCGAAGATCTGCGCAGTTACGACTGAGGGGGAGGCTTGAGAGCCTTCCTTTTCAAACGTCTGATTTTGCAAAAGAAAAGAGCCGCACCTTGAAAGGTGCGGCTCTTTTTTCAGGTCTGCGTTCAGCCGAAGCTTAGCCTTGACGGGCTTTGAAGCGAGGCTGTGTTTTGTTAATCACGTAAACGCGGCCCTTGCGGCGCACGATGCGGCAGTCACGGTGCCGGCTCTTGAGCGAGCGGAGTGAGTTTCTAACCTTCATGAGGCTGTCTCCTTGGTCGCGGCGCAGGGCTTGCGCCTTTGGGTTTGCGGGTGCGCAAGGGCAAGCCCCTGTGCGGTGAATGGTATATGGTGGGCGATACAAGGTTCGAACTTGTGACCCCTTCGATGTCAACGAAGTGCTCTACCACTGAGCTAATCGCCCGAACTGGCTTGGTTTTTTCGTCCCTTAAAACAAAAAGGGACGCGGAAACCCGCGCCAGCGCCTCGTGTCTATAAAAGGAGTCGCAGATATGATCAAGAGCTTTTGACGCCTCATTTTTTTGACTTATACTCTTCTTAACAAACTGGAGCCAGAATGCCGCGCGTTGCTTATGATTTGATCCACCCGGAACGGCGCACAACCTCTGTTGTGTTTGCCTCGCCGCACAGCGGGCGGGACTATCCTTGGACGTTTTTGCGCAAGACTGTTTTGGACCAACATAGCATTCGAACCTCGGAAGATGCCTTTGTAGACAGGCTGTTTGCCCATGCGCCCAAGTGCGGCGCGCCGCTTCTGATGGCGGGAGCGCCGCGTGCTTTTATTGATCTGAACCGTGCGCCAAGTGAGCTTGACCCCGCCCTTTTGGAGGGGGTGAGCGTGCGGGGGCATAACCCGCGTGTTGCCTCGGGGCTTGGGGTTGTGCCGCGCGTTGTGGCGGGGGGACGGGCGATTTATCGTGGCAAGCTGCCCCTGAGCGAGGCGGAGCGCAGAATCAATACCTACTGGCGGCCCTATCACGAGATGTTGGGCA
>NZ_CBFHPP010000025.1:0-26742 GCF_965657785.1 Lentibacter sp.
AAGTATTTGGCTGGCATAAAGCGCTTTTCCAAAACCGTCAGGTCGCCACCCCAGGGGCTGACGTTAGCCTCCCAAGCGAAAGCTCGCTTCGTCCGCAGAGCAGACCTTGCGTTTTGGGAGATTGATATTCAGGCGGGAGATTTGTGCTGCGCGCTTCAACGCGATTGAAGCGGTTTTGTGCAAATCTGTAGAGCACAGTCGCGCGTGGGACAGTCTATGTCGAAAAGGGGACTTCCCCTTTGTGGCTCTCTTGATAGTCTGCTTGCAATTGAAGGCCGCATTTTGCGCGCTGCAACAGTATACTGCCTGCGGGCGAAGGGGGTCATATGCGCTTTTCCGCGCTGAAAATTCTCAAAGAGGGCCTGACGGGCAACAAGGGCTGGACGCCGCATTGGCGCAACCCCGAGCCGAAGGCGGAGTATGACGCGATCATCATCGGCGGTGGCGGGCACGGGCTTTCGACGGCGTATTACCTCGCCAAGAACCACGGCATGACCAATATTGCGGTGCTTGAAAAGGGCTATCTCGGCGGCGGCAATGTGGGGCGCAACACCACGATTGTGCGCGCCAACTATAGCCTTGAAGGCAACTCGCAGTTTTACTCCCATTCGCTCAAGCTCTGGGAAGGGCTGGAGCAGGATCTCAATTACAACGCGATGATGTCACAGCGCGGGATTATCAACCTGTTTCACTCTGACGGGCAGCGCGACGCCGCTGCCAAGCGGGCGAATATGATGATTTCGCAGGGCGATGATGCTGTTTTGCTCGATAAGACCACGGTGCGCGAGCTTCTGCCGAACCTCAACCATGACAACATCCGCTTTCCGATTTATGGCGGGCTTTACCACAAGCGGGGCGGCACGGCGCGCCACGACGCTGTGGCGTGGGGCTTTGCGCGTGGGGCCGACCAGCGCGGGGTGGATTTGATCCAGAACTGTGAAGTCACGGGGATTGATATTGTGAACGGGGTTGTGCAGGGCGTGCAGACGACGCGCGGCGCGATCAAGGCCAAGAAAGTCGGAATGGTTGTGGCGGGGCGCTCAAGCCAGGTGGCGGCGATGGCTGGAATGACCTTGCCGATCGAGAGCCATGTTTTGCAGGCCTTTGTCAGCGAGGGGCTGAAGCCTTGTATTGATCATGTGGTCACCTTCGGGATGGGGCATATGTATATGAGCCAGTCCGACAAGGGCGGGCTTGTCTTTGGCGGCGATCTTGATTTTTATGCCTCCTATGCGTCGCGGGGCAACCTGCCGACCGCCGAGCACGTGATGGAGGCGGCGATGTGTCTTTTGCCCCAAATCGGCAAGGCGCGGGTCTTGCGCTCTTGGGGCGGGATCATGGACATGACGCCTGATGGCAGTTTTATCATTGATAAGACCCATATTGACGGGCTTTTTGTGAATGCGGGCTGGTGTTATGGCGGGTTTAAGGCTGTGCCAGCCTCTGGCTATTGCATGGCGCATTTGATGGCGACGGGGCAGCCGCATGAAGTTGCTATGCGCCACCGTTTGGACCGTTTTGAAACGGGGCGGGGGCTTATGGACGAAGAGCACCGCGGCAGCCAGCACAACCTGCACTGAAGGATAAGGAAAGACAATGCGTATAGCCTGCCCCCTGTGTGGCGAGAGAGACAGCCGCGAATTTTCCTATAAGGGCCACGCGCTGGCGCTTGATCGGCCAGATGAGGACGCGTCTTTTGAGGCGTGGGACGATTATTTGCACAACCGCGAGAATGTGGCGGGTGTGACGCAAGAGCTGTGGTTTCATGACTTCGGCTGTGGGAGCTGGCTTGTGGCCGAGCGCAACACGGTGACGCATGAGTTTGGCGCGGTGAAGCTGGCGCAGGACGTGAAGGAGGCCAAGGCATGAGGATTGATGGCGAGGGCCTGATCAACCGTGGCCGCAAAGTGAGCTTTCGCTTTGATGGGCACAGATACGAGGGCTATGAGGGCGATACGCTGGCGTCGGCGTTGCTGGCCAATGGTATCAAGCTTGTGGCGCGCTCGTTCAAATATCACCGCCCGCGCGGGGTTTTGACGGCGGGCTCAGAGGAGCCGAACGCTTTGGTGACTGTCGGCAAGGGCGGCTCTCAGGACCCGAACGTGCGCGCGACTGTGCAGGAGATATATGAGGGGCTAGAGGCCGTGAGCCAGAACCGCTGGCCGAGCCTTGAGTTTGATGTGATGGGCGTCAACGATCTGGGCGCGCCCTTCCTTGGGGCGGGGTTTTATTACAAGACATTCATGTGGCCCAAGGCGTTTTGGGAGAAGCTTTACGAGCCTGTTATTCGCCGCGCGGCGGGGCTTGGGGCCATTTCGGGAGAGCCGATCACAGACAAATACGAGCGCGGTTTTGCGCATTGTGATGTCTTGGTGGTCGGGTCAGGGCCGACGGGGCTTATGGCGGCTTTGACAGCGGCTGAGGCGGGCGCGGATGTGATCCTTGCGGAAGAAGACAGCGCGCTGGGCGGGCGGCTTCTGAGCGAGGCGGGCGAGATTGACGGGATGTCTGCGCGCGACTGGGCCGAGGCGATGCAGGCCAAGCTTGCGGCCATGGGCAATGTGCGGATCATGACGCGCACCTCCGTGACGGGCGCTTATGACGGCGGCACATATGGGGCGCTCGAGCGCGTGGCGCATCACCGGCCGCTGGCCAAGGGCCTCGCGAAAGAGTGCTTCTGGAAGATCGCGGCGAAGCGCACTGTTCTGGCCGCAGGGGCTTTGGAGCGCCCGATTGCGTTCCAGAACAACGACCGCCCCGGCATTATGATGGCGAGCGCTGTGCGGGCCTATGTGAACCGCTGGAATGTGGCTCCGGGGCAGAAGGTTGTGCTCTTTGGCAACAACGACAGCATTCATGATGTGGCGGCTGATCTTTTGGCGGCGGGTGTGCATATCGCCGCTTTGGTGGACAGTCGCGCCGAGGCGCGCTGTGATCTGGATGTGCCGTTTTATGCGGGCGCACAGATCGTCGGAACCGAGGGACGCAAGGCGCTTGAGGCGGTGAGCATTGCGCGCGCCTCGGGTGTTGAGAAGGTTGCGGCAGATTGTCTTGGGATGTCGGGCGGGTGGAACCCGACTGTGCATCTCACCTGCCATATGAACGGGCGGCCAGAGTGGAACGAGGCGATTGCGGCGTTTGTGCCCAAGGTGGGCATGGTGCCCGGACTGATTGCGGCGGGGGCCTGTAACGGGGTCTTCTCGACGGCGGCCTGTCTTGGCGAAGGCGTCGGCGCAGCACAGGCCGCCTGTGATGCGCTGGGGCTGAAGGCCAAAGCGCCCAAGATGCCGAGCGCTGAGGACCGCGCCTATACTATCGCGCCGCTTTGGGCTGTGGCGGGCAAGGGCCGCGCTTGGCTTGATTTCCAGAATGATGTGACTGTGAAAGATGTGAAGCAGGCGGCGGTCGAGAACTTCCGCTCTGTGGAGCATATGAAGCGCTATACCACGCAGGGCATGGCGACCGACCAAGGCAAGAACTCCAACGTGCAGGCGCTGGCTGTTTTGGCGGATGCGACGGGGCGGGGCATTCCCGAGACGGGCACCACGACCTATCGCCCGCCGTTTACGCCTGTGGCTGTGGCGGCTATGGCGGCGGGGGCGGCTGACAAGGGCTTTGCCCCCGAGCGCTTTACCACGTCGCACCGTCTGACTGTGGCGGCGAAGGCGCCGCTGATTGAGGCGGGCTTGTGGTATCGCCCCTCCTATTTCCCGACAGAGGGCGAGACAACATGGCGGCAGTCTTGTGACCGCGAAGTTGGATATGTGCGCAATGCTGTTGGCGTCTGTGATGTTTCCACGCTGGGCAAGATCGACATTAAGGGCAAGGATGCGGGCGCGTTTCTCGATCTGGTTTACACCAATATGTTTTCGACCCTGAAGGTGGGCCGTGTGCGCTATGGGCTTATGCTGCGCGAAGACGGCCATGTGATGGATGACGGCACCACCGCGCGCTTGGCGGAGGATCATTTTGTGATGACCACCACCACGGCGGCGGCGGGCGAAGTCATGAAGCATATGGAGTTTGTGAGCCAGGGCCAGCGGCCCGATCTTGATGTGCGGTTTGCTTCTGTGACGGAGCAGTGGGCGCAGTTTGCTGTGGCGGGGCCAAAGGCGCGCGACTTGCTGAACGGCTTGCTTGACAGCCCGATTGACGGCGAGAGCTGGCCGTTTATGGCCTGTGGCGATGTCAAGGTTCTGGGCGTTGAGGGCCGCCTCTTCCGCATCAGCTTTTCGGGCGAGCACGCCTATGAGGTGGCGGTGCCTGCGCGCTATGGCGAGAGCCTGTTTGGCGAGCTGCGCAAGCGCGCGGCGAAGATGGGCGGCGGCGCTTACGGGATGGAGGCGCTCAATGTGCTTCGGATCGAGAAGGGCTTTATCACCCATGGCGAAATTCATGGCCGCGTGACCGCGTTTGACATTGGTATGCAGGGCATGATGAGCAAGAAGAAGGACTTTATCGGCAAGGGCGCGGCCGCGCGGCCCGGGCTTGTGGAGGAAGACCGCGAGATGCTTGTGGGCCTCAAGCCTGTCGGCGTTGTGAAGCAGCTTCTGGCGGGCGCACATCTTTACAACGACGGCGTCGAGCCGATCCGCACCAACAATCAGGGCTATCTGACCTCGGTCGGCTTTTCGCCAACTTTGGGCACCTATCTGGGCCTTGGCTTCCTCAAAGGCGGACGGGCGCGGCACGGCGAGATTGTGCAGATGGTTGACCATGTGCGCGGTGTTTCGACGACTTGTGAGGTCTGCCACCCAGTATTCCTTGATCCAGAAGGGGAGCGCAGCCGTGACTGAGCTTAAGGCACTATCGCCCGCAGCGGGGCTTTTGCCGCTGACGATTGGCAGCGTGACGCTGCGCGAAAACGAGATGAGCGCGCTGACGCTGATTGCGCCCTACAAGGGGCAAGAGGCGGCTTTGGGCAAGGCGCTTGACGCGGCGCATGGGCTGGGCTGGCCTGCGGCGGGCGCGACATCGGAAAACGGCGCGGCGCGGCTGGTCTGGTTTGGCCGCAACGCGGCGCTTTTGGTCGGGGTTGAGCCTGCGGGCAAGCTTGCCAAGCACGCGGCGCTGACGGATCAGTCGGATGCTTGGTCCTCGGTGACGCTTGAGGGGGCTGCGGCGCGCGATGTGCTGGCGCGGCTGACGCCAGTCGATCTGCGCGACACGGTGTTTGCTGTCGGGGCCACGGCGCGCACAGAAGTCTTTCATATGGCCTGTTCGATCACGCGGCTGGACGCAGAGAGCTGGCAGATCATGGGCTTTCGCTCCATGGCAAAGACGCTGGTGCACGACTTGCAGGTCGCTATGGAAGGCGTTGCGGCGCGCAGCGCCTAGACCGCTTCTGATGTGAGCCAGACGCCGCCTTCGGGGCGCAAGGTCAGGATCATAACAGGGTCAGGCGTTTTGCCTGCCACGGGCATGAAGCGGCGCTTTGAAAGCAGGGTTGCGAGGATAATCACCGCCTCTTGCAGCGCAAAGCTCGCGCCGATGCAGATCCGCGGGCCGTCGCCAAAGGGCAGGTAGGCGTAGCGCGCTGGCTTCTCGGCGAAGCGCTCGGGGCGGAAGGCGTCAGGCGCGTCCCAGAGGAGCGCGTTGCGGTGCAGCGCATAGATCGGGATCATCACAGTGTCGCCACGGCGGACCTCGCGGCCTGAGAGCCTATCGGGCGCTTGGGCTGTGCGCGAGACGAGCGCAGCCGGCGGATAGAGGCGCAGGGCCTCGTCAATGATCATGCGGCAATAGGGCAGGTTTGGCAGATCATCGGCTGTGGCCGTGCGGCCTTGCAGAGCGCTCTGGGCCTCATTGCGGGCCTTGTCCTGCACATCCTGATCAAAGGCGCAGAGATAAAACGCCCAAGCCAGTGTCAGCGCGGTTGTTTCATGGCCTGCGACAATGAATGTCAGCAGATTGTCACGCAGCTCGGCTGTGCTCATGGCGCGGCCTGTCTCGGGGTCTTCGCCCTCAAGCAAAAGGTCCAGCAGATCGGGGACCGCCCCCGCGCCCGCCGCGCGGCGCGAGGTGACGGCATCATCGGCTATGGTTTTCATCTGCCTGAGCGAGGCCCCCGCCCTGACGCGCGCGGGGCGCGGAACCCACATGGGCAGACCCAAGATATCAAACAGCGAGACTTTGCCTGCCGCCGCGATATAGGCATCAATCGCGCGGTGAACCTCATCAGAGGAAAACAACGCGCTGCCCGAGAGGGTGACGCGGGCTGTGATGTCAAAGGTGGCGCGCACCATTTCGGCATAGATGTCGCTGGCGCGCGGGCCAGCGGCCTCTATGCGCGCAAGGCTGGTTTCGGCGGCGGCGCTCATCACGGGGGCGAGGGCGCTTACGTTGCGATGGGAAAACACAGGCGCTGCAGCGCGGCGCTGCCAGCGCCAATGCGCGCCCTCCGCGATGAAGAGGCTTTCGCCAATGGCGGGGCGCAAAAGATTTTTGGTGACGTCTGATTTGGGGTAGTTGTCCAGCTCTTCCAGAAGCACACGGCGGATGGCGTCAGGGTCCATCAGCATATGCCAGCGTATGCCTGTTGTGCCCGAAACAACGGGCTGTTGCGTGGCGATATGGGGGATGATCGAGAGCACATTGTTGCGCGCCGCAGACAGGCTTTTGAGCAGCCCAAGCGGCGTGCGGGCCAGCGAAACGGCGACGGGGGTCTGGTTTTCGGGCATGGCGCGCTCCTCTGTTCTGTCTTGATGTAGGGTCTTGACGGGTGTGGGGCAATTGCCAGCGCGGCGGGGCTGGTATATCCCCGTGCGAAACGATTTTAGGAGCTGCCATGCTGCGCCGATTCTTTGTGTTTGCCGTTTTGGGCGGTGTTTTGGGCCTGATTGCGGGCTGCACCAACCCTGACGATCTGGACCAACCCGCCGTTGATCTGGGGGATTTCCGACTGGGTCATAATATTGTGATCGCGCCGAAAATGGAAAAAGGCCCGCTGAGCCGCGAGAAATCAAAAGAAGAGTGGACCGAGGCCGTTCAGGCGCGGATTGCCGAGCGGTTTGGGCGCTATGACGGCGAAAGACTTTACCATTTTGGCGTCAGTCTGGAGGGCTATGTGCTGGCGCAGCCGGGTATCCCTGTTGTGGCAAGCCCGAAGTCTGCGCTTATTTTGCGCATCACGGTCTGGGACAATGCGGCCAACAAAAAGCTGAATGAAAAGGCCCATCAGATCATTGTCTTCGAGCAGCTTTCCGGCGAGCAGGTGATCGGCTCTGGCCTAACCCAATCGGCCGATCAGCAGCTGGAAAACCTGAGCAAGAATGCCGCCAAGATGATCGAGCTGTGGCTGGTGCGCCAGCAGGCGGAGGAAGGCTGGTTTGCAGCGGAGGCCGACGGCTAGGCCGAGCGACAAATTCGCGGGTTGATTTCCCCCTCAGAAGGTCATATGTGCGCGCTCAGATCAAATCTGGCTGCGCGGAAGCGGGCCGTAACATGAAGGGGTGCCAACGCGATGGCAAAGGAAAAGTTTAGCCGTAACAAACCGCACTGCAACATCGGCACGATTGGTCACGTTGACCACGGCAAGACGACGTTGACAGCAGCGATCACGAAATACTTCGGTGACTTCAGAGCGTATGACCAGATTGATGGCGCGCCCGAAGAGAAAGCCCGTGGTATCACGATTTCAACAGCGCACGTTGAGTATGAGACAGAGAACCGTCACTACGCTCACGTCGACTGCCCAGGCCACGCGGACTATGTGAAAAACATGATCACCGGTGCGGCGCAGATGGACGGCGCGATCTTGGTTGTGAACGCGGCCGACGGCCCCATGCCACAGACGCGCGAGCACATCCTGCTTGGCCGTCAGGTTGGCATCCCGTCAATGGTTGTTTTCATGAACAAAGTTGACCAAGTCGACGACGAAGAGCTTCTTGAGCTCGTTGAAATGGAAATCCGTGAGCTTCTGTCCGCTTATGATTACCCGGGTGACGACATTCCAGTGATCGCGGGCTCAGCGCTTGCGGCAATGGAAGGCCGTGATGCGAACATCGGCGAAGACAAGATCAAGGAATTGATGGCGGCTGTTGACGAATACATCCCACAGCCCCCACGTGCGATCGACGAGCCGTTCCTTCTGCCCATCGAAGACGTGTTCTCAATCTCGGGCCGCGGCACAGTTGTGACCGGTCGTGTTGAGCGTGGCGCGGTTAACGTTGGCGACGAAATGGAAATCGTGGGCATCCGCGACACCAAGAAAACGACCTGCACAGGCGTTGAAATGTTCCGCAAGCTGCTTGATCGCGGTGAGGCTGGTGACAACGTTGGCGTTCTTCTGCGCGGCATCGACCGTGAAGGCGTTGAGCGTGGCCAGGTTCTGTGTAAGCCCGGTTCTGTTCAGCCACACACCAAGTTTGAGGCAGAAGTTTACATTCTGACCAAAGACGAAGGTGGCCGTCACACGCCGTTCTTCGCGAACTACCGTCCACAGTTCTACTTCCGCACAACGGACGTAACAGGCACGGTTGAGCTTCCAGAAGGCACTGAAATGGTTATGCCAGGTGACAACCTGAAGTTCGGCGTTGAGCTGATCGCGCCGATCGCAATGGAGCAAGGCCTGCGCTTTGCGATCCGCGAAGGCGGCCGCACAGTCGGCTCAGGCGTTGTTGCGAAAATCGTTGAGTAAAACGTCGAAGCCCGGCTTGCTGGGCTTCTGACGCGTGGGGGACAGTGCCTTTCTGAAAGAAAGGTCACGAGACCCCACAGCGCTTGAAATAGAAGGGCCGCCTCATGAGGGCGGCCCTTTTGGTTTGTGTTGATGCGTGTCACCGGCTTTGCTAAGTTTTGGAAAATGTAACGGATTGTATTAATTAATGAGTAACC
Source organism: Lentibacter sp. (assembly GCF_965657785.1). Taxonomy (GTDB): domain Bacteria; phylum Pseudomonadota; class Alphaproteobacteria; order Rhodobacterales; family Rhodobacteraceae; genus Lentibacter. The sequence goes on from NZ_CBFHPP010000025.1 coordinate 8,836, forward strand.
CTTATGAGGCTCTAGAGCCGTCTGCCTTCTGGCGTAGTGCTGTTGCAGAGAGAGGCCCGCTCGGGCTGGAGCGGCTATGGGAGCCGAAATTTCACATTCGCCCTGACCATCGGATCGTCACTACTGGCAGTTGCTTTGCCCAGCATATCGGCAAGGCTCTGGCGGCGCGTGGATATGACTGGTTTGATGCGGAACCTGCGCCGCCTTGGCTGCGGGGCGAGGCCGCTGCGCGGTTCAATTATGGTGTTTTCAGTTTTCGCACAGGCAATATCTACACGCCGAGGATGCTGCTGCAATGGTTGAAGCTGGCCTTTGAAGGGGGGGAGACCGAGCTTTGGCAGGCAGAGGGGCGCTGGTATGATCCGTTACGCCCTGTGATCGAGCCGAATGGCTTTGGGAGCCAAGGCGAACTTTTGGACGCGCGTAGAGCCTGTCTGGCAAGCATTCGTCGGGCGGTCAGAGAGGCGGATGTTTTTGTCTTTACGCTCGGGTTGACGGAGGCGTGGCGGCAGTTGGAGACAGAATTTGAATATGCGCTCTGTCCCGGAACTGTTGCGGGCGTGGCGTTTGACCCTGGGCAGCATCGTTTTTACAATGCCGGTTTTGCAGAGCTGAGAGCTGATCTTGAGGCCGCAATCGCCTTGATCGGGGCTGAGAACAGGGCCGTGAAAATCTTGCTCACGGTCTCGCCTGTGCCGCTCGTTGCGACTGCGTCAGGCGCGCACGTTCTGACGGCAACGTCACAGTCCAAGGCGCTGTTGCGGGCTGTCGCGGGCGAGGTTGTGGCCTCGTCAGAGGACATCGATTATTTTCCGTCTTATGAGATTATCACCCATCCCGTGTTTCGCGGGATGTTTTTTGCGCCGAATATGCGCTCGGTTGTGCCTGAGGGGGTGGCGACCGTGATGACACATTTCTTTGAGGACCAACGGCGGGTGTTTGGCGCGGTTGACCTCCCGCAAAAGCAGGAGCCGTCCAAAAAGCGTCGTGTGAAAGCTGGGGCTGATGTGAAATGCGAAGAGGAATTGCTCAATGCCTTCGCTCCGTAAGCTTGCCATTTTTGGCGATAGCAATCTTGGGGCCGTGCGGCGGGCGTTTGACGAGGGGCTCGTGGGCTTTCGCGGCTATGATGTGGAGTTTTGGGGTGCTGCGGGCAGTGAGTATCGCAACATTCATTACGGAAAGGGCGCGTTGCAGGCGATCACGCCGGAGGCGGAAGAGACTGTTCTCTTGGTTAATCGGAACGGACGCAAGCATCTGAAGACAGCAGACTTTGATACGTTTGTTTTTTATGGTGTGCGGCTTCGGTTGGCCGAGTTTTTCGCGGGGTATCTTGATTTGATGTTGGATTCGGACCGCGCGATCAGTGAAGCGGCACTTGGTGTGGCGGCTGCGCAGTTTTTGCAGGAGCGCCGCGCCGTTCGGATGGCGCTGCTGATGAGAGAGGATGGGGCCAAGGAAATTGTCTTTGCCTATGCTGGATTTCCCTGTTGGGGTGTCGTCAATCAGCAGGAAGAGGGGCGCCTTTTGGCGGATGTCCCAAGGGTTGTTGAGGCGCTGCCCGAGCATAGAGCACGACTTTGGGGGGCGCTTGAGCGTGCCTTTGAGGAGCTGGGCTTTGGATTTATCGGACAGCCTGACGAAACTGTGGTGCAGGGGATGTTTACCGACCCTGTCTATGCCGTCGAAGGCGCGGCAGATAAGGAAGATGCCAATCATAAATCGCCGCGTTTTGCGGCTTTGCTGCTGAAAAAGCGTTTTGACTGAAAAAGCGCCTTGATTTCCGCGTCGCTGCGTTTTATCGCATAGCTCGGCCTTAGGGGTATAGCTCAGTTGGTAGAGCGACGGTCTCCAAAACCGTAGGCCCACAGTTCGAGTCTGTGTGCCCCTGCCATTTTCCTTTGATGACTTGTCATTTCGATGATCAAAGCCTAGTCCGACGCGGGTAGGCTTTGGCGGCAAAGATGTGAGGAGACCTTGGGTATGAGGCTATTTGAACGTATTCTTGGCGCGCGCTTTGAGGCGCTTGCGCCCGAGGTTCAGGCGCTCCACCGTCAGGTTGGGATCAGGGAGGGCGAGATCAGTTTGCGCGCCACGCCGTTGATGCAACTCTTTGGCTTTCCTCCGCCTTGTAAGGATGCGCCACTCTGGTTTGGCACCAAAGAAGAGGAAAACGTAGCGATATGGCGCCGGCAGATCAAAGATCGTGAGCTGCGCTCGGAGCTGTGGCAGGCGGGCGATCTGGTTGTGGAGCGCATGGGTATTGTGACCATCACATCAGCGCTTGTCATTGAAAATGGGGCGCTTCGCCAAGAGGCACGCGGCCTGCGCTTTATGGACATCCCTTTACCGCGGGTGCTTTGGCCGCGCGTGACGGCGCTCGAATGGGGCGCAGGCGGCAAGTATCACTTCAAGATTGAAGTGCGCGCGCCGATTGCTGGTTTTGTCTTGCTGGCCTATGAGGGCTGGCTCAGGCCTTAGGTGGCGTTTTGTGTCGCGCTTGAGGATAAGCTCTGTTCTTTGTAGCGGGAGGCCTCAGAACGCCTGTGGTGTGAGGCCTGACTGGAACCAGCTCACAAAACTATAAATTGAATAGACGGGCAGTTCTGTTGCCGTTGCGACGGCGGCGGCATAGGGCGGCATATTGGTGCATTCGAGCACAAGCGCTCCAATATCAGGGTGACGCTGGCAAAGCTCTTCTGCGGCCAGTTTGATTTCGACTTGGGCGGCGGCGGTATCAAGCTCGGGAGCGTTTCCCAAAATTGCGGCGCTAAAATGGCTGCCGTCTGGGACAACGGGCGCGTGGAGGAGGTAATCACGGCCATATCTATCAGGATTGCTGGCTCGAACGGGCGGGAGACAAAGCGTGGGTCATGATCATGTTCCAGAACGAAAGGATCAAGCAGGGAAATTCCCATCCCTTCTTTGATAAAGCTCAGGAGATTTTTGAAGAGATGGGAGTGCACCCGCGTGCGCAGGGGCAAACCTGCGGCGTTGAAGACCTCTCACAGACGGCGCTGTGTCATGTGATCAGGACCCATGGCGATGAACGGCTCGTTGGCGATTAACTCTGGCGTGAGAATATCATGGCGCGTCAGCGGATTGTCGCGGTGAAGGGCAGGACGGGTTTGGACTGTTAAGGGATAAACTGTGAGCGTGTCGTAGAGCAGGGGCAGGACTTTACGCCCGAATGGCTGATCACATTCTTTTCAATGTTCGCCACATCGCCCCTGAAGTGGGGCGAGCTTTGGGCCAGCTCGGGGGAGGGCTGGGTTTATACGCCTGTTTGGTTGCCACAGCTTCCCATGTCGATCGGGACAGTGCTTTTGGCCATTTCGATCTGGGATTATCTGACGCGGCTTATGTGCTTGCGTGAAACGCAAATTCACGGGGAGGTTCTAGAATGAGCGAACTTTACGCCACGGTTATTTTCCTTTTCGTTCGGTTTGCGCTTCTGGGCGGCTCTGTCTAGATCGGATTGGCGCTGATGGGTGTTGCTTGGGTGGGTATGGAGCTGATTACCATGCGCCCCGCAGGCGATGCCATGATCACAACGATCTGGTCGGGCGCGTCGAGCTGGGCGCTCACGGCGCTGCCGCTTTTTATCTGGATGGGGGAGATCCTGTATCGAACGCGCTTGTCCGAAGATATGTTTCGAGGGCTTGCGCCTTGGATGCGCTATTTGCCGCGCGGGCTTTTGCACACCAATATCGTGGGTTGCACCATTTTTGCGGCGGTGTCCGGCTCTTTGGCTGCGACGCTCAATAGGGTTGGGAAAATGTCGATCCCCGAGTTGCGCGAGCGTGGGTATCCCGAGTTTATGATCATTGTCACACTGGCGGGGGCTGCCACTTTGGGCCTGATGATCCCGCCCTCTCTGACGCTGATTGTTTATGGTGTGACGATCAACGAAAGCATTACCAAGCTGTTTATGGCTGGGGTCTTTCCGGGGCTCGTTCTGGCGGGGTTGTTCATGCTTTATATTATGGCTTGGGATTATATGTATCCCGATCAGCGCCCAGAGCCTGAACGCAAAATGTCATTTTCCGAGCGCATGGCGGAGAGCCGCTTTTTGCTGCCTTTGCTCGCGCTGGCTGGCTTTGCGCTTTTTGGCCTCGCCGCCTCGCCCTGTGCAATTGCTTTTACTTTGATGCTCGCGGCGCCCTCTGTGACGGGCAGCCCGAATATCTCGATCTGGCTCGTCATCGGGGCGGCCTTTGTGACGCGTCATATCGCCTTGCCCGAGCTGGAGGGCGCAGGCCGCGACGCTCTTGATTGGGTTATGTCTATAGGGCTGGCGGTGATTGTGATTGGTCTCATGAGCGCCTTGGGGCCCGCTATCAAGGCGGTTCCTTGGGAGGTTGGCACGTGGCTTGTGCTCGTGTTTCTTGTGAGCTTTGGGTTGCAGGTTGTGGCGCATATTGTGTTGCGCACGTCGGGAGGGGAAGCGGACGCCGCTCCTTTTGCTCTTGTGGCAGGAAATCGCAACGTGGCGCTGTTCTTAGTGGCCCTGCCAGTCACGCAATCGCCGGAGTTCCTGATCTTTCTTGGGTGTTATCAGATCCCTATGTGTCTCACCGCGATCTTGATGCGCCCCCTTTTGGGCAAGCCGTCAACACTCTGTTGACGGATCCGATTTGGGGCTGACATAGGCTTTTGGCTGTGGTTTCAGGGCCATTAACGCAAAGGTGGAGGGCTTATGGCGCAGGGTATTTCCAGTGTGACGGAAGCGGAGCTTCGCTTGGGTATATCCCTCAATACCGAGCTGGTTGATATGGTCGAGCGCGGTTTTGTCGCCTTGGCGCAGGGGCAGGTGACAGGGGCCGAACCAGTTTCTGAAGCTTTTACCGACCTGCAGGCTGCCGCCGCTGGGGCTGTTGCCGCGAAATACCTTGCGCCAAAGGATGTGCGTGTTGCGGGTGTGATTGGTACGGGCGTTCAGGCGCGACTTCAAATGCGGGCGGCACATTTGGTGCGCCCGTTTGAGCGGCTCTTGGTCTTTGGGCGCAATTTACAAAAGGCGGCGCGCTGTGCTGTTGATTTGAGTGAAGCGCTGGGCATTGACTGTGAGGTGACCACAGATCCGGCCGATCTTGTGGCGCAAAGCCAGCTTGTTGTGACAGCGACCTCTGCGCGCGCGCCTGTGCTTAAGGCCGAGTGGTTGCACAAGAATTTGCATATCACAGCGATCGGCGCTGATCAGGCGGGTAAGACAGAGATCGACCCAAGGGCACTTGTTGCGGCCAGTCTGTATGTGACGGATCGCGCCAGTCAATGCGCGGTATTAGGCGAGCTTGAGGCTGCTTTGGCGGCGGGGCTGTGGCCCGACGATACGCCGCCTCTGGAGCTTGGAGATGTGATCATCGGAAAGGTAGAGGGGCGCCAAGACGCCGCTGATATTACGATTTGTGACCTCACGGGGGCTGGCCACAGGATACGAGGATAGGCGCGACTGTGGCGCAAATCATGGGCGGTGTAGGCGTGAAAATCAGCTGTTGGGGCAATTTGTTCTGGAACTGCCTGCCAAGTTTTGGCAGGAAGGGCCTGCGCATTAACCCAACCATCTGCACGCTGAGCTCCGGCATAAAGGTGAGATGCCAACCATAGGAGCGTTTTCATATGCTGAAGAACGACCATCTCGAAGCTTGGGACCGTGAGAACTTTTTTCACCCCTCCACACATCTGGCCGAGTTTGCCCGTGGCGTGACGCCACAGCGGATCATCACAGGCGCCAAGGGCTGCCATATTGAGGACCGCGACGGCAACCGTCTGCTCGACGCCTTTGCAGGGCTTTACTGCGTTAATGTCGGCTATGGGCGTCAGGAAATTGCCGAGGCGATTGCGGCGCAGGCCAAAGAGCTGGCGTATTACCACTCCTACGTGGGCCACGGAACCGAGGCGAGCATCACACTTGCCAAGATGATCCTTGATCGCGCACCTGATCATATGAGCAAAGTTTACTTTGGCCTTGGCGGCTCTGATGCGAACGAAACCAACGTCAAGCTGATCTGGTATTACAACAACATTCTGGGCCGCCCCGAAAAGAAGAAAATCATCAGCCGCTGGCGCGGATATCACGGCTCTGGCCTTGTGACAGGCTCGCTGACGGGGCTTGAGCTGTTTCACAAAAAGTTTGATTTGCCGCTTGCGCAAGTGGTGCACACAGAAGCGCCCTATTACTTCCGCCGTGACAATCTTGACCAATCCGAAGCTGAATTTGTCGCGCATTGTGTGGCCGAACTCGAAGCGTTGATTGCGCGCGAGGGCGCTGACACCATCGCGGCCTTTATCGGCGAACCTGTGCTTGGCACGGGCGGTATTGTGCCCCCGCCTGAGGGCTATTGGGCGGCTATTCAAGAGGTTCTTGAGCGACATGATATTCTGCTTGTGGCGGATGAAGTGGTGACGGGCTTTGGCCGTCTTGGAACCATGTTTGGCTCTGAGCACTACGGCATGAAGCCTGATCTGATCACCATCGCCAAGGGCCTCACATCGGCCTATGCGCCGCTGTCAGGCTCGATTGTGAGCGAGAAGATGTGGGCGGTTCTGGAGCAAGGCACAGACGAAAACGGCCCTATTGGCCACGGCTGGACCTATTCTGCGCATCCGATTGGCGCTGCGGCAGGCGTTGCCAATCTCAAGCTGCTGGATGAGCTGAACCTTATGCAGAACGCGGCTGAAACGGGCGCTTATCTGAACGCCGCGATGGCGGATGCGCTGGGCGGACACGCGAATGTGGGCGAAGTGCGCGGCGAGGGAATGCTTTGTGCTGTTGAATTCGTCAAATCGCGCGATGGGCGGGTTTATTTTGACGCCGCCGAGAAGATCGGGCCGCAGATTGCGGGGGCCTTGCTTTCTGAAGGCGTGATTGCCCGCGCCATGCCGCAGGGGGATATCCTTGGGTTCGCCCCGCCGTTCTGTCTGACGCGCGAGGAGGCTGACGAAGTGGTCGGCAAGACGGCCAAGGCTGTAAAATCTGTTCTGGGCTAAGACGTTAGGCTCTGACATTATGGCCCCGATGTCTGGAAATGGCATCGGGGCTTTTTTGTGCGAAGGAAGAGGCGATGGCGCGCGCAGGCAAATGGGGATTGGCGGCTGTCTTGGCTGTTGTGCTGAGTGGCGCAACAGCGGCTGAGACCGTGACCGTTTTTGCGGCGGCGAGCTTGAAGACGGCGCTTGACAGCTTGAAGCCCGAAGCCGAGGCGGCCACGGGGCAAGAGCTTCGGCTTGTTTATGCGGGCAGCTCTGCTTTGGCGCGCCAGATCGAGCAGGGCGCGCCTGCGGATATCTTTATTTCGGCCAATGTCGAGTGGATGGATCACTTGCAGGAGCGTGGGCGCGTTGAGGCAGCCCAGAGCGTTGACCTGTTGGGCAATTCGCTTGTTCTGATCGGGCGGGAGGCCGAGCCTGATCTTCACCTTGGCGATGCGGCGCGCTTTGGCGAAGGCCGCATTGCCATGGGCCTGACCAAGGCTGTGCCGGCTGGGATCTATGGCCGTGCGGCGCTGGAGCGTTTGGGGCTTTGGGAGCCGCTCAAAGCGCGGGTTGTTGAGACAGACAATGTGCGCGCCGCACTTGCGCTGGTGGCGCGGGGCGAGGCGCGCTACGGGATTGTTTATGCGAGTGATGCGGTTGCGGAACCTAAGGTGCAGGTTTTGCTGAGCTTTCCCGAAGACAGCCATCGCCCGATTGTTTATCCGGCCGCGCGTTTGACGCAAAACGGGGCGGCAACCTTTGCGTTTTTGCAGAGCGAGGCCGCTTGGGCGCAGTTTGCCGCGCAAGGCTTTTTGCGCATAGAGGCCCGCCCGTGATCTGGCTTGGCCCCGAGGAATGGCAGGCTGTTGCGCTCTCGCTCAAAGTGGCGCTCTGGGCCACGGCCTTGAGCCTGCCTGTGGCGGTTGTTGTGGCCTATGCGCTGGCGCGGGGGCGCTTTTGGGGGCATGGTCTGCTCAACGGGCTGGTCCACTTGCCACTCGTTTTGCCGCCTGTCGTGACAGGGTATCTTCTGCTCATGTTTTTTGGTGCGCAAGGGTTTGGCGGGCGGATTCTGGAGGCTGTCGGGATGCCGCTGGCGTTCCGTTGGACGGGGGCTGTCTTGGCGGCTGGGCTCATGGCGTTTCCGCTTGTGGTGCGCGCGATCCGCTTGTCGATTGAAGCGGTCGATGAGCGGCTCGAGGCGGCGGCGGCCACGCTGGGAGCTTCGCCTTTGAGAGTGTTTTTCACAGTCACATTGCCGATGGCGATGCCCGGGGTGCTGGCTGGCGCTGTGCTTGGGTTTGCCAAGGCAATGGGCGAGTTTGGCGCAACGATTACATTTGTCTCCAATATCCCCGGCGAGACCCAGACTTTGCCTTCGGCGGTCTATAGCTTTTTGCAGGTGCCAGGGGGAGAGAGCGCGGCCGTCAAGCTTGTGATCATCGCTGTCGTGGTGGCGATGGGCGCGCTGTTGCTTTCGGAATGGTTGGCGCGGCGTATGGCGCAGAAGGTGGCGGGCAGATGAGCTTGCAGGTTGATATTGCCAAGTCGCTGAACGGGTTTGAACTACGTGCTGACTTTGCTGCGCCTGAGGGGATCACGGTTTTGTTCGGGCCGTCTGGGTCGGGCAAGACCACGCTGATCAATGCGGTTGCGGGGCTTGTCACGCCTGACAGTGGGCGGATCGCATTGGGCGAGCGGGTGCTGTTTGACGCGGCCAAGCGCAAAAACCTGCCTGCGCATAAGCGCGGGGTTGGGTATGTGTTTCAGGATGCGCGGTTGTTTCCGCATTTGAGTGTGGAAGGTAACCTCAACTACGGCCGCAGGCTGGCGGCGAACCCGCCGAGCGTCGCCGCGTTTGACCGTATTGTGAAACTTCTCGGGATTGGCGACCTGCTGGCGCGTAGGCCAGCAAAGCTTTCGGGCGGGGAGGCACAGCGCGTGGCGTTGGGGCGCGCGCTCTTGAGCGGGCCACAGGTTTTGCTCGCGGATGAGCCTCTGGCGGCGCTCGATACGGCGCGCAAAGGCGAGCTTCTGCCATATTTTGAGCGGCTGCGCGACGACGGTGGGCTGCCGATCCTCTATGTGACCCATTCGGTGAGCGAGCTAGGGCGGCTGGCCAATCAGGTGGTCACGCTGTCGCGAGGCACCGCATCAGGCCTGCGTGCGCCTGCAGATGTCTTGGCCGATCCAAGTCTTGTTTCGGGCGGGGTGCGTGGTGTCGGCGCTGTGATTACTGCAATTGTTGTGGCGCATCATGCGGACGGGTTGAGCGAACTTGCTGCCGGGGGGGCGCCTTTGTTTTTGCCAAAGCTCGGGCAGGCGATTGGCGCTCCTGTGCGGGTTCGGATTGCGGCGAGTGATGTGATCCTGTCGCGCCAGAAGCCTGAAGGGCTGTCTGCGCTCAACATCCTGCAAGCTCGGGTTATGGGGCTGCGGGAGGGCGAGGGGCCTGGCGCGATTGTGGCTCTTGAAACGGCGGCAGGGCAGATCCTGTCGCGGATCACCCGGCGCTCGGCCAAGGCGCTTGGGCTTGCTGTGGGGTGTGAGATTTATGCGGTAGTGAAAACCGTTTCGATTGCTCAGGAAGATATTGGCGGATGAGGGCTGCGCGCTTGCGCGGATGTGGTGACAGTCTGAAAGCGGCCCTTCGGGGAGGATATTTAGAGAAAGAAAAAGGGCTGGGGAGGTCTTAGGCGACTGGTTTGTTGTATTTGACAAAGGGTGTGAGCGTTGCGACCCTGTCGTAGAGCTGGCGCGCGGTTGTGTTGAACTCCTGGGTGAGCCAGTAGGTGCCTGTCGCGCCCTTTTTGACCGCCTCGGAGTGCACCGCCTCGATCAATGCGCGACCTGCGCCTGTGCCGCGACGGGCCGGATCAACATAGAGGTCCTGAAGATAACAGGTGTTTTCAATCGACCACATATGGCGGTGAAAGAGGTAATGGGTGAAGCCGATGGCTTGCCCGCTTTTGAGGGCGATGAGGCCTTTGAACTCGGTGTCTTCGTCTGACAATAGCCGCGCAAAAGAGCTGTCATAGACCTCTTTGGGGCGCGATGTTTCATAAAAGGTTAGATAGGCTGTGAACATACGGCCCCATTCGGGGCGATCTGAGGCTGTGATGGCGCGAATGTGCAGATCTGACATAGGTTTGCTTTCGGCTATTGGGCGAGGCCGAGAGCGGATAAGCTCTGCTCAAGGATATCTTTGGCACGGGACGTGATTGCACCCATGTGGAGGCATTCGGCTGCCAAAGCATCAGTGCTTGCCATGAGCATATGGGGGCTTTTGGCTATGAAAGCGGCCTCAATGGGGGGCGATGCTGGCTCTGGCGGCTCTGTGCCGCCGAGTGGCAAGGCGCGCGCGTTGGTGCAGGCCTCTTCGGCGCGCAAAAGTTCTGTGCGCGTCGCCGCGTCGCAGTTAAGCACAAGCGGCTCGCCCGGGGTGTGGGACAGAAACAGCCGGCGCAAGAGGCGCGGGCCATAATAGGCCAGAAGCGCCTCAAGAGAGGGCAGCGCAGTCGCTGCAGGCGCGCGGGGCGACATTTCTTGGGCCAAAGCGGGGCGCACAGGATCAATCAGGCAGACCAAGAGCTGGGCCTGACCTGCGCTGATCAGATCAACGCCTGCAATGAGGCCGGGCGCATAGCTTGCGTGATCCTTGCGGAAGACATCAATCAACAGGTCATAACCGCGTGCGAGCTTGTCGGAATGATAAGCCAGATCGGCGGCGTAATAGGTATAGCGTCCGTCGCCGTCAGTGAGGGGGCGAGGGCGCAGATCGCCGCGCGAGACGGTGTCGAGCATGAGGCGCGCGGTTGGTGTCTCTGGGGCTGTGGTGATCAAGTTGCCTGAGCTGTCCATGAGAGCATCTTTGCGGGCGAAGTCGCTGAAAAGGCGTGGCAACTCTCCACGTGTTTCAAGGCTGCTTTCGTGGGTGAAGGTATCAAACTGCACCTCAAGAGCGGCGAGACCTTCGCCGATGCTGGCCATGGCCGCTTGGACGGCGGCGCGGCGGACGAGGGGGAGCCAGTCGGCTTCGGCGGCTGTGAACAGCTCTTTTGGCAAGCCTTGGCGCACGGTGGCGGCGAGGGCTGTGATTTCGTCGGATTCGAACTCAGAGGGCGCGACACAGCGCGCAAACACGCCGCGCGCGAGGGCATCTGCCTGTGGGCCTGCGTCGTTGACGTAGTATTCGCGCGTCACGTCATGGCCAAGGGCCGCCGCCATGCGCGCGAGCACATCGCCTATGATGGCGGCATAGGCATCTTCGCCGCGCAGGGGGCGGCTGGGGTAGGCCGAGACGAACTCGACATTGATGCGCTGGGGCTTTGTGGTGCTCATGGAAATTTGATAACAGTAAACTCAAGCCAAGGGGAAGCCTTGCCAGCATGATTTGCCTCTTTTCCTCAGGGCGCAAGCTCGGTATGCACAGCCCGACTTTGAAACCCATGCCAGGAAGGCCCGCGCCAGATGCAAAAGACCCTGATTGAGACGCTGCAAGCGTTCGTGAATGCCGCTTTTGAGCGTGCGGGCTATGACACGAAATTTGCGGCTGTGCGGGTTTCGGACCGGCCAGACCTTGCCGACTTTCAGTGCAACGGGCTCATGGGCGTTGCCAAGAGCCAGAAAATGAACCCGATGGATGCTGGCGCGGCAGTTATGGAAGCTCTTGATATGGAAGGGCTTTTTGAGGCCGATTTTGTGAAGCCGGGCTTTCTGAACTTTAAGGCGACCGAGGCTGCGCTTTGCGCTTTGGTGGCGGCCTCGGCGGCTGATCCGCGTGGGCTTGCGCCGACGGCCCCTGCCTCAAAGATCATGGTGGATTATGGCGGGCCGAACCTTGCCAAAGAAATGCACGTGGGGCATTTGCGCTCTGCGATTGTTGGGCACGGGCTGATCAACCTTCTGGAATTTGCGGGCCATGACGTTGTCAGTGATGTGCACTTGGGCGACTGGGGCTTGCAGCTTGGCCAACTTATCACGCAGATCGAAGAGGTGCGGCCTGACCTCTTTGAAGACGAGGTGAGCGCACCGATCACTATGCTCGATTTGCAGGAGTGGTATCCTGCGGCCTCGGCCAAATCAAAGGCGGATGAAGTCTTTCGCGATAAGGCCCGTGTCGCCACCTCGGCGCTTCAGGCGGGCGATGCGCGCTATATGCGGCTCTGGCATAGGATTGTGGATGTGAGCATTGCCAGCCTGCGCCGTGATTACAACCGTTTGGGCTGTGACTTTACCTATTTTTATGGCGAGAGCCGCTATCAGGAAATGCTTGGTCCGCTTGTGAAGAGTTTGGAAGACAGTGGCGTCGCAGAACTGTCCGACGGGGCGATTGTTGTGCATTTAGAAGAGGATAAGAAGCTTCCTCCGCTGATGCTGCGCAACAGCAACGGCGGCTATGGCTACGGCGCGACCGACCTTGCGACCATCGTGGACCGTCTGGAAACAGACACGCCAGACTACATTCTCTATGTTGTGGATGCGCGCCAAAAAATGCACTTCCAGCAGGTCTTTTTGGGCATGGAGAAGACGGGTCGTCTGGGCGACACTGTGCTTGAGCACACGGCCTTTGGGACTGTGAACGGGACCGACGGCAAGCCCTTTAAGACCCGTGAAGGCGGGGTGATGCGGCTGCATGATCTGATGGAAGAAATGCACGCGGCGGCACGCAAGCGGCTTGAGGATATGGGCAAGCTTGACGGGGCCGAGCTAGAAAAAACGGCTGAGCAAATTGCCATCGCTGCGATCAAGTTCGGGGAGCTTTCACACGACCGAGAGAGCAACTATATCTTTGATATGGAACAGTTTTTGCAGTTTGAAGGCAAGACGGGGCCATATATTCAATACACCTGTGTGCGGATTGCTTCGCTGATGGAAAATGCCCGCGCGGCGGGGCTTGTGCCTGCGGCATTCACTGAGGTGAGCGACGGGGCGCGCAGTCTTGTTCTGACGCTTGATGCCTTTCCTGCAAAGCTTGCGCGGGCGGTGGAAACCCGCAAGCCAAGCAATATGGCGATGCACGTCTACACGCTCGCCAATGCGACCAATTCTTTTTACCAATCCAACCGTGTTTTGGGAGAGGGGATCGATCCGACCATTGCGGCGTCGCACCTCGGCCTTTTGGCCGCAGCCAAGGGCCAGTTGGAGCTTGGCTTGACGCTCCTCGGGATTGAAGTGCCTGCCAAGATGTGAGCGGGGCAAAAAATATTTGATATTTTTGGGGGCGCATTAACGAATGTGCCCTGAGCGGTGATTCTGGGGGGGTGAAAAGCGTGCACATTGCGTGCACCCCCCGTGCACCGGCAAAACAGGGGTTTTTGAAGAGAGACGAGTGTGACCGCGCCGTGCGCGGCTTTGACCTTTTGGTAAGGATTGCGCTGCGGCTGCGCCGCACCGCCCGGCTGGGGGCGCTGCCCCCAGACCCCCGGGATATTTTTAGAAAGAAAAAGAGCTAGGCGGGGGCTGGCGCAGGGGCGCTTAGCTGTCTTGTTCGGCCAAGAAGCGTTCGGCCTCCAGCGCGGCCATGCAGCCCATGCCTGCGGATGTGACGGCCTGACGGTATTTGTGATCGGTCAGGTCGCCTGCGGCGAAGACGCCCGGGATCGAGGTTTCTGTGCTGTCGGGTTTGGTGACAACATAGCCGCCCATGTGGGTTTGCAGCGTGTCTTTGATCAGCTCGTTGGCGGGGGCGTGGCCGATCGCGATAAAGACGCCTTTGCAGGGCAGGTCTGTGATCTCGCCTGTTTGGGTGTGTTTGACTTTTACGCCTTCGACGCCGAGGGGCATATCTGTTCCGTAAACTTCTTCGATTTCGTGAAACCAGAGCGTTTCGATCTTGGGATTTTTCATCAGGCGGTCTTCGAGGATCTTCTCAGAGCGCAGGGTGTCGCGGCGGTGCACGAGTGTGACCTTGCTGGCGAAGTTTGTCAGGAAGAGCGCCTCTTCGACGGCGGTGTTGCCGCCGCCGACCACGACGATCTCTTGGCCGCGGTAAAAGAAGCCGTCACAGGTGGCGCAGGCCGAGACGCCGAAGCCTTTGAACTTGTCTTCGGAGGGCAGGCCGAGCCATTTGGCGCGCGCGCCTGTGGCAAGGATCACGGCGTCGCAGGTATAGAGCGTGCCGCTGTCGCCCTGGGCTTTGAAGGGGCGCTCGGAGAGGTCAAGGCTGGTGATGATATCGCCGATGATTTCGGTTCCCATGGCTTTGGCGTGCTCTTGCATCCGGATCATCAGATCGGGGCCTTGGACCTCGCTGTCGCCGGGCCAGTTTTCCACTTCGGTGGTGGTGGTGAGCTGGCCGCCGGGCTCAATGCCTTGCACAAGGATCGGCTCCAGCATGGCGCGCGAGGCATAGACGCCGGCCGTATAGCCAGCGGGGCCTGAGCCGATGATCAGAACTTTGGTGTGACGCGTTTCAGCCATGTGGGAGCCTCTGGTTCTATCTGTGAAAAACGGGGGTGGGCCGATCTATAACTTCCTTGCTGGGGGAAGGAAAGAGGGCGCGCGGGGGAGCAGGTTGCGCTGCTTTGAGGTCGGTGTTTTGCTTTCTTGCTCGGAGTTGAAATATTGTTGCGCCTGCGGGGTGCGGTGATATAACAATCGGAAAATCTGGAAGGGATAAACGATGCCGCATACGCGTCTCGATGAGATTGACCGTAAAATCTTGGCTGAGCTGCAAGCCGATGGGCGGATGACGAATGTCGAGCTGGCAAAGCGGGTCGGGATTTCTGCGCCGCCTTGTTTGCGCCGTGTGCGCACGCTGGAAGAGGCGGGCTTTATTCGCGGCTATCATGCCGAGGTCAACCCGCGCGAGCTTGGCTTTGAAGTGCAGGTCTTTGCGATGGTTGGGCTCGTCAGTCAAGCCGAGGCCGACCTGTCGGCTTTTGAAGCGCGCTGCCGTGCCTGGCCCTTGGTGCGCGAGTGCCATATGCTCAATGGCGAGGTCGACTTCATTCTCAAATGCGTGGCGCCTGACCTCTCGACATTCCAGAGCTTTCTGACAGAAGACCTGACGGCGGCGGAGAATGTGGCGAGCGTAAAGACCTCGCTGGTGATCCGTGGGGCGAAAGACGAGCCCGGTGTGCCGTTTGATGTGCTGGAAGCGCGCTTGGCGCGGCAGGCGTGATGGGCTGGCCGGCGTTTGGGGGCGCTCGCGCCCCCTCTGCCTCCGGCATTCACCCCCTGAGGATATTTCTGGAAAGAAAAAGACTTTTTTAACTTTCATCATCCAAGCTTGTGTCACGGAACAGGCGGGGACGCCGATGGCCGTGAAAGGAAAAGAGAGTTCTCTTTTTGAGGAAGGGTTGGAAACAGCTCTTCCTTTTTCTTTCTGAAAATATCCATGGCCCGACTCTGCGTATCAACTCCGCTCTGTCGGGTTCGCGCTTGCTGCGCAAGCGGCTCAGGAGCGCGAGGGGCTGGCCCCTCGCCTCGGTCGGATTTTCGCGCAGCGAAAATGCGAAATTCGCTTAGGCAAACGGGTCTTCGGGGTAGAGCACGTGTTTGAGGTAGAGCCCCTGTGGCGGGCAGACCGGCCCGCAGGCGGCGCGGTCGCGGGCGATCAAGGCTTTTGTCACATCAGAGGGAGTCCATGAGCCTGCGCCGACGCGTTCCAATGTGCCCACGATGGAGCGGACCTGATTGTGCAAAAAGGAGCGTGCGCGGATGTGAAAGTGGTATTCGACGCCGCCTGCCACGGGGTGGTCGGTGATCCTGATGTCGTCGAGGGTTTTCACAGGGCTTTGCGCTTGGCAGATGGTCGAGCGGAAGGTTGTGAAATCGTGCTGGCCAATGAGCTGCGCCGCGCCCTCGCGCAGGGCGTCAATGTCGAGTTTGTTTTTCACCTGCCAGACGCGGCCTTTGTCGTGCACTGAGGGGGCGCGGCGGGCCAGCAGGCGGAAGAAATACTGCCTCTCTAATGCGCTAAATCGGGCGTGCCAGTCGTCAGTCACTTCGGCGCAGGCGACGATGGCGATCGGGCTTGGGCTGAGGTGGTAGTTCAGGGCTTCCGAGAGGCGGAAGGGCGTCCAGTTTTGCTCCATATCGGCATGGGCGACTTGGCCGAGGGCGTGAACGCCTGCATCGGTGCGCCCTGCGGCGGCGATGGTATGGGGGCGCGGCTCCAGTTTGGCCAAGGCGGCTTCGATTTCGCCTTGCACCGTGGTTTCTTCTTTTTGGCGTTGCCAGCCTGAAAAGGGTGCGCCGTTGTATTCGATTTTGAGGGCATATCTGGGCATAGGCGGGCTTTAGCGCTTCGGGGGCGGCGCGGCAAGCCTCGCTGACGGCGGCAGGGGCTGCGCGACGCTCCCCTCTGGTGTGTGGCGCTCTTCGGCCCTATCTTGGAGACAAGCGAAGCCAAGAGGGGCAGTAGAGTGATCGGTGAGTTGGCGGATAGCATTGCGCGGCAGGTGGACACTCTGGCGGGCACGGTCTCGCAGGCTTTTATGGAGCCTGTGATCCGTGTGGGGGTGACGGGGCTGGCGCGCGCCGGCAAGACTGTTTTCATCACTTCGCTTGTGGCCAACCTGCTCAACCTTGGCCGCATGGGCGGCTTGGCGGCTCAGGCGCAGGGGCGCATTGAGGCGGCCTATTTGCAGCCGCAGCCCGACGATACGGTGGCGCGGTTTCAGTTTGAGGCGCATTTGGGCGCTTTGACGGGCGCGCGGCCGCATTGGCCGACCTCGACCCGCGCGGTGAGCGAGTTGCGCCTGTCGTTGCGGATCACCCCGCGGGGGCTCTTGGGCGGGCTGTCTGGTGCGCGGATCGTGCATATTGATATTGTCGACTACCCTGGCGAGTGGCTTTTGGACCTTGGTTTGATGGAGAAATCCTATGAAGCGTGGTCGGGCGAGGTCTTGGCGCGGCTTGAGGGGCGGGATGAGGCGGTTGATTTCTTGAAAGAGGCTGGGGCCGTTGCGGGGGGCGAGGCGTTTGAGGAGCCTTTGGCAGAGGCTTTGGCGACGTCTTTCACCGGGTATCTCACGGCGGCGCGCGATGCGGGCTATTATGACTGCACGCCGGGGCGGTTTTTACTGCCCGGGGCGCTTGAGGGCTCGCCTGTGCTGACATTTGCGCCTTTGCCCAAAGCCGAGAGCGCGGGCCGCAAGAGCCTCTGGCGCGAGATGGAGCGGCGGTATGAGGCTTATAAAGCCAAGGTTGTTACGCCGTTTTTTCGCGACCACTTCTCCAAGATCGACCGTCAGGTTGTTTTGATTGATGCGCTGGGCGCAATCCATAAGGGGCCTGAGGCGCTGGAGGATATGCGCCGCGCGATGAGTGATATTCTGGAGGCGTTCAAGCCCGGGCAAAACGCTTTTCTGAAGCGGCTTTTCTTGGGGCGGCGGGTCGAGAAAATCCTGTTTGCTGCCACCAAGGCGGACCATTTGCATCATGAGCAGCACGCGGCGCTGACGGGGATTGTCGAGGCTTTGGTGCGCGGGGCGGCGGACCGTGCCAGCTTTGCGGGGGCCGAAGTCTGCGCGATGTCGATTGCCGCCTTGCGGGCCACGGAGGAGGCCGAGATGCGCCATGATGGCGAGAGGCTGAAGCTCGTGCGCGGCCAGCTCTTGGAGAGCGGCAAGCAGGCGGCGTTTTATGCAGGGGATCTGCCGTCTGACCCTGCGAAGCTCTTGCAGCCTGCCCGCGAGGGGGCGCAGCGCTGGCTTGATCAGGATTACCAGATCATGAGTTTTGCGCCCGCTGTCTTAAACCTTGCGCGTGGCGACGGGCCGCCGCATATCCGGCTTGATCGCGCCGCCGAGTTTCTGATCGGAGATCGCTTGTGAGCGTGGCGCGGGCACATCTTTGGCATTTGCCACGGCTGCTTGGCATTCTTTGGGCGGGCACGCGCGGGCAGGGGCCTGTGGCACGGCGGCGCGACGAAGATGCGCGCGCGCTGGGAAAGCTTATTGTGCAGGGCAAGGTGCAGCTTTG
>NZ_CBFHPP010000026.1:0-26404 GCF_965657785.1 Lentibacter sp.
GAAAAGCTGCAAATGCCGCTTGAGAAGGTCCGCAAGGTGATGAAAATCGCCAAGGAGCCGATCAGCCTTGAAACGCCGATTGGCGACGAGGAAGATTCACAGCTCGGCGATTTCATCGAAGACAAGAACGCCGTTCTGCCTCTGGACTCCGCCATTCAGGAGAACCTCAAAGAGACAACAACCCGCGTTCTCGCCTCGCTCACACCCCGCGAAGAGCGGGTGTTGCGGATGCGCTTCGGCATCGGCATGAACACCGATCACACGCTCGAAGAAGTCGGCCAGCAGTTCTCGGTGACGCGCGAGCGTATCCGCCAGATCGAAGCCAAAGCGCTGCGCAAACTCAAGCATCCGAGCCGCAGCCGCAAGCTGCGCAGCTTCCTTGATCAATAAAACAAAAGAGCCCTTCGGGGCTCTTTTTCGTTAGGGCCTGCGCCCCCAGCGGCACATCACATCACCGCCCATCGCCCGCGCCTCCAAAAGCGCAAAGCGCGGCGCTTGCGTGAGCCGCTCAAGCCCCAAAGCCCCCACGCTCGGCAGCCCTTCGGCGCCAATCGTCAGCCCCGCAGTATAGCCGACAAGCTCGTCCACCAAGTCTTCCCCCAAGAGAGAGGCCGCCAAAGCGCCGCCGCCTTCACAAAAAATACGGGTCAGCCCCGCCGCGCCCAAAGCATCAAGCACCGCGACAATATCAAGCTGCCCTGCGCGCAAACCACAAGGCAAAAGCCGCGCGCCAATGCCGCTCCAAGCCTCGGTCAAATAGCTGTCCGCATCTGCCCCGTGGCAGAGCCAGAGCGGCACATCTTTCGCGCTCATCGCAAGCTTGCCCATCATCGGCATATCCAGCCGTCGCGACACAATCACCCGCACAGGCTGGCGCACATCGCCATGGCCGCGCACCGTCAGCATGGGGTCATCGGCCCGCGCCGTGCCCGCGCCCACCATCACAGCGTCATGGATGCTGCGCAAACGGTGCACATCGGCCCGCGCCGCCTCGCCGGTGATCCACTGGCTCTCGCCCGTCGCGGTGGCGATCCGCCCGTCAAAACTGCTCGCCAATTTGAGCGTCACAAAGGGCCGCCCTGTGGCTTCGCGTTTCAAAAATCCTGCGTGGTCGCGCGCGGCCTCTTCAGCGCAGACCCCAAGCGAAACTTCGATCCCCGCAGCGCTGAGCATCTCAAATCCGCGCCCTGAAACCCGCGCGTCACTGTCCTCAAACGGCGCAACAACCCGCGCGATCCCCGCCGCGATCAAGGCGCTCGCGCAAGGCGGCGTCTGCCCCTGATGGGCGCAAGGCTCTAGTGTGACATAGGCCGTCGCCCCCCGTGCCCGATCGCCAGCTTGGGCCAGCGCGACCGTTTCGGCATGGGGCCGTCCGCCCGCTTGCGTGACGCCGCGGCCCACAATACGGCCCGCGTTGACAATCACACAGCCCACAGCAGGGTTGGGCCATGTCTGGCCCATCCCGCGCCGCCCCAGTCCAAGGGCGGCACGCATATAGCTCTCGTCAGACCGGCTCACGTGTCTTCTGGTTTGACGTCTGGCCGCAGCTCGCTGACAAATTTGTCAAAGTCGTCTGCCGCTTGGAAGTTCTTGTAAACACTGGCAAAACGCACATAAGCCACGGTGTCGATCCGTGCGAGCGTCTCCATGACAATCTCGCCGATCACCCGCGAAGGGATATCTGTTTCGCCCATGCTTTCCAGCCGGCGCACAATCCCCGAGATCATCTGATCAATCCGCTCAGGCTCAACAGGGCGCTTTTGCATAGACATACGAATAGAGCGCTCAAGCTTGTCGCGGTCAAAATCTTCGCGCTTGCCGTTGGTTTTGATGACCACAAGGTCGCGCAACTGCACGCGCTCATATGTGGTAAAGCGCCCGCCGCAGGCAGGGCAAAAGCGCCGCCGTCTGATAGACACATGGTCTTCCGCAGGACGCGAGTCTTTCACTTGGGTGTCGATATTTCCGCAAAACGGGCAGCGCATAGGCCGTCCCCCTTCTTTTCTTGTTCCGCCTCAAAAAGATATGGGGTTGGCCCCCACTTATCCACAGGCACTATAGGCCAGCCGCTAGGCTTTGGGTAGGGGGCAAATGCACCCCCAAGATAGGCTAAAGGGGGAATGTGGCAGTTTGGTTCCCCTGTGGCGCTCTCGCCTCAATCAGCGCCAGAAACGGGCATAGCTCGCAAAGACGCCCTGAAGCTTTGCCAGAAGCCGGTTGGCAGGGCCGCGCCGAAAGCCGCCTTCGCTCAGCCGCCTGAGCGCAAGCTCGGGGCTGCAAGGGCGCTGGCTCACAGGGTCAAAATAGCGCGGATAGTCAATCAAGGCCGCATGGGCGAGGCTCTCAAGGCTCACGTGCCGCCCGCGCCGCGCCGGCACGCGGCCTTTGTCCGTGGTCAGCCCCCAGCCCGCATAAAACGGTGCGCCCGTGGTGGTGACGTTCAGGCCGCGCAAAAGCGCTTCAAACCCGATCAGCGAGGTCATGGTCCAGACTTCCTCAACCTGATCCAAAAGCGCCGCCGCATCCGCATTTTCCACCAAAACATCCGCCAGCCCGACCAGATCCTGCGCCGCAACCGCGCCAGGCCTCAGCCCTGCTTCGACGTCAGGGTGGGGCTTGAACACAAGGATCGCCTTGGGGTTTGCCGCCCGCGCGGCCGCCAACAGGCCAAGGTTTGTGCAAATCTCTCCCGCCCCAAGCCGGATCGACGCATCGTCCTCCACCTGTCCAGGCACAAGAATGCGCCGCCCCTCAGGCAGCGCGGGCACCTCTCCCTTGAGGTTGTATTTCGTCACCCCTTGGGCGCAAATCGCCTCAATCAGGCTGCGCACACGCGCGCTCTGGTCGGGTCTGAGGTTGGCCCGCGACTGCACCAGCCGTTCAAGGCGGCTCTCGCGCGTCGGGTCATAATAGATCCCCAGATCGTCCAGAACGAGGCTCAAAGGCGGCGTCAAAGCCGCCCCAAGCCCGCGGGAGCGCAAAAACCCGTCCTCAAGGCGCAGCCGTTTGTCGCCGTCTTGCGCCTTGCCCGCCCAGATCATCGCCCGCCCGTCGGGCTTGGGCGTATCGACAAATCGCAGCCGCCCGTGGCGCCCGAAAAACTGCTGCAAAGGCGCACGTTTCCAAAGCCGCATTCCCGCCGCGCTCCAGCCCTTGTGGTCTTCGCGCCATGCGCGCACCTCGGCCTCAAAGCTGCCAAGCGCCGTCTCAAACGACGTGAGGCAATCGTTATGCACATCATACCACGTCGGCGTCTTAATCATGGCCCCCAAGAAAAGCTGCGCCCGCGTCAACACCCGCCCACGGCGGGGCAGGGTGCGCGGATTGCGATCCTCCGACAGCCCCCAGCCCGCATAAAACGGCTGGCCGAAGACCTGTGGCCGATGCCCTGCCAATATGGCCTCAAAGCCCATCTGGCTGGTGACAGTATAGACTGCGACAGCCCCCTCCATCAGCGCCCAAGGGCTGACGCGCGCCTCAAACAGGCTGATCTTGCGGCTGGTGTCGGCCTCGCTGAAATAGCCTTGCCGATAGCCCGCCTGTGTCTCGGGGTGGGTCTTGATGACGATCCGTGCGCCGGGGTTGTCCTCCTGCGCATAGTAAAGCATTTCCTTAAACGTGTTCGCATCTGCGTTGCCATAGGTCACAGAGGCGTCCTTGCGGGTCTGGTCAATCACAAGCACATATCCCGCCTCAGGGCAGGGTGTCTCAAGGTCATAACTCGCATATTTGCTCAGCTGCGCCTCTTTGATCCGCGCGATCCCCGCATGAGCGCGCTTCAGCTCGTCTGTGTTGTCGAGCCGATCATGCGCTAGAATCTGTTCCAGCCGCGAAGGCGCGCTCGCGTCAAAATAAACCCCGATGTCATCCAGCATCAGCCCCAAAGGCGGCTCGCCTGCACGCCCCGCCTGCAGCGAGCGCAGAAACGCATCTTCCACCCGCAAGAGCTTTGCGCCCGCGCGTTTGGCCGCCTTTTCGCCCCGCGCGGCATAGGGCGAGCGCCCCCAAACGGCGACAAGCCCCTCTGCTTTGGCGCGGCCAAGCGTCAGATCATACCCCGACAGCTCCAATATCCGCCGCACACGGCGCTGGCGCAAAAAACCGGCGGTGTAATAAGAAAGCCGCCGGCGCTCCTCAGCGCCAGCGGCTTGTTCTTTGTCTTTTAGATCAGCCACTTGGCCTTAGCCGCCAGTGCCAAGTGTCGAGAGCGTATCCACCGTCGCCAAAGAGCCGGTCAAAGCAGAAATCGTCTTGTCCCACTGGGTGAACGGCGCTTCGGTCACATACAGCGTGTCGCCGTCACGGACCGAAAAGTCACGCGCAAGGAACATCCCGTTCGGCTGGGTCAGGTCGAGCACATAGACAAGTCGCTGCGCGCCAATCAGATCGTCACGGCCCATGACCATATTTGAAATATCGGCTGGCTCGTTGCGGAACACAAAGACGCCTGTCGGGTCCGCCGCCGAAGTTGACAGCCCGCCCACCTGCGCAATCGCTTCAATCGCGCTCAAAGTCTGGCTCTCAAAGGCCACCCGCGCCTGCGTGCCTGTCGCGCCAAGCGCGGTAAAGCTGCGGGTGTCTTCTTCGACAAGAATACGGTCGCCATCGCGCAGCGCGATATCAAGCTGAGGGTGCTTGTAGAGGTCCTGAAACCAGACCTTCGAGCGCATCGTGCCACGGATCACAGTGATCTGGGCAATCTCGGGTGCAATCGTGATGCCACCAGCCTGCGCCAGCATGGTTGAAAGCGTGCGCGTGGGCCGCTCGATCGGAAAAATCCCTTGGCCGCCAATCGCCCCTACAAGGCTCACACTTGCGCCATCGCCTGCAAGGCGACGCACCTGAACTTGGGGATCAGGGGTTTGTTCGCCGAGTTTGCGCGTGATGGTCTTGCGGATGGCTTCGGGCGTGTTGCCCGCCGCGCGAATGCGCCCCGCATAAGGAATAAAGATAAAGCCAGCCGCATCGACCTGCACTTCTTCCAGCACAGCCGCACCCGCGCCCGCAGCGCCGGATGAGCCAAGCAACGGATCATCGACGTTTTCCCAGATCGTCAGGCCCAGCGTGTCGCCGGGGCGGATCGTGTCCGAGCCGATCAGACCTGCGTTTTTGAACGCATCCGAAAAGCCGAGCGCCGGCACAATCGCTGTCGTGCGGGTCACGCGGTCATTGACCGAGATAACAAAAGCATCGCCGCTTTTTTGCACCGATCCTGCGAAAATTTCTCTTTTATTGGGGCCTGAACGCGGCAAGCCACATGATGATACCACTGCAAGCGCAGCAATCAGCGCGACAAAACGCGCCCAGCTCGGAGTTACGGGTTTCACTGCTCGGTCTCCTCGACCTATTATTATTCTGCCTCAGATTCAGCACTTTGCACGCCGTTATTGAGGTGAGCGTAACCCATATCGATTTAAAAATAAAGCGTTAGACTTGCGCCCGCTTATTGCACAAGGCGCAACTGTTGCCTCGGTGCCGCGGTTCCCGCTTCCAGAGCTTCATAAGGATCATCGGGCGTCAGCATCATATCGACAACCATACGCATCAGCTGGCGCCGCCCGCGCGAAGAGTAAAACCCGCCCGGAACCTGACTGGTCTCCAGCAAGTAGCGCCGATACGCCTGATAGGCCTTGTGGTCTGGCCGCTTTGCGGCGCTGAAAAAGGCCGCCAGCGGCTCTGTCGCCACAAATTCAGGCTTGTCATAGACCGCGCGGCCAAAGACCTTCAGCGGAATACCGCGCCACAAAACCTGCTGCGCGGCGGTCGAATTCACAGTCACAGCGCTGCGCACATCGCTCAAGAGCGCAGCCAGCTTGCCGCCGCGCACATAATGCACACGGCCCTTCAGGCCAAGCGCGCCAGCCAGTCGTTTGATCTCGCGCCTGAGGGGCACGCGCCCGTCCTCTAGCGGATGGGCCTTGAAAACAAGGTGGTGGTGCTTTGGCGCGCCCTCGGCAAAGCCGCGCATCACCACTTCGAGAAACTCGGTCATGGTGTTGAACGGCGAGTGCATCTGAAAGCTGCTGTCATGCTCAAGTTGCAACAGCGCCAGATGGTAGGGAAAGCCGCCGTGGCGGATCCGCCATGTGGCGACGCCCCGCTCCAGCGCCTGAAACGGCATCAAGAGCAGGCGCTTGAGATAAAGCTGGAATTCTTTTGTGACACTCAGCGCGCGATGGGGCTGAAAGTTGCGATAATCGCCGTTCCGAAACATCACAAACCAATGATACAACGCACCATAAAACACGTGTTGGCGCGTGTCGCCCCAGCGGGCAGGGGGCAAGGGCGTGTCCATATCCGAATGCGCCAGCCCCGCCTGCATCTCGCTCAGCGACATCTTCATGAGCCGCGAGTTGCCGTTGCTTCCGCCGCGCTCATAGGTCACCCAATAGGGCCGCATATAGCCCTCTTCAAAGACATGAACACCAAGGCCCAAGGCCTTCGCCGCCGCCACTGCCTTGGCATGAATGGGGCGCGTATCGCCATAAAGCACAATATCGGTGACGCCCTTTTCAGCAACAATCTCGCCAAAGCGCGCCTCCCACTCCGCCAGCCTGCCGCGATAGGGGATGTAGCTCTTCGGGCTAAACCAAAAGGCACGGTCCCCCGCGTTAAACCCGACACGCCACACGCTTGCGCCGGCGCGCGCCAGCATCTTTCCCAAAAGGTGGAAAAACGGCCCGTGCGGCCCCTGCAAAAACAGAAAAACGCGGTGATCGCCAGTGATTTTGCCCATATGTCTTATACTCTTCGGTATCTCTTTGACCCTTACCCTATACATGGACTGTGGTGAAAATATGGTGAATGCGTCGCCAAAGGCCAGCGCTTTCTTGCAGCCCGCCTGCGCCCGCGCTACTAATCCGCAACAGCGCGAAAGGCAGTCCCATGTTCACAGGCATCATCACAGATATCGGCACCATCCTCGAGCTTGAGCAGCGCGGCGATCTGCGCGCACGCATTGGCACGTCTTATGACACCAAAACAGTCGATATCGGCGCCTCCATCGCCTGCAACGGCGTCTGCCTCACAGCCATTGCGCTGGGCGAGGGCTGGTTTGATGTTCAGATTTCCGCTGAAAGCGTGGCCAAAACCAATATTTCCACATGGCTCAAAGGTGGCCGCGTCAATCTGGAGCGCGCGCTCAAAGTCGGCGACGAGCTCGGCGGCCATATCGTCTCGGGCCATGTCGACGGCGTCGCGAAGATCACCGCGATGAAAGACGAAGGCGACAGCACCCGCGTGACGCTTGAAGCCCCGAAAGATCTGGCCCGCTTCATCGCGCCCAAAGGCTCGGTGGCCCTCAATGGCACATCCCTGACGGTCAATGAGGTCGAAGGCACAAGCTTCGGGATCAACTTCATCCCCCACACCAAAGAGGCGACAACATGGGGCGCGGCTCAGGTTGGCGATCTGATCAACCTCGAAATCGACACGCTCGCGCGCTACGTCGCTCGCCTCGCCGAAACCGCCTAACATATTCACGAAAAGCATTGCGTTTGGCGCGCGTGGCCCTAGACTCCCCCGAAATCAAATAAGGGAGACTGCCATGAGCCTGATCAAACCAACCCGCCGTGATATTCTCAAAATCGCCGCCGCCATGCCCGCCTTTGCGCTGCCCGCCTCGCTGGCACAGGCCTCTGCCGCCCCGCTCGGTGCGCCCGCCGCAGGCAATGGCGGCGTTTTCCGCTTTTCCATGGGCGAGACCCAGCTCACAATCCTGTCTGACGGCTTTTTCTCCGTGCCCACAACGGGCCTTGGCGTCAACGCCCCCCGCGAAGAGGTGCAAGCCTTCCTCAGCGCGCATTACCTCTCGCCCGAAGAGGGCTACAGCCACACCAACCACCTCCTGATCGAGACAGCCGAGGCCAAGGTCCTCGTTGATGTCGGCTCCGGCAACCGCTGGTTTGAAACCACGGGCCGCCTTGTCAGCAATCTGGAAGCCGCAGGCCTCACGCCCTCAGACATCACCCATGTGGTCATCACCCACGCCCACCCTGATCACATCTGGGGCATCCGCGATGACTTTGACGAGCCGCTCTTCCCCGAAGCCGAATATATCATTGGCGAGGCCGAGCACGCCTACTGGTCTCAAGACGGCCTCGCCGATCAGGTCAGCCCCGAAATGCTCCAGTTCGTGGCGGGCGCGGTCAACAGCTTTGCCACAGACGGCGTCGAATGGACCTTGGCGGGCGAGGGCCACGAGGTCGTGCCCGGCGTCACGCTGATCAATACCCCGGGCCATACCCCCGGCCATATGTCCGTGCGCCTTGAAAGCGGCGGTCAGGCGCTGATCGCGCTCGGCGACGCCATGAGCCACGCCTGGACAAATTTTGCCCAGCCCAAGTGGTTCAACGGCTTTGATTCAGACGGCGAACAAACAGTCAAAACCCGCGAGGCGCTTCTTGATATGGCCGCATCAGACCGCATCGCGCTTCTGGGCTATCACTTCCCCTTCCCGGGGGTCGGCCATGTCATGCGCGAGGGCGACGCCTACCGCTTTGTGCCAAGCCTCTGGCAGTTCTGAGGGCAAACCCTCAGTTCAGGGCGGGGGCTGCCCCCGCCATACGGTTCATCTCGCGGTAAAGCACAGCACGGTTGCGGCCCGCACGCTTGGCCGCAAACAACGCCTCATCCGCCTTGGCAAGCGCAACTTCAAAGTGGTCCCCCGCCGCGCAGAGATTGACGCCGATCGAAGCGCTCACCCGTTTCGGCGCCTCTGCCCCCGTCGCCGCGATCCGCGCAGGGATCTCCTCAAGCGCCTTGCGCATTTGGTCAATCCTGCAGCTCAAAAGGCCAACGTCGTTCTCGCGCAAACAGAGCACAAATTCTTCGCCGCCCCAACGCCCAAGGCTCTCTCCCGTCTTCAAATGCGGTGCCAAAGCGGGCCGCACCTCTTGCAAAACACGGTCGCCGATATTGTGCCCGTAAGTGTCATTGATCCGCTTGAAGTGGTCCAGATCAATCAGCGCCAGCGCACGGCCCTCTGCTGACGGGCCGTCACAACCCAAAGCCAGCGCCACACCTGTGCGGTTCAAACAGCCTGTGAGGCTGTCAATGGTGGCCAACTTGGCAAATCGCGTTTCCGCGCGGCGTCGCAAGACATCCGCGTTTTGAAGCTTGTGCCCCGCGCGCACGGCGTTAAAGACGCCAACCCATACAATCAAGGAAATGACGCAGGCTTCGTAAGGCACGCCCTGTTCGGTGGTGTTCACAAGATGGTGCAGGAGCAGCCCCGAGGCCAGCGGCGCGAGCACACTGGTCAGAACCAAAGCCCGCGTGATCCCCCCGATGCTGGAGCGGCGAAACAGAATGCGCGTCGGCTTGAAGCCGGTAAAAAGCGTGGCCGTCGCCAGCCCCAGAGCAACCAAAGCCAATGTCGTTCCAAACGCCATATCCCCCAGAGGAAGCCTCAACCCGAAGCTATAGCCGATCAGAACATTCAGCCCGATCGCCAGCGCCATAAACATACAGAGCGCTGCAAAATTCAGCGCGCTGCGCCGCAACAGGCCCGCAAGGCCCAGAAACCAGATCAGCCCGAAGGTGTTCCAGCCCATGCGCCCACTCAGCCCCATCTCCTCCAGAAAGAGATTGTGCGGCAGAACGCGGCTCACTGCGGCCACAGCCAGCGCCAGCGCCGTCAACCCATAGGTCAAGCTACGCGGCAGGCCCAAGCGCCTGATATAAAAAGCAATCCCAATCAAAACGATGCAGAGCCATGTCACCAGAGTGGTCGCCGCCCCCTCGTGATCAGGCCGAAGCCAGAAGTCACGCCCATACAGATTGGTGCCAAAGCTGTAGCTGCTGATCAAAATCGCAAATGTGGCAAACCACAGTCGCATCCCGCGAAACCGAAGAATAGGAGTGCCCTTTGGGCGCAAAGCTGCCTGAAGATGAGCAGGGTTAATCATATTTGGCCTCATGGTTGCGGTGCAAGCTTAGGTCAAAATCCCATCACAATAAGCTGTTGCGAGATAAACGACGCCGCAGCGAAAAGAAATGTGATATTACACATTTATTAACAAAAGGTTAACGGAAACACTTCACCTTCACCTTCACCTTCACCTTCACCTTCACCTTCACCCTTTTCGCCCTGTTTTTGCGCTGGCTCTGGTCAAAAGCGCGGCCTCCTGCTAATCCCGTCTGCGCAATCAATGAGGCCCCCATGAGCGACGCATATATGACCCCCGGACCGCTGGAAGCGAGCCTCAAAAACGCGATATCTCCGATTGAAGAGATCATTGCCGCCGCCCGCGCAGGCGAGATGTTTGTGCTCGTCGATCACGAAGACCGCGAAAACGAAGGCGATCTGGTGATCGCCGCCGAATTTGCCGATGCCGCCGCTGTCAATTTCATGGCCACCCATGGCCGCGGCCTGATCTGCCTGCCTATGACATCCGAGCGGATCGACCGCTTGGGCCTGCCGATGATGGCGGTGAACAACTCCTCGCGCCACGAAACAGCCTTCACTGTGTCGATTGAGGCCCGCGAAGGCGTCAGCACAGGGATATCGGCCTCAGACCGCGCCCTGACAATCGCCACAGCGATTGACGAGAAAAACACCGCCGCCGCCATAGCCACCCCGGGCCATGTCTTTCCCTTGCGCGCCCGCAACGGCGGCGTCCTTGTGCGCGCAGGCCATACAGAGGCTGCGGTTGATATCGCCCGCCTCGCTGGCTGCAAGCCCGCTGGCGTGATCTGCGAGATCATGAAAGACGATGGCACCATGGCCCGCCTGCCAGACCTCGTTGACTTCGCCGCCGCTCATGGCCTCAAAATCGGGACGATCTCCGATCTGATCGCCTACCGCTCCACCCATGACAACCTCGTGCGCGAGATCCGCCAAGAGAGCGTCACCTCCGAGTTCGGCGGCACATGGGATATGCGCGTCTTTACCGACGAGATCAGCGGCACAGAGCATATCGCGCTCCTCAAAGGCGATGTCACAACGCCCGAGCCAGTCCTGCTGCGCACCCACGCGCTCAACGAGCTTGAAGATGTCCTCGGCCTCGGCCCGACGCCCGCTGACGAGCTTCACAAAGCCATGCGTATTGTCGCCGCCGAAGGCCGTGGCGCGGTGATCCTCTTTCGCGAGCCGCATCCGCGCCTGACCTTCGCCGCCGACGAAGACGCCCCGCGCATTGTGAAACATACAGGCCTTGGCTCCCAGATCATCGCCAGCCTCGGCATCACCGAAATGACCCTGCTCACCAACTCCCCCAAAACCGTCTATGTCGGGATCGACGCCTATGGCCTCTCGATCACCGGCACACGCCCGATCACAGAGGCCTGACCCATGGCAAGTTCCCAAACCCACTACATCCTGCCGCGCCCGAGCTTTGATGCGCCCGTCAAGCTCCTGATCGTGGTCGCCCCCTACTACCGCGACATCACCAACGACATGATCGCAGGCGCGCGCGCCGAAATCGCCGCCGCAGGCGCCACCAGCGATCTCATCGAGGTGCCCGGCGCGCTCGAAGTGCCCACCGCCATCGCCACCGCCGAGCGCCTCTCGAGCTATGACGGCTACGTCGCCCTCGGCTGCGTCATTCGCGGCGCCACCACACACTATGAGACAGTCTGCAACGACAGCTCCCGCGCCCTCACGCTTCTGGGCCTGCAAGGCCTGATGATCGGCAACGGCATCCTGACCGTCGAAAACATGGCCCAAGCCGAAGAGCGCGCCAACCCCGCCGATATGAACAAAGGCGGAGGGGCCGCCGCAGCAGCCTTGCATCTTGTCGCGCTCGCCCGTAAATGGGGCGCTCAGCGCGCCACCCCAGGGTTCAAGCCCGAATCTGAAGAGTATCAGCTGGCCCAATCAACCAAAGGCAACCCAACCGCATGACGCTCTCAGGCAACCAGATCCGCAAAATGAAATCCGCCGCTCGGCTCTACGCCGTTCAGGCGCTCTTTCAGATGGAGCAGTCCCGGCAAACCGTCGAAGCCGTCATGGCCGAATTTTCCGAGCACCGGTTCGGCGCCTCCTATGAGGAGGGCGATATGCAGGACGGCGACATGGCGCTCTTTGCCACCCTGATGGAAAACGCCGTCAGCTACCAAGCCGCGATCGACCAGATGACAGACCGCGCCCTCGTCGCCAAATGGCCGCTTGGCCGGATCGACCCGACCTTGCGCGCGCTCTTCCGCGCCGCCGGGGCCGAGATGAGCCAGACAGAGACGCCGCCCAAAGTCGTGATCACGGAGTTTGTCGATATCGCCAGCGCCTTCCACCCCGAGGGCAAAGAGGCCAGCTTCGTCAACGCCGTGCTCGATCACATGGCCCGCGAGGCGCGCCCAGAGGCCTTCTAACCCAGAGGCCTTCTAAAGCCGCCGCGCCCGCCGCCCGATGTCTGCGCCGCCTCTGGCTTTCTTTTTGCCAAAAATATCCAAATCCCGCGCCGCGCCAAGGGCCCCGAAGCGCGCGGTGGGGTAACCTCTTTGAAAGAGATCAGCCCAGCCGCTTTTGGCGGCCCGCCTGCGCACGCGCCATTAAGTTAATCTCTGTTAACGTTTGTGGTGAAGGGGGGGTGCACGCATGGTGCACGGGGGGTGCACACATATCACCCCCCTAGAATCAGCGCTCAAATCTCCGTTAACCCGCCTGTGCGCTGGGTTAACTGATCCTTGAAACAACGAATTCCGCCAAATCATCCAACATCCCGCGCAGCGGGTGCTCTGGCAGGGCCTGAAGCGCTGTGCGCGCCTTGGCCGCATAGCCCAAAGCGTCCTGACGTGCCGCCTCTAAAGCGCCATGTGTCTTGAGCAATTCAAGCGCATACTCAAGATCGCCCTCGCGCTGGTCGCCCTTTTCAATGGTGCGCTGCCAAAAGGCGCGCTCCTCCGCCGTCGCCTTGGCGACCGCTTTGATCACAGGCAAAGTGAGTTTGCGCTCGCGAAAATCATCGCCGATGTTCTTGCCCGTAGCGCCGCTAACGCCCTGATAATCAAGCAAATCATCCACAATCTGGAAGGCGATCCCAAGCGCATCACCATAGTCATAAAGCGCCGTCACCTGCGCCTCTGGCGCCCCCGCGATCACGCCGCCCACTTCGGTTGCGGCCGAGAACAGCGCCGCTGTCTTGCCGCGCACCACCTGCAAATAAATCGCCTCTGTCGTCGCCAGATCCTGCGCCGCAGTCAGTTGCAAAACCTCGCCCTCGGCAATCGTCGCCGAGGCATTGGCAAGAATATCAAGCACCCGCAAACTGCCCGTTTCCACCATAAGCTGGAAGGACCGAGAGAACAGATAATCGCCAACGAGAACAGAACTTTTGTTGTCCCACAAGAGGTTAGCCGTGGGCCGCCCACGCCGCTTTTCGCTTTCATCGACCACATCATCATGCAGCAAGGTCGCTGTGTGGATGAACTCGACGGTCGCTGCGAGATGCACATGATAGGGGCCATCATAGCCGCAAAGCTCGGCCGCCGCGAGCGTCAGCATCGGGCGCAGGCGTTTGCCGCCCGCCTCGACCAGATGCTGCGTCACCTCAGGGATGCGCGGCGCGTGTTCGGAGGCCATCCGCGCGCGGATCAAGACGTTGACCGCCTCCATGCCTGCGGCCAAATGTGCGGCCAGTCTCTCGTGCGGTTTGTTTGCCGATCCGTTCAAGCTCTTCACGCTCCCGTCAGACGTCTCGACATTTGCTGCCGAATGGTCATATTCACTTTATGAAACAACTTCTTAGCACAAACAATATGGCCGATCTGGCCTTTGCCCAAGCATTGCTTCAGGGCGAGGGTATAGCCGTGTTTGAAATGGACGTAAATATGAGCGTGCTGGAAGGCGGCATCGGGATTTTTCCACGCCGGCTGATGGTTGTAGAGGCCGATTACGAGGCCGCAGCCAAGGCGCTGCGCGACAACGGGCTTGAGGTCTATGAGCGGCCCTGAGACTCCCCCCGATCTCACGCAAGACGCCTTTCTCGGCGGGCGCTTAAAGCTTTGGCAACCAAAGCAGGGCTACCGTGCTGGGGTCGATCCCGTTCTCTTGGCCGCCAGTATCCCCGCCAAAGCGGGCGACAGTGTCCTTGATCTGGGCTGTGGGGCAGGGGCCGCCGCGCTCTGTCTGGGGCGGCGTGTCGCGGGCTTGGAGCTGCATGGCCTTGAACTTCAACCGCTCTACGCCGAATTGGCCTCACAAAACGCGCTTGAGAACAGAATCAGTTTCACGGTTCACCAGGGAGATGTGGCGCTGATGCCCGCTCTCTTGAAGGAGCGGCGCTTTAACCATGTGATAACCAATCCGCCCTACTTTGATCGTCAGACAGGCTCAAAAGCGCCAGACAAGACCCGCGAAACCGCCCTCGGCGGCGCCTCCCTCCCGCTCTGGCTTGAGGCTGCTGGGCGACGGCTTGAGCCGAAAGGCTATCTGACGCTCATTTGCCGTGCGGAGCGTGTGCCCGAGTTGCTCGCAGGCCTGCCCGCTTATTTGGGCTCGGTTGAGCTTTGGCCCGTTTTGCCGCGTGCAGGGCAGGCCTCGCAGCTTGTGCTTTTGCGCGCCCGTCACTCGGGCCGCGCCGCATTTCGTCTGCACGCGGGCCTACTCATGCATGAGGGGGCGGCTCATACCGTTGATGGCGAAAGTTACACCTCCCAGATCAGCGGCGTCTTGCGCGACGCAGCAGCGTTGCGGTTTCCCGACACTTGACGCTATTTTTTGCCGATCCTCTCGCAACTGCGGCGTGACATACTATCTATGATATGCTCGACTGTAACAGCAACGTAACAATGAGGAGATTGAAATGAGCTTGAATTCCCACATCGAAGAACTGAAGAGAAAACATCAGACTCTTTCGGACCGTGTCGAACATCTTCAACGCACGCCCAGCGCCTCAGACGCCGAAATCGCCGACCTCAAAAAACAGAAATTGAAAATCAAAGAGCAAATCTCGCGTTTCGAGACAACATCAGCCTGATTTTCCTATTATTTTCAACGCGCTCCTGAGTTTAGGGGCGCGTTTTTTTGTGGCGTTTACATAGAAAAAGCCGCGATTTTCATCGCGGCTTTGAGCTGTCTTTTGGCTCATTTAGACGAAGAATTGCCCACCATTCGCCGAGATCGTAGAGCCGTTAATAAAGCCCGCATCATCAGAGGCAAGGAAGGCCACGCAGCGCGCAATTTCCTCAGGTTCGCCAAGGCGGCCCGTCGGGATCTGCCCAATGATCGACTCCCGGACTTTTTCGGGCACGGCCATCACCATTTCGGTTGCAATATATCCGGGGCAAATCGCGTTGGCCGTAATCCCTGCGCGCGCGCCTTCTTGGGCCAGTGATTTTACAATCCCCAAGTCGCCAGCTTTGGTCGCCGCATAGTTCACCTGTGCGAACTGGCCCTTCTGGCCGTTGATCGAACTGATCACAATCACACGGCCAAATTTGCGCTCGCGCATACCGTTCCAAAGCGGATGCACCGTGTTGAAAACGCCCGTTAGGTTGGTGTCGATGACCTCATGCCATTGTTGCGGCGTCATTTTGTGGAACGGCGCATCGCGTGTGATACCTGCGTTTGCGACAACAACATCAATCGGGCCAAGCTCGGACTCGACCTTGGCAATGCCTGCCGCTGACTCTTCATAATCGGCAACATTCCATTTGTAAGTTTTGATTCCGGTTTCCGCGGTAAAGGCCGCCGCGGCCTCATCATTGCCCGCGTAGGTTGCGGCAACATTATAGCCCTCGGCCTTTAGTTTTTTTGAAATCGCCGCGCCAATCCCGCGCGAGCCGCCAGTGACCAATGCCGTCCGTGTCATGTCTTTCTCCAGTGTTCTGTGCGTAATGCTGTTTCAAATAGATTATAGTTTAAGCAATAATGTTGCGCAAGCAAATTGAGGAATTCCATAAAAAAGGCGCCCCATTTTGGGACGCCTTGCTCAAGTCTCAATAAAGACTTTTCAAGTCATGGACGCTCCACGCAAAGCGCAACCCCCATACCGCCGCCAATACACAATGTGGCGAGGCCCTTTTTGGCGTCACGGCGTTTCATTTCAAACAAGAGCGTGTTGAGAACGCGGCAGCCCGAAGCGCCGATTGGATGCCCGATTGCAATGGCACCACCATTCACATTCACGATTTCTGGATCCCAGCCCATCTCTTTGTTTACAGCACAAGCTTGAGCAGCGAAGGCTTCGTTTGCCTCTACCAGATCAAGATCGCTCGCGCTCCAGCCGGCTTTTTCCAAAGCCTTGCGGCTCGCATAAATAGGACCAACCCCCATAATAGATGGATCAAGCCCCGCGGTTGCGTAGGAGACAATACGGGCCAACGGCTCAATGCCACGCTTTTCTGCATTATCTGCGCTCATCAAGAGAACGCCCGCAGCACCATCATTGAGGCCGGACGCATTGGCGGCTGTGACTGTCCCGTCTTTGGTGAAGGCCGGGCGCAGCTTTTGCATTGCTTCCATGGTCGCGCCGTGACGAATATATTCGTCTGCGTTGACGATTGTTTCGCCTTTGCGCGTTTTGACAGTAAATGCTGCAATCTCGTCAGCAAACTTGCCTGCTTTTTGGGCTGCCTCTGCTTTGTTCTGGGAGGCAACGGCAAATGCGTCTTGTTCATCGCGGCTAATCTGCCACTTCTCGGCCACATTTTCGGCGGTTTGTCCCATGTGATAGCTGTTGAACGCATCCCAAAGACCGTCGCGGATCATACTGTCGATGTATTTGGTATCACCCATTTTCACACCGTCACGCAGGTGCGCGACATGGGGGCTGAGGGACATATTTTCTTGGCCGCCAGCCGCTACAATGTCTGCGTCTCCAAGCTGGATGTGCTGCGCGCCAAGCGCGACAGCGCGCAGGCCTGACCCGCAGACCTGGTTGATGCTCCAAGCAGAGCTCTCGATCGGCAAGCCCGCATTGACATGAGCTTGGCGTGCAGGGTTTTGGCCTTGGCCTGCTGTCAGAACCTGACCAAGAATTGTTTCGCTGACCTCGTCTTTAGAGATGCCCGCACGCTCGACAATGGCTTCCAAAACGGCGGTGCCGAGGTCGTGTGCAGGCGTGTTTGAAAACGATCCCCCAAACGATCCGACTGCCGTACGGGCAGCAGAGGCGATTACAACATTAGTCATGAACAGTCCTTTCCCAGAAAACGCTGCGCTAAGGTCCTAGCGCAAGCTGTTGGGAGTGGCATACCGCATTTGCCGCATTGCGGCAATAACTCTGAGATGACCAAGCGACGCAGGGTCAGGCACGACGCTCGCTTTCTGGGGCACGTTCCCAAATCGGGCTGATTGTCGGCGCGGCAAAGTAATATCCCTGTAAGCAGTCAATCCCGATCTTGGCAAGAAAGGCCGCATCTTCCCCGTTTTCGACAAACTCGGCCACGGTGAGCATATCAAACTGATCAGCAATGGCTTTCAGGGCACTGGTGAGGACTTGATTGTCGGGATTTTGCGCGATGCCTCTGATGAATTGCCCGTCTATTTTAATGATATCAAAGTAAAAATCGCGCAAATAGCTGAATGAGGTATAGCCCGCTCCGAAGTCATCCAAGGCGAAGCTGACTCCTTTGGCTTGAATCTCGCTCATAAAGGAAACCACCAGTTCGGGAACTGTCATGGCTGAACTTTCGGTGATTTCGAGGATCAGTCGCTCTGCCACCGTTACGTTGCGCTGCAAGCCTTGCTTGAGTGTGCGCATCCAGCGCGGATAGCCTATCGAGCGGGCGGACATATTGATCGAGAGGCGCAGATTTGGCTGCCGCGCGAGAGTGCGAAGGCCTTTCTCCAATGCGATGCAATCCATGATGCGCCCCAGCTCTGTGGCTTCGATTTCGCGGATGAAATCTTTGGCTGGGATAATGCGCCCTGTTTCGTCTGTCAGTCTCAGAAGGGCTTCGTAAAAGGCAACCTTTTCAGGGTCTTGAGCGTGCATAATGGGTTGGTAGGCGAGCAAGACCTGCTTTTTGTTAAGGGCGGTTTCAACCATTTGCATGACGGATTTGTCCCGCATGGACACGGCATATCCCAAGGGATTGATCGGGTCGGTCCCATGGCTTGCCGCTGGCCGTCGAATGTTCTTCATCGTGTCATTCCCGAGTGATGCCTCTTTGAGTGGGAGCGTTACGCGGGATGTGCTAACAACCGTTTAAAGGAAAAAACCTAATAAAATTGAGCTGAATAATGAAAACGCATGACACTGATCAGACAAGATGTGGATGGCATGGAGCGGATCCGTTCTATGTAAAATACCATGATGAAGAATGGGGGGTGCCTGAATATGACAGTCGGGCGCTTTGGGAAAAGCTGGTCTTGGATGGCTTTCAGGCCGGGTTGAGCTGGATCACTATTTTGCGCAAACGGGAGAATTTTAGAGAAGCTTTTCAAGGGTTTGATCCCGAAATCATTGCGACATGGGGGGAGGCTGATGTGCAGCGTTTGTTGGCGAATGCAGGGATCATTCGGCATCAAGGAAAGATAGAGGCGACGATTACAAATGCGCAGGCCTATCTTGAGATAGAAGCGGCTGAGGGCTTTGCCACCCATTGCTGGAGTTATGTTGGTGGTGCCCCGCTTCAAAACCAATGGGAGAGTTTGGAGGCGGTTCCCGCGCAGACTGAAATATCGCGAGTATTTTCAAAAAATTTGAAGAAAAAAGGATTTAAGTTCTGTGGCCCGACGATTGTTTATGCCTGGATGCAGGCCTGTGGGCTGGTCAATGACCATCTCACAAGCTGCTACCGTCATAACGAAGTCAGGCGTGATTAGGGCGCAATTCGCCGTGTGGCAGCCTATGTGGCAATGTATATGGCAGGCAGTATGGACAAGAAAAACACGCACCAAAAGCGCCTGAATTTGAAGATGTCTGCCCCTAGCCTTTGGCGTGCCCGATAAACTGGTCAATCAAAGCGTCTGTTATTGACCAGTCGCAAACCAGCCGACACGGCAGCAGCGCATCCGGATCACCCGTTTCGACATCGCCAGACAGCACATAGTATCGCGCCCCCGCTGCGGCGAGGCGCTGGTGCGCGGCGCGCGGCAGCTCGGCAAAAATCATGTTTGCATCTGGACGATTGGTGATGCGTGCGCCTGGGACGGTGCCAAGGCCGCTCACGAGCCGTGCACAATGGGCATTGGCGCGTTTGGCCGAGGCAAGCCATAGGTCATCGGTGAGGTAGGCTTGCATCTGGGCCGAGAGGTAGCGGTGTTTTGAGAAGAGATGCGCGCCGCGCTTGCGACGCAGCTCAAACTCCCAAGCTTTGGACGGGTCAAAGAAAATGACAGCCTCAACGCCCATGCAGCCGTTTTTAGTTCCGCCAAAAGACACGGCATCAACGCCGGCTTTCCATGTCATCTCTGCCGCCGTGCAGCCCAGAGCGGCCTGAGCATTGGCAAAGCGAGCGCCGTCAAGATGCACCCCGAGGCCAAAAGACTTTGCCACATCGGCCAGAGCCTTGATTTCGGCGAGGCTATAAACCGCGCCGCGTTCTGTCACTTGGGTGATTGAGACGGGGCCACGCTGTGGGCCGTGCACGCCTCTTGTCTGCTCGGCTTCTATGCTCTCGCGTAAAACCTGAGCTGTCATTTGATCTTCGGTGCCGACAAGCGTGAGCTTGGCCCCGGAGGAATAAAACTCGGGCGCGTTGCACTCGTCTTCATGAATATGGGCGGTGGGAGAGCAAAAAACCGTCTCATAAGGCGCGCACATGGTTGCGAGGGCCAAGGCGTTGGCTGCTGTGCCTGTTGCAACGAGATAGACGGCGGCCTCGGGGGCTTCAAACAGAGTGCGAATTTGGGCGCGCACCTCATCCATAATCGTATCGGCGCCATAGGGCATAGCATAGCCTGTATTGGCCGCTGCAATTGCAGCCAGAACTTCCGGATGTGCCGGGCCTGCGTTGTCGGATGCAAAATACATTAG
Organism: Lentibacter sp.; assembly: GCF_965657785.1. Classification (GTDB taxonomy): domain Bacteria; phylum Pseudomonadota; class Alphaproteobacteria; order Rhodobacterales; family Rhodobacteraceae; genus Lentibacter. The sequence goes on from NZ_CBFHPP010000026.1 coordinate 19,863, forward strand.
ATCGGCTCCTCTATGATATGGTCTTCCCAATCGTCTTCAGACACTTCAAATTCGGGGAGGGTTTTATGCTGCATGGATACGCCCGCGGCGTGAACGCTTTCGGCTGTGCCGCTGATCAGGGGGTGCCAGTCGTAAAGAGGCTTCCCTTCCCAGAGCAGTTTGTAAGCGCAGGTGGTCGGCATCCAGTAGAGATGGCTGTCGAGTGTCTCGGGCTTGAGGCTGATACATTCGGGCACAAACTGGTGGCGGGTGTCGTATTGGGCGCAACGGCAGCTCGTATCATCAAACAGTCGACAGGCCACACGGGTAAGGGCGACTTCGCCTGTGTCTTCGTCTTCAAGCTTGTTCAGGCAGCATTTGCCGCAGCCGTCACAGAGCGCTTCCCATTCTTTCGCAGACATTTCAGAGAGCTTTTTCTGCTCCCAGAATTTGGGCGCGAGGCCCTCGCGCGCGATGGGGTCTTGCGGCTCGTTCATAGCGCACTCAGGAGGGCGCGCGCCCTGTCGCAATCGGCGTGCATCTGGGCAATGAAGGCCTCAAGGCTTGCGAAAGTTTCTTCGGGGCGCAGATATTCAACAAGCGCTACAGAGAGCGTTTCGCCGTAGAGATCGCCTTTGAAGTCAAAAATAAAGCTTTCCAGATTGGGCGTGTTTTCGCCAAACATCGGGCGTGTGCCGAGAGAGGCGGCACCTTGGTAATGGCCCGCGTGGGGGCCTGTCAGCACATCGACCTGAACAGCATAAACACCAAATTTGGGCAGGTGCAGGCCGCTGATATCCATATTGGCGGTGGGGAAGCCAAGCTCGCGCCCCCGTTTTTCGCCGTGCAGCACAGCGCCATCGAGTCTGTGCCAATGGCCAAGCATTGTGGCGGCATCTTGCGGGCGGCCTTCACTGAGAGCGGTGCGAATGGCGGTTGAGGAGACTTGCGCGCCTTGTGTTTCAAGCAGTGGGGCAATGCTGACGCCAAAACCGAAGGTGTCTCCGAAGCGGATAAGATCCTCGGCGGTGCCAGCGCGGGCTTTACCAAAGCAGAAGTCTTGCCCGATCACCACATGAGACAGGCCGAGGCCGTGGCTTATGACATCGCGGGCGAAGTCTTCGGGCGTGAGGGCTGCGAGGGCGGCATCAAAGGGCAACTCATAGAGATGTGTGACACCGAGCTTTGCCAGCCTGTTGCGCCGTGCCGCAGGGCTCATGAGGCGAAAGGCGGCTGTCTGCGGCGCGAAGTAGGCGCGGGGGTGTGGCTCAAACGTCAAAACGCCGAGAGGCGCGTTGGTTTGCTCGGCTGTGGTGCGGGCGATATCAATCACCGACTGGTGGCCGAGGTGCACGCCGTCAAAGTTGCCAATGGCGACGGCTGCGCCACGGTCGGCAACAGGGGTGTTATGATAGGAATGGATCACACGCATAGCGCTTGGGTAGCCTCAGGGACGGCAAGGCGCAAGAGGCTCTGCGACATCTTGTGGGGCTGTGCAGGGGGATGACACGCGGTGAGGCGTGCCACTCTATTAATTTGTCAGTCAAACTTTCCGGAGGGGGCCAAAACTGTGGCCTCGCCAATCAGGACTTTTTTGCCATTCACCAAGCAACGGGTTTCAAGCTGGACACGGCGTTTGGCCACATCAATTCCGATCACCTCGACTTCGGCGAGGACGGTATCACCGGGGCGCACGGGGCCTAGAAACTTGAGAGACTGGCCCATGTAGACGGTTCCGTGACCCGGGAGCTGCTCGCCGATCACGGCGGAGATAAGGCCTGCTGTGAGCATACCATGGGCGATACGGCCCTCAAAAATGGTGTCGCGCGCATAGTCGTCATCAAGGTGCACAGGGTTTCTGTCGGTGGAGACCTGCGCAAACATTTCAATGTCTTCATCGGTAACGGTTTTGCGCAAGTGACGCGTCATTCCCATCTCGATTTCTTCGATGGTGATGGTTCCACGGGGCAGATTGTCCAACATTGAGCCCTCTCTCTCGTGCTGCGGCTGACTTTGTTTGAGGGTAACATTAGGCATAATGAAACCTCGGTATTGAAACATAATTACTTTGCAGTTGCAGCAAGATCAAGCAAAAAATCGATATCCCCTGTTTAGCGGAGACGTCCGATTGCGTAGGTGGGTGTGACCATTTCTGCTTCTACGAAGGCGGCGAGGGCCTTCTCGTCGGGCTGGTCTTTGGTCTTTGTTTCGGCGGCGGCCAAGCCGCCTGTGATAAAGAGCGAGTCAATGTCTTCGCCCTGAGCGCCTTGGATGTCGGTGTGAATTCCGTCGCCAATGGCGAGAATGCGCGAGCTGTCGACCTTACTTTTCAGGCTTGCGAGGCGGCGGCGGGCCAGATCATAGATTGGCGGGTGGGGCTTGCCAAAATAAAGGCTCTCGCCGCCCATTTCGGTATAAAGCGCAGCCAGAGCGCCCGCGCACCATTCGCGCACCTCGCCACGGTCCACGACGATATCGGGATTGGCGCAGAGCAGTTTGAGGCCTTTTTGCTTGGCATAGAGAAAATCTGCACGGTTGACTGCGGGATCGGCCATAGGGTCAAACGGGCCACAGCACACGATCCCTTCGGCCTCGGCGAGCGGCACGCGGGTGATTGTTGCGGGTGTGTCAATGATTTCAAGCGGTTCAAAAAAGCCCGCATCCCGCGCCCATTCGCCCATAAAATAGATTTTCTCTCCGACCATGCCACGGAACAACGCGGCGCGGGCAGAATCGCCTGAGCTTGCAATGCTGTCATAGGCGTCTTCGGGCACGCCGAACTGACCAAGCTGTGCCGCGACGCCTTCGCGGGGCTTGGGCGAATTTGTAACGAGCATCACAGTGCCGCCTGATTTGCGATAGGCGCGCAGCGCAGCAACGGCCTCGGGGTAAGCTGTGACACCATCATGAACGCAGCCCCAAAGATCTACAAACAGCGCATCATACTGCGCAGAGATTTCGCTAAGGGCGGGAATGATACGGGTCATGATGTGGCTCCTTTGGGGGTTGGCCGTGTTATGTCAGGGGCGGAGGCACATTGAAAGAGGTCGCGGGATGTGACCGAAGAGGTCTGCCCGAAGCGCCCTAGACAGGGGGTGGCCCATAAAGGATCGTCAACAGCGCAGGCAGCCATGTTGTCACTTGAGACAACACCGCCGCTATGGTGAGACCGATAAAATTGATCCAGATTGCGCGGTTGAGCTTTTTGTTAAAGGGATGTGGCGCTTTTTTGTGATTGAAGAGGCGCTGGCCGAGTTTCAAGCCGATCCATCCTCCGAAAAAGCCCAATTGGAGGAGGTTTAGCTCTGCGACCCTGTTCCGGTCGCGGCGTGCGCTGGACTTGTCCCAGCCGAAAGCGGCCAGTGTGAACAGATTGAGCAACAGGGCGTATTTGGCGAGAAGCAGCATGAAAATAAGGAGCGCCGCGGGTGGCGCTCCTGTGAAGGTGCTTAGAGCGCGAGGCTCGGGATGATCTGTTTTTTGCGGCTCATAATGCCTGGAAGCACCACGGCATCGCCGGAAACAGTCGCACCAAAGCTCTTCTCGGCAACTGTTTTAACCAGATCATTCGGCACAAGCAGGGTGGCTTCTTCGTTGAGGATATCCACAACAAAAAGCAGCACTTGCTCTACGCCATCTTCTGATGCGACGCTTGGCATGGCAGCCATCAGGCTTGCCTTGCGGCTGAGCACTGTGTCGGGCGCAGTTGTTTCGAGCACCGAGACACGGAATTTTGTGCCTGCGACTTCATATTCCTTGCTGTCCATACGCAGAAGCTCGGCGTCAGAGAAGGCCGACACATCTGATTTGGCCGCAAACATTTCGGCGGCGTAGGCCGGAATGTCGATCCCCAGATCGCTGGCGAGCTGCTCTGCCACGGCTTTGTCATGTGGCGTGGTTGTGGGCGAGCGGAATGCGAGCGTGTCGCTGAGAATACAGGTGAGCGCTGTGCCTTTGGCCCAATCGGGCATCTGGGCGGCGTCATCGCCCATGAGGTCAATCATGATCGTGGCGGTGCAGGCAAGCGGGCGGATCGTGATTTCGATCGGGCCTTTTGTTTCGAGTCCACCAACGAGCTTGTGGTGATCAATGATCGCTTGCACATCGGCGTCGTTCACGCCTGCGGGCAGCTCGGCGGGATTGTTTGTATCAACGATCACGCAGGGCTGGTTGGCGTCCAGATCGCTGATGATGCGGGGCTTTGGGAGATCCCATTTTGCGAGCAGGAACGCCGCTTCGGTATTTGGCTCTCCAAGCAAAACGGCCTCGGCTGTCTGGCCTTTGACGTCGTTGAGATACCATGCCCAGAGTATGGGCGAGCCTGTGCTGTCGGTGTCGGGGGATTTATGGCCCAAAACAAGGGTTGTCATCAAAACTGCTCCTGAGATTACACTGATTTGCGGGCCTTATAAGCCGCAGATCTGGGCTTGTCACGCGGGGAGGCGCGGGGCAAATTGCCTCTTATGGCAAAGATAAAAGAAACAGCGCTTTACGCCCCTGTGAAAGCCTATCTGGTAGGTCTGGGCTATGAGGTCAAAGGCGAGGTCGGCGCGGCGGATGTTGTGGCGCGGCGCGGAGCGGAAGCGCCCTTGATTGTCGAGTTGAAGACGGGGTTTTCGCTGCAACTGATGCATCAGGCCGTCGCGCGCCAACGGATCAGCGACAGTGTGTATGTCGCTGTGCCACGCTGGAAGGGGCGTGCGGGCTGGAAGGCATTCAAGGCCAATGTGGGGCTGTGCAAACGGCTTGGGCTTGGGGTTCTATCGGTTGATCTTGAGGCGGGGACGGCGCAGGCCCATAGCGACCCAGCGCCGTTTCAGCCCCGCAAGTCAAAGCTCAAGGCCGCCGCCTTGATGCGCGAGTTTGACGCGCGCGAGGGCGATCCGAACGAGGGCGGTATGACCCGCATGACCATTGTCACGGCCTATCGGCAAGAGGCTGAAAAATGTGCGCGCCATCTGGCCGAGTATGGCCCGAGTCGCGGGCGGGATGTGAAGGAGGCCACCGGGGTTGAGCGCGCGACAACGATGATGCGGGCCAATCATTACGGCTGGTTTGAAAAGCAGTCGGCGGGCGTCTACGCACTTAGCGCGGCAGGGCAAGCCGCTCTTAACCTTTAGTATGATCTTGCGCTTGTGGTTTTCTCAGACATGATTAAAGTTTAAAACTGTATATTTTTTGGAGCTGCCCAATGACCAGTAAATCTTTTTCCCTTTTCGCGGTTGCGATCGCACTGATCTCTAGCCTCTCTGCTTGTAGCTCAGATTTCGCAGCAAACGAAAACCTTGTGCAAGTTCAGATCAGTGAGGCCGCATACCACAACCTTTACGGCGGCTTGGCCAATAATTGTGACGACGTGGCGGGTGATGCTTGCAATTGAGCGAGAGACAAAAGCGCCTGTTTAGGCGGCTTTGCGGATAAAATCTGACACGATCCGAATGATTTCAGGCGCAAGCAAAGGGGTTATGATATGCCCCATGCCTTTGATCGGATGATAGACGCTATCGGGGATATGCGCGGCAATCTCGGCGCCGAGGGCGGCGAGAAGCAGCGTGTCGTCGAGGCCATGTATGACGCAGCAGGGCAGGGCAAGTGCTTTGAGGGCTGGCCGTCTGTCGGGGGCGGCCATTGTTGCCAGAAGCTGGCGGTTGATGCCCGCGGCTTTTGGCCCGCCACGCAGGTAGGCGGCCTTGGCCTGTGCGCGGATAAAGCCGTCCTCGGCGGGGTAGCCCGGGCTGCCCCAGAGGCCATATTCGGCAACCAGCGCGTCTTGGGCCTCTGCAAGAGAAGTATCGTCACGGGCGACCAGCTTTGGCAAAAGCTCGGCCACGGCCCCACGCTCGACCAGCGGGCGGCAGGTGCTCATCACGATTGTGTCGGTGAGCAGGCGGTCTGCGTGAGTGAGGGCAAGAAGTTGTGCAATTGCTCCGCCCATGGATATCCCGAAGATGTGGGCGCGCTTGATATCGAGCGCATCCATGATCCCGATCACATCATCGGCCATATCGTTTAATGTATAGGCGCTCTGGAGCGGGGCGCCCTCTGCGGCGGCGGCAATGATCTCTTCGGCGTCTGAGGGCACGCCTGTCTGATCAAAACGCTGGGACAGGCCGACATCGCGGTTGTCAAAGACAAGTGTACGAAACCCTGCGGCGACAAAGCCGCTGATCAGATTGTCGGGCCAGTGGACAAGCTGGGTTCCGAGGCCGCGAATGAGGATCAGGGCGGGGTTGGCCGGATTGCCGTGATCTTGCACCTCAAGGGAAATGCCATTGGCTTTGATCTGCATAGGGACCTCATGGATGTTTGTTAAAAACGCTATGCGCTTGGGGCGGGGGAGGCAAGCGGGGTGTTTGCTATGCTTTGGCAGGGGCCATCTGCAGCTCTCTTAAAATTTTCACAGAGCCTGTCCTTGACTCACCCCCGAAGCGACCTTAGCTATGCCGCGTTGGCACTCGCATGGGGTGAGTGCTAATACCCGATTGAAACGGGTCTGAATTGAAACTCAAGCGTAAGGAGCCTCGAGAGATGGCATTTACACCGCTTCACGACCGCGTTGTCGT
>NZ_CBFHPP010000027.1:0-23501 GCF_965657785.1 Lentibacter sp.
CTTGAGGTTGCTCAGCACCTCGGCGAGAACACAGTTCGCACCATTGCTATGGACGCAACAGAAGGCCTCGTGCGCGGCCAAGCAGTGACAGACCTCGGCGAGCCGATTTCTGTTCCTGTGGGCAAGGGCACATTGGGCCGCATCTTGAACGTCACAGGCGAGCCTGTTGACGAAAAGGGCCCCGTTGATGCGAGCGAAACACGCTCGATCCACGGCGAGGCGCCTGCGTTTGAAGAGCAGTCAACAGCGACCGAAATTCTGACAACAGGTATCAAGGTTATCGACCTTCTCGCGCCTTACACGAAGGGCGGCAAGATCGGCCTCTTCGGTGGTGCGGGTGTTGGTAAAACAGTTTTGATCATGGAACTGATCAACAACATTGCGAAAGTGCACTCAGGTGTATCTGTGTTCGCGGGTGTTGGTGAGCGGACACGTGAAGGCAACGACCTTTACCACGAGATGATCGAATCCGGCGTTATTGTTCCTGACAACCTGACAGAGTCAAAAATTGCTCTTGTCTACGGCCAGATGAACGAGCCTCCCGGTGCGCGTATGCGTGTTGCTTTGACGGGCCTTTCGCTCGCCGAGCAGTTCCGCGACGACTCGGGTTCAGACGTTCTGTTCTTCGTCGACAACATCTTCCGCTTCACACAAGCGGGCTCGGAAGTTTCGGCTCTCTTGGGTCGTATTCCTTCGGCCGTGGGCTACCAGCCAACACTGGCGACAGACATGGGCCAGATGCAAGAGCGCATTTCATCCACCAAAAACGGTTCGATTACATCGGTTCAGGCCGTATACGTTCCTGCGGATGACTTGACCGACCCTGCACCTGCAACTTCGTTTGCTCACCTTGACGCGACAACGGTTCTTGACCGTGCGATTTCGGAAAAAGGCATCTACCCTGCGGTTGACCCGCTTGGTTCAACATCGCGTCTGCTTGATCCACAGATCATCGGTGAAGAGCACTACGGTGTGGCTATGGCTGTTCAGCAGATCCTTCAGCGCTACAAATCCCTGCAAGACATCATCGCGATTCTCGGCATGGACGAACTCAGCGAAGAAGACAAAATGACTGTTGCCCGCGCCCGTAAGATCGAGCGTTTCCTCAGCCAGCCGTTTGACGTTGCCAAAGTCTTCACAGGCTCTGACGGTGTTCAGGTTCAGCTTGAAGAGACCATCGCCTCGTTCAAAGCGGTTGTGGCTGGTGAATACGATCACCTTCCAGAAGGCGCCTTCTACATGGTTGGCGGCATCTCTGACGTGATCGCAAAAGCCGAGAAAATGGCGGCTGACGCTGCTTAAAGCGTTTCGAAGCCAAGGTGGTTTGCGCCTTGGCTTCGATGCGCCCACGACATCAATGAGTTGTGCGCGTTTCAACGTTTTGTCGCGCAGCAACAATAAGTTGAAACGCATTAAAGGAGGCATCAATGGCCGAGACAATGCAATTTGATCTGGTAAGCCCCGAGCGCAATCTTGCGTCGATGCAGGTGGCTTCGGTCCAGATCCCCGGTGCAGACGGGCAAATGACGGCAATGCCGAACCACGCCCCAGTCATCACCACGCTGCGTCCAGGTGTTCTGGCCGTGAGTGGCCCTGAAGGCGATGTGTCCTTCGCGGTCACAGGCGGCTTTGCCGAGATCAATCCAGAGGGGCTATCTGTGCTTGCAGAGAAAGCGATTCCTCTGGCCGATGCTTCGGCGGCTGATCTGGAACCAATCGTTGCGGCTGCAAAAGCAGCGGCGGCCTCAGCGGCCCCTGAAAACCGCGATATGGCCGAGCTTCTGCTGGCGGACCTTGAAGAGCTTATGCAAAACATGGCCTGACATTGTGCAGCTTGTGCAAAAAGTGATATGCCTCAACCTGCAAAGGTTGGGGCATTTTTAATGTCTGGTGGTGTAAGCTTTAAAGAGTGACGTGTTAGGAGCAGACAGGCGACCCATGAAGAAATTGAGCGGTGCAATCGGAATTGCGCAGGGCAATGATGTCATTTTTGAACATTTTCGCGACGGTGGCGAAATGTGGACCGGCAAAGGCAGCCGCGAAGCTGTGAAGGCTGTCATCTTTCGGGAGGCCTTTAAAGAGCCGCCTGCTGTCCAGTGTTCGCTGACTCTTTGGGATGTGGATAGCGCGACCAATGTGCGCGCAGATATCGAAGCCGAGAACGTCACCGAAACCGGATTTAACCTTGTGTTCCGAACGTGGGGGGATACCAAGATCGCGCGGATCAGAGCGAGTTGGATGGCGATCGGACCGCTTGTGAACGAGGACGACTGGGAGCTTTACTGAGAGCTTTTACTGAGAGCTGCAAGGTGGGTTTTCACCCACCCTACGCAGGTTTCTCAGAACATACCTTCATAGATCGGTTCGAGCATATCGGTGTCAAAGAGCGAGCTGACAGAGGTCCCGTTCCAGATATTGAGGATCGCTTGCGCAAACATGGGCGCTGTTGGCACCACACGAATATTGGGCGTTTTCTTGACCTCTTCTGTCGCGGCGATGGTGTCCGTGATCACCAGAGATTTCATCACGGAATTGGTGATCCGCTCGCAGGCGGGGCCTGAGAGCACGCCGTGTGTGATATAGGCGTGAACCTCTGAGGCACCGTTTTCCATCAGGACTTCAGCGGCTTTGCAGAGTGTGCCCGCCGTATCGACCATATCGTCAACGATAAAACATTTCTTGCCTGTGACATCACCAATCACGGTCATCTCGGCGACTTCGCCCGCTTTTTCGCGGCGTTTGTCGACAATCGAGAGGGGCGCATTGATCCGTTTGGCCAGCTCACGGGCACGCGCCACGCCGCCGACATCAGGGGAGACAACCATGATGTCGTCAAGATTGTCTTTGAACTGATGCTTGATATCGAGCGCAAAGATCGGTGAGGCGTAAAGGTTGTCCACGGGAATATCAAAGAAGCCCTGAATTTGGGCGGCGTGCAGATCCATCGTGAGAACCCGCTCGATTCCTGTTCCGACGAGCATATTGGCGACGAGCTTGGCCGAAATCGGCGTGCGCGCCTTTGAGCGGCGGTCTTGGCGGGCATAACCGAAATAGGGGATCACGGCTGTGATCCGCTGTGCCGAGGAGCGGCGCAGCGCATCCGCCATGATCAAGAGTTCCATCAGATTGTCATTGGCGGGGTTTGATGTGCTCTGGATGATGAACATATCTTCGCCGCGCACGTTATCAAACACTTCGACAAAGATTTCACCGTCATTGAACCGCTCGACACGGGCTTCTACCAAGCCCTGGCTGACGCCACGGTGAAGCGACATCCGCCGTGTGATGGCTTTGGAGAGCGGCATATTGGAATTGCCAGCAATGAGTTTTGGTTCTTTGGTGAGTGACATATGGCGCGGCCTCTGGGCTTTGGTAATTCATGACAGAATCGTGACGTTGACACCGCTTAACATCTAACTCATGTCTGGCAAAGGTTGCACTTGGCCGCAAGGCTGCAAGCGCAGATAAAAACGGAAGGCAACACGATGGCAACTCTGACATATTATTTCACCACGCTCAGCCCTTGGGCCTATCTTGCAGGCGAACGCGCCGAAGAGATCGCTGCGAAGCATGGTTTGACTGTTGTTTACAAACCTCTTGATATTATGGCGCTTTTTTCGCGCACAGGCGGAACTGCGCCGGCTGACAGACACCCCTCACGGATGAATTACCGCAATCAGGAGCTGCGCCGGCAGGTCAAGAAGGCGGATCTGCCAATGACCTTTCCCAAGCCCGCGTTCTGGCCGACAAATCCTGCGCCCTCAAGCTATGCGATCATTGCGGCGCAAGAGGCTGGCGGCGGTGATCTTGGCAAGCTGACCCATTCGATCCTGCGGGCCTGCTGGGCTGAGGAAAAAGACATCGGTGATGAGGCTGTTGTGCAAGACCTGCTGGAAGCTGCCGGGTTTGAACGCTCACTGACCACGAGCGGGATGCTGATTGGCGCAGAAACCTATGCGCGCAACCTCGAAGAAGCTGTTGAAAAAGGCGTGTTTGGCGCGCCATTCTACGTGCTTGAAGACGGTGAGACCTTTTGGGGCCAAGATCGCCTTGACGATATGGACGCCTATCTCGCAGGCGATCTGTGAGCTTGGAAACGCGCGCGGGGCAGTCAGTTTTCGCGCGCGACTTGGGTCACGGGCCGCGCCGTGGGCTGATGTTGCATTGCTCATTGGCCCATGGTGGCGCGTGGCGTGGGCTGGCGGGGGCGTTTCAGGCGGAGTTTAGCTTTGCCGCCCCTGATTTTCTGAGCCACGGGCGCAGTGCGCTCTGGGACAGGCAGGGGCGCTATCACGACGCTTGCACGGCCGTTGCAGCAAGCTATTTAGGAGATGATCCTGTTGATTTGATTGGACATTCTTTCGGTGCGACCGTGGCTTTGCGGCTTGCGCTTGAGCGGCCTGAGCGGGTTCGCAGTCTTGTCTTGATCGAGCCTGTTTTTTTCGCGGTGGCGCTGGCGGATGATCCGAATTTTGTGAGTGATATGAACACGTTGGAGGATGTCTTGACCCGTGAGGGGCGGCATTCGGCGACAAAGGGCTTTCTGGCGGAATGGGGCGGCGGGTTGCCTTGGGAGCTGATGCCCAAAGAGACCCAAGACGATATGGCCTCGCGGATCGAGGTGATTTCGGATGCGGCGCCTGCGCTTTATGAAGACACGGCGGATCTTTTGGCGGAGGGGCGCTTGCAAGCGCTTGATATGCCTGTTCTTTTGATGCGTGGCGATAGCTCGCCTGCGGTGATCGAAACGATTAACGCGGGGCTTGCGCAGCGCATTGGAGGCGCGCAAACCACCGTGATTGAGGGCGCGGGGCATATGGTGCCGATCTCCCACCCTAAAGACTGCGCCGCAGAAATGCGCCGCTTTTGGCAGCTTTAAAGCCCCGTAGGGCAGCCTATGGGGCAGCCTGTCCATACCGCAGTATGGACAGCGCAAGGCTGCGTTTTCAGAGAGACTTGAGCAGGGCTTTGCTTGGCACGCCTGTCACGGGCAGGCCGCGTGCGGCCTCATAGGCGCGAATGGCGGCGCGGCCTTTCTCGCCGATCACGCCGTCAGGAGTGCCTGCTGCAAAGCCGCCTTCGTTGAGCCGCTGTTGTAGCCTTTGTCGCTCACGGGTGCTCATGCCCCAGGGGTTTTTGGGAAAGCTTGCGCGGATCTGTCCGCGCCCTGCGAGGCGGTCCGACAGATGGCCCACGCCGATGGCGTAGCTGTCGGCGTAATTGTATTTTTTGATCACGTGGAAGTTGTCATAGATCATAAACACCGGCCCTTCGGGACCAGCGGGCAGAATGAGCGCGCCGTTGCCATGATCGGCGAGCTTGCCGCCGCCTGCTGAGGTGACGCCGAGCTTTTGCCAGTCGCGGGTGCGGCGCGGGAAGATGCGGCCGGTGAGGGCGAGGTCGAAGCCCTTCGGGAGTAAGACCTCGCCAGCCCATGGCTGGCCCTTGCGCCAGCCCTCGGCTTTGAGGAGCCGCGCGGTGGAGGCCAGCGCATCTGTCGGGTCATCGGCCCAGATATTGGCGTGGCCCGAGCCGTCAAAATCCTGCGCATGGCGCTGGTAGGTGGAGGGCATAAACTGGGTGTGGCCCATGGCGCCTGCAAAGCTGCCGCGCATCTCGCGGGGCGTGGCGTGGCCGGCCTCAACGATCTGGAGGGCGGCGAGCAGCTCGGCCTCAAACAGCGCGCGGCGGCGGCCCTCAAAGGCCAGCGTCGCGAGTGTTGCGAAAACCGGCAGGCTGCCGCGAAAGCCGCCGTAAGCGCTTTCCATCCCCCAGATCGCTGTGAGAATTTCTTTTTCTACGCCGTAGGCGCGCTCGATTTTGGAGAGGGTGGTGGTGTATCTCTTGAGGGCCGTCTGCCCGCCTGAGAGCCGCGCCCCTGAGGCGGCAGAGGCGAGGTAGTCTTGCAGGGGCTTGGCGACTTCGGCCTGACGGGAATCAGCGGCCACAACTTTGGGCAGGAACTCGACGCTGTTGAGCGCGGCGTTGAGGGTCTTCTCGGAAATGCCCTGACGCGCGGCTTTTTGGCGAAATCGAGTGAGCCATGAGGCAAAGCCTGCACGGGCAAGAGCGGGCGTGGCTGCGAAGGCGAGGGCAGAGGCTGTGAAAGCGCGGCGGGTGAGGGGCATTTTTCACTCCTTTTGGTCGGGGTTGCGCCGCCTTTGGCGTCGCGCTGGTGGGGGACTAGTCCCCCACACCCCCTAGGATACTTTTAGCAAAAAGAAAGGGGAAACTTTGGGTTAGTCATTGGCGGCAATGAGGGCTTTGAGGATGTTTTTTGCGCTCTCGGAGGCCCAGTCGGCATCGCCCAGAAGGCGGGCGACTTCGGTTCCGTCGCGCGCGATCAGGACCGTGGCGGGGAGGCCGAGGACGCCCATTTCGCGAGCGACAGCGGAGTTTGCATCGGTGTGCAGTGGTAGGTTGGTAACATTGATTTCGGCAAAGAAGCGCGCCATGGCGGCGGGGTCATTGCGGCCTGTGGCGAGGGTGATCACCTCAAAATCAGCGCCGCCAAGCTCGCTCTGAAGCTCGGCGAGCATCGGCATTTCCTTGCGGCAGGGGGCGCACCATGTGGCCCAGAAGTTGAGCAGGACGATTTTGCCTGTGTGCTCTGAGAGACGGGCTGTTTTGCCCTCGGCCGTCGTATAGGGTGCCGCGGCCACGGCTTGGGGCGCGGGGTGCAGCACCAGTTTTTTCATATCGCCTGTTTGGAGCGCTTGCACCTTGGCGCGGGTGGCCTCTGAGAGCCCGCCTGTCACCGCACCTGAAGGGGCGAAGGCGAAAACTGCGGCGATGATTGCGATTGCGGCGAGGGCGGTATAAACCAGCTTGGAGCGAGACATTTTCATCCTTTCGAAGGCATAAAACCCATGAGCAACGACACCTCGAACCAAATGTGGGGCGGCCGCTTTTCGGCTGGCGTAGACGCGATTATGGAGGCGATCAACGCCTCTATCGGGTTTGACCAACGTATGGCGGCCGAGGACATTGCCGGCTCTCGGGCCCATGCGGCTATGTTGGCGGCCACGGGCATTGTCAGTGATAGCGATGCGGAGGCGATGAGGGAAGGGCTGCTCACGGTCTTGTCAGAGATCGAGGCGGGAACTTTCGAGTTTTCGACGCAGCTTGAGGACATTCACATGAATGTTGAGAGCCGCCTCAAGGCGCTGATTGGGGAGCCTGCGGGGCGGTTGCACACCGGGCGGAGCCGAAACGACCAAGTGGCGACCGACTTCAAGCTTTGGGTGCGCGGGCAGATGGACGCTGCGATTGCGGGCATCCGCGCGCTGCAGCTGGCCTTTTTGGGGCAGGCCGAGGCGGGGGCGGACTGGGTTATGCCGGGCTTCACGCATTTGCAGACGGCGCAGCCTGTGACATGGGGCCATCATATGATGGCTTATGTCGAGATGCTGGGGCGGGACGCCAGCCGCTTTGAAGACGCGCGCCGCCGTATGAACGAAAGCCCCTTGGGCGCGGCGGCTTTGGCGGGGACCTCCTTTCCGATTGATCGGCACATGACCGCCGAGGCGCTTGGCTTTGATCGGCCTGCGGCGAACTCGCTGGATGCGGTGAGCGACCGCGACTTTGCGCTGGAGTTTTTGGCTTCTGCGAGCATTTGTGCGATGCACCTTTCCCGCTTTGCGGAAGAGCTTGTGATCTGGTCCTCGGCGCAGTTTCGCTTTGTGCAGCTGTCTGACAGCTTCTCAACCGGCTCCAGCATTATGCCACAAAAGAAGAACCCCGACGCGGCGGAGCTCATTCGCGCCAAGATCGGACGGATTTTCGGGGCCAATGTGGCGCTTATGATGGTGATGAAGGGGCTACCTTTGGCCTATTCAAAAGATATGCAGGAAGACAAGGAGCAAGTCTTTGATGCGGCGGATAACCTGATGCTGGCGCTGGCGGCTATGGAGGGGATGGTGCGCGATATGAGCGCCAATCGCGCGAGCCTTGCGGGCGCGGCGGGCAGCGGCTTTTCGACGGCGACGGACCTTGCGGACTGGTGTGTGCGGGTGCTGAATATGCCGTTTCGGGAGGCGCATCATGTGACGGGGAGCCTTGTGGCCATGGCCGAGGCGAAGGGCTGTGATTTGCCCGATCTGTCGCTTGAGGAGATGCAAAGCGTCAATGCGGCGATCACTGAAGATGTGTTTAGCGTGCTGACGGTCGAGGCCTCTGTGGCGTCGCGCACAAGCTATGGCGGCACCGCGCCAAGCGAGGTGCGCAAGCAGGTGGCGCGCTGGACAGAGGCGCTGGGGGCATGAGCCGTCTTTGGCTCGCGCTGGCGCTCTGGGGCACGGTGCATCCGATGTATTATTTTGTCAGCTATATGCGCGCAGAAGGCGTGGGCCTGACGGGGCTGTCGCAGGCTTGGTATGTGAATGCTTCCACCACGGGGCTGACGTGGGATCTGATCATTGCGGCGCTGAGCCTCACCCTCTGGGTGATCTATGAAACCCTGCAAAAGCGCGACTGGTTGCGGCTCGTTGCGATTCCCGCGACGTTTTGTATTGGCGTGAGCTGCGGCTTGCCGCTCTATCTTTATCTGCGCGGGCGGGTGCGATAAGATCGCGTCTAGCGCATGAAGGAGGTTTGGTGTGGTTCGGTTTTTAAGTTTGGGCTTGAGCCTTGTAATACTGGCAGGCTGTGGTGCGGATGGGGCACCTGTGCGGCCTACGGGCGGGGCAGACGAGGCACCCGCGCAGACGGGTGTGAGCGTGTCGGGCTACGGCACTGTCGGTGTGGTTTATGACTGATCTGGCAGGCTTGGGCGGAACCCCGCTTGGGTCGGGGGCTGGGGCGTGACCCGGGCCTTTATACTGGGCCTGAGCATACTGGGCCTGAGCCTCTTCGCCCTTGCAAGCTGTGGCGCGGATGGCACGCCACTGCGCCCGACGGCGAGCGGCACTGTGACAGTGACGCCAAGTGGTGTGCATACGGGCGGCACTGTGGGCCTGCGCAAAGGGCCTGTGAGTATCGGAATCAGTCTCTGAACAGGCTTGGCGCGCGCACGGGTTTGCGCTAGAGCAGGCACAAGACAGCTTAGGGGCGCGCAATGGACCATTTTCTTTATCAAAACGGTGAACTTCATGCCGAGGATGTGCCGCTGAGCGCGATTGCCGCAGAGGTTGGCACGCCGTTTTACTGCTATTCGACCGCCACTTTGGAGCGGCATTTCCGCCTCTTTGACGAGGCGCTGGAGGGCATGGAGCACCTTGTGTGTTACGCGATGAAAGCGGCGTCAAATCTGGCGGTTCTCAAGGTTCTGGCCGATCTCGGCGCAGGGATGGATGTTGTGTCTGGCGGGGAATATGCGCGCGCCAAGGCGGCGGGCGTGTCTGGCGACAAGATCGTGTTTTCAGGCGTTGGCAAGACGCGGGACGAGATGCGCATGGCGCTGACGGGGGGCATTCGACAGTTTAATGTCGAGAGCGAGCCCGAGATGGAGCGGCTCAATGCGGTGGCGCTCGAGCTGGGGCTTACGGCGCCGATCACGATCCGTGTCAATCCTGATGTGGACGCCAAGACCCATGCCAAGATTGCCACGGGCAAGTCAGAAAACAAATTCGGCATTCCGATTGCCAAGGCGCGGGCGGTCTATGCTCATGCGGCCAGCCTCAAGGGGCTTGAGGTTGTCGGGATTGATGTGCACATCGGCAGCCAGCTGACCGAGCTTGCGCCATTTCGCCAAGCTTATGAAAAGGTCAAGGAGCTGACGCTCGCGCTGCGCGCGGACGGCCACGAAATCCGCCGCCTTGATCTGGGCGGCGGGCTTGGCATTCCTTATGAGCGCTCAAACACTGCGCCGCCTTTGCCGACGGATTATGGCGCTATGGTGCGTGAGGTTCTGGGCGATCTGGGCTGTGAAATCGAGATTGAACCGGGGCGGCTGATTGCGGGCAATGCGGGCGTTCTGGTCAGCGATGTTGTCTATGTGAAGCAGGGGGAGGGGCGACAGTTCCTTATTCTGGATGCGGCGATGAACGACCTTATCCGCCCTGCGATGTATGATGCCTATCACGATATTGTCCCTGTGGTGGAGCCTGTGGCGGGGGCCGAGCCTGAGGTATATGACATTGTTGGCCCCGTCTGTGAAAGTGGCGATACCTTTGCCAAGGGCCGCTCTATGGCCGCGATGAAAGAGGGCGATCTTGTCGCGTTTCGCAGTGCGGGGGCTTATGGCGCGGTGATGGCGAGTGAATATAATTCGCGGCCTCTTATTCCAGAAGTTTTGGTGAAGGGTGATCAATTTGCCGTCATTCGGGCGCGTCCGAGCTTGGAAGAAATGCTTGCACGCGATAGCATACCCGCGTGGCTGGACCGCTAACGCGGGCAAGAGCCGCAGACCCAGTGGAGGAGCGGCTTGAGCGAGCAGACCCGACAGCCTGAGCGGATTGATCTCAAAGATCAGGTCTTGCTGACCTATCTTGGCCTTTGGGCCGAGCGGCTCTGTCTTGGGTTCTGGCCGATTTGGTCTGCTTTGATTGCCGTTTTGGGCTTTATTTTCTTGGGCTTGCATGAAGTTTTGCCGCTTGAGCTGATCTGGGGCTTTTTTGTCTTGGCAGCTTTGGGGGCGGGTTTTGGCGCTTGGTATGCGTGGCAGAATTTTGCCCCTCCGAGCCGCACAGAGGCGCTGGACCGGATTGACGCGAGCCTTGAGGGGCGGCCCATTCGCGCGGTGCGCGACAGGCAGGTGATTGGCGCGGGAGATGCGGCGTCTGAGGCGCTTTGGGACGAATATCAGCGCCGCATGATGGAAAAGATCCGCAGCGCGCGCGCCATTGCACCCACCATTCGTCTGACACGGGCAGACCCCTTCGGGCTGCGCTATGTGGCGCTTCTGACGCTGTCGGTTGGGCTTTTGTTTGGCTCGGTCTGGCGGCTTGGCACTGTGAGCGAAATGGCAGGGCCAGCGCGGGGTGCTGCCACTGCGGCGATGGGGCCAAGCTGGGAGGGCTGGATCGAACCGCCGCTCTATACGGGGCTGCCCTCGCTCTATCTCAACGACGCCACGGGCGAGGTGCTGGAGCTGCCCGAGGGCAGCGAAGTGACGCTGCGTCTCTATGGCGCGGTGGGGGCGATTACCATCAATGAGACAGTGTCCGCGCGGCTTGGCACGATTGGCTCGGTTGCGGCACCAGAGCAGAGCTTTCAGATCGTGCAAGACGGGGTGCTTGAAATTGCGGGCGCGGGCGGGCGCAGCTGGGCCATTCTCGCGCGCCCTGATGCGCCGCCTTTTGTGGAGGCCACTGGGCCTGCCGAGACGGCGGCGGGCGGTGTCTTTTCGATGCCGTTTGAGGCGATGGATGATTACGGGATAGACCGTGGCGAGGCGGTGATTGCGCTGGATCTGGCGCGGCTGGATCGCCGCTATGGGCTGGCTTTGCCGCCCGAGAGCGCCACGCCGCTCAGAGTTGCGCTGCCTTTGCCTGTGACGGGGGGGCGCGAGGACTTTGAAGAGACGCTGATGGAAGATTTCTCGCAGCATCCTTGGGCCAACCTGCCTGTGACGATCACCCTGACGGCTTTGGATGAGGCTGGACAGAGCGGCGCAAGTGATCCTGTGCAGATCAATCTTGCGGCGCGCAGTTTCTTCAATCCGCTGGCGGCGGCTGTGGTTGAGCTGCGCCGTGATCTGCTCTGGAACCGTGAGAATGCGCCGCGCATTGCCCAGCTTTTGCGGGCGATTTCGCATCAGCCTGACGATCTCTTCAAGCGCGAGACGGATTACTTGCGTTTGCGCACGGTTTTGCGGCGGATGGAGGCAAAAATTGCCTATGGCGGGTTTGAGGATGAGGCGGTGGCAGAGCTGGCAGATGCGCTTTGGGATCTGGCGCTCAATCTGGAGGATGGCACGCTGTCGGACGCTTTGGAGCGGATGCGGGAGGCGCAAGACAAGCTGGCCGAAGCGCTACGCAACGGGGCTTCGCAGGAAGATATCGCCGCGCTGATGCAAGAGCTGCGCGAGGCGACGAACGAGTATATGCAGCAGCTTGCCCAGCAACAGGACCAGCAAGAGCCGCAAAACGGCGAGGCGGGAGAGCGGGGCGAGTCCATGCAGCTTTCCCAGCAAGATCTGCAAGATATGATGGACCGTATTCAGGAGCTGATGGCGCAGGGCCGTATGGCCGAGGCCGAGCAAGCCTTGCGCGAGTTTCAGGAGATGATGGAGAATATGCGCGTGACCCGAAGCCAGTCGGGGCAGGGCGAAGGCCAGCAAGCGATGGAAGGGCTGGCAGAGACGCTGCGCGAGCAGCAGGGGCTTTCGGACCAAGCCTTTCGTGATCTTCAGGAAGAGTTCAACCCGAACGCCCGCGCGGGGCAGAGCGGCCAGAACGAAGGCCGCAATGGCGCAGATGGGCGTGGTGCAGAACATGAGGGCCAAGGCGAGGGCGAGGGGCGTGCCGAGCAGGGCCAGAACGGCGCTGGCGCAGAAGAGGGCGAGGGCCAAGGCGGCGGACAGGACGGGCAAAGCCAAGAACAGTCACTGGCCGAGCGCCAGCAAGCCCTCAGAAACGAACTGTCGCGCCAAGCCCAAGGCTTGCCACAGATGGGCGGTGAGGCGGGTGAGGCCGCACGTGAGGCCCTTGAAGGGGCTGGACGCGCTATGGAGCAGGCCGAAGAGGCGCTGCGCCAGAACGATCTGGCCGAGGCGATTGACCGTCAGGCCGAGGCCATGGAGCAGTTGCGCGAGGGGATGGACAATCTGGGCGAAGCTATGGCGCAAGCCAATGAGGGCCAAGAGGGCCAAGACGGGCAGACCGCCCAAACCGCAGGCCGCCAGAGCAGCGACCCCTTGGGGCGCAACCGTCGCGGCTTTTCCGGCGCGCAAGACAGCATGGTGGGCGAGGAAGACGTCTACCGCCGTGCGCGCGAACTTCTTGACGAAATTCGCCGTCGCAGCGGCGAGGCAGGGCGCTCGGACACCGAGCGCAACTACCTGCAACGCTTGCTGGACCGTTTCTGAGGCGGTGTTATTCGCTGGGCGCGGCACCTTCAGCGGCGATGCCGTTTAGCGCCCCCATGAGGCCACGGGCCTGACCGTCCAGCCAAATCCGCGCGCCATTGACGGCCTCGACATAGGCCTCAAGCGCGGGTGCCAAGGCAGGCACGGCCTCGGCCAGTTGAGGCGCGAAGACATAGAGCGCAACCAGCACTGCGGCCAGCAGGACAACCGCGAGAAACCCGCGCCCGAAGCCGCCCGTTTGCTCGGCAGCGGCGCGCGATGCGGCCACTTCTGTGGCGGTTTTTCGGCGCTCGCTGTCTTTGCGCAGGGTCGAATTGATTTCGTCGATATCAGGCAAAACGCCCCTGCGCGAGCCGGTGGCCGCCATGGCGGCAGCGGCTTTGGCGTCACTTGGGTCTTCGCCGCGCATTCGCGCCATGCGCTCGCTTGCTTGGCGCTGTCGGCGGGTGGTTTCGTCATCCGGTGCGGTGATCCCAAGCTCGGGCTGCTCCTCAAGCGCTTCGGCCTCGCGGGCGCGGGCGGCAGCTTCGCGGGCGGCCTCTTGGCGCAAGACATCTGTGACCGAAGGGTCAAGCTCGCGCCGTGGGGCGGGCTGAACAGGCGGAGCGCTACGCTCTGCGGCGGTGTCTGGCGCGGGGGTGTTTTCTGGCGCGGCAGGCTCTGAGGGCGGGGTTTCGCCCAAGGCGTCTACGGCTTGATCTTCTTGGGTCTCGGGCTCTTGTGACGGGTGGCTTTGAAACCACGTATCGCCACAATTGGAGCATTGGACATCCCGCCCGTCTTGCGGGATGACCTCGTCAGGCACTTCATATTGTGCGCCACAATTCGGGCAAACCAGCCGCATCACGCCCCCTTACTATCCCCAACACCAGACAAATATCTTGCCACACCATAGGCGTTAAGCTTTTGCACGAAAAGACCAAACACGCAAACACGCAACGCGATTGCAACTTTCTCGGCTCTGGGGCATGGTCTGGCGCGGGCGCGCGAAAGGGAAGGGCAAACCTTTGATAGAGTTAACCGATGTGGCCTATAGCTATGGCGATGGAGAGCTTTTGGGCGATATGACCCTGAGCTTGCCTGCGGGCTCGTTTTACTTTTTGACGGGGCCGTCGGGGGCTGGCAAAACAACGCTTCTCAAGCTGTGCTATGGCGAGCTTTTGCCCACGGCGGGGCATTTGCGCCTGTTTGACCAAGACGTGCGCAGCCTTGATCGCGACGGGATCGCCGAGATGCGCCGTCGTATTGGCGTGGTGCATCAGGATTGCCAGTTTCTCGACCACCTCTCGATCGCGGATAATATTGCGCTGCCGCTCACGGTTGCGGGGCAGAGTGTCTCGGGCGAGCAGGACAATCTTGCGGAGCTGATGAGCTGGGTGGGGCTGCGCAGCCGCGCCGATGCTTTGCCCCCCGAGCTTTCGGGCGGGGAACGCCAGCGTGCGGCGTTGGCGCGGGCGGTGATTATGTCGCCAGATGTTATTCTGGCCGATGAGCCGACGGGCAATATCGACTGGGAGATGTCCCAAAGGCTTTTGCAGCTTTTGGTCGAACTCAACCGCATGGGCAAAACTGTTGTGATTGCCACCCATGATCTGGGCCTGATCCGCGCGGCCAAATCGCAAGTGCAGGCGCGGGTTCTGCGGATTGCGGGGCGGCGGATTCAGCAGGCGGGGGCGGATCTGTGATGAAAGATGTGATCAAGATCAACAAGATAACAGACTTTATCATTGGCGATGCGCAGGCCGAGCGGGCTGTGCCGCCAACGGGCTTTACCGCGCGGCTGACGCTGTTTGCGGCGGCTGTGATGGCCTTTCTGGCGGTGTTTGCGCTGGCGCTGTCTGTTTCGGCGGCGCGGCTGTCAGAGCGCTGGGCCAGCGAGCTGGCGCAGTCTGCGACGGTTCGGATTTCGGCCCCTCAGGGACAGATGCAGGCCTCGACCGAGGCGGCGCTTGTGGTGCTTCAGACCACGCCCGGGGTTGCCTCTGCGCGGGTCTTGAGCGATGCGGAGCAGCGCAAGCTGCTGGAGCCGTGGTTTGGCCCCGAGATGCCGCTTGAGGCGCTGCCTATTCCGCAACTGATTGAAATTGTTGAAGGGTCTGAGGGCCTTGACGCCGAGGCGCTGCGTCTGCGCCTGCTCGGCGAAGTGCCAGGCGCTGTGCTTGACGATCATGCCCGCTGGCGTGCGCCATTGGTGGCGGCGGCAGGGCGGCTGTCGTTTCTGGGCTGGTTCTCGATTGGGCTGATTTTTGCGGTGATGGGCGCGATGATCACGCTGGCGGCCAATGCGGCGCTGGCGGCCAATGCCAAGGTGATCACGGTGATGCGGCTTGTCGGGGCAAAAGACGGCTATATTGCCAGCGCTTTTGTGCGCCGCTTTACGCTGCGCTCGGTGACGGGAGCGGCACTGGGCATGGGGCTGGGCGTGATCGCGCTTTTGATTTTGCCAACGGGGGGAGGCGACGACAGCCTTCTCAGCGGGCTTGGCTTTCAGGGCGCAAGCTGGCTCTGGCCGCTGCTCATTCCGCTTTTGGCGGGGGGGGTGGCCTTTGGCGCGACGCAAGCGGCGGCGCGACGCACATTGAAGGAGCTGCGCTGATGTCTGCTGTGCGTTGGGGTATTTCACTGATCTTTGTGTTGCAAAACGCGGTGATGATGTTGCTTGTCGGGCTGGTCTTTTTGCCTTGGGCTTTGGTGAGCACCAAGGGCGCGCGGGCGGCCTGCAAATCCTATTGTGTCTGGGTGCTTTGGACGGCGCGCTGGATGCTTGATTTGCGCCATGAAATCCGCGGCACGCCGCCTTCGGGCGAGATGTTAATTGCGGCCAAGCATCAGTCTTTTCTGGATATTATCATGATTTTTAACGCCAGCCCTGCGGCGAAATTTATCATGAAACGTGAGATTCTCTGGACGCCTGTGATCGGGTTATATGCCTACCGGATCGGCTGTGTGCCGGTGAACCGTGGCAAGCGCGGGCAGGCGATCAAGAAGATGCTTGAAGATGTAAAAAGCGGTGTGACGGCGGCGGGGCAGCTTGTGATTTACAGTCAGGGCACACGTGTGACACCGGGAGAGAAAAAGCCCTATAAAGTTGGCACATTTGCGCTTTATGACCAGATGAAACAGGTCTGTATGCCTGTGGCGACAAATGCGGGGTTGTTCTGGCCCAAGGGCACAATCCGGCGCAAACCCGGGCTTGCGGTTGTCGAGTTTTTGCCGCCGATCCCTGTGGGCTTGTCGCAGGCCGAGTTTATGACGCGGCTTGAAGCGGAGGTTGAAATCCGTTCGGATGCCCTGCTGGCAGAAGCAGGATTTCATGGCTGAGTATGTCAAGGATATCAGGACATTAGAGGCGCTTTACGGCGCGCCGGGGGCGGCATCTTTGCGCAAGGTGGCGCGGCAGATGACACCGCTTTACCGCAAGTGGATACTGGCCTCACGGTTTTGTATTGTCTCCACGGTCGGGCCTGAGGGCACAGACGGGAGCCCGCGCGGCGAGGATGGCCCTGTGGTGCGGGAGCTGGACGAACACACGCTCTTGATGCCCGACTGGCGCGGCAACAACCGCATGGATACGCTGCGCAATATCGTGGCGGACGGGCGCATTTCGCTTTTGTTTATGGTGGCCGGCTCTGACACTGTTGTGCGGGTCAATGGCGCGGCCAAGGTGAGCGTCGAGCCTGAGCTTTGCGAGCAATTTGACGACAGGGGCCGCCTGCCGCGCTCTGTGATTGTGATCAAGATCGGCGAGATTTATGCGCAATGCGCGCGAGCGCCGATGCGCGCCGAGCTTTGGCGCGCGGGCGACCAAAGCGAAGGGCTGCCAACGGTGGGAGAGATCCTTGCCGAGCAGACCGGGGGCGAAGAAGGCGGCGCGGCCTATGACGAGACTTGGGCTGCGCGCGCCGAAAAAACCATGTGGTGAGAGCGGCTTAGCCGAAAAACTCAACCACCATTTCATCAATCAACCCCGAGACAAACGCTTGCGCGCGCAGGCTGGGCTGGCGCGCCGCGACGACCTCGGCCATGGGGTCTGGCGCTGTGATGTCACTGCCTGACATTTCCTCCATCACGGCATGGCCGCAGAAGGGCACATAGGCCTCGGAATAGCCGCCCTCATGGGCCATCATGAGCTTGCCGCCGCAGAGCCTTTCGGCGGCGGACACGACGCGGCGGGTCATCTGGCGGAAGGTGTCGGCGGTGCAGAGCTGATGGCCCAAGGGGTCAAATGTGCCTGCGTCAAAGCCACAGGCAATGATGATCACATCGGGCTTGAAGCGCTCAAGGGCGGGCAGCACGAGCTTGTCCATTGTCTCCAGATAGCTGGCGTGGCCCGTTCCGGGGGGCAGCGGGATATTCATGTTGTAGCCAAGGCCCGCGTCGCGGCCTTTGTCGGCCAAGTGGCCTGAATTGATTGGATAATTGTTTTCTTCATGGAGCGAGATCGTCAAGACATCGTCGCGGTCATAAAAGATATGCTCGGTGCCGTTGCCGTGGTGCACATCCCAGTCGATGACGGCGAAGCGCGTCGCGAGGCCTTGGGCTTTGGCGGCCTCGATCGCCACGGCGAGATTGGCCAGAAGGCAGAAGCCGTTGGGCCAGTCGGGCAGGCAGTGGTGCCCCGGGGGGCGGGAGAGGGCATAGGCGTTTTTCACTTTGCCTGAAAGCACATCACAGAGCGCGCTGCGCGACAGACCAGCGGAGAGCGCGGCAATGTCATAACCGCCCTTAAGAAAGGGGGTGCGCAAGCCGAGTTCGCCGCCGTTCGCCGCCGAAAGCTCTTGAAATTTATGAATAAAATCAAAAGGATGGACGCGCGTTAGCTCGTCTTCAGAACAAGGCGGAGCCGTCTGCATGGACAGCTCGGCAGAGAGGCCTGTGACATCCATCAAGTTCTTGAAACGGCGCTTTGTTTCGGGGGCTTCGGGGAGGCCGCCCGCCACGAGGGGCTGCACAAGCCCGCCAACAGGCAGGGTCAGGGCATAATTGCCGCCACCATGCCAGAATGTTTTTTCGTCCCAGTAAAAGCCTGTTTTGCGATCTGCGCTCATCTGCCTGCCCCTTGTCAATGTCTGGCGGCATTAGGGCAAGGGAACGTCAGATTGGCAAGCGACGATGTGGAACTGATGGCAGGTTAGCGGCTGAAGCTTAACAAACTCTAAAGCAGGCGTCAGAGATCTTTTTCGCGCACCAGAGAATAGACGCCTTCGGGCAGATCGAGCGCGGCCGAGAGATCATGCACCTGCGCCATGGAGAGGGTTATTTTCTCGGTTTTGTCGGTGCGCGGGTTGTATTGTTCAAGCGTGATGCACTCTTCAAAGGCGTTGATCACAATGTCTTCGCCCAAGGGCGCGGCCCCCTCATCGACAAGGGTGATGACCGTGCTGTCAAATTCGTGTTCGATTGAAAACATAGACCCAGAATAGGCGGATGCGCGCCACTTGCAAGGGGGGCGCGGTCTGAGGGGTCACGTCGGCGCGAAGGGGCTGGTGCGACGACGGGAGGAGGGTTATATTGAGCGTGCAGAAAACAAAGGCAGGCGGTGTGATGTCATTCATAAAAAAGGCTTTTATTGCTGTTGCCTTGGTGGCTTTGGCGGCCTGTGATGTGCCCAGTGAAACGACGGCACCAAGCCCTGTCGCGGGGCCTCAGGCCTCTGCGCCGCTGAGCGGACGCCAAGCGGCGCGCCAGTTTGTCAGCGTTGTTGAGACGGTGGAGCCTGTGGCGGAACGGGAGTGCCGCGCGCGTGCGCCGGGGATGAATTGTGACTTCAAGATCGTGATTGATGACCGTCCGAACCAGCCTGTGAACGCCTATCAGACGCTGGATAAATCGGGCCAGCCGATCCTTGCTTTTACCATTGCCTTGATCGCGGATGTGCAAAATGCCGACGAGCTGGCCTTTGTGATGGGCCATGAGGCGGCGCATCATATTGCGGGCCATATCGCCCGCCAGCAGCGCAATGCGCAGGCGGGGGCTTTGGTCTTTGCAGGGCTTGCGGCACTGACGGGGGCGGACGCGCAAGTGCTTCAAAACGCAGGCGAAATCGGCGCTCAGGTGGGGGCGCGGACCTATTCGAAAGACTATGAAATCGAGGCGGATATTCTGGGCACTGTGATCACCAAGAAGGCGGGTTATGACCCTGTGAGGGGGGCGGCCTTCTTCAGCCGTATTCCCGACCCCGGGGATCGCTTTTTGGGCACGCACCCGCCCAATGCACAGCGGATTGAAGCGGTGCGCCAAACGGCCTCCCAGCTTTAGCCAAGCCCTTGAACCAGCTTGACAATATCATCAGCGACAGAGGCTCGCGCTACTCTGTTTCGGGCGGCGTGGCCGAGACGCGCGAGGCGGCAGAGGCGCTGCTTAAGGCGCTGAAACGCAACAAGAAATACGCCAAGGCGACGCATAATACATGGGCCATGATCCTGCCCGATGGCACGCCGCTCAAGGCCGATGATGGCGAGAGCGGGGCGGGTATGGTTATTGTGCGGATGCTGGAGCGCGAGGGGCTTTTGGGCCATGTGATCGTGGTGACGCGGTGGTATGGCGGCAAGCACCTTGGCGGCGACCGGTTCCGCCATGTTCAGGATGCTGTCACGGCCTATCTCACCACTTTTTTTCGCGGCGATTAACCTTTGAAAACAGGCTGATTCTGGGGGGGTGATATGTGTGCACCACCCGTGCACCTTGCGTGCACCGCCCCAACACAGTTTGAAATCGGCTGCAAAACGGCCGCTTTGTAAAGCCAGCGCGCGCTGAGGGGCGGGTAAACGCAACGCGCGCCGCGTTTGCGCTATGTCAAAGATATCCTTGAGGCGGGCGGCCAGAGTATGGCTCTGATCTGAGAAGGACGATTTTCATGACGTTTGCACCGCCCCTATCAACGGCCCCGCTTGGCAACCCTGCGCTGCATTTTGAGCTCACCCGCCGCGCGGCGGCCAATCTGGGCGTCTGTCTGACCACGGCCACGGCCTCGGGCGCTCTCGGGGCAAAGGCGCACGCCGATATGATCACCCGCTGCCGAGGCTGCCTGTTTGCGCAGGCCTGCATGGAGGCGCTGGCCGAGGGGCACGTGCCAGCGGAGTGCGGCAACCGCTCGCTTCTGTTTGGGCTGACGCGGTAGGGGCATTTGTGGTGCGCAGTGAATGCGCAGCTTACACAGCCTCGGCGCGCGTTCCCCACAAATCATATTCGCCGGCCTCGTCGACCTCGACCGAGACGATCTGGCCGACGCGCAAACCTTCTGTGCCTTCATCAATAAACAGGTTGCCGTCGATCTCGGGGGCATCGGCTTTGGTGCGGCAGGTTGCGATCCCGTCTTCGTCGATGTCATCAATAATGACATCCATGCGCTGGCCGACTTTGGCGGCGAGCTTGGCCTCCGATATGGCTTGGGCCTTCTCCATGAAGCGCTCCCACCGCTCTTGCTTGAGCGCTTCGGGCACATGATCGGGCAGGGCATTGCTGCGCGCGCCTGCGACATTTTCATACTTGAAGCAGCCGACGCGGTCGAGCTGGGCCTCGTCCATCCAGTCGAGCAGGGTCTGGAACTCTGCCTCAGATTCGCCTGGGTAGCCGACGATAAAGGTCGAGCGCAGGGTGATGTCGGGGCAGATGTCGCGCCACTCGGTGATCCTGTCAAGCGTGCGCTCGGCATGGGCGGGGCGGGCCATGCGCTTGAGCGTCTCGGGGTGGGCGTGCTGAAAGGGAATGTCGAGGTAGGGCAGGATCAGCCCCTCGCTCATCAGCGGGATAATCTCGCGCACCGAGGGGTAGGGGTAGACATAGTGCAGGCGCACCCAGAGGTCTTTGCCCGCGCCAAGCGAGCCGAGGTCGCGGGCGAGCGTTGTGATCGGCTGCTCAGAGAGGCCACGGCGCAGATCATTGGGCCAGTCTGTGCCATAGGCGGAGGTGTCTTGAGAGATCACCAGAAGCTCCTGCACGCCGTTTTCAACAAGCTTTTCAGCCTCGCGCAGAACGGCTTTGTGGGGCCGTGAGGCGAGACGGCCGCGCATATCGGGAATGATGCAGAACTTGCACTTGTGATTGCAGCCTTCTGATATCTTTAGATAACTATAGTGGCGCGGCGTCAGGCTCACGCCAGAGGCGGGCAGAAGATCAATAAAGGGATCGGGGCTTGGCGGCACAGCGGCATGGACGGCATCGAGCACCTGTTCGTATTGGTGCGGGCCTGTCACAGCAAGGATGCGCGGGTGATGTTCGCGGATATAGTCAGGCTCTGCGCCAAGGCAGCCTGTGACGATCACCTTGCCGTTTTCGGCCAGCGCTTCGCCAATCGCATCAAGGCTTTCGGCCTTGGCACTGTCAAGGAAGCCGCAGGTGTTGACGATCACGGCATCTGCGCCGGTGTAATCGGGCGATATCCCGTAGCCCTCGGCTCTGAGGCGCGTGAGGATGCGCTCGCTGTCGACCAGCGCTTTGGGACAGCCAAGCGAAACCATCCCGATTGTGGGCTGGCCTTCACGGCGTGTTTCAGAAAGCTGGGCGCGGGCGAGATCTGGACGCAGATCGGGGGGATTTTGTGACATGATGCTCCTATAGCGGCAGAATTGCGCTTGGGGAAGGGGGCGCTTGGGGCAAGGTGATTGAAGCCGCTCGCGCGACAGCATAGCCTTTGCGGCGTTGATAAGGAGATATTTTACGATGCGGATTTTACGCTGGATTTTGGGTGGTGTTGTGGTGTTTGTCGGCTTTGCCGCTCTGGGGCTTATGATGCTGCCCAAGGAGCGGATCGCGAGGCTTGCGAGCGCGGAAATCTCCAAAGCGCTGGGGCGCGAGGTTGTGATTTCGGGCGATATCGGCCTGAGTGTCTGGCCTGTTTTGGGCGTGAAAACGGGGCCTGTGCAGATTGCGGGGCCTGACTGGGACGCGGCCCCTTTGCTCACGGCTGAGACGCTGAGCATTGGTGTGGGCGCGGCGGCGGCGCTGCGGCGGGAGATTGACATCCGCCGTGTCGAGCTTGTCTCCCCGAAGATCAACCTCATCACGGCCAAGGACGGGCGCGTGAGCTGGGAGTTTGGCGAGAGCGCAGCGGCGGCGGCAGGCCCGACAGAGGGCGAAACTGCCAGCACAGCTGTGACGCCGTTCAGCCTTCAGCGCGCGACAGTGACGGGGGCGACTGTGCTGATCGAAGACCGTCAGGCGGGCACGCGCGAAGAGATCACGGGGCTGGATGCGGCGCTTGAGATGCCTCTCTTGGCGGGGCCTGTGACGCTTGCGCTGAGCGGGGTGCGCGCGAGCGCGGCCTTGAGCTTGGAGGCCAAGGCGGGCCATGCGCAAGACCTGATTGCGGGGCGGCTGACGCCTGTGACGGCGCGCTTTGAGACGGCGGGTGGCACAGCGCGCTTTGAGGGGCGGATGAGCCGCGCGCTTGAGGCAGAGGGGCAGCTTTCTCTGAGCACCTCAAGCACCTCGAAATTTATGCAAAGCCTCGGGCTGGGCGCAGTCGATCTGCCGCGCGGGCTGGGGCAAGCGCTTGATCTGAGCGCCAAGATGATTTTTTCGAAAGGCGAGGTTCTCAACCTGCGGGGCATGACGCTCGCGCTGGATCAGAACAGGCTGACGGGCGACGCCGACCTGCGCCTTGGCGGGGCGGTGCCGCAACTGACGGCAAAGCTTGCGGGCGGTGCGCTTGATCTGGCCTCGCTCGCCTCGGAAGGCGGCAGTGGCAGCGGCAGCAGCGGAGACGGGGGAGACGGCGGGGGGGCGCGCCGTGACACGGGCTGGAGCACCGCGCGGATTGATGCGAGCGGGCTTGGCGCGATGAACGCCGAGGTGAGCCTGTCGGTGCAATCGCTGGATGCGGGGATGATCAAGCTTGGCGAGAGTGCTTTGGGCATCAGTCTGGACCGCTCGCGGCTTGTGATGACATTGCCCAAGGCGACGGGCTATGGCGGGAAAATCGCGGGCGAATTTGTGATCAACAACCGTGGCGGCCTGTCTGTGGGCGGGAATTTGAGCCTGTTGCAGGTCGATATGAAGCCGTTACTGCGCGATGTGATGGGCGTTGAGCGGCTGTCGGGGACGGCTGACAGCTATATCAAGTTTCTTGGCTCTGGCAGCAGTCTGGACGCGATTATGACCTCGCTGTCGGGCCGTGGCGGCCTTGCTATGGCGGGGGGGACGATCTCGGGGTTTGACCTCAACGGGCTGATGGGCACGGGGAACGGCACCAAAGGCACAACTGTTTTTAACACACTCGGCGCGAGCTTTGACATCAAGGACGGTGTTTTGAGCAATGACAATCTGAACATGGTGCTGCCGCGGATTACGGCGAGTGGTAAAGGCGTTGTCGGGCTTGGCGCGCAGACGATCAACTACGTGTTTACGCCCGTGGCGCTTAAGGCCAGCAGTGGCAAGGACTTGGCCTTTCCTGTGAAGATTTATGGGCCTTGGAGCAATCCGAAGATCCTGCCTGATCTGAGTGCTGCGATTGACCTCAACTTCAAGGAGAAGAAGGAAGAGGTGAAGCAGAAGGCCAATGACGCGATCAAGAAAAAGGTGGAGCAAGAGCTTG
>NZ_CBFHPP010000028.1:0-19948 GCF_965657785.1 Lentibacter sp.
CGTCTTGGCTAAGATGTTGTCTAGATGGCCGCGTAGGCGTGCCGGGTTCTCGCCTTCGGCATAACCCCGTGCGCGTGCCCAATCCAAGACTGTTTCAATGCGCTGTCTTACTCTGCTCGCCGTCTCAGCTTTAGAGATCCATATTGGTTCGATAGCCTTTAGTACGAGGTCTGTGTCTACGTCGGCTACTGCAATATCGCCGAAGATTGGATAGGCGTATGTGGTGAGGGTATTGGACCATTGCTGAGCATGCTTTGCGTTTTTCCATTCGGGCTTTTTGCTCTCAATGCACTTCTCTGCCGCTTCTTGGAATGTGATCGACTTTGCTTGGGCTAACTGTTGGGCGCGTTTGACTTGTTTGCGCTCCTCTAGAGGATCAAGCCCACTGAGGAGTTGCCGTCGGCATTCGATGGTGAGCTCCCGTGCTGCCGCTAGAGAAACCAAGCTGAGAGGTCCGAGGCCCATCTCACGCTGCTTTGCGGTCAATGGAGATTTGTAGCGGAAGAGCCAAGACTTGGTGCCACTCTTGGTGACCTGCAGGTACAGTCCCCGGTCGCAGCGATGATACCCTGCGTCGGTAACTGTCTCGACGCTGCGTGCTGATTTAAGAAACGCCACTCCATTACTCCTACCCGCAAACCTACCCACAACAAAGTAGCATATTATAGTAGACCTTAATAGAGCTGGATGGACTAATATTGGCTTAAGGTGGGATATTTAACCCATAAAAGTAGATTTTATCGGATCTATGTAGAGTTTGGTGTTGGGGACTTCGTCTCCGCCATTACTTTTTAATTTATGGCGGGATATCATGTGTCGCGGTTTAGGCTGTGACCTGTTGGCGTTGGTCTGGGCGGCCCATGGCTGTGAGCAGGGTGGTTTCGGACTGGCGCGTTTGGAAGTCTGATTTTGAACGCATTCCCTGCCATGCAGAAGAGATAAGCGATTGAGCGACGGCGCCGCCGAGGGTTGTGCCTGGGCCGAGGACAATAAAGACATCTGGGGCGAATTCGCGGGCGGCGATTGTGACGGCTTTGGCAAAATCGTAGGGTTCAACGACTTGGTGGCCGAGGGTGTAGCTATGGAGCGCTTTCCTATCCGTGGCATGGGGCCACCAGATCGCGCCGCGCCCGTCGATCATGGGGATGTCGGGCTGCTCAAACATCGCAGGATCAAAGCGTTGCTGGGCGGCGCGCGAAACCGGCTCTTGTAGGGCAGTGTGAAAGGCCGCGTGGTTGTGCAGGCGCAGCGGGAACTGCCCCTGAGGGGAGGCGCGATCTGAGAAAGCGGCAAGGCCTGCTTCATTGCCTGCGAGCACGAGCATCCCGCCGAGGTCAATCGAGAGGGCGAGGCTATGATCGGCTTGGTTGGCGATCTCGGTCACAAGCGTTATCACATCGGCGCGCTGGCTGGGGTCTGGCTGCCATGTGTCGTCAGTGATCGGGTAGACTAGCTGCCCGCCGATGAGGCTGTCCTGCATCATCTGGCCCATGGTGTTCACAAGCTTGAAGCCCTGATTGGCGCTCAGAGCGCCTGCGCAGGCGAGTGTGGTATACCAGCCCATGGAGTTGCCTGTCACAGCGACGACATCAATGTCTTTCAGCGAGAGGAAATCGGCGTAGCTCGCGGCATAGATCAGGGCTGAGGCATTGTCGCCGCGGGTATGTTTGGCGATAGAATAGCGCGACGCGCCGTCAAGCTCTGTGAGCGTCTCTTGGCCGTTTTCACGGCGGAGCGCATCAAAGCCTTTAAACAGTGCGACTTTGTCGGGGTTGAGCCGCGCGAGGCTGCCCAGTTCGGGTGTGTTATAGGTGCCGCGCCCCGGACAGATGACCACGGCGCGCCTCATAGCACAAGGGCCTCGGTGGCGGCGATGATCTGGGCTTCATCTGGTAGGGTTGCGCCGTAGGCGGGGCCTGTGGCAATGAAGCTGTCTTCGGCGGTCACACGGGCAATACGGCTGTGACCTGCCTCGGAAAAGAGCGCCATCAGGGCCTCGGCCTGTCCGCCGGTGCGGCGGCATTCATCCACGATCAGGATGTTCTTGCAGTCTTTGGTGGCGGCAAGGAGGACGTCTTCGGGCAGGGGGGCAAGCCAGCGCAGATCAATGATTTTGAGATCAATGCCCTTGGCGCGCAGATCGGCCTCGGCTTTTCGGGAGAGATAATGGCCGTTGCCATAGGTCACGATGGCAAGGTCGGTGCCTGTGCCATACTCGCCGATCTGGCCCAAGGCGATGCTTTGATCGGGAGCAGGGTAGCTGCACATCCATGCGTTATCTCCGTCTGTCTGCACGTCGCGCATGGGGTAAAGCGCGATTGGCTCGAGAAAGACAACCATGCGCTGCTCTTCGCGCGCAAGGCGGACGCATTCGCGCAGCATTTTTGCGGCATCCGCGCCTGTGGAGGGGCAGGCGATAATCACACCGGGGATATCGCGCAGAACGGCGATAGAGTTGTCGTTGTGGAAGTGCCCGCCAAAGCCTTTTTGATAGCCAAGCCCCGCGATGCGCAGCACCATGGGGTTTGTGAACTGGCCGTTAGAGAAGAACGGCAAGGTGGCCGCTTCGCCGCGCAGCTGGTCTTCGGCGTTGTGTAAGTAAGCGAGAAACTGGATTTCAGGTACGGGAACAAAGCCGTTTTGGGCCATGCCAATGGCGAGGCCAAGGATAGATTGTTCATCCAGCAATGTATCGATCACCCGGTCTTCGCCAAAGCGCTGCTGTAAGCGTTGGGTCACGCCGTAGACGCCGCCCTTGCGCCCGATATCTTCGCCGCAGAGCACGACCTCTTCATGGGCGAGCATGAGGTCTGTCAGCGCCCAGTTGATCAGGCGTGACATGGGCTGTGGCTTGTCCATTGCATTCATATCGTTGCCAAATGCGGTGGCGCGAGCCTCGGCGCTCGGGCCGTTGCTCGGGGCGACCGCACGTTTTGGCGGGATGAGAGACGCCATGACATCGCGCGCGGTGGCAAGGCGCGGGCGTTTGACGGCTTCGGCCGCGGTGCGCGTGACGCGCTCTAGCGTTTCGGTATATATTTCAAGTGCTTGCGAAGGCGTGAGTACGCCTGCTTCGGAGAGGAGTCGCACAGAATGCAGCAGCGGATCATTGGCTTCTTCGGCCTCGACAGCGGTTTTGGACATATAGCTTGTGGGCATATCCGCTCCCGCGTGGCCATAGAGGCGCACCGTTCGCAGATGAAGGACAGCAGGTTTGCGGCGGCGGCGCACATAGTTTGCGGCACGCTGGGCGGCCGCGTAAGCATCATAGAGATCAAGCGCATCACCGTGAAAATACTTCAGCCCTGGGCGGTTTTGAAAGCTGGCGGCGATCCAGCCCTCTGGCGTTGGGGTCGAGATGCCAATGCCGTTGTCTTCGCAGATAAAGAGAAGCGGCAGGGGGCTTGATTGATAGGAGGCCCAACCCGCCGTATTAAACGCGCCTTGAGCCGTGGAATGATTGGCGGAAGCATCGCCAAAGGAGCAGGCAACGATGGCGTCTTCTGGCAAGAGCTGGTGCTCTGGCGGATGGCGGCGGGCAAGGCCGACGCTATAGGCTGCGCCCACGGCTTTGGGCAGGTGGCTGGCGATGGTTGAGGTTTGGGGCGGAATCATGAGTGCGCGTGAGCCAAGCACCTTGTGGCGCCCGCCTGAAATCGGATCTTCCGAGGAGCAGGCAAAAGACAGGAGCATATCCCAGAGCGCGGATTGGCCCGGCACCTGCTCGGCGCGCGCCAGTTGAAAGGCGGCGTCGCGATAGTGCAGGAAGGCCATGTCATCGGGGCGAAGGGCGGCGGCCACGGCGGCCATGCCCTCATGGCCTGAAGAGCCAATAGTGTAAAAACCCTGACCTGCCTTTTGCATGGCGCGGCTGGTGCGGTCGAGCGCGCGGCTGAGGCATTGGGTGCGAAAGAGGCCCGCGGCCTCGGCCTTGGACAGCGCATCTGTCGCAGGTTTGCCGCTTGGAAAGTCTTCAGCGGCCACGCGTGTGAGAAAATTTGTGTGAACGATTTCGGCGCGGTCCATGGAGGGCCTTTCAAGGCTGGGTCGGGTGGCTGTCTCTTTGGGCAGCTTTGCCGCAGAACGCGCAGAAGACAAATAGAAATATGTCGTCTTGCGTTCATCTTTGGTGTCTGGGGCTGGCGCTGTCTGCGGGGCTGTGGTTTTCTCGCGGAAATATTGAGTTGGGGGAGAGACCATGAGCAGATTTTGGCAGGTGGCGCTAAAGCAACATTGGACAATTGAGGCCAAGCTGACGCAGCTTGACGGCGAATATGACCTCAACTTTCTCGCGGAGGCGGCGGGGCAGGGCTATGTGCTCAAGGTCATGCGAGCGGGCTGTGAGGCGGCGTTTGTTGCGCTTCAGTGTAACGCTTTTGAGCATATCGCTGCGAAAGCACCTGAGGTGCCTCTTCCCCATGTGGTGAAGACCTCTTCAGGCGCGCAGTATGCCACAGTAATCGATGAGGCGGGCGAGGCGCGCCTCGTCTGGCTGTTGGAGAAATGTGAGGGCCGTGTTTATGCAGAGACGCGCCCCAAATCGCTCGCGCTTGTCGGTGAGGTGGGCGCAAAGCTTGGCGCGATGGATCGTGCTCTGGCTGATTTTGAGCATCCCGCTTTGGAGCGTGACTTCAAGTGGAACTTGATGCAGGCGGGGTGGATTAGCGGCGCGCTTGACATCATAGCGCAGCCTGAGCGGCGGGCTTTGCTCGCTGAGATTATGGCGCAATATGAAGCTATTTTGCCCGCACTCACGGCCTTGCCACAGGTGGCCATTCACAACGATCTTAATGATTATAACATATTGGTAAGCAGCTCGCTCCAGCGTGCGCCGCATATCACGGGGCTGATTGATCTGGGTGATATGTGCGCAAGCCCGAGGATTTGCGACCTTGCGATTGCTTGTGCCTATCTGGTGCTCGATCAAGATGCGCCCGAGCAGGCGTTGGCGGCGGCGGTGGCGGGCTATCACGCCGCCTATCCGCTGACAGGGGCGGAGCTCGATCTGCTTTGGCCGCTCTTGCGGATGCGGCTTGCCGTGAGTGTGGTCAACTCCACACTGATGGCAAAAGAAACGCCTGATGACCCTTATGTGCTGATTTCGCAAGCGCCTGCTTGGGCTTTTCTGGAGCGCGAAATCGAAGACACAGGGCTTCTGCGCGCGCGTCTTCGGGCGGCTTGTGGTTTGGCTGTGGTTGAGGCGGCGCCACACGTCATGGCGTGGATCGAGAGCGAGCGCGGCAATTTTGCCCCGCTCTTTGGCGAGGATCTGAGCGATGCGCCCATGGGCTCGCTCTCTGTTGAAAACTCGACCAGCCCGATCAACCCGTTTGATCTGCCGCTTGAAGAGGCGGCTGTCGTGGGCACAGAATACGACATCGAAGGCGGGATCTGGCTTGGCTATTACAACGAGCCTCGGCTGATTTATACAGCGCCGTTCTTTCGCCGTGGGCGGTGGAAGGCTTCAAACCGCCGCACCGTTCACATTGCGGTGGATGGCTTTGCTGCTGCGCAGACAAAGATTTATGCGCCGCTTGAGGGGCGGGTTCATCTGGTCGAATACCGCCCCGCGCATCTTGATTACGGCGGCGTCGTCATCCTTGAGCACGCCACACCTGCGGGCGACAGCTTCTATACGCTTTACGGCCATCTCAACCCTGAAATATGCGCGCGGCTGTCTGTCGGGGATACCGTCGCAAAAGGCGCGCTTCTGGCGCATTTGGGCGACAAGACCCAATCAGGCGGATGGGCTCCGCACGTGCACTTTCAACTCGCGTTGACGACCGATGGGATGGGCGGCGACTGGCCCGGTGTGGCAGACCCTGACGAGATGTATCTTTGGGGCGCGGTCTGCCCGAACCCTGCGGCGCTTTTGAACTTGCCAGACGAGAAGACTGGCTATGTGACGCGCGACAAGGCCGAGGTGCAGGTGGGGCGAGGCGCGCATTTTGCCCCCAATCTGAAGCTGTCTTATGCCGAGCCTGTGATGCTGTTGCGGGGCTGGAAGCATCACTTGTTTGACGAATGGGGGCGGCCATACTTGGACGCCTATAACAACGTGCCCCATGTGGGCCATGCCCATCCGCGCATTCAGGCTGTGGCGGCGGATCAGCTCAAGCGGATGAACTCCAACACGCGCTATTTGCATCCCGCGCAGGTGGCCTTTGCCGAGAAGATCAAAGCCAAGATGCCTGAAGGGCTGGAGGTCTGTTATTTCGTCAACTCGGGTTCGGAGGCTAACGAGTTGGCGCTGCGGCTTGCACGCGCCGTGACGGGCGGGCGCGACATGATTACGCCCGATCACGGCTATCATGGCAACACCACGGGGGCGATTGACATCTCGGCCTATAAATTCAACGCCAAGGGCGGCGTGGGGCAGCCCGACTGGGTCGAGCTTGTGGATGTGGCCGATGACTATCGTGGGCGGTATCGGCGCGATGATCCTGCGCGCGCTGAGAAATATGCGGCTGACGTGGGCGAAGCGATTGCGCGCATCAAGGCCAAGGGCGGCAAGCTTGCGGGCTTTATCGCCGAGACCTTTCCCAGCGTTGGCGGACAGATCATTCCGCCGAAAGGGTATTTGCCAGCGGTTTATGAGCATATCCGCGCGGCGGGCGGTATTTGTATTGCTGATGAGGTCCAGACGGGGCTGGGGCGGCTTGGGGAGTATTACTTCGGCTTTGAAGAGCAGGGCGCTTTGCCCGATATCGTTGTTCTGGGGAAGCCGATTGGCAATGGTCACCCGATTGGTGTTGTGGTGACGACCCGCGCGATTTCGGAGGCTTTTGCGAAGGGTCCAGAATATTTCTCGACCTTCGGTGGCTCAACGCTTTCCTGCCGTATCGGGGCAGAGGTGCTTGATATCGTTGAGGATGAGAGCCTGATGGAGAAGGCGCGTGTGATGGGCAATCGCTTGGCCGATGGGCTGCGCGCCTTGCAGGTCAAACACGCCGTTATTGGCGATGTGCGTGGCTATGGGTTGTTTATCGGGGTGGATCTGGTGAGCGACAGAGACTTGCGCACGCCTGCCACGGAGGTGGCGGAGTATGTGAAAAACCGTATGCGCGCGCATCGGATATTGCTCGGCTGTGAAGGGCCGCATGACAACATCCTGAAAATTCGCCCGCCGCTCACGATTGATGCAGAGGGCGTCGATATGATCCTTGAAACGCTGGCCGAGGTGCTGGCCGAGGTAGATGCCCTGCGCGCCTAGGCGTCACGCATAAACATCGGCCCGCCCATCCAGCGCGGGAAGCCAAAGGCGTTGACCATGGTCACGTCGATATCTTCGCGGCTGGCGGCAATGCCTTCGGCCAGAAGAGCGGCACCTTCGCTTTGCATACAGGCGAGGATGCGCGCCATCAGCGCGTCCTCAGAAAAGCTCTGGCGCGTGATGCCTTTGCGGGCCGATTCCGCTACGATTAGTGCTTCGACCTCTGGGTTGCGTGTGGGTTTTCCATCTGCGCCATAGAGATACCAGCCGCGGCCCGTTTTGCGGCCAAAGTGGCCTGCCTCGCAGATATGATTGGCGATTTCGACATAGCGCTCGCTTGTGGGGCGGTTTGCTGCGCGGCGTTTGCGGGCGGCCCAGCCGATATCAAGCCCCGCTAGGTCTTGCATTTCAAAGACACCCATTGGCATTCCAAAGGCGCGCATGGCGGCGTCGACCTCATGGGGGAGGGCGCCGTCTTCCAAGAGGTAATCCGCTTCGCGGCGGTAGGAGGACATGATGCGATTGGCGATAAACCCGTCGCAAACCCCTGCCAGAACAGGCAGTTTGCGCAGAGCTTTGGCAAGCTGAATGGCGGTGGCAAGCACATCGTCGGCCACGGCTTCGGGCACGACAATCTCCAAGAGTTTCATGATATGCGCAGGTGAGAAGAAGTGCAGGCCAATGACGCGCGAGGGGTTTGCTACGCTCTGCGCGATCTCGTTCACGTCGAGATAGGAGGTGTTGGTGGCAAGCACGGCCTCTGGCTTGCAAGCGGCTTCAAGCGCGGCGAAGACCTTTTTTTTCACGTCTATGTCTTCAAAAACGGCTTCAATCACGAGGTCAGTTTGCGCTAGCGCGCTATAGTCGCTCGCGGCGTTGAAGCTGGCAAGGAGGGCTGCGTGTTTGGCCTCAGAAATCAGCCCGCGCTTGAGCGAGCCGCCGAGGATGCCTTCAACACGGGCCGCGCCCGCATTGGCGGCGTCTTGGTCGCGTTCAATCATCTGGACCTTAAGGCCTGCAAGCAACGCGGCAGCGGCAATCCCTGCGCCCATGGTTCCGCCGCCGATCACGCCGATCTGAGCGAGTGGGCGGGGGGCGACACCCTTGGTGCGTGGGGATTTGCCGACGCTGCGCTCGGCGAAAAAAATGTAGCGGAGTGCTGCGGATTGTTCTGAGCCTTTGAGGCGCATGAAGCGCTCGCGCTCAAGCTTGAGAGCGTCGGGGCCGTCATGGTCGAGTGCATCACGCACGGCGGCGGCGACTTCATGCGGCGAGTGCTGCCCGCGCGCTTTGGCGGTAAGTTTGCTGATGGCTGCGTCCCATATGGCGCGGCCCACCTCTGGCGCTTGGCGGGTGAGCAGGGCCTCAGGCAGGGGCTTGCTCGCGGCGTCTCGGGCCAAAGTGATGGCGGCGTCGAGCAATTCGCCCTCTGCGATGACATCAAACAGGCCGAGCTTGTGAGCCTCGCTCGCGCCAATCGGTTTTCCTGTGACGGCGAGGCGCGCGGCCTCGACGGGGGCAATCAGGCGGGGCAGGCGCACGGTTCCGCCTGCGCCAGGGATCAGGCCTAGGTTGACTTCGGGCAGGCCGATTTTGGCTGTGGCGGCCCCGATACGGTGAGAACAGGCCAGCGCCAGCTCGCAGCCGCCGCCAAGGGCGGTGCCATGAATGGCGGCAACCCAAGGCCGCGTCGCAGCTTCGATTGCGTTGAGCAGCTCGGGCAGTCCTGGCTCTAGGAAGGGTTTGTCAAACTCGCGGATGTCTGCGCCCGCGACAAAGGTGCGCCCTGCGCAGGCGAGCACCACGGCGGCCGGTTTGCTTGCCTCGGTGGCAAGAAGCGCGTCCATCAGCCCTTGGCGCACGGCTTGGGAGGCTGCGTTGACTGGCGGGTTGTCGATGGTCACGACAGCGATGTCGCCGTGCATTTGGGTGGTGACAACAGACATATGAGCGCTCCTTCTGGGCCGTTTCAGGCGAAGGTGTCGCGTGTAACGTTAAAAGTCAACCGCGCGGTCGGTTATCTGCCGTAGTAAAGCGCTTGCACGTGTTCGGCCTCGGCAAAAAAGAGCCAGCGGCCTGCGAAAATCCCGACGAGATGCGCTATGATTGCCACAAAAGCTGTAAAATGCGTGACAGGCAAGAAGAGCATCAGCAGCACAGGCACGACAATTCCAAGTGCTAGCGCAAGGACGCGCAGCTTCACCGCGTGTTTGCGCCCAACTTGATAGGCCATTTCCTTGAGAAGATAGTTCTCGCCGGAATGTGGCGGCTCGAGTAGGCGGACCTTGCCGATGCGGCCCAGTCCTGTTGCGGTTTCCATGGTCGAGCCTGCGCGGCCCTTCTCGTCGCCTTCGATCCACGCCCAGACCATGAGCGCGCCCAAGAGGGCGAGCAAAATAGCGGCCAGACGTGGTTGGCCTGCGAGCAAGGCCCCGCCGCCAAGGCAATGCAGCATGAAGACGGGCGGGGTAGTCCACATATTCCAGCGTGGGACTGTTTTGAGCTGGGTGTAAATCATTGATGTTGTGAAAACGGTCGTCAGACAGAGCAGCGCGCCGAGAAGGCCGACAAGGCGCAGTCTTATGTCAAAGAAAATCAAGGCAATTGCGAAGACAGCCATCACCGAAAGCGCAGCGACAGCGGCGATCCCTTCTCGCGAGAGCCAGCTGGAGCGCCACTGGCTGAAGGCTTTGATGGCGTTCTTCGGATTGGCCAGATGCGCAACCGAGGCGAGCAGCCCGCCGACGGCGAGCGCGTAGCCAAGGAAGAAAAATACGAAAGACACCCAGCCTGTGACAGGCGGCAGGCCAAGGCCGAGAAAGGCCAATAGACCAAAGCCGAGGCCAGAGAGGGTTGTGAAGGCAATAACGGAAGGAGCTGGGTGCATCAGAGTTTCTCCAGCGCTTTATCAAGCCATGCAAAAAGGCCTTTGGCGTCAGTGTGTTGTGGCGTGAGCTCCGCCTTGGAGGGCTGATCCTTGAGGCGGGGTGGCAAGTATTTGTTCACAGGTTTTGTTCCAAGTTCTGGCATAAGGTCAAAGCCCTCGCGCGCGGCAACGAGCTTTGAGACATCGCTCTCGGGGTCGCCCAAATCGCCGAAGTGGCGGGCGTTTGACGGGCAGGTGCGCACACAGGAGGGGACACGATCTTCCTCGGGGATGTTGTCGTTGTAGATACGGTCCACGCACAGGGTGCATTTTTTCATCACACCGAAGATTTCATCCAGCTCACGTGCGCCATA
Organism: Lentibacter sp.; assembly: GCF_965657785.1. Classification (GTDB taxonomy): domain Bacteria; phylum Pseudomonadota; class Alphaproteobacteria; order Rhodobacterales; family Rhodobacteraceae; genus Lentibacter. Next base: position 10,454 of record NZ_CBFHPP010000028.1, read on the forward strand.
GGGGCAAGACCAAGCGCAGAGGCCACAGCCCATGCAATCATCCTCGTTGACCAGAACGATCCCGTCTTCCTCGCGCTTGTAGCTTGCGCCTGTCGGGCAGACTGTGACGCAGGGGGCGTCCTCGCAATGGAGGCAGGATTTGGGGAAATGCACGGTTTGGCTACAGCCGCTTTCGGGCTGCGCTTCAAAGCTGTGCACGCGGTTGAGGAAGGTGCCGTGTGGCTCCGCGCCGTAGGCGTCAATGTCTGACAGGGGCGCGCCGTAGTTTGAAGTGTTCCATTCCTTGCAGGACACGACACAGGCATGACAGCCCACGCAGGTATCCAGATCAATGACAAGGCCGAGCTTTTTCTCGGTGGTCTGTGGCAGAGAGGTCATGCGGCCTCCTCATTTTGGAGTTCTGCGGCGTGCTCGGCAAAAGCGGCCAGCTCTGTGTTGAAGCGTTCGGGGTCTTCGGCAAAGGGCGCGTGGCCCGTCTTGTCCCAGAGAGACAGGCGCCCTTTGGGGAAGGTGTTGGCGGCGGTTTCTCCGACGACGGGGGCGACAATGCTGTCGTTTGCGCCATGAATGACAAGCGCGGGTTTGGTGAAGCTTTCCCAGACGGGGCGGCAGTCAAGTGTGCCTTCAAAGAGCGCGCGGCGCACCAAGGGGCTGACCAGCATATTTGCGCCGACAAGTGTGCCGTAGATTTCGCGCGGAAGGGGCGCATAGGTGCATTGGTCGACAAATTGCGCGGTTGCTGTGAGCAGGCGGGCCTGATCAGACGTGTAGAGGTCTTTGTTTCTCGCGGGGCTACCATTTCCCATCATCCAAGGCTCGCGCGCTTCGCCAATGGCGATCACTCCACCGACAGGCACGACCCCTGCAATCGCGTCTTGGCCGTGGGTGGCGATATAGGAGGCAATCACCCGCGCGCCATAGGACCAGCCGACAAGCACTGTTTGCTTGAGGCCCAGTTCGGTGATGATGGCGTGGATGTCATCGCCCCAAAGGGCAGTCTTGTCATAAGCCGCGACATCTTGGGGCGCCTCTGAGCTGCCATGGCCGCGCAGATCAAGCGCGACGACGCGGAAGCGCTCCGCCAAGGGAGCCTGCGCCGCCCAAGCGACAGAATGCTGCGCCCATCCGTGGATCAACAAAAGCGCGGGCGCATCCTCGGGGCCTTGGTCTGTGACATGGAGCTTCAGCCCGCCGCCACCTTTAATCGAATGAATGCGCATCAGAAGTCTTCCCCATAGCTGATGTTTTTCGCCCCAACGCCCACGGGGCTTTCCTGTGCGCTCAAGGCCGGCTCTGATGGCCCGCCTTTGGGGGCTTTCTCGATCCGCACACGCAAGTCAAACCATGCGGCTTGGCCTGTGATGGGGTCGGAGTTGGCCCAGCGAAGCCCATCGCCCTTTGGCGGCAGAAGTTCGCTGATGAGGTGGTTCATCAAGAAGCCCTCTGTGGCCTCCTGTGCATTCTCAGAGAGCGCCCAAGCGCCACGCTTTTTGCCAATCGCGTTCCACGTCCAGATGGTCTTGCCATTGACGCCATCCATCCGTGCGACGGGCGCTTTGATGCGGCCATGGGGCGAGGTGACATAGGCCCAATCGCCCTCGGCAAAGCCGTGTTCGTCCCAGAGCGCGCCCGGGATGAAGAGCTTGTTCACCCCTGTGATCTGGCGCAGCCATGCGTTCTGGCTGCCCCATGAGTGATACATATGCATCGGGCGCTGGGTGAGCGCGTGAAGCGGGTAGTCTTCTTCGGCCACCTGGCTTTGCTCAAACGGGGCATACCAATGCGGCAGGGGTGTCATGGTTTCGATCATACGCGCGCGCAGATGCTCTGGCGGCTGGCGCTCGCCATGGCCTTCGGCGGCAAGTTGCATCTTGCGCATAGGTTCAAGGTAGAGGTTGAAGACATAGGGCGCAGGCGCATCAAAGAGGCCGATTTTGACAGCCCAATCCTGATAGGCTTGGTTCCAAGGCTTATAAAACTGCGCCTCCTCGGGCAGGTGGCTCGCCCAGAAGCCACCATTCTCAATATATTTCTCAAGCTGTGCAGGGTTCGGCGCGCCGCGCCCTTCGCTTGTTCCGTCTTTGCCTCGAAAGCCTGCGAGAGGGCCGACGCCTTTGCGGCGTTCGTGGCTGACAATGTAGTCGGCATAGTCGGCATATTTCTGGCTGCCGTCTTCGTTGACAAAGCCAGGCAAGCCAAGCCGTGCTCCGAGATCACATAGAGCAGATTGGAAGCCCTTTACGTTGCGATCAGGCTCCACCACGGGCCAGCGGATGGCGTCGGCGGCGGCGTCAGCCTCACAAATCGGGCGGTCCAGCAGCGAGATACAGTCGTGGCGCTCAAGATAGGTTGTGTCGGGCAGGATCAGGTCGGCATAGGCCACTGTCTCGGAGCTATAGGCATCCGAGTAGATGATATGCGGGATCACGTAGTCGCCGTTTTCGTCGGTGTCTGTGAGCATATCGATCACCGAGGAGGTGTTCATCGACGAGTTCCACGCCATATTGGCCATATACATGAACAACGTGTCGATTTTGTAAGGGACGCCTGCATGAGCGTTGGAAATCACCATATGCATCAGGCCATGGGCGCTGAACGGGTTCTCCCAGCTGAAGGCCTTGTCGATCCGCTTCGGGTTGCCCTCGTCGTCAATCAAGAGGTGCTCTGGCCCCATCGGATAGCCAAGGTGCGGCCCGTCAAGCGGCTGGCCCGCCTTGTAGCCTGCGTGCGGCTTGGGGTGCGCTTCGGGCGGCTTGGGGTAGGGCGGCTTAAAGCGAAAGCCGCCGGGGACTTCGACAGACCCGAGCAGGATTTGCAGGATATGCAGCGCGCGACAGGTCTGGAAGCCGTTGGAATGCGCCGAGATGCCGCGCATGGCGTGAAAGCTCACGGGGCGGCCGATCATCTGGGCGTGCTTTTCGCCTTTCCAGTCGGTCCACGGCTGCTCGATCACGATCTCTTCTTCAAAGGCCACGCGGGCAAGGTCTGCTGCCAGCGCCTTGATGCGCGCAGCAGGAATTCCGCAGCGCTCGGCCACAGCATCGGGCGCGTAATCCTCGCTCATATATTGCTCGGCCAGAAGCTCAAACGCGGGGCGGTAGGTGTCGCCTGCATGGCGGTGGTGACCTGTGAGGGCGGGCTTCACGCCCTTGGCGTCATAATCGGCCAGCTTACCTGTGGCGCGGTCAATCACCTGCGCCTTGCCGTTTTCGGCGCGCAGGAACAGGCCCTTGTTTGGCCCGCTTTCGGCGCAGTTCACGAGAAAGCCAGCGTTGGTGTAGCGGGTCAGATAATTGAGGTCGATCTGCCCTGCTTTGAGGAGTTCATGGATCATCGCCATGATAAACAGCCCGTCTGTCCCGGGCGTGATCCCGACCCAGTCATCGGCCACAGCGTTGTAGCCCGAGCGCACAGGGTTGACGCCGACAATGCGCGCGCCGCGCGCCTTGAGCTTGCCGATGCCGATCTTGATGGGGTTGCTGTCGTGGTCTTCGGCGACACCGAAGATCATGAACATTTTGGTGCGCTCCCAGTCGGGCTGGCCAAACTCCCAGAACGCGCCGCCCATTGTATAGATACCAGCGGCGGCCATGTTGACCGAGCAAAAGCCGCCGTGGGCTGCGTAGTTGGGCGTGCCAAAGGCTTGTGCCCAGAGCGATGTGAAGCTTTGGGATTGGTCGCGCCCTGTAAAGAAGGCGAGCTTTTCTGGCGCGTTCTCGCGCAGCGGGCGCAGCCAGCTTTCCGCGAGGCTGTAGGCCTCGTCCCAGCTGATCTCTTCAAACTGCCCAGAGCCACGCGAGCCAACACGTTTCATGGGCGCGTTGAGACGCGAGGGTGCATAATGCTGCATAATGCCAGCCGAGCCCTTGGCGCAGAGCACACCCTTGTTCACGGGGTGGTCCTTGTTGCCCTCGATATATTTCACCTTGCCGTTTTGCATATGAACATTGATCCCACAGCGGCAGGCGCACATATAGCAAGTTGTTTTGCGGATCTCGTCTGAGACATGAGGAGAGGGGCGCGCAGGTGCTTTGCCCTTGATTTTGGTGTGGTTGGATGAGGCCATTGGCTCTTTCGTTTTCTAATTCGCTGATATGCAGCCCTGTTGTGGCTAGGATGACGGACCCGCACCTGCGCGTCAAAGGGAAATGGAGGGAGCGTTTGTTTAATGTGTGCCGTAACCTTCTGAAATTATAGAGCTTTAAGTGCAGTCTGGCCTGAAGGCGGCGACAAACTGGACTTAGATAATCCTGGTGATGATGGATTTCACGCGACCCTCGGGGCAGATACGAATCAAATCAGCAGGTTTGAACGTGCGTTTGGCTTCTGGCTTTGCCTGATCTGGAAAATCAGTGTTTCCAATCTCAATACAGTCTTGCGGGGTCGTCATCGCCGCTGCGCATTCGGCATACGCCTTTTTTGCGGTCCAATGTCCTGCCTTCAGGGGCGGGAAACGCCTGAGTGTCCGATGTCGTGAGGGCTGTGCTTTCGGCGCGCGAGTTGAGGCAAAGCGCCTAAAGAACGTCAGATATGACAAAAATTATGGCGCATTGTCTTCTGTGACGCGGCTATCTCGAAATTCCCCTGAGATTGTTTCGCAATCTATGACTTTCTAGATTTGTCGCAGCTTTGTGGTTTACGGATTTGGCACGCAAGCTGGGGGCTGTGACAGAACGGTTGATCGACTTCCCGTCTTGGTTGTGCGTGATGGCTTTACTGCAATCCTAGGTGAGGTGGGCCGAGCAAAACACTGTTAACTAAGAGTTTCCTAAAATTTATCAGGAATTGACACAGAAGCTGGCTGGGGCGTAGAGAAAGAGACTGGGTAGGCCCAAGGCAAAAAATGGGCCCTCTGGTAAGCGCTTGGGGACAGCGCGCAACCTTATGGTTTTTGACGTCGGCAAAGCTGCCGCGCTGGCGTCATTTGAAAACCAGAAGACATTGCAGCAGGTCGCCCAGATGACGCCAAAGAGCCTCTCTGCGCCTGACAAAATGTCCCTCCGACTGGCAGTGTATTTAGCGAGTAGGTCTTGCCGTTTTTGCGCAAGGCTCAAGGGTGTAACGATGAACGAACGTGTGTCGAGCCGACTGAATCTTGCAGAGCTGCGTGAGTTGCTTGACGCCAACCCTGTTGCGCATCTGTCTGGCGTGTATCGCGCCTACGGCAAACGTGTTCTGGATGTGGTCTTGGTGCTTGTCGCGGCGGCTCCTGCGCTCGTTATTTTGCTCCCCCTTATGGCTCTGATCGCGCTGGATGGGCGCGCTCCGATCTATTCCCAAAAGCGCATTGGCCGAAATGGGCGTTTGTTTCGGATCTTTAAGTTGCGCACGATGGTTGCAGATGCGGATCAAATCCTTGAAGCCTATCTGGCCCGCACGCCGGAGGCGCGGGCGGAATGGAACGAAAACCAGAAACTAAAGGCTGATCCTCGGATCACCTTTTTTGGAAAAGTGCTGCGCAAATCTTCGCTCGACGAGCTGCCACAGCTGTTAAATGTCTTGCTGGGCCATATGTCGTTGGTGGGGCCGCGCCCAATGATGCTTGGTCAGGAAGATCTTTACCCCGGTCGGACCTATTACGAAATGCGCCCAGGTATCACGGGATATTGGCAAGTGTCTGAGCGCAACGAAACAAGCTTTCCACAGCGCGCCGAATATGACACCGCCTATTACAAGTCTTTGTCCTTTGGGACGGATGTGAAAGTGATGTTGTGCACGTTGCGGGTCGTGGTCCGCGGCACGGGCTACTGATCAGACAGCTCGCCTGACGTGAGACGTGCGTCAAACAGATCATGAACCTTGCGCCCCCATGCGTCCCAATTGAGATTTTCTTCAAAATCAGCCCGCGCGCTGCGGCGGAGCGCGGCGTAGCGCTCGGGGTCCTTGAGATAGGTTGAAATAATGTCTGCAAATTCAGCGGCCCCCGCGCCTGGGGGCAGATTATGGCCGGTGATCCCGTCTTGCACCGGCACGCCGCCAACAGCGAGGCACAAGGACGGCAAAGAGTAGGCCGCGGCCTCACAGAAGGCAAAGCCCCAGCTTTCAAAGCTGGGCTGCACCAGAAAATGAGCCTGACGAAAGGCCGCTTCAAAGAGTGCCCGTTCGCGCGGCACTGTTTTGTCGAGGGTCGGGTGCACTGTCACATATCGGTTCAGGTGACAGTCAGGCGGGGTGGTTCCGATCACGGTGAGCCGCACATCGACGCCTTGTGCACGTAGCTTTGCCAGGGTCTCAAAAGCAATCGGGCCGCCCTTTGAAACCCAGTCACGCCCGACAACAAGCAAGTTCACGGGCGTCTCTTGTGTCAGGCGCAAAGGCTTTGTCTCCGCCTTTGGTGTATCAATATTGGCGCCCCAAGGCACAACAACACTCTGGTTCTCGCTGAGGCCGTAGAGCGGGTCGGCCTCGTCTTTAAGCCAGTCAGACGGCCAGAGCGCCAAATCAAGCTTGCGGTAGATATTGCGTTCCGCGCGCAAGGTCAGCGGATCAAGAAGCCTGCGCGACACCCATGAGGAGCCGAAACTCGCCCCGATCTCGGAGCGCTTGTAAACGGTAAAGCTGGCATCAGAGGTAAAGGCTTTGAGCATGGGGTAGGGCGTTTTGAGCTGCGCCATCGACTGAAAGGAATAGGCACCGAAAACCACATCATAATGTTTGGCCGCCAAAGCCTCGGTCACAGAGCGCGAGATGATCCGCGCCAGAAGCAAATGAAGCCGCCAACGCAGGCGCAGATTGACCCCGTCAGGCAGCGCATAGATCACGCGGCGTAAAGGCTCTGCAGCGCCCCAAGCCCGCGGCAGGATATCGACTTCGCCGACATGGTCCTGAAGAGCGCGATAGATTCGCGCGTTTCCACCAGAATAAGGCTGGCTGTGTTCAGGGCTGATATCGCAAAGGTAGGCTATTTTCATGAGGCCAGTCTATTTGTTTCACTGGTTGGTGGCTTAATCGAACCAGTGGGCCAGAATGTGCTCGATTGTCGGCGAAAATGGGGCAAATGGGAAGAAATAAGCGACAACTTAAGATTTGGCTGATAAAACCGAAACAAGCTTGGGTCGGGGGCGATCGGGAAGCTGAAGAAAAGATGCCAAACGCACTCGCTTTACTTGCGCTGGCAAGCTGGCCGCTTGTCTCTCTGGTCTTGTTTCGCAAGTTGCCAGTGGGCTGGGCTGTGCTGTGGTCACTTATGCTGGCCTATCTCTTCCTACCGCCGCCGCCCGCTATGTTTGACTTTCCCGCAGTGCCACCGCTCGACAAAGACTCGATCGCGGCTTTGGCAGCCTTTGGCTTTTGCGTCTTTATGTATCACGAGGATATGATCTATCTGCCCCGCTCCCATATTGCCAAGGGCTTGATGCTGCTCTTTATCGTGACCCCGCTGGCCACTGTGCTCACCAACGATGAACCGATCTTTTTTGGTCAGGTCGGGCTGCCTGGATTGAGGATTGTTGAAGCGATCGCGCTGATGGTGCAGCAATGTATGATTTTGATGCCCTTTGTGATGGCCTATAGCTTCTTGCGCAGCGAGACGGACCAACGCGATATACTCTTTGCCTTTGTGGCGCTGGGGCTTGTCTATTCCCTCCTGATGCTGGTCGAAATACGCCTCAGCCCACAGCTCAATCTCTGGATATGGGGGTATTATCAGCACAACTTTGACCAGTTGATCCGCTTTGGTGGTTTCCGTCCGATCGTGTTTCTCTATCACGGTCTCTGGGTCGCACTTTTTGCAATGATGATGCTGGGCTGCGCGGTGGCGCTGTTTCGCTATTCCAAGGGCAATCCCAAACTCTGGTATGGCGGGATCAGCGTTTACTTCGGCTTTATCATGATTGCCTGTAAATCGGTCGCCTCAATCGCTTATGCGGCGGTGCTCTTGCCGATGGTTCTGTTTATGGACCGCCTCTGGCAGTTTCGCCTTGCTGCACTTCTGGCGCTTCTGGCGGTGACCTATCCGATTATGAAGGGTCTTGAGTGGATTCCTGAAAAGGAGATTATTGAGAAAATTACAGAGCTTGACGAAGATCGTTCGGGCTCGCTGAAGTTTCGCTTTGATAACGAGCGGGTACTTCTGGACCGTGCGCTTCTCAAGCCGGTGTTCGGTTGGGGCAGTTGGGGGCGCAACCATATCCTTGACCCGATCACTGGCGTTTTACTCACCGTGACAGACGGGCGCTGGATTATCACCATCGGGGTATTTGGCTGGGTTGGATATCTGGCAGAGTTCTTGCTGTTCAGCTGGCCTTTGTTTGTCTTGTTTGCGCGCAGTTTTGTGCTCACCAAAGAGACCTATACCTCGCCCTATTTGGGCGCATTGGCGCTTATTTTGGGGTTTAACCTGTTTGATCTCTTGCCCAACGCGACGATTACGCCCCTGACATGGATGCTCTGCGGAGCTTTGCTGGGCTATACAGAAGCCCACGTCCCCGAGGTGCGCAGGGCGAAAATGAAAATCAAGACTGTGATGTAATGATGACCCAGCGTTTGAAAGTTCTGATCCTTGCGGATGAATGCAACCCCGAGTGGCCCTCGTTGCCGATCGTTGGCTATAAATATGCCCGCGCGATTGCGGCGCATTGTGATGTGACGATCGCCACCCATGTGCGCAACCGCGAAAATATCGAGGCGGCGGCCCATGGGCTGGATGTTGTTTATCTCGACACCGAATACGTCGCGGCCCCGATGTTCAAACTGGCGCGCTGGCTTCGTGGCGGGGAGGAGGTGGCGTGGTCAACCTCCATGATGATGAGCTACCTGCCGTATCTCGCCTTTGAGCGCGAGGTCTGGAAGCACTTCAAGCCCGCACTCGGGGCGGGCGAGTTTGATATCGTCCACCGCATCACGCCCATGTCTCCGACCTTGCCTAGCTATATCGCCCATAAGCTCAAGGTTCCCTTTTTGATTGGGCCGCTCAACGGCAATCTGGACTGGCCCAAAGCCTTCCAAGCCGAGCAGGCACGAGAGAAAGAAAAGCTGCGCGGTCTACGCAACCTCTATAAATATCTGCCCTTTGCCCGCTCGACCTATGACCGCGCGGCGGCGGTTCTGACAGCCTTTGACCCGAGCCGACCTGACCCGCGTCGAGGATGCACGCATTGTTCGCGTGCCCGAAATCGGCTTTGACCCTGACATTTTCCATGCCAAAGGGGCCAAGCCTGCGGGCCGGCGCGGGGCGGATGGCAAACGGCATTTTCTCTATGCGGGGCGCCTTGTGCCTTACAAGCTTCCAGAGCTGCCGATCCGCAGCTTTGCCGCCTCCGCCGTCTTGAGAGAGCATCATCTGCATATTTTGGGCAGTGGCCCAGAAGAGGAGCGGATGCGTGCGTTGATTGTCGAACACGGGCTTGAGAATTGCGTCACCATGGAGGGGCGTAAGACCCAGACCGAAGTGGCAGACCTCATGCGCAGCTGTGACGGGTTTATCTTTCCCTCGATCCGCGAGCTGGGCGCGGGCGTTATCATCGAGGCTATGGCCTGCGGGATGCATTGCCTTGT
>NZ_CBFHPP010000029.1:0-19549 GCF_965657785.1 Lentibacter sp.
CCTGAACCGATAGCCGCGAGGCCTGCGCCGATGTGTGCGAGATCGCCTTCCATGTGAATTCTCCTTACGATTGGAAGTTTAGATTTCTTTCAAACCTTAGTGTGAAGGATGCAGGGCATCTTTCAGGTACACGCAGGTCAGAATGGTGAACACGTATGCTTGAATAAACGATACGAGAACTTCGAGACCGTACATCGCAGTGATTGCGAGCACAGACACAGGGCTTATCACGGCAATTGCCGCGAAGCCTGCAAATACTTTAATTACAGCGTGGCCTGCCATCACGTTACCCGCAAGACGGATAGAGTGGCTCACAGGGCGCACGAAGTATGAGATAATTTCGATGATCGCGAGCACAGGGCGAAGCGCGAGAGGCGCGCTTGAGACCCAGAAAAGCCCGAGAAATTTCGCACCGTTCTTCACAAAGCCAACGATGGTGACGGTGAGAAACACCAGCATCGCCAGAACAACCGTCACAGCAAAGTGCGATGTGGGCGTAAAGGACATTGGCAGAAGGCCGAGGAAGTTCGAGAACACGATAAACATGAACAAGGTCATGATATAAGGGAAGAAGCCGACAGCATCCTTGCCCGCAACATCTTCAACCATTTTGTAGACAAAACCGTAAGCCAATTCGGCAACGGACTGAGTCCGCCCAGGGATCGTGGCGCGGCGCGAGGTTCCAAAAACCATCAGCGCAATAATAGCAACAATCGCCAACATCATCCAAAGCGTTGCATTGGTGATCGTGAACATACCCATATGCTCACCGCCGAACAAAGGCTTAACGATGAACTGGTCCATCGGGTGAAATACAAGGCTGCTGCCTTCTGCGCCGTTTGTCTCAGTCGCCATGACTAACCCTTTTCGTCTTGTGCAGCCTGAGCTGCTTCTTGTGTCTTCTGGATCTCTTGTGCGGAGCGAAGCATCGTCTTCACACCGGCAGCAAGGCCCATAAATGTAAACAGCACCATGAATATCGGGAGCGTCCCAAAAGCCCAGTCGAGCCCGTATCCTATGCCGAAGCCAATGCCCAAACCAGCCACCAGCTCAATCACCATTCGCCACGCCAGTTGCGCTTGAGAGTAGTGTTCATCCATGTGGTCTTTTGGTGCGTGTGCCGCTTTCACCGCTTTGATCCGCTCATCCAGCTTCGAAAGCTGGTCTTTGTTATCACGGATCGACACGTCAAAAGCCCCCATGGACAGTTGCAGACTTGCTAGTGCGCAGGGCAGCCTGAGTCAAGCAGCGTTAACGCAACCATAAAATTTAAGCAAGACTCTGATTTAATTACGAAAAACTTGTCGATATGTATCGAGAACGCTCATGTGCGCCCCATCTCGCCTGACAAAAAGCACGAGATCGGGTATTCAACCAAACGGTTGATTGTCCGGTTTCCCCATCCCGTCCAGCATACCCCGAGAGGAAAGTACCAAAACTTCGAATGTTGCACCCGAGCCAGCGACGCACTCCACCCTCAATGCTAAACCAAGTGGTTGACGGAACCGCTCTCTCAGGCCAAACACAATTATGACTGAAAAGCTCGACCTCGCTTTTGCCGCTCTGGCCGACCCAACGCGCCGCGCCATCCTCACCATGCTGCTAGAGGATGATATGGCTGTCACAGACGTAGCCGAACCTTTCACAATGAGCCTCGCCGCTGTATCCAAGCACTTGGCCTTGCTAAGCCGCGCGGGTCTTATCTCTCAAGAAAAGCGCGGGCGAGTGAAGTGGTGCAAGCTAGAGCCTGACGCTTTGAAATCTGCCTCAATATGGATGCAAGGCTTCGGACAGTTTGAGCCCGTCAACCTTGACGCATTTGAACGTTTTTTGGAGAGCGAGCTGCCAGAAACGCTTGACTAGCAGCTTAGACGCTCCTTCAAAAACTTGGAGACCGCTTGCACTTTTGCCGTGCGATGCAAATCCATATGCGTAATCAACCACAAGCTTGCACCCCACTCGGGTACGGGGCCAGCGACCTTAATAAGGTCCGATCCTTCGGCCTCGGCCCCGTCACTCATAAATCCGAGCCCGACACCCGCACGAACAGCAGCATTGGCAATCTGGTAATCATCAGCCAGAAAAATAATCTGGTTCGGCGCAACATGGCCTGCCAGCCACTTGTAATAAGGCGCTCCCGTGCCGGCGTCTGCGCGGCCAACAAATCTATGCCCTGCAAGGTCATCCAGAGACTTTGGCGCACCAAAAGCGTCAATATAAGTCTGTGAAGCATAGAGGCTGACTTCAGTCCGACACAGCTCTTGAACCACATTGTCTAGCTCCTCTGGTTTGTGAGACGCCGCCCGAATGGCGATGTGAGCTTCCCCATACTCAAGCTTAAAAACACGATCCCCCGCCAGATAACGAAGACTTAAACCATCGTGCATATCCTGAAACTCTTTAAGCAAAGGCACGATGCGCGGGGCGACTTCTGTAAGCGAGGTAACCACCAGCTCGCCGCTCACAGCGCTACTCGTTCCATGAATGAGCGATTCGAGCTGCGCAAACTGCTCTGCTGTCGCCTGACCAACACGCAACAGCTCTCTCCCGGCCTCTGTCGGGGTATACCCCCGTGCATGACGTTGGAACAATTTGGCCTTCAGGCGGAGCTCAAGTGCATCAATATGGCGAATAACTGTCGCATGATGTATCCCAAGCACATCTGCAGCGCGGCTCACAGTGCCTTCACGCGCCACGTGATACGCTGTTTTTATCTCATCCCAGTTGTCCATTGCCTATGTCGCCGCTCCAATTTCCCTGACGACCAGAGTAGCGAGCGAATCGCCCATTGCAATGGCTCACGTAAAACCACGGTTGCTTTCAGTTGCCTGCCCCTGACAAACCAAAGCACAATACTGATACGTCCGTCACAGGGAGAGCACACCCCCGAAAGCAACGCGCGCCGCCGACCAAGCGAAAAGGCCGCCTGACAAAATAAAACGCCCACACGTCACTTACGACTGTGTGGGCGTTAAAATCTCGTTTAGTCAGAGCAGCTTATGTGCCGTCTGAGCTGCTGATCGCGACAGCGGCAACACCGACAAAAGCAACCGCCGCAACGGTTCCAACTGTGGCTCCACCAAGACCCAGACCAAAAAGACCGCCTTGCGACGATGTTGTGATCAGAGCGTCTTGTGACACTGTGCTTGTGGTTTCTGAATCAGCGGCGGCGAATGTAGGCGCTGCGATAAGTGCGATTGCTGCAAATTTTGCTACAGTTCTCATATTAGGACCTCGATAAAAAAATGGTAATTACAATTTATAGGGTATCTTTCTCAGCACATCACATCAAGCGCTTTGTTCAGTCTTTTTAGGGTTTGGTTAAGATGTGGCGCGAAAGTCGCCATGTTTGGGCTCAAGATACACTGAAAATGCCCAACCGTCGCAGCAACTTGACCCCCCCACACCAAAAGGCTATGAGCAGACAACCATACGGAAGTTTTTAATCTTCCGGTCTCGCTTGTCGAGATCGCCCCCCGTCAGCGAGTTTCGCCCACGGGGGTAAATTGTCATTGAGCGGCCCGCTTCCTATCTAGGGCCAAAACGCAACGGTGAAGGAGCCGACAAGATGTTTGAAAATCTGTCCGAACGCCTCTCGGGTGTCTTTGATCGCCTCACCAAGCAAGGCGCGCTCTCTGAAGATGATGTAAAAACGGCTCTGCGCGAAGTTCGCGTTGCCCTCCTTGAGGCTGACGTGTCTCTCCCGGTGGCACGTGAGTTCGTCAAAAAGGTGCAAGATCAAGCCACAGGCCAAGCGGTCACCAAGTCGGTTACACCAGGTCAGCAGGTCGTCAAAATCGTGCACGACGCGCTGGTCGATACACTCAAAGGCGCAGAAGACCCGGGCCGCCTAAAGATCGACAATCCCCCAGCGCCGATCTTGATGGTCGGCCTTCAGGGCGGCGGCAAGACCACAACCACAGGCAAGATCGCCAAGCGCCTGAAAGAGCGCGAAGGTAAAAAAGTCCTTCTCGCCTCGCTCGATATCTACCGCCCAGCCGCGATGGATCAGCTTGCCATCCTCGGCGCGCAAATCGGCGTTGACACTCTACCCATCGTTAAGGGTCAGACCCCTGTAGACATCGCCAAGCGCGCCAAACAGCAAGCGGCGCTAGGCGGGTATGACGTTTATATGCTCGATACGGCTGGCCGTCTCCAAATCGACGAACTGCTAATGAAGGAAGTGCAGGATGTGGCCGCCGTGGTTGATCCACGCGAAACCCTGCTTGTGGTTGATGGCCTCACAGGTCAGGTCGCGGTTGAAGTGGCCGAAGAATTTGATGCCAAAATCGGCATCACGGGCGTTGTTCTCACCCGTATGGACGGTGACGGGCGGGGCGGCGCCGCCCTTTCCATGCGCGCCGTCACAGGCAAGCCCATCCGTTTCGTTGGCCTTGGCGAGAAAATGGATGCCCTCGAAACATTCGAGCCAGAGCGTATCGCGGGCCGCATTCTCGGCATGGGCGACATCGTGGCTCTTGTTGAAAAAGCCCAAGACACAATCGAGGCAGAGCAAGCCGAGCGCATGATGAAGCGCTTCCAGAAGGGGCAGTTCAACATGAACGACCTCAAGATGCAGCTCGAGCAAATGCAAAAAATGGGTGGTATGGAAGGCATCATGGGCATGATGCCAGGCATGGGCAAAATGGCCAAACAAGTGCAGGACGCAGGCTTTGACGACAAGATCATCACGCGCCAGATCGCCCTCGTCCAATCCATGACAAAACGCGAGCGCGCCAACCCCCAGATCCTTCAGGCAAGCCGCAAGAAGCGCATCGCCAAAGGCGCAGGCATGGACGTGTCTGACCTCAACAAGCTTCTTAAAATGCACCGTCAGATGTCGGATATGATGAAAAAGCTCGGCAAGGGCAAAGGCGGTATGCTGAAACAAGCCATGAAAGGTATGTTCGGCGGCAAAGGCGGCCTGCCCGCCGAGCTTGGCCAAGGCATGGACCCCGCCGCTATGGAAGCCGCCGCAAAACAGCTCGGCGCATCTGGCAAACTGCCTGGTCTCGGCGGCGGCATGGGCCTGCCCTCAGGCCTTTCGGGCTTTGGGAAGAAGAAATAAGCCAATGCTGAGCCTCTCCATCCCCACGCTTGAAACCGAACGCCTGATTTTACGCGCGCATCGCGAGGAAGACTTTCGTGAGGAAGCCGCTTTTTACGCCACGGATGCCTCTCGATTTGTTGGAGGTCCCCAACCTGAGCACCGCACCTGGCGGATGCTCGCCATGATGGTCGGTCACTGGGCCTTCCGCGGCTTCGGCTTCTGGGCTTTAGAAGAAAAAACCACAGGTCGATACATGGGCCGCACCGGCCTCTGGTTCCCCCAAGGCTGGGCCGAACGCGAAATCGGTTGGACCCTGATGAACCACGCCACAGGCAAGGGCTACGCTACAGAGGCCGCCCTCGCGGCTCGCACTTATGCCTATGACATTCTGGGCTGGAATACAGCCGTCAGCCAGATCGCCCCTGAGAACGAAGGCTCAAAAGCTGTCGCCCGACGCCTTGGCGCGACATTTGAAAAAACATACGAAGACCCAGAATACGGCGCAGTTGAAATCTGGCGTCACCTCGCTCCTTCTGACATCGAAACCGGCGGGATGGAGGCCTACGCATAATGCACACAGCCAATATCCCCGTTCTCGAGACGAAACGCCTGATTCTGCGTGGCCCCGAAGCCGAGGACTACCCCGACTTCAAAGCCACGTTTTCAAGCTACCGTTCACGCTTCATGGGCGGGCCTCTGAATGCATACGAGGCATGGATGCTCTATGCCGCTGAAATCGGTCATTGGAACATTCGCGGCTTTGGTATGTGGATGATCCACGACAAAGAAACAGACGAAACCTACGGTATGGCCGGCGGCTGGAAGCCCGCGCAATGGCCCGAAGCCGAGATTGCTTGGATCATCTGGCCCGACAAAGCCGGCAAAGGCTATGCGCTTGAGGCAACCCACGCTGCGCGCGCTTATTATTACAAGCACCATGGCTGGGAAACGGCAGTTAGTTATCTTGACCCAAAAAATCTCGATAGCATCCGCCTCGCCGAGCGCCTTGGCGCAAAGCGCGACCCCGAGGCCATCACAATCGACGGGTCCGATACTGTCTATCGTCACCCCTCTCCAGCACAGCTTGATGGCACCCAACTGGCCCATGGCATCGACATGGAGATCAGCCACTATTCTGATCCACTGTTCAAACCGAAAGGATGGGCACTTGACTGATCCTATCACCCGCGCAGCGACCCTTCTCAAAGGACACCGTGAGAGTATCGACCGCCTCGACGCCATTCTTGTTTATACCCTTGGCGAGCGCTTCAAGCACACTCAGGCAGTTGGCAAGCTCAAAGCCGAACACGACCTTCCCCCGTCAGATCCAGCCCGCGAAGCGGCTCAGATTGCGCGGCTTGAAGATTTGGCAATTCAGGCCGATCTAGACCCTGAATTCGCCAAGAAGTTTCTTAACTTCATCATCGCTGAAGTCATTCAGCACCACCAAAAACACCAAGAATAACAGGCATCCGCCTGTCACGCCATTTAAGGAGAACACACCATGGCTATGAAAATTCGTCTCGCCCGCGGCGGCTCAAAAAAGCGCCCTTTCTACCGCGTTGTTGCAACTGACAGCCGTATGCCACGTGACGGTCGCTTCATCGAGAAACTCGGCACATATAACCCCCTTCTCGCCAAAGACAGCGAAGAGCGCGTAAAGCTTGACCTTGATCGTGTTAAATACTGGCTCGGTGAAGGCGCACAGCCAACAGACCGCGTTGCACGTATGCTCGAAGCCGCTGGCCTGCTTGAGAAAAAAGAGCGCGCCAACATGAAAAAAGGCGAGCCAGGCAAAAAAGCCAAGGACCGCGTTGAAGAAAAAGCTGCCAAAGCAGCAGCAGCCGCTGAAGCCGCCGCCGCTCCAGCCGAAGAAGCCCCCGCTGAAGAGGCTCCTGTCGCTGAAGACGCGTCAGAAAGCTAAGCATTATCGGGCTGGAGACATATGCGCTCCAGCCCGTCTGCTGCCTCTATGCCCATGCGCTTTATCTTTCGCCCCATCCGCAGCATTTTATTGATTGGCACGACCTTTCTTGCGGGTGTAGCCTACGAAAAATATAGTCACAGTGACCGCTGCCTCGCGGTAGGCGGCCACGTAAAGTTTGGCCTCTGTGAAGGATCCCGCCCATGAGCGAGCGTGTCTGTGTCGGCGCCATCTCAGGTGCTTTTGGTGTCCGTGGCGAAGTCCGCCTCAAAAGCTTCACAGCTGACCCTCAGGATATTGCCAACTACACCCCACTCTTTACAGAAGACGGCGCACGCAGCTTCACGGTTCATCTTACCCGCCAGATCAACAACGGTTTTTCTGCGCGCCTGAGTGACATTGCAACCAAAGAAGAAGCCGACGCCCTGCGTGGAACTCAGCTTTACGCCGAGCGCAGCCAACTGCCCTCCCTACCAGATGACGAATTCTATCATGCTGATCTCGTCAACCTCATGGTGCTTGACACAGGCGGAGCCGAGCTTGGAACCGTCAAAGCGGTTCAGAACCATGGTGCAGGTGATCTGCTCGAAATTCAGGTCAAAGCCGGCAGCGCCACAGTTCTTCTGCCCTTCACCAAAGCCATCGTCCCCACAGTTGATCTCGCCACAGGCCGCATTATTGCCGATCCCCCCGAGGGCCTCTTTGAATGAGCCGCCCGTCGGTCCACGTGATCGTGCACGCGGGATTTCACAAAACAGGGACAACCAGCCTGCAAGATTTTTTCAACCTAAACAAATCTGCTCTTGCCCCCTACATGGCCTATTATGGAAAGACAGATTTTTTTGATGCCGGCGCACAAGCCCGCATTTACGCCCAGCGCCCCTTTCCACACCGCCTGTTCAAGTTCCGCCACGCCCTGCGCGCATTTCTCCAAAGCATTCCCGAACAGTCGACAATCGTGCTCAGTCGCGAAACATTTTCCGGTGGAATGCCAGGCCACAAAACGCTCTCTGGCCGCCTGATGACATCCTACCAGCGCCCCGCCAAACGACTGGCCAAAGTGATCATATCCGAACTGCGCCGCCGTTTCGGCCCAAATACTAAAATCACTTTTTTTTATACTACGCGCGAGCGCGAAAGCTGGCTGCGCTCTGTCTACGGTCACCTCTTGCGCTCGATACGCCTCACAGATGACTATGCAAGCTTTCGGGCCCGCTTCCCAAAGCTGCTCGGCCCCGAGGGGGAGGCCCATAAACTTACCATGACGCTTGCTCCTGTTGCCGTTCACACAGCAGCCCTTGAAACTTATTCAAAAGCCCCCGAAGGTCCTGCTGCAGCCTTACTCGACCTGCTCGAGGTTCCGGCACCGCTGCGCAGCACTCTGCGCCCAATCGCGCGCCAAAACACGGCAAACCCGCCAGAGCTTCAAGCAGAATTCCTCCGCCTCAACCGGAAGATCAAAACCAAATCTGCCCTCAAAGCGGCCAAAGACGCCCTGCTCTAACGCTTCCTCTTTCCAAAAACATCCCAGGGGGTGCGGGGGACTGGTCCCCCGCTATGGTCGGATTTGCGAAGCAAATTCGAAACTCTAAAGCACGGCTGCTAGACGCGTGCCTTGGTCAATTGCGCGCTTCGCATCAAGCTCACCAGCAACATCTGCTCCCCCGATCACATGAACAGAGACGCCCTGCGCCTCTAGAGCGTCTGCGAGAGTGCGGTCACTCACCTGCCCAGCACACATAACAATCGTGTCGCACTTGATTAAGGTTGGGTTTTCCCGCGCCTCTCCAAAACTCACATACAACCCTTCCCCGTCAATGCGCTCGTAATTGACCCCGCCGATCATCTCGACGTTCTTCATCTTAAGCGCTGCACGATGGATCCAACCTGTCGTTTTCCCGAGCCGTTTGCCATGCCGCTCCGCCTTTCGCTGAAGCAGGATGACGTCCCGCGCGGGTGCTTCTGGCTGTGGCCCCTCAGGAGCAAGTCCCCCACGCGTCTCAGAGGGATCACCCACGCCCCACTCCTCTTTCCAGCTTGCAAGTTCAAGCGTCGGGCTGGCGCCCTGATGCACAAGGAATTCGCTCACATCAAAGCCAATCCCCCCCGCACCCACAACCGCCACGCGCTTGCCAACCTTCGCCTTGCCGCGCAACACATCCACATAGCTCAAGACGTGCGGCATATCCTGCCCTTCGATCTCGGGATCACGCGGCAAAACACCTGTCGCAATGATAACATCGTCAAACCCCGACAAATCGCCCGTGCCAACTTCGCGACCCAGCTCAAGCTTCACCCCGTATTTCGCAGCCATTGTGCCAAACCAGTCGACAAACCCCCAGAACTCCTCTTTCCCAGGGATTTGCTTTGCCATATTAAGCTGACCACCAATTTCAGGGGCGCGCTCAAACACTGTGACGTCATGGCCCCGTTCTGCCGCCGCAATCGCCGCGCTCATTCCCGCCGGTCCAGCCCCCACGATTGCAATTTTTTTCGACAGATCCGCTGGCTCAAGCGTCAATTCCGTCTCAAAACAAGCACGCGGGTTCACAAGACAGCTCGAAATCTTGCCTTGAAATGTATGGTCAAGGCAGGCCTGATTGCAGGCGATGCAGGGCGCAATCTCGTCCGCGCGCCCCTGTTCAGCCTTCCGCACAAAATGAGGGTCCGCAAGAAAAGGCCGCGCCATACTTACGAGGTCCGCACAGCCTTCAGCCAAAACGCTTTCGGCAACATCAGGCATATTGATACGGTTAGAGGTAATCAGCGGAATACCCACCTGCCCCATCAGCTTTTTCGTCACCCAGGCAAAGCCTGCACGCGGCACGCTTGTCGCGATTGTGGGTATCCGCGCCTCATGCCAACCAATCCCGGTGTTGATCATGCTGGCTCCAGCTCTCTCAATTTCTTGAGCAAGCTGGACAACTTCCTCATGCGTTGAGCCGTTTGGAATAAGATCAATCATGCTCAAGCGATAAATGATGATGAAATCATCGCCCACAGCCCCGCGCACGCGCTTCATAACCTCAAGGGCAAGGCGCATTCTGTTTTCATATGACCCACCCCAGCGATCCGTGCGCTTGTTCACATGGGTGACCAGAAACTGGTTGATGAAGTAGCCTTCCGAGCCCATCACCTCAACGCCGTCATACCCTGCCGCCTTGGCATTCACGGCGGCCGTCGCAAAATCGGCAATCTGCTTTTCAATGCCCTCTTCGTCCAACTCTTTGGGCAAAAATGGCGAGATTGGCGATTTAACAGGCGAAGCGCTCACACAGTCAGGCCCATAAGCATAGCGCCCCGCGTGCAAAATCTGCATAACAATCTTGCCGCCCGCCGCATGGACGCGGTCGGTGACGATCTTATGGTTGGCAATATCAGCCTCGGTATAAAGCCCAGCGGCCCCCGGAAACACTCCCCCCTCAGGGTTCGGCGCGATACCCCCTGTCACCATAAGCGCCGCCCCGCCACGCGCCCGTTCAGCATAGAACTCGGCCACGCGGTTCCAGTCCTTGGTCTCCTCAAGGTTGGTGTGCATCGAGCCCATAATCACACGGTTCTTAAGTGTGGTGTGGCCCAAATCGAGCGGGGCAAGCATATGTGGATATTGCGACATGGTAAAACTCCCTCATTGCCGCCCAAATTGCGGCAAAACGAGGATCAAGTCACCTCAAACGCGGCGTCAATCTTTCGGTGCGTTCACCCGCTTTGAAAGAGCCTCACGACTTTCAACACGTTCCGAATAGCGGTCAACAAGATGGTCTTTGATGTCCCGCGTCAGCCAGGTGAACTTCACAAGTTCCTCCATGACATCCACGACACGGTCGTAGTAGGGTGAGGGCTTCATCCGTCCTACATCATCAAACTCGTCCCATGCTTTCGCGACAGACGACTGGTTCGGAATGGTCAATAGCCGCATCCAGCGCCCAAGTATACGCAGCTGGTTGACAGTGTTGAAGCTCTGGCTTCCGCCCTCCACCTGCATCAAAGCCAGCGTCTTTCCCTGTGTCGGACGCACGCCCCCAATCGGCGCCAGTGGAATCCAGTCAATCTGGGTCTTCATAAGCCCCGTCATTGCGCCATGCCGCTCAGGGCTGGACCAGACCATCCCCTCACACCAGAGAACAAGCGTGCGAAGTTCTTGCACCTTAGGATCACTTTCGGACAAGTCGTCAACAAGGGGTAACCCCGAAGGATCAAAGAGCCGCGCTTCACAGCCAAGCCGCGTCAAAATACGTGCGGCCTCTTCTGCCATAAGTCGGCTGTATGATGTCTTTCGTAGACTGCCGTAAAGAAGCAAGATGCGCGGTTTATGGGTGCTGCGCTCACTGGGGAATAAAGCATCAAGCTCGATCGCTCGAAACGCATCATCTTTCAAATTTGGTGTATCCATCATGGTTTGATCAGGTCTCAACACAATGCCGTCGAAACGCGCGTTTCAACATATCCAGCTCCTGACGCAGCAGATTAACTTCTACGCGTAAATCCTCATCCAAAGCATCCCCCGACAGCAGCGAAATGCTGGCAAGGCAGTCGTCGGTTTCAGCGTCCAAAATCACAATGGTGCGAATGCCATCCGCAATGGCTTCGGCAGGGATCGGCACTCCCATTTCCCATGCGCCCTCTTCGCCACGTTGGAAAGTCAGCCCCAAAAGCTGCTTTCCGTCCAGCACAGCCGCCAGCTTTGGGGGCTCCTCAATCGCTGCACCATCTGCGCGGCTAACAACAGCCTCCCAGCGCGCTTCTATCATACGGCGTTTTGTGACGACAAACTCGCTCATTCGGTGCCCCCTAAAGTTCGGCTCTTGGTCTGCGGCTAAAGGTCAGGTCACGCAGTGTGACTTGGTTCATATCTGGTCCCTCAAAAATCAGATCGAGCCAGATCCGCTCCACCCTCTTTTCATTCATTTTCGAGTAGGCCAAATCAAACTCCACAACAACATCAGGTTGGTTCAAAGGCAGCTCGCGAACGATCTGCTCGGTGTTTGGTCCATGCTTTATGTTCAAACGCGCAAAGATTTCGAGCGGTTTTTCGCATTCGACAATCGTATGTATCCGAAGCAGATGCTTGCGCAACAGTCCCCGCGCCGCAGCCTCAGGCAAGTCGACAACAACCGAGAGAAAAGAGCCGTCAAACTTAAAAACATCAAGCCTCAGCCCATACGGCGCCAAGTCTGCCTCACGCCGATTGCGCAGCTGGCGCAAAGTGAGCTCCGAATACCGGCAGTCGTGAAACAGCGTGACTTCACGGCCCAACATGGACTTCGTTTCAACAGAGCTAAACCCAGGGTTCGGCAGAGGCCCGCGCCACAATTCGGGCCGCCAAGACCAGTCAGAATCAAACGGCCTGTCAAAAGCGTGAGAGCCAATCATCGGCAGAGCAAGGCGCTCATCTGCCGTGTGAATAAGAAGATCAAGCTGAGCTTTCAGCTTTCGCGCCTCAGCCCTCTCACGCCGCAACGCTTCAAGCTTGGTAATCTTTGCGCGCAACGCCGCCCTGCTCCAGCGCCGAAGCGACATCCTATAAACCGCGCGTTGCCACGCAAAATTTCTATTCATAAAAGCCATAACTCAAACACAAGCTCTCTCATTCACTCGTTACTGTTATTCTAATGGAAACAAATTTAACTAAAAGGTCTATTTTTTATCGAGACCCGCAACAATCAAGAAAACTTACATTTTCTCTTTTCAAACAAGGCTCTTAGTCAAGCTCCCTCCCAACACTCGCGCCAAGGACCGCTTCTGCAAATTCAATCAACAGCGCCTTGCCCTCATCCCCAGAGGCAATCCCGCCTTTTTCCGAGTAGAGCGCAAGACCTACAAGATAGCCGTTAAAACTTAACGCTGCGCGCCAGTGTTTTGGCTCGCCGTTCGGGACAATCGCATCCCCGCCCTGTGCAAGCTGAACAAGGCTCATCCCATCACCGTTTTCCTGATATATCGGCTGGATACCCGCAAAAGCACGCGCCAAACTCTCAGCCTCGGCCTGCACCACCTCTTTTCTCTGCGGTTGCGCCTGCAATGTCAGAATCGCAGCCTCAAGACCAAGCCCGCCCGCCGCTTCATCCAATGCCGCACAAGGCACCACAAGCGCAAACCCTCCAGACGGGCCAGACTTAAGCGACCGCCGGTCCACGCAAAAGCCTTTCGGCCCTGCCACCACCAGCTTGTCAGGCACAATCGTCGCACGCCCTAATGCACCTTTAGACTGGCTCAAGACGCGGGTCTCCGAAGGCACTGCCTCCAGACACCCGCTCAACATTGAGGCCAGCACAACGCCAAAACACGCAAACAGGACTCTGGGTCTAGAGGTCCATATAGACATGTTTCTCCGCCTGCGCGCCGGGATGGGTCACGGCGCCTTTATAGGTCGCGCCGACAAGCTGGGCAAATTTCCATACCGCACCAGAAGCATAAATTGTTTCACGTGGGCCTGCCCAATTGGCTTTGCGCGTGGCCAGTTCGGCGTCGCTCACATCGACAGAAAGCTCCCCCTTGACCGCGTCAATCGTGATGATGTCTCCGGTCGCAAGCAAGGCAATCGGCCCGCCATGCGCAGCCTCAGGCCCGACATGACCAACACAGAACCCGCGCGTTGCTCCCGAAAAGCGCCCATCAGTGATCAAAGCAACCTTCTTGCCCATGCCTTGCCCGCTCAGAGCCGCCGTCGTCGCAAGCATCTCGCGCATACCCGGCCCACCTGCGGGGCCCTCATTCCGGATCACAAGAACCTCGCCCTCTTCATAGGCGCGGTTTTGCACCGCCTCAAAAGCGTCTTCCTCACACTCAAAGACACGCGCAGGTCCCGTAAAGACCTGATGCTCAGGCGCGATCCCCGCGACTTTCACAATCGCACCTTCCGGCGCGATATTGCCTTTCAGGCCCACAACGCCGCCTGTCGTCGTAATTGGCGTTTCAATCGGATAAATCACACGGCCATCAGCCTCGCCCTTGATTGTATCAAGCGCTTCACCGAGCGTTACGCCGGCAGATGTCATGCAATCCTCATGCAGTAAGCCAGCCTTGCGCAATTCCTTCATAACAACAGGCACACCGCCTGCTTCATAAAGGTCTTTCGCAACATAGTTCCCACCTGGTTTCAGATCGACAAAATAGGGCGTATCACGGAAGATGTCGCAGACATCCTCAAGGTAAAACTCAATACCAGCTTCATGCGCAATCGCAGGCAAGTGAAGCCCCGCATTGGTGCTCCCTCCCGTGCAGGCCACAACCCGCGCCGCATTCTCAAGCGATTTGCGCGTCACAACGTCCCGTGCGCGAATATTCTTTTCCAATAGCATCATGACTGCTTCGCCAGACGCGGCGGCATATTGATCACGGCTTTCATAAGGTGCCGGAGCGCCCGAAGAGTTGAGCAGCGCCAAGCCAATAGCCTCGCTCACACAGGCCATCGTATTGGCGGTAAACTGCCCGCCGCAGGCCCCAGCGCTCGGACAAGCGACACGCTCAAGCACAGCGAGGGCCTCGCTTGACAACGTGCCCGCCTGATGGCGTCCTACAGCCTCAAACATATCTTGCACAGTCAGATCCCGCCCCGCGAGGTCGTCAGGAATGCCCGCATCCGTCGGTGCGCGGCCCGGCAAAATTGAACCGCCATATACAAAAACAGACGGCACATTCAGCCGCACCATCGCCATCATCATCCCCGGCAAAGATTTGTCACAGCCCGCAAGCCCGACGAGAGCATCATAGCAATGCCCTCGCATCGTCAACTCGACCGTATCGGCAATCGCTTCGCGTGACGCAAGCGACGAGCGCATCCCTTCATGCCCCATGGCAATCCCGTCCGTCACGGTGATGGTCGTGAATTCTCGTGGACTGCCATGTGCCTCACGCACACCCGCCTTTGCGGCCTGCGCCTGACGGTTCAGTGAAATATTGCAAGGTGCGGCTTCGTTCCAGCACGTTGCCACGCCAACAAGGGGTTGGTGAATCTCTTCCTCGGTCATGCCCATAGCATGATAAAATGATCGGTGCGGTGCTTTTGAGGGCCCCTCTGTCACATGGCGGCTCGGCAACTTGGCTTTGTCAAATTTTGTCATGGCTCTCTCCCCTGTCAGCGCTGGTAAATAATTACCCAAGCAACTGCGATGACACAAGTCATGAAGCGTCAAGCACTGGTGTGGCGATGAGTCTCTTCTGTTGCGCGCGCAAACCCTTCAAGTCGCTTGCGCAACCGTTTTGACAGGCTCCCGCGCGCCAACTTTAACGACTGGACCAGAAGCCGTGCAGAAAGCGTTTTCGGTGCAAGCTCAACCTCCACTCCCAAACGCGTGCGCTGCCTTGAAAGCGCAACCAGTTCGAGCATCAGATGACCATCAAGACCAGACGTCGCGCTGCGCACTTTGAGTTCACTGGGCTGGATAACCTCCAGAAGCTCAATCCGCATATCCCGTCGCTTGCCGCGAAAATCAAAGCCGACCTGCCATGCCATCCCTGCACAAGGCCCCATCAGCTCATCAAGGCGCTGAACTTCGGCTCCGCGCCGCAACGCTTGCGTAGAAAAACCGTCAAAGTCGGTCACTGCCGCAAACACAGCCTCTATCGGCGCATCAATATCCTGCTTTGCGGAAAACTGCATCTGATACATACCCTATAACTCATACTCGAAATCAGCTTGGAGCTATCTAAGACGATCCGCAAGCCAGTTTGACAGTAAAAAATGTGCAATTGCACCTTTTCGGGCAGGCTTCAGTGTCGGGTGATCTCCTGAAAAAGAAAGCGCAATCTCTTCGCGGCTAAACCAGCGCGCATCTTCAATTTCATTCGGGTCAATGGTGATCGCATCTGTTTCGGCACGCCCATAACACCCGATCATCAACGAGCTGGGGAACGGCCACGGTTGGCTTGCCAGATACCCCACTTCACTCACCTTGATCGCAGCCTCCTCAAAGACTTCACGGCGCACCGCCGCCTCTAGCGTTTCTCCTGGCTCAACAAAGCCCGCAAGCAGAGAATACATCCCTTCGGGCCAACCATGCGACCGCCCCATCAAGACCGCGTTTCCGCGTGTGATCAGCATGATCACCACAGGGTCGGTGCGCGGGAAATGCTGCGTATTGCAGCTAGGACAAGACCGTTGCCACCCCGCCATAACCATCTGGCTTTCTTCGCCGCAGGCCGCGCAATATCGGTGCGACCTGTGCCATCCGAGAACAGCACGAGCGGTTGCCGCAAGCTCTGCGTCACGCATTGTGAGTTGCGACATCACGCCTCGCAACTCCAAAAAGACGTGGCTCTCCTCAAGCATCGGGTGCTGCTGCTCACTCGGATCAAAAAAGGCCCCCAAGGCGGCCTCATCAACCTCATCTGGCACCCAGTCGGAAATATCGCTCACAAAGACCAGCTTGCCGCTCTCTTCACGGCCCAAAAGCAGAGGGCTGCGACCATGCTCTTGAAGCACGATATGATCCATCGGCAGCCGCGCCAAACGCGCCCGCGCCGTGCCTTCCAAAAGCGGCTTACCACGCCAAAGCAAGATGGTCTCGGCTTGGCCCGCAGCAATCGCCGCATCCAAGACCTCTGCTTGCCCTCTTATCTCCGCAGCACGGTCTAACCGCGAGCCACCAAAGGTTACCGTTTCTGCCAGTCTCATGTGGGTCCCTCTCAGTCGCCACACCCTAGCCCTGTTCTCACCATTGGAACAACCGCCAAACAGGGGGTCACCCTGGCATATTGAACAACTCAACCAATGCGTGTTAAGATAAGTTATTAAACACGTTAAATAAATTATAGCCTTTCAGTATTTACATGGTGGCCGAACTGTCTGATTTCTTCAATGACACTGCCGATAATCCCTCGCATCTGCGCATTTTGCAGACAACAGATTTGCACGCTCATGTGCTGGCGTTTGATTATAACAACGATCGGTTTTTTTCGCGTCGGGGCCTGTCTCGCGCGGCACAGTTTATAGATGATGCCAGAGCGCAGGGCGCGCCGTCCTTCTTGTTTGATTCAGGCGACTTTTTGCAAGGCTCCCCGCTCGCAGACCGGCTCGCACAAGCGCCTCCAGAAGCCCCCTATGATCACCCTGTTATCACAGCAATGAACCTTCAGGGCTATGACGCCGCAACTCTTGGAAACCACGACCTTGACTTTGGTCTGGCACATTTGTCTGCGGCACTCTCTCAAGCAAATTTCCCCTTTGTCTCCGCCAATTTGGTGCTCCCCTCCGAGGCGGTGCCAGAGCTTAAGCGGTTTGTCGTTCTGGAGCGACACCTAGAAGGCCATGATAAGCCCCTGCGCATAGGGGTCACGGGATGCCTTCCAGAAATAACCCTTCAGGGTGCCGCAGGCTTTGACCCGAGTATTTCTTGCCTGCCGATGATACCAGCCCTAACCCGCGCCATATCCGAGATGAAGCACAAAGGAGCCGATCTGGTTGTCGTTCTGGCCCATTGCGGAAAAGTCACCATAGACACCGAAATCGCCCAGCTAGAAGGCGTTGATATCGTTCTGGGCGGACATACACATGAGGTGCTTCCAAAGCCGGAAGACACCCTGTCAGAGGCTCCCAGATCTGACGTGCCAGTGATGCTCTCAGGTGCGCTTGGTGAATACGTCGGGCAAATGGACCTTTCTCTCACCCGCGCTCAAAACACATGGTAGATCGCGTCGAGCACCATAAAAATGTTGCGCAATGCGCCCCATGCGCCTGAAAGCCAACCCTTTGTCGACGCCCTTGCACATCATCACAAAGCGACCCTTGTGACAGTCGCAAAGCCGATCGGAGAAACCGCTCACCAGATCGACAGCTTTTTTGCTCTCGCCACAAACAACAGCGCGCTTCAATTGGTTGCCCAGTCGTTTTGTGCAGCCCTTTCAGACACTCACGCCAAAAGCGAATGGTCAGAGCTTCCGCTCTTGTCTGCGATTGCGCCGTTCCGCTCAGGCGGGATGAACGGCCCGCGCCATTACTGCCATATTCAAAGAGGCCCGCTCCGCCTGCGCGACCTCGACAAGCTCTACAGCTTTCCCGATACACTCTGTGCACTTTTGCTCAACGGCAAGGCCCTGCGCACATGGCTTGACATGAGCGCCAGCCTTTTCTGCCAGATCCCCGACCGCAGCACCAACAAGCCCCTGCACAATCCGCAGTTTCCAAGTTATCTTTTTGATGTCATTCCCCAGCTCGATTACGAAATCGACCTGTCCCAGCCCCCCACATTCAATGAACGGCGAGAGAAAATCGGAGACGGTGGCGGGCGGATCAGTGCCTTATGTTATCAAGGCAGCCCCGTCACAGATGATGCGCGCTTCGTTCTGGCGACAAGCTCCTTTCGCGCACGCGGCATTCTGCCTGATATGCCCCCAAAAGATGCGCCACAGCTCCTTTTTGACACAGGGCAGATGTGCCGCACGGCGATCAGCACCTACATTTCCGAGCGGAGCCCGATCTCGATTCCAGCGCGCGAATCCTGGCACTTCAAACCCCAAGCCGAGACCAGCGCCACATTCCTCACCTCACAATGCGCTACGGGCGACCCCGCACATGGCATCAGCTTTCTGCGCAACACAGAAGACGGCTTCTCTGAAATGAGGCTTTCTCTGGAGGGCCCTATCGAGCCGCACGATTCCGTTTAGTGAGCGCAGAGTTCCCCAAGGCAGCTTATCTCCCGATCGCCGCGCCCACTGGTGGGCCAAGCCGTCCACAGCCCCTTGCCAATCAAGATTTGCGCCCCTATATCTCCGTTCGAGAGGTTGGCGCGGGCAGGCGCCTCGCCAACCCGGTCAGATCCGGAAGGAAGCAGCCGCAACGAGCCCCGCTTGGGTCGTGATCAGCCTCTCACCCTTCCCTCCCTGTTTCAACACCACTGTCCAAAACTGGGCGTGATATACTACGGGCTTGAAGCGCGCCACATTGCGCGCTCCCACGGCTGGCCTGATCTCCGACTGCAACGGCCAAATCGGAGTAATCGCCCCTTCAGGCGGCGAACCGATCATCCGGATCATTCAGGATGGCGCGCTGGGGGTCGGGTAATCCCCCCACGTTTAATGGGGTGCACCCGTAGAACTTACGCAGCCATTTTCAGCTTCAGGGCAGGTGTGAAACGCTAATCGGGGGCCAAGACAAAAGAGTGCGCGCGAAAAGGAGGGCTTAGAAACGCCATTCACAAACAGCGCGCCACCGTTGTTGAACAGATCGTTTCGGATCGATTTGAGGTTATGTTTTGAAGGCAAAACAGCATTTTTTTGTGTGCTGTATTTGTCTATGAGATCGTCAGAGAGATATCGTTTGATAGGCTTTATTAGGTTTGGCGGTGACCTACTCTCCCACACCTTAAGATGCAGTACCATCGGCGCGACAGCGCTTAACGGCCGGGTTCGGAATGGGACCGGGTGTTTCGCTTGTGCTATGACCACCAAACCAAAAAAAGCCTATCAAAATTCCAAGTCAAGTCATCTAGTGTGATGTATGCTGATGTCTAGTAAAAGCCTGGCTTTTACTGGATCAAATCAAGCCTATCGGACCATTAGTACCAGTCAACTGAATGCATTGCTGCACTTACATCTCTGGCCTATCGACGAGGTGGTCTACCTCGGTCCTCAGGGAT
>NZ_CBFHPP010000030.1:0-16089 GCF_965657785.1 Lentibacter sp.
CCTCAGTGCCCGCAGGCACAACGATCATCGAATGGCGCTTGTGTTTTGGGGCGTCGTCCCCGCCTGTGCGCACCATCACGATATAGACCTTGCAGCGCGGATCGCCCGCGCCCGAGGCCCACCATTTCTCGCCATTCAGCACATAATCGTCGCCATCCCGCTCACAACGCATCGCGATATTGGTTGCATCCGAGCTGGCCTCGTCAGGCTCCGTCATCAAATAGGCCGAGCGAATCTCGCCCGCCAGCAGCGGCTTGAGCCACTGCTCTTTCATCGCAGGCGTGCCATAGCGCTCAAACACTTCCATATTGCCCGTGTCGGGCGCACCGCAGTTGAACACTTCCGCACCCATCGGCGTTTTGCCCATTTCTTCCGCAAAATAAGCATATTCCACAGTGCTCAGGCCCAAGCCCTTGTCGCTGTCCGTCAGCCAGAAGTTCCAAAGCCCGCGCTCTTTCGCCTTGGCTTTCAGCCCTTCCAGAATCTCGGCCTGCCGCGCCGTATAGCTCCAGCGCTCACCTTTACCGATTTCAGCGTGATACTCGGCTTCCAGCGGCATGATCTCATCCGCGATCATTGCTTTCACCCGCTCCAAAAGCGCAGCGCTTTCAGCTCGCAATCCCAAATCCATAGCATCTCTCCCTCTGGCTTGAGCCGATAAAAGGCTGCGCTCACACAAGAGTAAAGAGCCCCAGCGTATCACGTTACGTCTCATCCCGAATTGCCACCCGCAGAAGACTCGGCGAAAGAACGCTAGATCCCTCCTATTTACTTAAAATTTTATTTGATATCCCCAAGCAGACAGAGAAAATACGGCATGGGTATTTCATTTAAAGACGCATTAAAGCAAACACTTGCCAAAACAGGCCAAAGCTTGGACACGGTTGCAAGAGGTGCAGATGTGCCCCTCGCCGCGCTTGAAACCTTCATGCAAGAAGACAATGGGGCACTGGTCGTGGGCGATGCAATCAAAGTTGCCGCATTCTTCGGTCTCAGCCTTGATCGCTTTTTGGATGATCCGACAGTAGCAAACCATATCGTAATAGCGCAGCTCTACTCGTCTCTACCGCCTTTGCTAAAAGCTCAACTCGAAGCCTATGCCCAAGAGCGCTCTGACGCCCAGAATCAGCCTCCGCCACCCAATGAGCAATAGACGGGGTCTCATCTTCGGTATGGGGCACGACACAACTCCAGTTCTTTGAACACACGACTTTTCAGGCAAGCCCGCCCGCCAAACGGCGCAGAGCGCCATCCTAAGTCAAAAAAGTTTAGTTTCCCCTCGGTATACGGTTTATGCGGTTCCAAATACGTGGGAATAATAAGAACAATTCGTCATAATTGAGCTTTACCAAGCCGCAAGCGCTTCACCCTGCGCGCGCGCGACCGCAAGACGTTCACGCGCAATGCACCTGCCACACCACGCATGAAGCCTTGGGCGGTATCCAATAGCAAAACGCCGCGTAATCGGGCGCTTTAACGTCGTAATACATAGTCTGGATGAGACAAAACCTGTTCTCTCTCGGAGAGAATGGTGCGGTCGAGAGGACTCGAACCTCCACGGGTGTTACCCCACAGCGACCTCAACGCTGCGCGTCTACCAATTCCGCCACGACCGCACTGTCTAGGCTTGGTGAAGCGTCGTTTAGCGAATGCCTCTGGGGATGTGAAGCGAAAATCGGCACAGTTCGCAGAATTATTTTCACAACAGCCCGCATTCGCGCCAAAGCCTGCGACGAAACCATAGCGAAACACCGAGCCAAGAATAAAAATTACATTTAAAATCAAATTCTTGAGGCCAAGCACACGCGCGCACCCAATGCGCCCCTGATCTTGCATAAATATTGAATTCCCCCAAAGCCTGAAACCCGCCCTCAAAGACAGGCGCGACATTCCCTTGGCAGAGAGCTATAGTCGCTCCCCGAAGACTTGCGCCCGACCGCCCCGCTGAAGGACACCAAATGATCGAATGGAAACACACCGACGGCCTCGTGCCCTATGAAGAGGCCCTCGCCTTCATGGAGGCGCGTGTCGCAGGCATAGCAGCAGGCACTGCCAGCGAGTGCATCTGGCTTCTGGAGCATCCGCCGCTCTACACCGCAGGCACCTCGGCCAAGCTAGAAGACCTCGTCGCACCAGAGCGCTTCCCCGTCTATGATGCCCGTCGTGGCGGTCAGTATACTTATCATGGCCCCGGCCAGCGCGTGGTCTATGTTATGCTTGATGTTGCCAAGCGCGGCCGCGATGTGCGCTGTTTCGTGCGCGACCTCGAACGCTGGGTCATCACAACATTGGCCGAATTCAACATCACAGGCGAAATCCGCGATGGCCGCGTCGGCGTCTGGGTGACGCGCGAAGACAAGCCGCTCACCGCCTCGGGCGCCAAACCCGAGGATAAAATCGCCGCTATTGGCATTCGTCTGCGCAAGTGGGTCAGCTTTCACGGCATCTCGATCAATGTCGAGCCAGATCTTGAGCATTTCTCAGGCATTGTCCCCTGTGGCATCACCGAACATGGCGTCACCTCTCTGGTCGATCTTGGCCTACCCGTCACCATGGACGATCTTGATGTCGCCCTCAAAACGACGTTTGAGGCTGCCATGACACCGCCAAGTTGCGACTAAGCCTGCCCTATATGGCTTTGCACACTCCCCGCGTCGAAATGTCCGTTGCACAAACTGGCCCGAATGATCAGATAGGCTGTATGCAGAAGACCCAAACCAAATCAAAGGACTCTTTAGCCATGAAAATTTCCTCTCTCCTCGCCGCAAGCGTCCTGATGGCCGCTGCCCCTGCTTTCGCTGGTGATATCGAAGCAGGCGAGAAAGACTTCAAAAAATGCAAAGCCTGCCACATGGTTGTCTCCGCTGACGGCGAAGAAATCTACAAAGGCGGCAAAACCGGCCCGAACCTCTACGGTGTGATCGGTCGCGTTGCTGGCTCTTATGACGGCTTTAAATACGGCTCTGGCCTTAAAGAAGCCGCCGACGCGGGCTTCGTCTGGACCGAAGACGCCATGGCGGCCTATGTCGCAGACCCGAAAGCATGGCTTGGCGACAACGGCTATGCCACCAAGTCCAAAATGAGCTTCAAGCTCAAAGGCGGCGGCGCAGATGTTGCGGCATGGCTCGCCTCGGTCGGCCCTGCCGTTGAAGCAGATGCCACAACAGCGACAGACTAAGCCCCGCGCTTGTCTTGATATTTGATCAATCCAGAAACACCCCTGCACTCTGCGGGGGCGTTTTGCATTCAGCGCTTTGATCCTCAGCTGTCATCATTTTTCAGCCGCGCCCCCATACGACCCCCTTGGGACGGGGCAAAACCGCCCCAAACCACCCTTAACTTGATCTGCCACAAGGGGGTGCGACAATATAATTTGATCTGGATCAACTTCACCCGTTGCCCAAGACACACACACATTCTAAAACGTATAAATGATACACCCCGTATGCGCAGAGGGATTCCCGCTGGATTCCCCTTTTCGTATGCCGAATTTTGGAACCAAGGGAGGCACGCATGGCAGACGCAGCCATTCACAGCCACGACCACGAGGACAACCGGAGCTTCTTTACGCGCTGGTTCCTCTCGACCAATCATAAAGATATTGGTCTGCTTTATCTGATCGTTTCGGCGCTTGCCGGTCTGATCGCCGTTACCTTCACAGTCTTCATGCGCCTCGAGCTGATGCAACCTGGCGTTCAGCATATGTGCATGGAGGGCTTCCGCTTCATGTCATCTGGCGAGGTTTGCACACCAAACGGGCACCTCTGGAACGTTCTGATCACCTATCACGGCGTCCTGATGATGTTCTTTGTGGTTATTCCGGCCCTCTTTGGCGGCTTTGGCAACTACTTCATGCCGCTGCAAATCGGTGCGCCAGACATGGCTTTCCCACGGATGAACAACCTGTCCTTCTGGATGTATGTTTCAGGCCTCGCGCTTGGCGTATGTTCCATGCTTGCGCCGGGCGGCAATGACCAGCTCGGCTCAGGCGTTGGCTGGGTGCTCTACCCGCCGCTTTCAACAACTGAAGGCGGTATGTCGATGGATCTGGCGATCTTCGCGGTGCACGTTTCGGGCGCAAGCTCGATCCTCGGCGCGATCAACATGATCACAACCTTCCTCAATATGCGTGCCCCGGGCATGACCATGTTCAAGGTTCCGCTCTTTGCATGGTCGATCTTCATCACCGCGTGGCTCATCCTCCTTGCCCTGCCTGTTCTGGCTGGCGCAATCACGATGCTCCTCACAGACCGTAACTTCGGGACAACCTTCTTTGACCCAGCAGGCGGCGGTGATCCGATCCTTTACCAGCACATTCTCTGGTTCTTCGGTCACCCTGAGGTATATATCGTGGTTCTGCCAGGCTTTGGCCTTGTCTCACACATCTTCGCGACATTCTCGCGCAAGCCTGTGTTTGGCTACCTGCCAATGGTCTGGGCGCTCATCGCGATCGGCGCGCTCGGCTTCGTCGTTTGGGCACACCATATGTATACCGTGGGTATGTCCCTGACACAGCAAAGCTACTTCATGCTTGCCACCATGACGATTGCGATCCCAACAGGGATCAAGATCTTCTCATGGATCGCAACCATGTGGGGCGGCAGCCTTGAGTTCAAAACACCGATGCTCTTCGCCATCGGCTTTTTGGTCCTCTTCACAATCGGTGGCGTGACAGGGATCGTGCTCTCACAGGCCGCAGTCGACCGCGCCTATCACGACACCTATTATGTCGTTGCGCACTTCCACTATACCATGTCCATGGGGGCCGCCTTCACCATCTTTGCCGGGATCTATTTCTACATCGGCAAGATGACGGGCCGCCAGTACCCCGAATTCTGGGGCAAGGTGCACTTCTGGATGTTCTTCATCGGCGTCAACATCACCTTCTTCCCACAGCACTTCCTGGGTCGCCAAGGTATGCCACGTCGTTACATCGACTATCCTGAAGCTTTCGCATACTGGAACTACGTCTCCTCATGGGGCGCCTTCCTGTCGTTCGCTTCGTTCATCCTGTTCTTCGGGATCGTGATCTACACCCTTTTCCGCGGTGCAAAAGTGACCGAAAACAACTACTGGAACGAATATGCAGACACGCTTGAGTGGACACTGCCATCGCCCCCGCCCGAGCATACGTTCGAGCAGCTTCCAAAGCAGGAAGACTGGGACAAACAGCACGCTCACTAAGCCGCTGCTCTAAACCAACAGAACGGGGCTTCGGAGAAATCTGAGGCCCCGCTTTCATTTCAAAAGACCCTTTCCGCCCCCAACACCGACAAGACGCGGTGTTAAGACCGCCCCTTAGCGCGCCACACGCAAAGCAGCGGCGCGCCCTCCCCCGCCAAAGGAGCGCCTGATGCCCTATCGCTGGACCCAGACCCAAGACCGCCAAAGCCTGATCCTCTGGCCTCACCGCAGCCTGCCCATCCGTGGTTTTGTCGGTGTGTTCGGCAGTATCTTCATTCTGGCCATGCTGCCCCTCTTCGGCCTGATCGGAACAGCCCTGCTCTGGGGGATGCTGCCCTTCGTGCTGATCACGCTCACAGGCCTCTACTTCGCCTTCATGCACACCTATCGCACAGGCGATGCCCGCGAGGTTCTCACCATAAGCCCCGAAGAAACAAAGCTCACTCATACGCCGCCCAAAGGCGCGCCACTGAAGTGGAGCTGCAACACCTACTGGACCCGCGCACAAATCTACCCCCGCGAAGGTCCTGTGCCACATTACATCACGCTCAAAGGCAATGGGCGCGAGGCCGAGATCGGCAAATTCCTCTCAGAAGACGAGCGCAAAGTGCTGATTGGCGAGCTGTCAGACGCCCTCAAATCAATGCGTCCCCAAGCCTGATTTTCGAGGAGCAGGACCATTCTCAAGCGGTTCCGAGCGTTTCTTCCGCGCGGCTGCAATCAAAATACAAAAGCTGTCAGGCGAAAGCCAACCGCGCATTAAGCCGCCACTTCAGGCAGCTCCAGCATCTGCACCGCATCAATCTTCCAAAGGCCACCCGTCTCGATCATCCGGTAATCCATTAAAAAGCGCGCGCCCTTGGCATCTATCACAAGCAGTTTCTGCCATCGCTTTCCCGCCACCATCCGCGCCTCAAGATAGCGCACATCACGGGTGCGCCAGACCATAGGGTAGCCCCGCTTCACCATCGCCGCAAAATTTTCAGGGTTGCGAAACACAGTCTGGATCGTCGGGCTGGCATAGGAAAACGCCCGCACAAAATCATCTACCTGAAAGGCCTCGATTTGCGCCGCAATCACAGCTTGGTGCGCCGCATCCTGCGCCGCCACTGGCCTGACCCAAAGCGCCAGTCCAATCGTCAAAACAAGCAAAATCTGTTTCATCTCGCCGTCCTCCCTATCAAAGATACGTCGTGCGATCAGACTCAGATCAGTTCAAAGCCCACAGACAGAGATGCCCCAGACCTGGCGGCCTCAGACTTTAAAGTCTTCCAAGCGCCTCGTTCCGTCCTTCAGAGCCGCCACAAGCCAACGTGGCTGCAGGCCTCGCCCACTCCATTTCAGCTCAGGATTCTCAGGATGGCGGTATTTAATCGCAGCTTTTGCTCTTTTTTGCGCAGGCCCCTCTGCGCTCATCAGATCTGAAAGAGAAAACCCGTAGGTCTTCGCTGTTTCTTCCAGCTGCACAAGCGCGGCTTCTTTCTGACGTTGTTCATACTGCTCTATCGCAGAATTCACAGTCTCTCGAAGGGTGAGAAGCTCACCAAGCGGCATATCTTTAATATTAGTATCCATGTGCTCCTGTATACAGATAAACTATAAGAAAGCCAACATAAAATACCCCCGACCTGTCAATGAACACTTTTACGATAAACCGCCCTAGAGCTTCTTCGGCAAAACCAGCCTTATTCAGAGCCCTTCACGCTCGGTAAAAGAAACCTCCAAGTCATTACTCTTTTTCTTTCTAAAAATATCCTGGGGGGGGTCTGGGGGGCTGGCCCCAAGCTTGGTCTGCGGTCTGGGGGCCAGCACCCGACCTTAAGCTGAGGTCTGCGAAGCCTTCCCAGCGGGTCGGGTTTTCATGCCCCAACACCCCGAACACAGTCAGATCAAAGCCTTCAGCCGAGCTCCCCCTTAAGCCCTTGCTCGATCAGCGCAATGGTTTCCTCAACGCCATAAAGCGCAATAAAGCTGCCAAAGCGTGGCCCTTGGCTTGCGCCCATCAAGACCTCATAGATCGCCGCAAACCACTCGCGCAGGTTTTCAAAGCCGTGGTTCTTGCCCACAGCAAAGACAATGCTCTGCAGGTCTTCACCATCCGCCATATCAAGCGCCGCAACAGGCTCGTCCTTACCCATAGCCTTGTTTTTCGCCTCAATCATGCTCCGCGCCAGTTCCGCATCCTTCAGCGCCACAACCAGATCCTCGAGCGCCCCGCGCTCCTGCTCGGTCGGTGCACGGAAGACCCGCGTTGGCTTCACAAAGTCGTTGAAATAGCGCACAGCATAGCCCGCCGCCGCATCAAGCTGCGGGTTTGCTTTCGCACTCGCCTCTGGCGCATAACGCTGGATAAAGCCCCAAAGCCCCTCTTTGTCCTCGGCCGCCGCCACGCTCGCAAGATTGAGCAACATCGAAAACGGCACAACCATATCAGACTTGGGCACATCGCCACCGTGGATATGATACACAGGGTTGTTGAGCCGCGCGGCCTCGTCCTGCGTCTCATAGGCACGCAGCTGCTGGTGGTATTCGTCCACCGCCTTGGGAATCACATCAAAATGCATCCGCTTGGCGGTCTGCGGCTTCAGGTACATGAAGTATCCAAGACTTTCTGTGCTCGCATAGGTCAGCCACTCGTCAATAGACACACCATTGCCCGAGGATTTCGAGATTTTCTGGCCGTTTTCATCTAAAAACAGCTCATAGGTGAAGTGTTCAGGCGCCCGTTCGCCCAGAATGCGGCAAATGCTGTCATAAATCGGCGTGTTGGTACTGTGGTCCTTGCCATACATCTCAAAGTCCACACCCAGTGCCGCCCAGCGCGCGCCAAAGTCGGGCTTCCATTGCAGCTTTACGTTGCCACCCGTCACAGGCAGGGTCATTTCCTCGCCCTCTTCGGTGTCAAAGGTGATGGTGCCGTCTTTGGCGTTCACCTCTTTCATCGGCACATACATCACCCGCCCTGTCTCGGGGTGGATCGGCAGGAAAATAGAATAGGTCTTGCGCCGCTCCTCGCGCAAAGACTTGAGCATCACAGCCATGATCTCGTCATACATCTGCGCCGCGCGCAGCAATATCTCGTCAAACTGGCCAGAGGCATAAAATTCGGTCGCCGAGATAAACTCGTATTCAAACCCGAAGGTATCAAGGAAGCGGCGCAGCATCGCGTTGTTATGCGCTCCAAAGCTGTCAAATTTTTCAAACGGATCAGGCACACTCGTGAGCGGCTTTTGCAAATGCTCCGCCAACGCCTCGGGGTTTGGCACATTGCCAGGCACTTTGCGCATCCCGTCAAGATCGTCGGAAAAGCACACAAGCTTGCTCGGCAGATCGCTGATCACACTAAAGGCATGGCGGATCATGCTGGTGCGCGCCACCTCTCCAAAAGTTCCAATGTGAGGCAAGCCCGAGGGGCCATAGCCCGTCTCAAACAAAACAAACCCCTTCGCAGGCGGCGTCTTCTCATAACGCTTCAAAACGCGGCGCGCTTCCACAAAGGGCCAGGCTTTTGATTTCATCGCAGCGTCACGCAGTGCCGACATAGTATTCTCTCCATTAAGACCCATCTACACAATGCAGAGGCCAAACTTCATGCTTCCTATTGGCAAGCGCGCCATTGGTCAATATTCTGCGCTGCAACAATGCCCTTAAGGAGCGCCAGAAATGCCAAATTCATCACCGCACCCCATGTCCCCGCAAGACTGCCTCGTCGCGGTGATGATCGCGGTCTCCGCCTCTGATGAAGATATCCGCACAGCCGAGCTGATCAAAATCGAAAACGCGGTCAATATGCTGCCCGTCTTCGCCAGCTACGATATCGACCGCATGAACCGCACCGCTCAAGTGGTGTTTGACCTCTTCGCCCAGGAAGACGGGCTTGACGCGCTCTTCGGCCTCGTGCGCGACAATCTCCCCGAAGCGCTCTATGAGACAGCCTATGCGCTCGCCTGCGATGTCGCCGCTGCCGACGGCACTCTGGCCGAAACAGAGCTGCGCTTGCTTGAAGAAATCCGCTACGAGCTCGCCCTTGACCGCCTTCACGCCGCCGCAATCGAGCGCGGCGCCCGCGCCCGTCACATCACGCTCTAGTCCCGCCTCGATAGAGCCAAAAGGCGCGCCTCTCCAAGCGCCCCAAGCCGCCACCTTGGCCGCCCTGTCC
This sequence comes from Lentibacter sp., assembly GCF_965657785.1. Taxonomy (GTDB): domain Bacteria; phylum Pseudomonadota; class Alphaproteobacteria; order Rhodobacterales; family Rhodobacteraceae; genus Lentibacter. The sequence continues at coordinate 9,344 of NZ_CBFHPP010000030.1, forward strand.
CCTTGCTTTCTCTTTCCCTAAATATCCCGGGGGTGCGGGGGCTGGCCCCCGCCTGTCCTGTGTGCCGGGGCTGGCCCCCGCCTCCTCTTCTCAAGAGAGGTTGGCCCCACAATGGCCCAATACGCCTCGATCTCGCCTAAGCGCCATAAAGCGCGCCCCAGCGCTCGATCAAAGCCTGCTGCAAGCCCTTGGCCCGCCGGTTCCAGCTGCGCGCGCCGGGCGGAGCTTCCCGCTCACTGCGCTTGAGGCGCGCCCGCCGCCCCCGATCTGCCGCAAAAATTGCAAAACTCATAACCGTTCCGTCTGGCGCCTCGGCATAGCCTGCCAAAGCACTGACAAAATTGAGAGTGCCTGTCTTGGCATGGACCCTCATCGGATGCGCCTTTATCACCCGCCCCTTGGCATCGCGCATGGCAACAGGCTTCAGGAGCGGCGCAATCACAGGCCGCGCCGCCACGAGCGCCTTGGTCATATCTTCTGCCGTGGCGCGCGACGCCTCGCCAAGCCCGGAATGGTCCACAAACCGGCTCGCCCCCATGCCAAGAGAGACCCGCGCCCAACGGCTCATCTCGCCTGCGCTGGCCTTCAGGCTCACAGGCCGCCCGCTGCGCGCCGTTGTTGCCGCCAGCCCGACCATCTCGGTCATCATATTGTTGGAATACTTCAAGAAATCCTTGCAGATACTGCGCAGATCCGCGCTTTCCAGACGCAACAAAACAGGCGCCCCGCCCGCCGCCACGCCCTTTTCTGGCGCAGGCAGGCGCAGGCCCTCGGCCCGCGCCAGCGCGCGCAGAACATCACCCGCGTATAACTCGGGCTGGCGCACAGGCAGCCAACGCGATCCGCCCTTGCCCAAAGCCTGCGCCGAAACGCTCCAATGGTCCTCCTGCCCCTTGCGCCCATAGGTAAAGACAGGCGCATCACGGTTCGCAATCTGCATTTTGGCAAAACGAACCTCGGGGCGGTAGCGTTCCGAGCGCCCGTCCATCATGACATTCCAAACGCCATTCGCCCGCGTCCACTCAAAGTGAACACGGTTAAAGTTGAGCGCGATCCCCGAAATCGCAGGGTTATAGCCCACGTGTTCGGGCTGGTCGCTGTCAATCTCGTTGAGACTCGGCAAGGCCGTCCCGTCGACAATAAGCCGGCCCTTGACCTCGCGCAGCCCCGCCGCCTTGAGCGCGCGGACAAACTCGGCCAAACGGTCTGTGTCAAGCGTCGGGTCGCCGCCCCCCTTCAGAATCACATCACCCTGCAAAACACCGTCACGGATCGGCCCCGCGACGCGCAGCTCTGTGTAAAAGCGATGCCCCGCGCCCAAACTCTCTAGCGCATAAAGCGCCGTCACCGCTTTGGTCACACTCGCAGGCGGCAGCCCCAAGCGCGCGTTGCCACTCTCAAGCACCAGCCCCGTTCTGGCATCCGCCACAGCAAAGCCGACATCGCCGCCCAGCTCCGCGCGCGCAATCAGCGCCGCCGCACTGGGAGTTTTGGGCGGCACAGCCCCGCCCGCAGGGCGGCTCTGAGGCCGCAACGAGCGCTCGGGCGCGCGCGCCAACCCCGCCGAAGCCATGGCCGACAGCCCCGCCACAAGAAAAAACCGTTTGGAAATCATACGCATCATGACGCCAGACTAAGCGCAAATCAGGCTTCCAAACAAGCGCTACCAAGCGCCGCCCGCACGAATGTCGCTCGAAGAAACATCCCGCATCGCCACATTCACAAAACACCAGACAGGCGCCGTCCGCTGGCCCAGCGCATGGCTGTCGCGCGACGCGAGGCGACACCCGCGATAAATATCCGCCGCCTTCGCGCCCCGCGCCCGCAAGCGTTCCTCAGGTCGCGCCAACACACCGACAGGCACAGTCTCCATAATCCAGCGCCAGTCGCGCCACTGATCAAACTGCGCCAGATTGTCAGCCCCCATGAGCCAGACAAATCGCACCTTCGGATAGGCCGCAATCAGCGCGCGCAACGTCTCGGCCGTATAGCGCGTCCCCGCCCGCGCTTCAAAATCGCTGACCGTCACACGCGGATGCTGCATCACATCGCGCGCCCGCGCCAGTCGCTCGGCCAGCGGCGCCGGCCCCTGCGCCTTCAAAGGGTTACCAGGCGACACCAGCCACCAGACCTCATCCAGCCCAAAGCGCTTCAAAGCCTCCCGCGTGATGTGCACGTGCCCCTGATGGGCCGGATCAAACGACCCCCCCAATAGCCCGATCACGCGGCCCGCAGGCGCATATGGCAAACCCTGTTTCATCCCCCGTTCTCGCCAGCCCGTCGCCCAAAGTCAACGCGCAGCGCGCCCCCTTTCTTTTTGCCTTAAATATCCAACCCGCCTCCGCCAAACACGGCACAACTAGCGGATTGCCCCCGCGCCCGCCAAAGGCTATCACCCCTCCCAACATATCCCAGTCAGCTCAAGAGGGTTTCCAAATGGCCGCTTATCAATACGTCTACCATATGCAGGGCGTCTCCAAGACCTACCCCGGTGGCAAAAAATGTTTTGAAAACATTCACCTCAACTTCCTCCCCGGCGTCAAAATCGGTGTGGTCGGGGTCAACGGCTCGGGCAAATCCACCCTGATGAAAATCATGGCGGGCATGGACAAAGACTTTCAAGGCGAGGCGTGGCACGCCGAAGGCGCACGCGTCGGCTATTTGCCCCAAGAGCCAAAACTTGACGAAACCCTCGATGTGCGCGGCAACGTGATGCTCGGCGTCGCGGCCAAGCAAGCCAAGCTTGAGCGTTACAATGAACTTGCGATGAACTACTCCGACGAGACAGCCGAAGAAATGGCCGAACTCCAGGACCAGATCGACGCCGAAAACCTCTGGGATCTGGACAGCCAGATCGATGTCGCCATGGAAGCCCTGCGCTGCCCGCCCGATGATGCGGCCGTGGCCTCTCTCTCGGGCGGTGAAGCCCGCCGTGTCGCGCTCTGCAAGCTGCTCCTCGAAGCGCCCGATATGCTTCTGCTTGACGAACCAACCAACCACCTTGACGCCGAAACCATCGCGTGGCTGCAGCAACACCTGATCGACTACGCAGGCACCATCCTCTGCGTCACCCACGACCGCTACTTCCTTGACGATATCACCAGCTGGATCCTCGAACTCGACCGCGGAAAAGGCATCCCTTACGAGGGCAACTACTCCGCATGGCTTGAGCAAAAGGCCAAGCGCCTCTCCCAGGAGGCAAAAGAAGACAAATCCAAGCAAAAGACGCTCGAGCGCGAACTTGAGTGGATGCGCCAAGGCCAGAAAGCCCGTCAAGCCAAGCAAAAGGCTCGTATCAACGCCTATAACGAACTCGCCTCACAATCAGAGCGCGAAAAAGTCGGCCGCGCCCAGATCATTATCCCCAATGGCCCACGCCTTGGCGGCAAGGTGATCGAAGTGGACGGTCTCAAAAAAGCGATGGGCGACAAGCTCCTCGTCGAAGGCCTCTCCTTTGCCCTGCCCCCCGGCGGCATTGTCGGCGTGATCGGCCCGAACGGCGCGGGTAAATCCACGCTCTTCAAAATGCTCACAGGTCAGGAACAGCCAGATGAAGGCTCCGTCACCTATGGCGACACGGTGCAGCTCTCCTATGTTGACCAGTCCCGCGACGATCTTGACGACAACGCAACGGTTTGGGAGGCAATCTCGGGCGGCAACGACATCATCCAGCTGGGCGACGCCGAGGTCAACTCCCGCGCCTATTGCTCAAGCTTCAACTTCAAAGGCGGCGACCAGCAGAAGAAGCTCAGCTTGCTGTCAGGCGGCGAGCGCAATCGCGTCCACATGGCGCGCTTGCTCAAAGAAGGCGGCAACGTCCTGCTGCTCGACGAACCGACAAACGATCTCGACGTCGAAACCTTGCGCGCGCTCGAAGACGCCCTCACAGACTTCGCCGGCTGCGCCGTGGTCATCTCCCACGACCGCTTCTTCCTTGACCGCATCTGTACCCATATGCTCGCCTTTGAAGGCGATGCGCACGTCGAATGGTTCGAAGGCAACTTTGAAGATTATGAGGAAGACAAAAAGCGCCGCCTTGGGGCGGATGCACTGGAGCCTAAGAGATTGAAACACAAAAAATTCTCGCGCTAAGCGCGAGGAGTTTTTGTTTTCAATCAGCGCGACGTAGCAGGGTGTTTGCCCGCCAAACACCCGCTTGCGCCCCCTCGCGGCTTGAAGCATATCGCTGGACTGAGGCGCGACGTCATATTGGACGTATACCTCTGGCATGACCTTGTGTGAGTTGAAGTGTGCCGTTTCGGACGAGCGTGTAACTTGGCGGTGCGAGCTCGTTCGGAGTGGTGGAAGCCAATCCAGTCGTCGATGATCTGTTCGGCTGGAAGCCGTTTGAACTTTCACCTAAATGGACAGTCTCCTGCGTCGTCCAATGCTTCAATGCAAAAACTGGCGCCAAACGTATTGGGAATCCAACAAGTCAAAATTGTATGCGTCATTCAAGTGACAATGACCACCAAATTCAATAACCGTTTTCACTTAAATTTACATAATGTCACTGCACCCACTGCCCAGCAGGATACTACGTTGTATGATCCCGAGAGGAGAACATAATTGGGCCTCGAGATCGACAGCGCTCTCAACAAGTTTGACCAGATATTATGCTGCGGATGTTGCTTGCGCAATGTTCGGTCCATTATCGATTGCCTACAATGTCCATGACACCCATCAAGCGACACCCCCAGTGTCGACCACCTAAGAACCCAGATTGGGGCAAGTATGATGCTATCCGACGGCTGCCATACATTCAACCGCTTGCCATTTGCCCGTGCTCACTTGTGTAGGGTGCCGCTGACGCTTGGTTTCAAGCTCCTGCACTGTCGCATCACCACACAGCCCCTCAAACTCACCAGCGGTTTCAACTTATCTTAAAGCGCCGTCGTTTCGTCAGTGCCAAATGTTCGAGAGCGTGGCTCAATCCGCAATGGCCCTTTTATGCAGCACTGTTTTCCGTCTGACCTAGGAAGCTCCGCATACCTGAACGTAAGTTGCTTATTGCAGCTTTCTTGATTTGTGAAACACGCCCAGTTGTAACGCCCAAAATCTCGGCGATCTCATACACGTTCAACTCTTCAACATAGTAAAGCTGCATTACCATAGCTTCACGCTCAGATAGTTTTGCCAATTCTCCACGCAGCCCACGCTTGACCTCTTGATTGCTCAAAGCTTCTTCGGGATTGGCATCATCAGACACAAACCAAATCGAGTGTTCATCGTGCACTTCATCAATCGACTGGTGCAAATTGGCCTCAAATGCCTGCTGCCATTTGCGCAGCTCTTCGACGCTAAGCTGCAACTCATTTGCGATTTCTTCATCCATCGGAGCACGTTGTAGTTTGCGCTCCAAACCCAAAGTTGCCGTGTTTACCTTTTGCTTCATAGCAATTGTGGAGCGGCATAAGTTTGAGTTTCGCCGAAGATAATCAACGATCGCTCCACGGATACGAATTTTTGCGTAGCTGCTAAAGGTAACGCCCGCCTTCTTCACATATTTCTGGCTTGCATCAATCAAACCAAGATACCCGATTTGAACGAGATCATCGACCTCCACTGCACCTTTGACACGGCCATGAAAGTAAAACGCGATGCGTCGAACAGTCTGAAGCTCGGCCTCTATCAAGACCTCGGGCTTCGGGTTTTGTTCTGAATATTGCCCACGTAGTGTCATCCCATGATCTCCTGCTCCGAAGCTTTATCAGCGAAAAATCGAATGCCGTCATAGGTATTAACAGGGGCCTTCAAAACGGCTTGCGCTAAGGCCTTAAATGCAAGCAACTCCTTATCAGGAGTGTTGTTTGCTGCGGCCAGCAATGGCTTACGCTGCACAACAGAGCGCCGCATTGCGGCCGAAAACGGCACGTGTCCTGCATACGTCAGTTCAACGTCCAAGAACCTTGCAGCAATCGCACTGAATTTTTCAAAGTTGCGACGAGCGTCAGCGTTGTCATGCGCCATGTTGATCGCAATCGAAAAGTGACGCAGACCGTGCTCGGAATGTGCCGCTTTTATCATTGCGTAAGCATCCATGAAGCTTGTTGGCTCAGCAACCACAACAACCAAAACGCGTTGTGAGGCAGCAACAAAAGACAGTGCGTTTTCGCTCGCCCCCGCGGGCGCATCCGTAATTAAAATGTCTGTGCTCTCCTTAAGTGCATCAACATTTCGAATAAGCTGAAACCGCGCGGTGTCATCAATATTCATCATGTCAACCAGCCCGCTGCCGCCAGCCAACAGCTGAACTCCTTGCGGGCCACGCTCAATCACTTCAGCCAGAGGCACACCGCCCACCAAGGAATCCCGAAGGGTCTTGGTGGCGTTTTTACCCATCAAAATATGTGAATTTGCCAAACCAAAATCTGCGTCAAACAAACATACCCGATGCCCCAGACGTGCATACATAATCGCAAGGTTAACTGCGACGCAAGTCTTGCCTACGCCCCCTTTTCCACTCGCAATTGTAATAGAATGTGTCATTCAGATGCATCCAGTTTTGCCTCAGGGTTGTTTTGGTTTTCTGGCGTCAAACACCCTACAATGTATTGCTCCATAATCGGAGCACTAGCTTGGGCAAGGTTTCCAACCAAGGAGCGCGTGCCAGCCAGCCAGCCTATTTTGGCCTGACCCGTCATCACAGCTGAAAGCTCGACTAATGAACATTCGCATTCATCCAGTTTTGTCAAAACAACCTCTGGCTTGAGGGCCGCAGCAGCATCCAAGACTTGTGTAATGCG
>NZ_CBFHPP010000030.1:16189-19429 GCF_965657785.1 Lentibacter sp.
GCTGTTGACGCTCCACTGCCTTGCGCAAGAACAGTATGACAACGCTTACCTTCAAATTTGGCTTGAAGCAGTGGCCAAAGACTTTGCAATTCCTCAAGCGAGCATGAAACATCCACAATCAAGCTTTGGCCTGCGCTGGGGACCGCCCACTCCTCTGTTCTCTCTATATCCCATTCGCGAACAGGCACATTAATGAGACGTCCCAAATGGGTCAGCAGGCCCATCCGGGGCGAGGTGGCATTCTGTAAACCAATAAGCGCGATTGCACGCTCTTCCCGCGTTTCACCAAGCAATGCGGCGAATTTTGCAGACAATGTCGTCTTTCCGCTGCCAGATGCCCCGATGACAAACAAGACATCTGCATCGAGTGCCAAGCTAGCCTGAGACGAAACCATTTGCTCGGCCAACAAACTGACCACATCACTCTGTGAAATAGGTTGCTCGGCCTCCCCAAAGGAAGCCAATTCATTCAAAGCTGCGGCAACCAAAGGCGCAGAAACCCCGTTCTGTAGGAGGTCTTGACCCACATAAGAGGTGTGAGTGGCCGCTGGCGGAGCGTACTGGATTGGGTCAAGGCCCAAGGCGTCTTCTAACCGCCGCAGCCGCGTTTCAAGAGAAGGCTCTTGATCATCAAAATCAACAGGTGCAGGCACGTTTTCTGCCTCAAAACTTATTGGCTCGACCTCTGCTGCGGATTCACGAGTGCCAGAGTTTTCTGACGGCTCAGTGGGCTTGTCCAACAAATCGCTTAAACGGCGTGACAGATCGGCAGGCTGTATGGCCGCATGCTCGGACTGTTGCTCACTCCGCAAGCGAACAGCCTCCTCTGTTGCCTCGGCGGGTTCGACGTCCTCAAGCTCTTTTTCAGCAAACGCATTTCCCAAACGGGCCCCCGACAGCCCAGCTTTTACACGTTCTCCAGAAACAGCCACAAGCTTTGGACGCTCCGGCTCGCCAGGCCGAGTTGCACCATCATTCACAGTTACAGACACACGCGGCGCAGCGCCCCCTCCAAACTGTCGTTCAAGCTCATCTTCAAACACGGTTTGAACGGCATTTGCGCGCTTTGGAACCGCATTCATTGGCTCGTTCGTCGCCTTAATTTGGATCATCCCATCTTGTTGTGACGTTGACAAAATATAAGCGCCGTCGCCCAGCTGGCGTATAACTTCGTCCATTGCAAGAGCGCTATCAGGCGCCATAACTGTAATTGTTGGCATAGTTTAATACCTCAGACGGTTTCGGGTTCAGGTTGAAGCTCAGAGCCAACCGCTGATGGATTGTCCTCCGCGCCAAGAGCATCAAAGCCGCCAATCGTGGCATAGACTTCAACACGGCGATTTTCGGGAAGTTCAGTAAAACTCAAAATGATCATATCGGGGATGTGCGCACGCACAAAATCTGAAAACACACGGCGAATTTGTGGAGCGACAACCATAATGGTCGGGCGACCTGCAGCGCTCAGTTTTTCGCTGGTGTCGTTAATCGAGCGCATCAATTGTTCCGCAAGGCTGCCTTCGAGCACAAGCCCGTCTTCTCCATTTTGGCGCACTGTTCGTAGCATCAATTGCTCAAGCTCGGGTGTGAGTGTCATCAAAGGCAGCACTGTTCCCAAAGGAGACACCTGCTGGATAAGCAAGGGAGCCAACTGAGGGCGTAATGCTTCCGCCATTTCGTTGGGGCTCATGTTGGGGCCGACAAGGTTTGACAGACCTTCCAAGATCCGGCGCAAATCAGAGATTGGAATCCGCTCAGACAACAAGCGGCGCAGGACAAGCGTTAGCACGTGTAAAGGTACCAGCTTTGGAACGATCGACTTTACCAGATTGGGGCTTGCTTCACCCAATTGATCGAGCAGCGCCTGAACATCGTCCTGACCGATCAAATCAGCGGCGTGTTTGTTCAGCAACTGGCTAAGATGTGTTGATATAACAGAGTCAGGCTCGATCACTACGTAATCGTTGGCTTCCGCTTCGGCCTGTTGTTGTGGTCTGATCCAAACAGCATCCATGCCAAATGACGGATCTTTCACCTCGATACCTTCGATTTTCACCCGAGATCCATCACCCGGCAAAGCAAGCTTGCGATCGGGGTAGGCGACGTCTTCTCCAACAATCGTTTGACCAATCCGGATTCGATACTGGTTTGGTTCAAGCGCCAGATCATCACGAATGCGCACTCCAGGGATGACAAACCCCAACCCGCGCGACACTTCACGCCTGATCCCCGTGATGCGACTCACCAATGGGCCTGACTGTTCTTCATCAACAAGGCTGATCAGCCCATAGCCAAGCTGCATAGAGACTGCCGAATAATCCGTGACATCCGCCAACAACACTGTCTCAGGGTCTGCGGCCTCCTCCGCGTCTCCGTCTTGTGCGTCCAAGTCGGCCTCTGCTTCGCTCAAATCTTCTGATTTGCGCGCAAAGTATGCTGCTGCCGCCGTCGCCGCCGCAAACAACATGAACAACTGGTTCGGCATCCCAGGTACCAAACCAAGAATGAAAATAACAGCCGCTGTAGGGATCCAGGCGCGAGACAAGTTTACCTGACCGCCAATATGTTGGGCCATATCTTGCGTTGACGACACGCGTGTTACGATGATCGCAGTGGCAATCGAAAGCAGCAGCGACGGAATTTGCGCAACCAAACCATCCCCGATGGAGAGCAAAATATAGGCCTGTGCAGCATCAGCTACGGCCATTTGGTGTTGTGCAACACCAATAATGAGGCCGCCAACAATATTGATCGCCAAAATCAACAAACCAGCGATCGCATCGCCCTTCACAAACTTGGAGGCACCATCCATAGAGCCATAGAAGTCGGCCTCATCCGCCACTTCCTGACGGCGCGCCGTGGCCTCTTCTGGCGTCATGATGCCGGCGTTCAGGTCTGCATCAATCGCCATTTGCTTGCCTGGCATCGCGTCCAAGGTGAAGCGCGCAGAAACTTCAGAGACGCGACCTGCGCCCTTGGTGATAACCACAAGGTTGATGATCACAAGAATAATAAAGACAAAAATACCAACAGCATAGTTACCCGCAACAACAAACTCTCCAAAGGCCTTGATGACCTGCCCAGCCGCATCTGCGCCAGTGTGCCCCTCGCTCAGAACCACGCGTGTGGATGCCACGTTCAAGGCCAGGCGCAAGACAGTTGCAATCAAAATAAGGTTAGGGAATGACGAAAAATCTAACGGGCGATGCGTGTGCAATGCCACCATGAGGATCAAAAGCGAAA
>NZ_CBFHPP010000031.1:0-17711 GCF_965657785.1 Lentibacter sp.
AGTTGGCAAGTGATTGAACTGGTCTAGAATGCTCCCTTTGCACTGAAGTTTGCTTAGCGCTTACAATCATATCGCCCACAATGCTGGAACGTGTGAGCAGTGTTTTATTGGCAAAGTGAGCATAGCGCTGTGTCATCTGTGGTGATGAATGTCCGAGTAGCTGTTGAACTTCATATAGGCTGACCCCCTTATTTACTAAGAGGCTGGCGTATGTGTGACGTAAGTCGTGTATTCTGACGTCATTTAGTCCCGCAGCGTCTCTTACTGAATACCAGGCAAGATGAAATCCCTTATAAGGCTTCTTTGTATGTGGGTTTGTGAAGACTGTGCAACTGGCTGTCGTTGATAGTCCTATGTTTGTCGCTTGTTTCTCTATGGCAGCAAAAAGTTCAAGCGCAGGATCATTGAGATAGATAAAACGTGTTTTGCCACTTTTGCTTTTTGGTACGGTCCAGATAGCATTATCAAAGTCGATATCTCGCCACACTGCATTAGACGCTTCGCCACTTCTTGCGCCGGTGAGCAACAGTAGTTCAACGAAATACTTCAAGAACGGATGCTTACTTTGCTCACAGAGTTCTAACACACGAGCAATCTCTTCTTCAGACAAGAAGCGTTGTGTCAGCTGTCCCGTTCGAAGTGGGTTCAAATTATGAATGACAGAGTTGAACGCTTCAAAATGTCCCCATTCAGATGCTGTTTTGAGCAGCTTATTGAGCAAACAAATATGCTTATTGATAGTTGTCTTCTTGATGCTTTTGCTGAGTTGATCTTGAAGCCATTTCTCTAATGCCCTTTTGTTTAGCTCATCAAACGTCTTCGTTCCAAGACTCTTATGAAAGTGATTGCGGAAAATGCCTTCGTCATACTGCGGCTTTTCTTTGCGTGTCAGAATGTGCGGATAGTACTCAGAGTAGAAGAACTCGTTGAGTGTAAGCTCTGCACTCTCTGCTGCTGTGTCTGCGAGTTTGTTAATGAGCCAACTTTTGAACGTCATCGGATTTTCCTTTATCAAACATTGCGAAGCGGCAAACGATACGGAGCTTTGATATGAGGACAAAGAAAATCGCTATCTATCTCAGATTTAGTCCAGGTTACTGTAGAAGAATTGCTTCACAACACATCAGCACCACACAACGTTACATTGACGTTAACGATGCACAGTTAGCTCAAGCTGTTGAGTTGATATAATGCCCGCACCATCACAGCACAGTCTAAACCGTCGACTGCAGCGTGAGCTGACGCATCTACAATGGTTAATGCGTCAACCCAGTCTTGCAGCTCAACTGCGCAGCTGCCGCAAGCGTATTTTAGTTTTGAGAACAGAGTTAGCCTATCGCAGCTGCAGCACTCATCAGCCAAAGCAGCCAACAGCAGTTTAGTACAGCTGTCAGATATAATACTAAATGCAGTCAGCAGTCGTAGCAGTCTCAGCACATACTACCATCGTGCCACAGTCTCGCCACAAGCGTTACTCAACTGTGAATGCGTTTCTTACAGCGCACACTGAGCAATATCGTACCCCCAAACGTGAAAAGAGCGAGCCGAAGCCCGCTCTTTCCGATACTCCAAATCCCCAGTGGATTAGAAGTTAAAGCGTACACCGAAGTCAGCAACTGTCTGACCGCTGTGCTTTGATGCTACACCACCGCGAAGCGATGTGCCGCCACCGAGATCGTGATTGAAGTCAACACCGTAGCTTGCGTCTGCTTCGAGTGAGTCATCAGCATAGTAAGCTTCGACGTTTGTCGCCGCACCAGCAGCAAAGCTGCCTGACAGTACAGTTTTGTCACCGTTTGTGCCGTTGGCACCATATGCGAGACCAACAGATACTGGGCCAATTGTGCCGCCGACTGTCGCTGTGAACTCTGTATCGCCTGTGTCGTCAGAATCTTGACCACCAAGTGCAACTGTCCAGCCGCTCATTGAGTAGGCAGCAACAGCCGCTACGCGGTTGTTTGTGTCTGAAGCAGATACGTGCACTGAGAGGTCACCAGCTGAATACATAACTTCAATGCCGTTGGCACCTGATGCACCGTTACCGCCTGATGAATATGCATCGCCATTGAAGCCGTATGCAACGTACTCATAGCCGAGGCCTGTGAGGCCGAGGTCGATTGGGTACTGACCAGGCATAAACTCGAGCGCACCGTAGATGTTGCCAACGCCAACTTCGAGACCGCCTGATTTGGCGTAGAAGCGGATGCCGTTGAAGCCGTTGAGGTTGTCATCGTCTGCACCGCCTTCGGCTGAGCCTTCAGCTGTTTGCATACGAGCACGTGCACCGAATGTTACACCTGAGTCTGATTCAGCTGAAGCGTCGATGTTGAGACGGAGACGTGAAGTAACGTCTGTTGAAGATGCTGTCGCGCCGACTGCACCTGTGTATGCGATACCAAAGCGGCCGTAGCCTGAGAATGTTACGTCTGCAGCTGCGACTGATGCAGTTGCGACTAGCGCTGTAGTAGCGAAAAGAATCTTTTTCATGATTTTTCCCTCGGTTTTCATGTCATAGGCCCAAGCGGGGAATCCGCATTGGGTATGGGAGGTGTTTCGCTCCAAACGGGGTCTCATTGCAAGCGCGCTGGAACAGGGTTTCTGAAAGGTGAAAAAGTTGATGCACAGATGTCACAGTTCCAAATCGGGCAGGGAGAGGCGGCGGCGGTTAATGGTTAAGGCGCAAAATCGCCTCAAATTGGCCGTATATATAGGAAGCGGGCATAAGGGCTTGCCCAGAGCGTGGCGCTTGGATAGGACAGAAGGGCAATTAACGAGCGGAAATCGTCCTATGCCAAGCCGTGTCTTCAAGTCTGTCGCAATTTTGGGTCTGGTCGCCTCGCTGGCGGCCTGTGGAGGCGGAAGTGGCCTGTTTGGCCGTGTCGGCCCAGCCGCAACCCAAGAGAGAGACCCCGCGAGTGCGCCGCAAACGCCCAGCGCCCCCGGTGTGGAAACGGGCGACGGCCAGACCATCTGGGATGCCTTTCGCAACAAGAACTCCGAAGCCAAAATTCAGGTGAACCGTTATCTTTGGGCCGCGTCTCTGGATGTATTGGGCTTTATGCCTGTTCAGTCTGTCGATCCGTTTAGCGGCGTGATCGTGTTCGGCTATGGCACCCCTCCGGGGGGCGGCAAGGCTTATCGCGCGACGGTTTATATTCAAGACCCCGCTCTTGATGCGCGCGCGCTCAATGTGGCGCTGGCGGGCCGTGGCGGCCCTGTGGCCGCAGGCACCCAGCGCGCCGTCGAAGACGCGATCCTCAACCGCGCCCGCCAAATGCGGATCGCGGACGGCAAGCTTTAGCCGCTGTCTTCGCAGCGCCCCCTTTTTCTTTCTAAAAATATCCAAAAATACCCCGATGCCATTGCGCGCAGCATCTGCGCTTTGTCATTGGCCCCTCCCCAAACGGCTAGGGGGTTTGGGGGACAGCGTCCCCCAACGGGTCGGATTGCCCGCAGGGCAATTCGAAGCTGTTAGACCAAGCTCTGCACCCATTTGAGCTGGCGCGGCAAGCAGATGCGCTCCAGATCATACCGGTCAACAATCAGCTTGCGGGCGGCCTGCCCGAGCGTTTCGCGCTCTTCGGCGCTTTCGAGCAAGCGGGAGACCTCCTCGACCAGCGCATCTTTGTCAAAGAAGTCGACAAGCCTGCCGTTTTGCCCATGGGTGATCGCTTCTTTGACGGGGGCCGTATTGCTGGCAACGACAGCGCCTGTGACACTCATGGTTTCAAACAAGGACCAGCTGAGCACAAAAGGATATGTCAGATAGACATGGGCGCGGCTGACTTTGAGCAGGGATTGGAAGCGGTCATAGGGAATGCGCCCCAAGAAGTGGACCCGCGCCCAGTCTTGGTCAGAGATCTGGCTCTGCACCTCGTCGATGAATATCTGTTTCCATGTCTGGCCCTTGGGCGGGCGGGCGCCATAGCTTACGTCGTCGCCGCCGACGATGAGCACGCGCGCCTTTGGACGCTCTTTGAGAAGTCGCGGAAGCGCGCGCATAAAGACATGATAGCCGCGATATGGCTCTAGGTTGCGGTTCACAAAGGTGATCAGCTCGTCTTGGCGCGTGACGGTTTCACCCGTGGGCAAGGTCAGGCTTGCTTCGGGGTCGGGGGTCAGCGTTCGGGTTTGGATGCCGTCATGGCAGACCGTGATTTTGCTGCGGAATTCAGGCGGGAAGGTATCGGCCTGAAACAGGGTCGGGCTGATGCCTGCATCTGCGATGTCAAAATGTTCGTGGTTGTTTATATTTTTCAGGCGCAGGCGCAGGGCGTCTGTTTCGGGGTGTGTGGCCTGGAACTCGGGGTCAAAGCCAGCATGGGGGTAGTCGGCCTTGTGATAAAGCTCGCAATAGATTGCCAGTTTGGCCTTCGGCCAGACGTCCTTGAGAAAGAGCGACTCGCCCCAGCCGGGGTGGGCGATGATCAGGTCTGGAGAGAACCCCGCCTCGCGCAGCTTTACGGCGGCGCGATAGCAGGCCTCGGCGCGGTAGACTTTGGTGTCAAAATCCGTGAGCCAGGGATGTGTTTTTTGGTCGGTGCGGGGCGTAAGCTTATAGGGCAGCACATGAACGCCATTCCATCTGGCGGGCTTCTCGACACGCAGGGTCAGCGCGACGACCTTGTGGCCCTGTTTCGCCAAAGCCGGAGCGAGGTGTTTAAACTGAGCAGGGAAGTTTTGATGGATAAAAAGGATTTTCATAGGGTCGCCCGTTTCGATTCTGGCTTTGTTTTGCGCAGAAATGTGCCAATAAATTGGCAACGAAACGTTTTTTAAGCGCCCCAAACGGCTTGCCGCGCTTGTAGGCTGCCCTTAGGCTTAACTCAGATCGCTATCGCAGGGCGACGCGGGCCAGACAGATAAGGGCAAAACCAATGGCATCCCATCCCTATGAGGATTTACCAGCACAAGCCTTTTGGAGCAGAGGTGTTGCTCAAGCCGATCCGCTTGCGCCGGACGCGATCTATCAGCGCAAGTGGGCGCTTGATCCTGACTGGAAGATCGCCACGGCGGGCAGTTGCTTTGCGCAGCACGTGGCGCGCTATATGCGGGAGCGAAACTTCAATGTGATCGACACAGAGCCTGCCCCCGGAGGGCTGGCTGACGAGCGGCGCAAGGCCTATGGCTATGAGCTCTATTCGGCGCGTTATGGCAATATTTACACCACCCGCCAGCTTTTGCAGCTTTTGCGGGAGGCGCACGGGCAGCACACACCAGAGGCCGCGATTTGGGCGAAAAACGGGCGCTATTTTGATGCGCTGCGCCCTGGCGTCGAACCTGAGGGGCTGGAAAGCGAAGCAGAGGTGCGCGCGCACCGTGCGCATCATTTGGCCTGTGTGCGCGAGATGGTGGCGCAGATGGATATGTTTGTCTTCACGCTTGGTCTCACGGAGGCTTGGGAGCATACGGACAGCGGAACAGTTTTTCCTGCGGCGCCCGGAACACTTGTGGGGACATTTGACGCGGCGCAGTTCCGCTTTGTGAATTTCAGCCACAGTGAGGTGATGGCTGATTTGGTCGAGGCTCTGGCTTTGATTGACGCGTTACGCGGCAAGGAGACGCCCGTTTTGCTAACGGTGTCGCCTGTGCCGCTGACGGCGACGGCGGGGGGGCGGCATATTTTGCTCTCCAGCACCTATTCCAAAGCTGTGCTCAGGGCCGTTGCCGGAGAGCTGGCCGACAGGAACGATATGATCGACTATTTTCCGTCTTACGAAATTATCACCAACCCTGCGGCGAAGAGCCGTTTTTATGCCGAGAACCTGCGTTCTGTTTTGCCTGAGGGTGTGGCCACGGCTATGGCTGCGTTTTTTGGCGAGCAGGTGTCTGGCTCTGCTGTGACACAGAAAGAGGCAGAGGCAGAGCCAGAGGATGAAGACGAGCTTCACTGTGAGGAAGCGATGTTGGAGGCCTTTGCGAAATGAAGCGGGTCTGCCTGTTGGGAAACAGCCATATCGGCGCGTTTTTATCGGCCACGCGAGACTGCGAGGCGCAATTTCCCGCGTCTGACTACGCGTTTGACTGTTTTGGTTCGATCCGCGCCTCTATCCAGCACGTGACGTTTGAGGGCACGCAGATGACCCCGACGCGGGGCGATGTGGAAAAGAGCTTTGAGACGACATCTGGCGGGAAGCGTGTTGTCGAGCTTGAGGCTTATGACACTGTGATCATTGCGCTGCGCAATACGCCGTTCTGGATCAGGCCTTATTTGGCTGAAAAGCGGTTTGTTCCGCTTTCGCGGGCTGTCGTGCAGGAGATCTATGACGGGTTTCTCGACGACTGGAGCGTCAATTTTGCACGCAATGTGGCGTCGGCGGTGCCTGACACGCCTGTTGTCTTTCTGGGGCGGCCTTTAAACTCGGAGCAAGACCATCTGGCGCGCTCTGTGCTTGGGCAGCTTAACGGGACGGCCAGCGACGGGGCGCGCGCGCTGAAAGACGCGCTTCTGGAGCGGATTGAGGATGTGGTTTTGCGCACTGTTGTTGCCGACAACCTGCGCTTTCTGCGCCCGCCTGCGGAGCTTTTGGAGCCACATGGGCTGTTTACCAAGAGCGAGTATAGCCGAGGGGCTGTCAAATTTCGCCAAGCCATGAAAGCGGCGAGCGCGGCGGATGACACCCAGCATATGAACGGCGAATACGGGCTGAAAATGCTCAAGTATATTCTTTAAGTCATTGTATCAAAAACAAGAATGGCCGGATGCGCACACATCCGGCCATGTCCTGTTGGACTTATAGTGCCCTTCAGGCGACGGGAGGAGGAGTGCCTCCTGAAGGGCGTTTTGTTGCGGTGCTCTTCAGAGGGAGGAGGAGAAGAAACACCGTTTGTAAAACCAGATTTGCCGCAATGCAGCGAGAGCTCAAGGTAAAAAATGCTGCGCCTGCATAATTTCGTAAATTCTTTACAGAGATGACAAAAATCTCGGCAGATGCACAGTTTATAGGCGATGAATTTTTGGGCGTTGGTCTCTAAGAGGCAATTCGCGATTTAATCTGCGTTGAAAACCCTTTATCACCAGCGCCAACACCAAACATAGACCGAGAGACACGCAATGAGCCGCTATAACGCCGCCGAGATTGAAGCCAAATGGCAGGACGCATGGGAGAAGGCCGGCATTTTCCGCGCCGAGCGCAAGGAGGGCAAGCCCAAGTATTATGTGCTTGAGATGTTCCCTTATCCTTCGGGCAAGCTGCATATGGGCCATGTGCGCAACTACACCATGGGCGACGTGATCGCGCGTTATAAAATTTCGACGGGGCACAATGTGCTGCACCCTATGGGGTTTGATGCTTTTGGGATGCCTGCGGAAAACGCGGCCATGGCGATTGGCGGGCATCCGAAGACCTGGACCTATAACAATATCGACGACATGGTCGAGCAGATGAAGCCTTTGGGGCTGAGCCTTGACTGGGACCGTATGTTTGCGACCTGTGACCCAGAATATTACGGGCAGCAGCAGGCGCTTTTCCTCGATTTTCTGCAAGAAGGCCTTGTCTATCGCAAAAATGCGGTCGTGAACTGGGACCCTGTGGACATGACCGTTCTGGCGAACGAGCAGGTCGAAGGCGGGCGCGGCTGGCGCTCTGGCGCTGTTGTGGAGCGCAAGGAGCTGACTCAGTGGTTCTTCAAGATATCTGACATGGCGGACGAGTTGCTTGGCGCGCTGGATGGGCTTGATAACTGGCCCGCGAAAGTGAAGCTGATGCAGGCGAACTGGATCGGCAAGAGCCGCGGTTTGCAGTTTGGCTTTGAGCGGGTCGATGGCGGGGCGCCTATCTCTGTTTACACCACGCGGCCTGATACGCTGAACGGCGCGAGCTTTGTCGGGATTTCGCCTGATCATCCGATTGCAAAGGCGATGGAGGGCACCCCCGAGGTTGACGCTTTCCTCGCGGAGGCGCGCAAGGGCGGCACAACCGAAGAGGCCATCGAGACCGCCGAGAAGCTCGGCTATGACACTGGCATCAAAGTGAAGCATCCGCTGACGGGCGCAGAGCTTCCTGTCTGGATCGCCAACTTTATTTTGATGGACTATGGCACCGGCGCGATCTTTGCCTGCCCTGCGCATGACCAGCGCGATCTGGACTTCTGCCGCAAGTATGACTTGCCGGTGATTGATACCTTCTTTGCGCTTGGTGACGAGACGCCTGTGGGCAAGGAAGCTTTTGTGCCTGCCAAGACCGAGAAGGTCCGCTGGGTTGATCACTTTGCGGGGCTTGAAGAGGCCACGGGCGAAGAGGCGATCAATGCGACGATCGACTTTATGGAAGCCAAGGGGCTTGGCGAGGGCGTGACCAAGTTCCGCCTGCGCGACTGGGGGCTTTCGCGGCAGCGCTACTGGGGCTGTCCTATTCCTGTGGTGCATTGTGAGGCGTGTGGCGTTGTGCCCGAGAAGAAGGAAAACCTGCCTGTCGAGCTGCCTGACGATGTGAGCTTTGACCAGCCCGGCAATCCGCTTGACCGCCACCCGACATGGCGCGATGTGGCGTGCCCGAGCTGTGGCAATCCCGCCAAGCGCGAGACAGATACGATGGACACGTTTGTGGACAGCTCGTGGTATTTTGCGCGGTTTACTGCGCCGCGCGCGGCGACGCCGACAAATGCGGCGGATGCCGAATATTGGATGAATGTGGACCAGTATATTGGCGGTGTGGAGCACGCGATCTTGCACCTCTTGTATGCGCGCTTCTTTGCGCGGGCGATGCACATTTGCGGGCATCTGCCAGAGAGTGCGAAAGAGCCGTTTGATGCGCTGTTCACGCAGGGCATGGTGACGCACGCGATTTATAAGACAGAGGGCGCAGACGGGCGACCTGTCTATCATTACCCCGAAGAAGTGACGCTTAAGGGCGATACTGCTGTGCTGGAAGACGGGCGCGAAGTGGATGTTGTGCCCTCGGCCAAGATGTCGAAATCAAAGAACAACGTGGTGAACCCGCTGCACATCATTGAAAGCTACGGCGCGGATACGGCGCGCTGGTTTGTGCTCTCTGATTCCCCTCCTGAACGGGATGTGGAGTGGACCGCTTCGGGCGCGGAGGCGGCGCATAAGCATCTGGGGCGTGTTTACCGCATTGCCAGCGAGATTGACGGCGAGTCCACGGGCCAAGAGGCGGATGACACGGCGCTTATCCGCGAGATGCATAAGGCGATCCATGATGTGACCATGGGCGTTGAGAGCTTTGGCTTTAACGCGGCGATTGCGAAGCTTTACGGCTTTACCAACACGCTGGCCAAGTCAAACGCGGGCGGCACAGCCAAGACACAAGCGGCGCGCACGCTGGCGCAGCTGATGAGCCCGATGACGCCGCATTTGGCCGAAGCTGTCTGGGAGATGCTCGGCGGCGAAGGGCTTTGTGCGCTTGCGCCTTGGCCCGTGGCGGACGCGGCTCTGCTTGTCGACGATGAGGTTGTCATGCCGATCCAGATCAACGGCAAGCGGCGGGCGGAAATCAGCGTTCCCAAAGACATGGACAAGGCCGAGGTTGAAAAGCTCGCGCTGGCGCATCATGCTGTGCAAAAGGTGCTGGACGGGGCGGCGCCCAAGAAAGTGATCGTTGTTCCGGGACGGATTGTGAATGTGGTTGCCTGATCGAAGAGCCTTCTTGTTGGGCGCGCTGGCGCTTTCTGGCTGCGGGTTTAGCCCTGTGTACGGGCCTGAGAGCGGCGCGCGCGGGCTTCTGAACGCTGTGGAAGTCGATCCGCCGCGTGACCGCGAGGGCTATTTGCTTGTGCGGCATTTGGAAGAGCGGCTGGGGCGGGCGAGCCAGCCGACCTATGCGCTGTCGATTGCGATCAAGCTTGATGAAGAGCGCATGGCGATTACGGCTGAAAACGTGGCAACGCGCTATAATCTGCTGGGCAAGGCGACCTATGCCTTGCGCGCGCGTGAGGGCGGCAAAGTATTGAGCAGCGGAGTTGTGCAAAGCTTTACGGGCTATTCAACCACGGGCAGCACCGCCGCGACACGGGCCGCCGAACAGGACGCCACAGAGCGGCTTATGGTTATTCTGGGCGATCAGATCGTGACGCGGCTGATGGCGCTAGAGCTTGAGCCAGCGACATGAAGCTTGGCGGGCGTGAGGCGACAGCTTATTTCAAATCGCCGGATGCCAAGCGCACGGGGCTATTGATTTATGGCAGTGACGGGATGCGCGTTGCGCTGAAGCGGCAAGAGGTCATCAAGGCGCTGATCGGCCCGAAGGGCGACGAAGAGATGCGGCTGGTGCGGATGCCTGCGGGCGACTTGCGCAAAGACCCAGCTCTGTTGCTTGATGCTGTGAAGGCGGTGAGCTTTTTCCCCGGGCCACGTGTGGCCTTTGTCGAGGATGCCAACGACACGGCTGCGCCCGCCATTCTGGCCGCGCTGGAAGACTGGGCCGAGGGCGATGCGCAGATTATTGTGACGGCGGGACAGCTCAAGGCGACCTCAAAAATCCGCAAGGCCTTTGAAGCGCATCGCAATGCTTATGCTGTCGGGATTTATGACGACCCGCCCGGGCGCGACGAGATTGAAGGGATGCTGAAGGACGCGGGGCTTGCGCAAGTGAGCCGCGACGCCATGACAGACCTCACGGGGCTGAGCCGCGAGCTGGGGCCGGGGGACTTCCGCCAGACCATCGAGAAGCTGGCGCTCTATAAACACGGCGACGCAAGCGAAGTGGGCAGCGCGGATATTGCCGCCTGTGCGCCACAAAGCACCGAGGCGGCGCTAGATGATCTGCTCAATGTGGTGGCCGAGGCCAAGATGGGCGAGATCCATCCGATTATGACAAAACTCAAGGCGCAGGGTGTGCAGCCTGTGGGGCTTGTTATTGGCGCGACACGGCATTTCAAGGCGCTTTATGCGGCGGCGAGTGACCCTGCGGGGGCGAGCCAAGGGATTGCGCGGCTGCGCCCGCCGATCTTTGGGCCACGGCGCGACAGGATGCTGAAGCAGGCGCAGGGCTGGGGCGCTGTGAAGCTTGAGCAGGCGCTGAGCTATCTTATCGAGACAGATTTGCAACTGCGCAGCGCGGGGCAGACCGCACCGCAGATGGCGCTGGTGGAGCGCACATTGATCAGGCTCGCGGGGCTGGCAGCGCGACGCTAGGTTGACAGACACAATCCAGAAGTTAGAATTTCTACCGTTAAGGTTGTTTTTGTAGGAGAGTAAAATGTTCAAGAAATTCGCTGTTTTGATGACCGTTTCGGCGTTGGCGGCTGCGCCAGCATTGGCGGGAAGCTCATCTCATAAGTCCGAAGACGGCACAAAACTCAGAATCAATTGCAAAAGCAGTGGCTGCGAAGTGAAGGCCAAAAAGCCGGGCCAGCGTTGGGGCACTGTCGAAAAAGGCGAAGGCGGTAGCGCGAATTATAAAAAACTGGTCGCGAAGTATAAGAAGCAAGGGTTTGACTGAGGCTTAGAAAAACCGAAGCCCAAACCCGAAGAACCACAAAGCGCCCCAGCGGGCGCTTTTCTTTGGCTTGCACTCTCCTTTCAAAACGGGTCTCGTGGCCACAAAACAGGGAGAGAAATCATGTATGAAGTCTTTGGTGGTGTGGCGAGCCGTGCGTTTCGGGTGCTTTGGCTTTTGGACGAGATGGGGGTTGAGTTTATTCACCACGATTTGAAAGCTGGCAGTGACGAGATGAAGGTGGTGAACCCTTCTGGGAAAGTTCCTGCGCTGAAGGTCGATGGCGAGCTGATCACAGATTCTGCGGCGATCATGACGTTTTTGGCCGATAAACACGGCCAGTTTACTTACCCCGCGGGGACAGTTGAACGCGCCAAGCAGGACGCGTGGTTTCATCAGGTTTTGGACGAGGTGGATGCTGTGCTTTGGACGGCGGCGCGGCACTCGTTTATTCTGCCTGAAGAGCAGCGTGTGCCTGCTGTGAAAGACTCGCTCAAGTGGGAGTTTGCCCGCAACATCAAGCGTATCTCAGAGCGCATGGAGGGGCCTTACCTGATGGGTGAGGAGATGACGATTGCGGATATGCTTCTGGTGCATTGTCTTGGATGGGCGATGAGTGCGAAGTTTGATTTGGATGATGAAAAGCTGAACGAATACGCCAGCCGTGTTCGCAAACGGGAGGGCTTCAAGGCCGCGCGGGGGAGGCTCAAGGTATGAGCGAGGTTCGCGCCGAAGTTCGCCTGCCGACAGATGAGCTTCGGGACGATCTACCGTTTTACACCAAGGTGCTGGGGATGCGGCTGGACGAGATTTTCCCTGCGGATGATCCGCGTGTGGCGGTGCTGTCTGGGCATGGCTTGCGCCTACGGATCGAGAAAGGGGCAAGCGAGCCTGCGGGGACTTTGCGCATTCTGACCGAAGACCCTGACGGGTTTGCAGGCGGCGCGCGGGAGCTGACTGCGCCGAATGGCACGCGCGTCGAGATTGCCGAACTGCACCCGCCAATGGTCTTGCCCAAGACGGAGCATATGTTTGATGTGCGGCGTTTGCGCGACTCTGCGCCTTGGGTCATCGGGCGTGCGGGGATGAACTATCGCGACCTCTTGCCCACACGGCTTGGCGGGGCGATTATTGCGAGCCATATCCGTGTTCCGGGCGGCGGGGATGTGCCTGATATGGTGCATTACCATACCGTCGGCTTCCAGCTGATCTTTTGCTATAAAGGCTGGGTGGATGTGCTCTATGAGGACCAAGGCGGTATGATGCGGCTTGAGGCTGGGGATTGTGTGATCCAGCCGCCCGAAATCCGCCACCGTGTCTGCCATGCCTCGCCTGATATCGAAGTGATCGAAATCGGCGTGCCTGCGGACCATGTGACGACGATTGACCACGACTTTACCCTGCCCAACGGCCACGGCGACCCTGCGCGCGACTGGCAGGGGCAGCGCTTTGTGCATCATGTGAAGGAGGGGGCCGTCTGGCAGCCCTTCCGCATTCCGGGCTTTACCTGTCGCGAGACGGGGATTTCGGAGGGCACACAGGGCGTCGCGGGCATTCAGGTTGTGCGCTTTGAGGGCGGCCCGAACGCGATACAGCCGCCCGCCACCCGGACTGATGCGGACATTCACTTTAGCTTCGTTATGGAAGGCACAATGACGCTTCACGCCGAGGGGCAGGAGCCGCGGGCGCTTCAGGCGGGGGATGCTTTTGTGCTGCCGCCTCACATGGCTACGCGCTATGCAGACTGCTCTGACGATCTGGAGCTTCTGGAATGCGCTTTGCGGGGCGACTTTGAGAGCGAGATTGTGGGCTAAGGCACTGAAAAAGAGCAAAAAAGTGGCGACCCCGACAGGATTCGAACCTGTAACCTGCCCCTTAGGAGGGGGCTGCTCTATCCAGTTGAGCCACGGGGCCACTTGGGGAGGGATAGCGCTTTGTGAGAGGGGTGTCAGCCCCAAAGGCGCGAGAAAGGCGGCGAGGGGGACGCCGCCTTTGTTGGTTTGAATTGCGCCTAGAAGTGGCCGCCGCCGACAATTCCGCCGACGATCTCTGTGCGGTTTTGCAAGAGGTCGGGGGCGAGGTGCGCGTAGCGCTGTGTCATTTGCACAGAGCTGTGGCCCAGAAGAGTCTGGACCTCGTAAAGGCTGACGCCTTTGTTGATCAAGAGGCTGGCAAAGGTGTGGCGCAGGTCGTGAATGCGCAGGTCTTTGAGGCCTGCTTTGTCGCGCGCGACAAACCATGAGGCGTAAAAGCTCTGATAGGCGGTGCGCGTCATCGGATTGGTGAAGAGGTAGTTATCCGCCTCACTTGGCAGCATCATTTCGTCGGATTTCTTGCGAATGTCTGACAAAACATCAATCGCCGCGCTGGAAAGGACAATACGCCGCGAGCGGCCGTTTTTAGAGCGCGGAACTGTCCAGATCCGCTTGTCAAAGTCGACATCGGCCCAGACGGCCATGCGCGCCTCGCCCTTGCGCGCGCCTGTCAGCAGCAGAAACCGCACGAAGAGGTATAAAAACGGGTGCTGATTGGCGCGGCAGGCCGAGAGCAGGCGCTCGATCTCGTCGGCAGAGAGGAACCGCTGGGTATGATCGCCCATGGAGAGGCGCTTGAGGTTTTCCTGCTGCGGATTATGCGCGGCGAGATAGCCCCAGTGGCGCGCGAGGCTTAACATTCTGTTCAGCAAGTGTATGTGCTTGTTAACCGTGCTGCGCTGATAGCCAGCGACGATTTGTTCGCGCACCCATACGTCCATGATCGGGTTTAAAATCTCGTCGAGCTGATAGCGCCCAAGCTTCTCGCGCATATGTTTGTTGTAGATGCTCCAGTCGTGATGCGACTGTTTTTTGGTGGCTTTGGCATGGGGAAAATAGCAATCATCAAAGAACTGGTTTAAGCTCAGCTTGACTCCCGCGCTACTCTTGTTGAGATCGGGGCCGTTCGGGCGGCTGAAGAAAGATATCATTGGTGCTCCTTCTGCCAGAAATATTGGCAGTTTGGCTTGTTTTGAGGTCATGTCGCTGGAGAGATTTCTAGCAACGTGGTTGCATACAATAATCCCACTTTACTAATACGGCGCTAACAGTAGTCTTTTCGCTACCACAGCTCTCGTCGCAACTGCTTCAGTTGCCGCAGCTGATGTAACGTTCAGCGGCTATGGCCGTTTTGGTATCGCATACGCAGGTTCAACAGCAGGCTCAGTTGGTAACATGACCACAACTGCTCAAACGACAACTGCCGCAACAATCGATGCTTCGGGCAATATTACTGCTGGTACAAAAACCGCAGCCGTAGTTGGCACAGTTGCTGCCACACCTGCTCAAAAGCTGGCCGCTGTAAACGCTGTTGCAGCTGCTGAGTCAGCTCTCGCAGGCGCGGCAACAGCACTCGCGCGCGCTAACGCGGCACAAGTTCTCGCAGACGCACAAGCAAACCTTGCTGCGATCTCAGACACAGCCGCTGGCGCATCATCAACAGACGTCACTTCACGTCTTCGCATCGTAATCGACGCCAACGCTGAATCAGACGGCGGCGTGACATTCGGTGGTATGGTTCGCATCCAGCAGGACGAAGGCTCAACAGGCGCAACAAACGGCGCGCGTTTCTACGCTCGTTCAGGCGGCCTCGAAGTTGGCGCAGGTAACATCTGGGGCGCAATCGAAAGCATGCCAGGTCAGTACCCAATCGACCTCGGCCTCACAGGTCTTGGCTATGAGTACACAGCTTACGCCTTCAACGCCGACGCATACTCATCAGGCGGTCTGGGTTCATCAGGCTCAAACGGCATCGAAGTGATGTATTCCATGGGCGACTTCAAAGCGCACGTCTCAGCATCAGACAAAAACGATCGTATCGCCGCCTACGGTGCATACACGTTCAGCGGCTGGACAGTTGCTCTGGGTGTTCAGGACTCAACAGACGCTAAAGATACTGAAATGACAGCCACAATCGGCGGCACAGTCGGCCCAGTTTCACTCGGCCTCGGTTATGCTGACAACGGCACAAGCGGCAAGCGCACAGTTCTGACAGCTGGCATGGATGTAGGCGCGGCGACAAACGTCGAAGCTTACTACGCAGATGACTCACTGAAAGCCGACGCCAGCTACGGCATCGACTTCAACCACGACCTCGGCGGCGGCACATCGCTCCGCGGTGGTGTGGCATCAAAGTTCAACGGCCAGACCGTTGCTGACTTCGGTGTTCGCTTCAACTTCTAATCCTAGAAGCTGATCGAGTTACAGTTAAGGGCAGGCCGCGCGCCTGCCCTTTTCTTTTGCCCGCACCTGTAGTTATTTGGCTCAAATTGTTTGCAAATAATTCGCCCCACAGGAGCGCGCCCCATGTCCCTCTCAGAAATATCCGCCCGTATCGCCAAAGCCGAGGCCAAAGCAGGCCGCGCCGCAGGCAGCGTCAAGCTCATAGCTGTGTCCAAGGTCCAGCCCGATGCGCGCGTCGAAGCTGTCCTCAAAGAGGGGCACCGCCTCTTTGGCGAGAACCGCGTTCAGGAGGCCGGCGGCAAATGGCCCGCCTTCCGCGAGGCCTTCCCGGACGTCAAAGTCGATCTGATCGGCCCCCTGCAAACCAATAAGGCACGGCAGGCGTTTGAGCTGTTTGACACGATCCACACCCTCGACAGACCCAAGCTCATGGAGACTTTCGCACGCCTCGCTCAAGAGACGGGAAAATGCCCCGAACTCTTCGTTCAGATCAACACAGGCGAAGAGCCGCAAAAGGCCGGTTTGAGACCGAAAGACACCGAAAGCTTTCTTGCCGAATGCGCGCGCTACGACTTGCCAGTTTCGGGCCTCATGTGCATCCCGCCTGTCGATGAAGAGCCCAGTTTGCACTTCGCCCTCCTCGCCAAAATCGCGGCCCAAAACGGCCTTTCCGGCCTCTCCATGGGCATGAGCGGCGACTTCGAAAGCGCCATCGCTCTGGGCGCAACCCATGTCCGCGTCGGCTCCGCCATTTTCGGCGCACGGGCCTACGAGCTGTGACCCTGCCGCCGCTTCAGACCGTGTCGACAGGCCTCGTTGTCGCCATTGTCGGCTTCTTCAGCTCCTTTCCCATCGTTCTCCAAGCCCTCGCCGCCATGGGCGCCAGCCCGTCCGAGGCCAGCTCTGGCCTCATGGCCGCCGCGCTCTCCATGGGCCTTACCGCCATTGTGATCAGCCTGATCACACGTCAGCCCGCCTCCGTCGCATGGTCGACCCCCGGCGCCGCCTTCCTCGCTGTCTCGCTCGCCCCCGCGGGCGGCTTTGCCGAGGCGGTTGGCGCTTTTCTGACCGCAGGCGCGCTCACAGTGCTCGCAGGCCTTTATCGCCCCCTGCGCCAACTTGCGGCCAATGTCCCTCTTCCGCTCGCCCATGCGCTGCTCGCGGGCGTGCTCATTACGCTTTGCGCGCGCCCCTTTCTCGCGCTGGCCGATGCGCCCTATACCGCCCTGCCAATCCTTCTGACATGGTTTCTCACAGCCAAGCTCTCGCGCCTCTTCGCCGTCCCCGCCGCCGTGCTCATGGCCGTCGGCCTGACCCTCTGGGGCGGTGCCTTCTCAGCCCCCGAACACTTTGTCACACAGCCTGTCATGGTCCTCCCCGCCTTCAGCATAGCAAGCACGCTTGGCCTCGCCTTGCCGCTCTTCATCATCACAATGGCCACCCAGAATAGCCCCGGAATGGCCGTCCTCAAAGGCGAAGGCTATCCGCCGCGCCCCGCCGTCTTCCTCTCAGCCGTCGGCCTCGCCAGCCTCCTCTCCGCCCCCTTCGGCGCGCTGCAGACCTGCCTCGCCGCGATCACATCCTCGCTCTGCGCAGGGCAGGACTCACACCCCGACACGTCCCTGCGCTTCTGGTCTGCCGTCATGGGCGGCGTGTTTTACTGCCTCTTCGGCCTCTTCGCCGCATTCATCATCGCCTTCGCCGCCGCCGCACCGCCCAAAACACTCGAGGTGCTCGCAGGCATCGCGCTGCTCGGCGTCTTCGCCAATTCCGCCAGCATCGCCCTCGCCGATCCAAAGTCCCGCGAAGCCGCCGCCATCACATTCCTCACCACAGCCTCAGGCGTCAGCCTCCTCGGCCTCAGCGGCGCGGTCTGGGGCCTCCTCTTCGGTGGCCTCGCCTATATGCTCTCTCAAAAATCCTAATTTTCCGCTAAAGCGTTTCGCGATAAACCTCGATCACAGCTTATCGCGAAATGCAGCAAAACAATCAGGCCTTTCGCGCGTTTCGCCTTAAGTGAGTGCCTCAAGTTTAAGGCGAAACGCTTTAATCGCGCCCCTGTTTCCTCTTTCCGGAAATATCCCAGGGGGTCTGG
>NZ_CBFHPP010000032.1:0-16509 GCF_965657785.1 Lentibacter sp.
CTCGGGGGTGTAGTGGTCCGTAATCTGGGCAGAGGATTTTTTCTGGCCGATCTCGCCACCAAAATCAATCACAAGCTTGATCGCAGGTTTGCGCGCCTCGGGGTAGGGGGCGGCCTCGATCACGGTGCCGACGCGGATATCGACTTTGAGGAAGTCGTTAAAGTCGATGGTGGGCGTCACGGGATCAGGCATCGCGGGCAAGCTCCTTGGAGCGGTTGGTTGCGGCGGCGACGGTGCGGCGGATCAGCGGGGGCAAGCCACGGTCGCTGTCCATCAGCTCGTCAAGGCCTGCTTGGGTTGTGCCGTTGGGGCTTGTCACATTGACGCGCAGCTGGCTCGGTGTTTCGTTTGAGCCGATGGCGAGCGCGCCTGCGCCTGCGACTGTGGCTTTGGCGAGTTGCATTGCCAGTTCGGGCGCAAGGCCCTGCGCTTCGCCTGCGGCGGCGAGACATTCGATCAGATGAAAGACATAGGCGGGGCCGGAGCCAGAGACGCCTGTGACGGCGTCAATCTGGCTTTCGGCCTTGAGGCGCACGACAGTTCCGACGGCTTCAAGCAGGGCTTGGGCGGCGTTGAGATGTGCGGGTGATGTGGCTTTGTTGCCGACAATTGCAGTGATGCCTTGGGCAACGGCGGCGGGCGTATTGGGCATGGCGCGCACAATCGGGGTATCTGCGCCGAGCACCGCTTCAAAATGCTTGATCGGCGTGCCAGCGGCGACAGATATGACCAGTGTGGCCCCGCCGCCCATCGCCTGAAGCGTGGGCAGGGCCGCGCCCATCATCTGCGGTTTCACGGCGACAATCACGATGGCGGGGGCTTCGGGCAGCTCTGAATTCAGATGTGCGCCTGTGGTTTGGAGCCACTCGGAGGGCTTTGGATCAATCACATAGACGGAGGCGGCGGGCAGCCCGCCTTTGAGCCAGCCTTCCAGCATGGCCGATCCCATTTTGCCGCAGCCCAGGAGAACCAGGCCTTTTGTTGCAATATCCGAATATGTCATCTCTGCCCCCGAAAGCGTTCGGGGATAGGTTACGCGTGGCCGTAGGCCTCTGCAATGGCGACTTGCATCGCTTCACGCGGCGTTCGCCCGCCCCAGACCACAAGCTGGAAAGCGGGGTAATAGCGCTCGGAGGCAAAGACGGCGTTGTTGATCAGAGTGTCGATTTGCTCTGGCGAGGCCAGAATGCCGCCCGCGAGGACGAGGCCATATTTGTAGACCATCAGCTTTTGTTCGGCCCAATAAGAGAAAGCGCCTGTCCAGCATTGGTCGTTGACTTCGTTCAGCGCGCCAAAAAGCTCTGGGAGCCGGTCTTCGGGCGGCTCCATCTCAAAGGTGCAGATCATCCGCAGGGTTTCGTCATAGTCCGACCATGCGAGCGTCACGCCATAGGTGCGCCATTGACCTTCGACAGACATGGAAATCTGGTTGTCCGCCACGCGGTCAAACTCCCAGTCATTGTGGGAGGCAAGGCTCTCGACAATGTCGATGGGGTGAATTTCGTCGTCTATATATTGCTCTGATAGTGCCATTTCGCCACCTCATTTTGCCTCAGAGGCCTGCCCTTGTGCCGCGCAGACGCCCTGATTTGCCCGATAGGATGGGGTTTGGTCCCCTTGTCCTACCAAATATGGTAAGCGGGGCCTTCTGGCCCTGTAAAGCTATTTATTGTGGATAACCCCAATAACTTGTGGATAGCCTGTGAGCGGATACTATTTATGCTGTGAAGCTGCTCCAAACGGCGGCCGCAAAGACAAGACCCGTGGCAAAGAGCAGCGCCATGACGGCAAAAGAGCCCATGTCTTTTGCGTGTTTGGCCGCGAGCGACCAGTCCGGCGAGACATGATCCACGATCTCTTCGATGGCTGTGTTCAGGGCCTCAACGGCCAAGGTCAGCAGCGCAAGCACCGCCACCGCCACGACCCAGAGGAGGGGCGCGCCCAAGATCAGCAGAAGCCCAAGCCCGAGCGCCGCCGCCAGAAGCTCATGGCGAAAGGCTGTTTCGCCCCAGAGGCGGAGAAAGCCTTGGGACGAATAGCGCGTCGCGGCAAAGAGATGGGCTATGCCTGTGACTTTTTCGGGGACGGGGTTTTGCTGTGAGTCTTGCATTGCGGGCCTTTCGAGGAAAACGTGTGCCAAAGCTTTCCCAAATCGCGCTGGGCTGCAAGGGGCGACTTGCAGAGGTTGTGTGCTGCGCGCACTATGGGTCAGCTTAGGGGGAGACAGGCCATGGACAGAGCACGGCTCGCACGGATCGAAGACTGGATGCGCGGCTACCGCGAAGCGGGGCGCTACAGTGGCTCCTCCATTCTGGTTTACCGCCATGGTGAGGAGGCGTTTTTTGCGGCCGATGGGCTGGCCTCTCTGGCGCGCGGTCAGGCCTATGAGCGCGACACGATTCTGCGGATCTATTCGATGACCAAGCTGGTCACGACCACGCTTTTGATGATGCTGGTGGAACGTGGACAGGTTGTTCTGGATACGCCTGTGTCTGAGTATTTGCCCGAATTTGGTCAGATGCGTGCGCTGCGCCAAGGGGCTACGGGAGAAGACCAGAGCGACCCCGCGCGCAGCCCCACGCTGCATGAGTTGCTCACCCACACCAGCGGTATGACCTATGGCTTTAACACAGGCGTTGTGCCTGAAGCCTATGCGCGGCGGTTCTCCGAAACTGGCTTGCAGGGCGTCACGCTCAAGGAGTGGTGCAAAGTGCTTGCGGAGCTGCCGCTTTGCTTTCAGCCGGGAACAGCTTGGGAATATTCGGTCGGGATAGATGTGATCGGCCGCGTGATCGAAGTGATCACAGGCGAGACGCTGGCCGCGGTGATGCAGCGCGAGATTTTTGATCCGCTCGGCATGGTTGATACGGGGTTTGATGTGCCTGCGGACAAGCTCGCGCGCTTTGCCGATTGTTACGAAAAGCGCGAGGGGGAGCCGCTTGCGCTCTTTGACAGCGCGAAGGACAGCCGCTTTGCCGAAGGCCGCGTCAGTCTTCATGCGGGCGGCGGAGGGCTTGTGTCTACACTCAAGGATTATATGCGCTTTGGCGAGATGATCCGTCTTGGCGGTGCGCTTGAGGGCGTGCGCCTGCTCAGCCCACGGACCGTCGGCTTCATGACGCGCAACCACCTGAAGGGTGATATCGCCTCGATGGGCGCTGAGAGCTTTGCCGAAATGCCGATGACTGGGATGGGCTTTGGCCTCGGTGGCGCCGTGGTGCTTGATCCTGCCCGCGTGCGGGTCCAAGGTTCCGTCGGAGACTTTGGCTGGGGCGGCTTGGCGAGCACATATTTCTGGACAGACCCTGTCGAGCACTTGAGCGTGGTCTTTTTTACCCAGCTCATTCCGTCTTCAAGCTATAGCAACCGCGCCGAGCTGAAAGCGCTCATCCACGGCGCCTTGATTGACTAACGCCTTCCCTTTCTTTTTGCTAAAAATATCCTAGCGAGTCTGAGGCCTGACTCTGCGCAGCAAGTGCTCTCTGTCGGTTCCGCGCGCAAGGCGCGTGACAACAACGTCCCCCACCCATGCGCTCGCGTGCGAGCGCATGGGGCGACGCGCGAAGCGCGGCGCAATTCCTTTATTTCATCTTCATGATAATGCAGGTGGTCGAGCCTGTGGCATAGAGCTTGCCGTCGCTTACGCCCCTGATCTCGCCACTGGCAATGCCTGTGGAGCGGCCCGCGTGTTGGCACGTCCCGATGGCCTCGACTTCTGTGCCAAGCGGAATGGGCCGTAAGATATTCACCTTGAATTCCAGCGTGGTATAAACTGAGCCTTTGGGCACGAGCGTCATCACAGCACAGGCCATGCAGCTGTCCAGAATAGTGCCATACCAGCCGCCATGGACTGTGCCCATCGGATTGGTCACGTTAAACTCGGGTGTGCCTGTGAAGACGGTTTTGCCCTCTTCCACAAGTGTCGGCCAAAAGCCCATGAGCGCGCCGATGGGCGGGCCGGCAAGCTTGCCGTCGCGCACATCTTGCATGAATTCAAGCCCCGAGCGGACGAGCGTTGCCGCGAGATCAGGCAGCTCTTCCGGGCTTTTGGCAATATAACGTTTCTGGCTCATCTGCGCTCCGTAAAATAGGTTTACAAAACGCTAGAGTGGCCCCCGATGGGGTGCAACTCTTACGCCACGTTGCGCAGGGTGGCGCTTGGCTCAAGCCCGAGCGCCACACAGATGTCACGGGTGAGGGCAGGGCGGTTGAGCGTATAAAAGTGAAAGCGCGACACGCCTTCTTCCATCAGGATGTCACAAAGTTCTGTCGCCTGCGCTGTCGCCAGAAGCTCCTCGCGCCCGTCGCGCGCGGCTTTGGCAAAAGCATCGTCGAGTTCGGCCGGCACAGAGGCGCCACAGCGCGCGGCAAAGCGCTTGGCCCCTGCCCAGTTCTCGATTGGCATGATGCCAGGCGTGATCATCCCGTCGATCCCCGCTTTGGCGCAGGCCTCACGGAAGTGCAGAAAATGGATCGGATCAAAGAAAAACTGTGTGATGGCCTCATCAGCACCAGCCTCGAACTTACGCTTGAGGTGGTCGATGTCCGCGCCAGTATAGGCCGCATCAGGGTGTGGCTCGGGGTAGGCACCGACACGGATGTTGAAGTTGCCCTCGGCCTTCAAGGCGGCGATCAGCTCGACAGAATCGGCAAACCCTTCGGGGTGGGCGCGAAAGCCGCCAGCGCCCTTGGGCGCGTCACCGCGCAGCGCCACGATGTCTGTGATGCCCGCATTGGCGTAGTCTCGGGCGATTGTGAGTGTTTCGTCGCGGGTTGCCTCGACACAGGTCAGATGGGCCGCAACGCGCAGCCCCGCTGTCTTGTGCAGGGTTTGAGCCGCTTCGCGCGTCAGCGCGCGCGTGGTGCCGCCTGCTCCGTAAGTGACCGAGACAAACCTCGGCCCGAAGGGAGCGAGCGATTGCACGGTCTCATGGAGCTTGAACGCGGCTTCAAGGTTTTGGGGCGGGAAGAACTCAAAAGAAACTTGGGGTGTCATCACAGGGGCCTTTCATGGCGGTTGCTCTCTTGTGCCCGCAAAATGAATGTGAGACAAATTCATAACTTTCATTCTTATTATGAGGCGTGTTCACATATGCACATCGAGTTTCGCCATCTGCGCACCATTCAGGCGATCCATGAGGAAGGCGGTTTGGCCCGCGCGGCGGACCGCCTTAACATTACGCAATCGGCGCTCTCCCATCAGATCAAGGGGATTGAGGATCAGGCAGGGGTGGAACTTTTTGTGCGCCGCAGCAAGCCGATGAAGCTCTCGGCGGCGGGCTTTCGCCTTTTGCGCGTGGCCGAAAAGGTTCTGCCCGAAATTGCCGCGCTGGAGGCCGAGTTTATGGGCCTGCGCCAAGGCAGCGCCGGGCGGCTTCACATTGCGATTGAATGTCACGCCTGTTTTGAGTGGCTCTTTCCCGTGTTGGAACAGTTCCGCGCGCCTTGGCCTGAAGTTGATGTTGATATCCGCCCTGGTCTTGCGTTTGAGGCCTTGCCCGCGCTGATGCGCGAGGAGGTCGATGTGGTGATTTCCTCTGATCCCGAAACGCTCAAGGGCGTCGTCTTTGTGCCCCTGTTTGACTATGCGCCTGTTTTTGTCGCCTCAGCCAAGCACAAGTTGGCCGAGAAGGCTTTTGTCGAAGCCGAAGACTTCAGGGGCGAAACCCTGATCACCTATCCAGTGGAGCGCGCGCGGCTTGATATTTTCTCCGAACTGCTCAGCCCTGCCAAGGTCGAGCCGCTGGCGGTGCGTCAGGTCGAGCTGACAGCCGTGATCCTTATGCTGGTCGCGGCGGGGCGCGGTGTTTCTGTGCTGCCCGACTGGGTTTTGCGCGAGGTGAAGTCCTCGGCGGAGTATATCACCCGTCCGCTCACTGAGACGGGCAAAACCAAACGGCTCTATGCCGCTGTGCGCGAAGAGGACGCGAGCTTGCCCTTTATGGCGCATTTTCTCAAGCTGGCGCGCGAAATCCCCATTCGCCTGCAAAGGGGCTAGGCTTTGTTGCTATGGGTTGCGCGGGGCGCGACCAAGGCGTATAGCCGCGGTTTGACACCCCCCGAAGGAGCTTGAGCCATGCAAGCCAGCGCGAATCTTAACGTGATGATCAAAGCCGCCCGTAAAGCGGGCCGCAGTCTTGTGAAGGACTTCCGCGAGGTTGAGGCGCTTCAGGTTTCTCAAAAGGGCGCAGGCGATTTTGTGAGCAAAGCCGATTTGCGCGCTGAGGCGATCATCAAGGAAGAGCTGATGGGCGCGCGCCCGACATATGGCTGGGTGGCCGAAGAGGGCGGCGCCGAAGAGGGCCAAGACCCGACGCGCCGCTGGATCGTTGATCCGCTGGACGGCACAACCAATTTTTTGCACGGGATGCCACATTGGGCGGTCTCTATCGCGCTTGAGCACAAGGGTGAAGTGATTTCGGCTGTGGTCTTTGACCCCGCAAAAGACGAGATGTTTTACGCCGAGAAAGGCTCAGGCGCATGGCAAGACCACGCCCGTCGCTTGCGCGTTTCGGGTCGCCGCCACATGAACGAATGTGTGTTCGCAACGGGCCTGCCGTTTTCGGGCCATGGCGACTTGCCCGCCACGCTGAAAGACTTGGCGCGTGTGTTGCCGGGCTGTGCCGGTGTGCGTCGCTGGGGCGCGGCCTCGCTGGATATGGCTTATGTCGCGGCTGGCCGCTTTGACGGCTATTGGGAGCGTGGGCTTAGCGAGTGGGATCTCGCCGCAGGGATGTTGATCGTGCGCGAAGCGGGTGGCTTTGCCGAGGCGATTGATCCCGAGGCGCGCATTCTGGATACTGGCGAGATCATCTGCTCCAATGACGCGATGTTTGCCCCGCTCTGCAAGCTCATCCGCAACAGCTAATCTTCAGCGATCAGCGGGGTGGTTGACCCCGTCAGCCCAAGGGATCGGGCCGTGCTTTGAGGGGTTTACACCCTCAAGCGCCCCCATATTGACGCCGTATTGGTTCGGGTTCGAGCGGCGCTGGTGGTGGGTGTAGACCCCGCAGGTTTTGCAGAAGTAATGCTTCGCCGTCATTGTGCCCCATTGATAGAGCGTGAGGTTGTCCGCGCCTTTGACGATCTTGATCCCGTCCAGAGGCGCGCTCACGGCCACAGCCCCGCGACGGCGGCAGAAAGAACAATCACAGCGCCGCGCAGTGGCAAGCCCGTCGGAAAGCGTCACCGCGAGCTCGACGGCTCCACAGTGACAGGTGAGTTTATGGGCTTGGCTCATTTGCGTCTCCTGATGATAGGAATGCGTGAGGGGTCATATGTTGCGTCTGGATGGGGCGGGTGAAAGTCGTTCTCCTGCCAGAAGCGCGGCCCGCCAAGGCGCAAAAATGTGGGCAGCGTCAACAAAATCCCCGCGACAAAGCCACCCGCATGAGCCCAATAGGCAACTCCGCCGGTGTTTGGGTCGGCACTGAGGCCGCCAAAGAACTGCAAAGCAAACCAGATCGCCAGCATGATATAGGCGGGCAGGGTAAAGACGCGAAAGAAGATGACGATGATCAACAGGATATCGACTTTGGCGCGCGGAAAGAGCAAGAGATAGCCGCCCATGACCCCAGCAATCGCCCCCGATGCGCCAACAGTCGGCACAGCAGACCCGGGGGCAAACAAGACGTGCACATAGCCCGCCAGAAGCCCTGCCATGGTATAAAACATGAAAAATCCGAGAGGCCCCATCTCGTCTTCCATATTGTCGCCAAAAATCCATAAAAACAGCATATTCCCGCCAAGGTGCATAAGCCCGCCATGCAGAAACATTGACGTTATAAGACCCTCATAGCCTTGCCCCGTCGTGATGGCAGCAGGGATCAGCGCATATTCAAAATAGAACGCAGAGAGCGCGCGAGGGTCGGCAAACAAATGCCAATAGCTCAGAAACACCGCGATGTTCACAGCGATCAGCGCGTAGGTCACATAGGGCGTGCGCCCGCTTGGATTATGATCACGAAATGGAAACATGAACTGAAGCTAAGCTCAAAACACGCGGACGAAAAGCCCCAATGCGCGGCGTTGCGGCTTCCTCTTTCTCTCAATATCCCGGGGGGAGGATTCATAAGCCCTATGGCTTATGAATCTGAGGGGCAGCGCCCCTCGTTTTGGTCGGATTTCGCGCAGCGAAATTCGAAGCCCTTTACCCTTGCCCTGCCAAAAGCGCGGCGTTTCCGCCAGAGGCTGTGGTGTCCACACAAACGTGCCGCTCGCCCATCACGCGCGCCAGATCGGGCGTCGCGGTGATCA
Organism: Lentibacter sp.; assembly: GCF_965657785.1. GTDB lineage: Bacteria > Pseudomonadota > Alphaproteobacteria > Rhodobacterales > Rhodobacteraceae > Lentibacter. Next base: position 8,257 of record NZ_CBFHPP010000032.1, read on the forward strand.
GCGGCAGGATCATCCCTTTGCGCGCCGCCAAGGCTTGCTCATAGGCGCGCGCCTCTGTTGCGGCGCCCCAGAAAAGAACGCCCGAAAAACCTGTGAGGGTTGTGAGCGCTTCAGCGGGCAAGTCTCCCGTCGCTTTCACAGCCACCCCGCCCATGGCGCGCACGAGAGCGGCCTGCGCCTCGGCGGTTTCCGCACTTGGCCCAAGGCAAAGCAGCGGTGCACGCGGCTCCAGCATCAGTTTGTTGGACTCGCCTGTTGGTCCGGGCATCACCTGCGTTTGCGCGGTGTCTGCGCGGGGTGCCATATCGAGCGCGGTTTGTAGGTCTGACGCTGTGATCGCTGCGGTCCATGCGCCTTTGGCGGCCTGCGCGGCAGGCTTCACAAAGCGCGGCAGGTAGTTTGGACCGCCCGCCTTTGGGCCCGTGCCAGAGAGCCCCTCGCCGCCAAAGGGCTGGCTGCCGACAATTGCGCCGATCTGGTTGCGGTTGACATAGATGTTGCCCGCGTGGATGCGCTCACAGATATGCTGCACGCGGTCGTCAATACGCGTTTGCAACCCAAAAGTGAGGCCATAGCCCGTAGCGTTGATGGTCTCGACGACGGTATCGATCTCGCTGGCTTTGAAGGTTGCTATGTGGAGCACGGGGCCAAAGATTTCGCGGCCCATGTCTGCGATGCTGCCCACCTTGATAAGCGTTGGCGCGATAAATGTCCCCGAGTTTGGCGTGCGCAGCTCGTGCAGCAAGCGCCCCTCGGCGCGGGCTGTTTCGATATGTGCAGCAATCCCTGCGCGGGCGTCCTCGTCGATCACGGGGCCAACATCTGTGCTCAGAAGCCATGGCGCGCCCATGGAAAGTTCGTCCATCGCGCCTTTGAGCATATGGGTCAGGCTTTCGGCGATATCATCCTGCACATAGAGGCAGCGCAGAGCGGAGCAGCGCTGGCCAGCGGACTGGAAGGCGCTTTCGACGATGGCTTGCACGGCCTGTTCAGGCAAGGCGGTGCTGTCTACGATCATGGCGTTGAGGCCGCCCGTCTCGGCAATCAGCGGCGCGCCGGGGGTGAGGTGATCGGCCATGGACTTGCGGATTAGGAGTGCCGTTTCTGTGCTGCCCGTGAAGGCAACCCCGCCAACGCGCGGATCAGATGTGAGCGCTGCGCCGACATCGCCCGCACCGGGCAGGAGCTGAAGCGCGCTCGCGGGCACGCCCGCCTCGTGCAGAAGCTGCACGGCGCGGTAAGCGATGAGGGAGGTCTGTTCGGCGGGTTTGGCCAGAACGGCGTTGCCTGCGGCCAGCGCGGCGCTGACTTGCCCCGTAAAGATCGCCAGCGGGAAGTTCCACGGCGAAATGCAGGTGAACGTGCCGACAGGGGCGTCATGGGGCGCATTGGCGGCGTAATAGCGCAGGAAATCGACCGCTTCACGCAGCTCGCCGACTTGGTCGAGCATGATTTTGCCAGCTTCGCGGGCGAGCTGTGCGAAAAGCTCGCCGAAGTGTTTTTCATACAGATCAGCGGCCTTGTTGAGAACTTTGGCGCGCGCCTCGGGAGTTGCGTCCCAAGGGGCTGCGGCTTTGAGCGCGGTCTCGACATCCGCTGCCGAGGCGAAGGCAACCTTGCCCACGGTATCGGCGGGGTTGGCGGGGTTGCGCGCCTCATGGGCCTTTAAAGGCTTGGCCTTGCCTGCGATGAGCGGTGCCGCCTCCCAGACATGGCTGGCGAAAGGCTTGCGCGCTTTTTCGATACGCGCCAGCGTTGGCGCATGGGTGATGTCAAAACCTTTGGAGTTGATCCGCTCTGGCGCAAATAAATCGGGCGCTTGGGTGATGTTGGGCTGGGCCACTGTGAGCGCGTCAAACGGGCAGGTGGCGACCTCTTCGGCAGGCACATCCTCATCAACAATCTGGTTCACAAAGCTGGAATTGGCCCCGTTTTCAAGCAAGCGGCGCACGAGGTAGGCCAGCAAATCGCGGTGCGCCCCGACGGGGGCGTAGATACGGCAGTGGCTGCCGCGTTCTTTCAGCACGATGTCGTGCAGCGCTTCGCCCATGCCGTGCAGGCGCTGGAACTCATAGGCGTCATGGCTTACGCCCATATCGCGGGCCATATCAAGGACGGCGGCGACTGTATGGGCATTGTGGGTGGCAAACTGCGGATAGATGCGCCCGGTCATGCCAAGGAGCTTTTTGGCATTGGCGATATAGCTTACGTCTGTTGCGGGCTTTGCTGTGAAGACAGGGAATCCTTCGACGCCTTCGACCTGCGCGCGCTTCACTTCGGTGTCCCAGTAGGCGCCCTTGACAAGGCGGACCATGATACGGCGGTCAAGCCGCTCGGCCAGAGCATTGAGCAGCTCGATCGCGTCGCCTGCGCGCTGGCCATAGGCCTGCACAACAACGCCAAAGCCGTCCCAGCCTGCGAGGGCTGGCTCGGAGAGAACTTCCTCGATCACATCCATTGAAATGGCGAGGCGGTCGGCCTCTTCGGCGTCGATATTGAGGCCCATGCCTGCGGATTTGGCCAGAAGCGCGAGCGAGCGCAGGCGCGGAGCGAGTTCGTCCATGACGCGGCTGCGCTGCGCCTCTTCATAGCGTGGGTGCAGCGCCGAGAGCTTGACCGAGATGCCCGGATTTTCGCGGATGTCAGCCTGGGTGCAGGCCTGTGCAATTGCGGTGATCGCGCGGCTATAGGCCAGATGATAGCGCTTGGCGTCGCCTTCTGTGCGCGCGGCTTCGCCGAGCATATCATAGCTGTAGGTATAGCCCTTGGCTTCCATCTTGGCGGCGCGCTCCATCGCGCCCACAATGGTTTCCCCAAGCACAAACTGGCGGCCCATTTCCTTCATGGCGCGGCCCACGGCTGTGCGGATCACAGGCTCGCCGAGGCGCTTCACGGCGCCTCTGAGCGAGCCGATGATGCCAGGGGCTGGCTCGTCGAGCACCTTGCCTGTGAGCATGAGCGCCCATGTGGAGGCATTGACCAGCGGCGAGGTGCTTTCGCCCAAGTGGCTGGCCCAATCAGACTGGGCGATTTTGTCTTCAATGAGCGCATCAATCGTTTCGGCATCAGGCACCCGCAAGAGCGCCTCGGCGAGACACATAAGCGCGATGCCTTCGTCAGTGGAGAGGCCATATTCGGCGAGAAAGACTTCCATCATCCCCGGATCGGAGCTTTCACGAATACCGCGCACAAGCGTGGCCGCGTCTGCAGAGATGCGCTTGCGTGTTTCCTTGGAAAGGCCCGCCTCGGCAATCAGGCGCTGAAGTGTGGCGGCTTCATTGGCATACATATTGGCGCTGATTGCGGCGCGCAGGGGCGATTTTTGTTGGGTCTTAGGCATGGCAGGCTCCTCCATTTTGTTTTATATACGCATGATTGAGAGGGCGATATTCCCGATAAGTTTGAAAGTGAGAGGCAAAATGGCTATAAATACCATAATTCAAGGTCGGATCGAGCTGGATGGCTTTGACCGCAAGATTCTCTCCGAGCTTGCGAGTGACGGGCGTATGGCTGTAACCGAGCTGGCGCAGCGGATTGGGCTGTCAAAGTCGCCAACACAGGCGCGGCTCAAGCGGCTGGAACAGAGCGGCGTGATCACTGGCTATAAGGCGCTGTTTGATCCGATCCGCTTGGGGCTTGACCATGTGTCTTTTGTCGAAGTGCGCCTCTCGGACACCCGCGAAAAGGCGCTGGCGGCGTTTAACGCGGCTGTGTCCAAGATCCCCCAGATCGAACAGGTGCACCTGATGGCGGCAAACTTTGACTATCTATTGAAGGTGCGCACCCACAATATGAACGACTACCGCATTGTTATGGCAGAACAAATTTCGACGCTGCCCTATGTCTCTTCGACCTCGACCTATGTGGCGATGCAGGCGGTGAAAGAAACAACTCTCGCGGATGTTATTTGACCTGCCCCTGCTGGCGGGCATGATGAGGGCATGAAAGTCTTTGTTGTCTCTCTGATGCTGGCCAGCCCTGTGCTGGCAAGCGAATGCCCTGTCGCGCCTGATCATTCTGTGCGCTTGGCCGAGTTGGTTGAGCAAGTGCGCGCCGCCAAAAACGAGACGCACGCCGCGCCGCTCAACACCAAGATGTGGGAGCTTTGGACCGATGCGCCCGACGAGACGGCGCAGGAAATCCTCGACCGCGGGATGCGCAAGCGCGGTTCATATGATCTGCTTGGGGCGCGGGCTGACTTTGATCGGCTGGTGGCCTACTGCCCTGAATATGCCGAGGGCTACAATCAGCGCGCCTTCATCAATTTCATGCGCAACGATTACGAGCCAGCGATAATAGATCTGACCCGCGCATTAGAGCTGTCACCGACCCATACAGGCGCGCTGACGGGGCGCGCTCTGAGCTATTATGCGCTGGGCCGCACGGCAGAGGCGCGGGCTGATCTCGAGGTTGCGCTGGGGCTGAACCCTTGGCTGCCCGAGCGGCATATGCTCTCTGATCCTGCGATGAAAACGCCTCAGCAGCCCAAGGGTGACGACCTTTAAAGAGGCATCATCACATTGACGAGGTTGTCTGACGGATCGTGCAACATAAAACGGCGCACGCCCCAGCTTTCGTCTTCGGGACCATAAAGAATATCATGCCCAAGCGCGCGGGCGGTCTCCAAGACTTCGTCAAGGTTGTCAACCTCAATGGAAATCTCGGGCACTGGCATATCTTCGCCACCATGTGTGGCAAGGCTCAATTGCACGGGGGCGTCCTCATCTGTGCCAAGGGTGGCGCTCCAGCCGAGGTCTGTCGCAAGGCTTAGACCGAACACCTCCTCATAAAAGCTGCGCATTTCGCTCACGGAGCGGCTGTTGAGAGTGGCGGTGATACGGTTCACGGTCATATTCAGGCCCTAATGTGAAAGAAGCGGATTGTTTTTATGCGCCGCTCGGTTTAGGCAAGCCGCGCTGGCCTGCGTGGTGGAATGGTAGACACAGGAGACTTAAAATCTCTAGGCCGTATAGGCCGTGCCGGTTCGAGTCCGGCCGCGGGTACCAGCAATTGACGCTCTACACCACCTCAACTGCGGCGGTCTGTCGCTTTTTTGGTTGACTTAATCAACCGATACGACACTCTTGCCGCAAGGGGAGAGATGTTATGCAAGTCACTCAAACGAGGGTTTCGGATCAAGAGCGGGTTCACCCGCCGATTACGGCGATCACGGATGCCTTGTCGTTTCGGGTTGCGCGGTTCAACCGTCTGATCGAGCGCATGGGCGGTATGAACTTTCAGAGCCGCCTTGGCATCACCCTCAATGAGTGGCGCGTCATCGGGATCACCGAGGCGCTGGGCGCGGCGACAGTCTCTGATGTGCGCAAAATGCTTGTGATGGACAAGGGCCAGATGAGCCGTATCACAAGTGGCCTTGTGGAGCGCGGCTATATCGCCTCGCAGCCGTCACAGGGCGACCGCCGCGTTATCACGCTCGCGCTCACAGAACAGGGGCGCGCCCTTCATGCGGACGTTCTCGCCGAAGCCACGCTGCGCAACGAGTATATGTCAAACTGCTTCACCTCCGAAGAATGCGCAGAGTTTCTGCGCCTGTTGGATAAGTTGACGGCGCATACGCTAGAGCGGGCCGAAGCCGAAGGGGCCGCGCTATGAGCGAAGGGATGATGCCGACAGGCGCCCAAACACCGCTGCAACGCACAGGCCGCGGGATTGCGGGTTTGTTTTCCCTGATTATCATCTCGGTGATCGCGTTTTTTACGCTCGACGAAGCGACTGCGCGCTTTAGCGTCATTGCGCTGAGTGCTCTGATTGTTGTGCTGACCCAGCCGGCTGCCAAGCTTGCGCTGTTTGAGCGCGCGCCGTGGCTTGGCTCTCTTTTTGATGTGCTGCTTGTGGCGGCTTTTGTCTTCTCTGCGATCTGGTTTTACCGTGTCAAAGCCGAGCTTTGGACCGGATTTTATATTGCCACGCCGATGAATATCACAGGCGGGCTTCTGGGCGTTGCCGCTATCCTCTTGTTGACCATTCGCGCATGGGGCTATTCGCTTGTGATCATGGCGCTGAGCTTTGTGGCCTTTGGCTTTGCTGGGCCGTATCTGCCAAGTATTCTCAAGCATTTTGGCACAAATATAGCCGATTTCATGCAGATCGTCTGGTATTCCTTTGATGGTATTTTCGGGCGCACCACGGGGCTTGTGGCTGATAATGTTCTAATTTTTCTGATCTTTGGCGCTGTGCTGGAGCGCACGGGGGCAGGCGAGAGCCTCATTCACATATCCACAGCCCTGACAGGGCGGATCCGTGGCGGCGCGGCCCATGCGGCGATTGTCGCAAGCGCTGTATTCGGGATGATGTCAGGCTCGGTTGCGGCCAATATTGCCGGCACGGGTGTCTTTACGATCCCGATGATCAAGCGGCAGGGTTTTTCTGCCAATTTTGCAGGTGCTGTCGAAACAGCGGCCAGCTCGGGTGGGCAGCTTACCCCGCCGATCATGGCGGCGGCGGTCTTTATCATGGCCGATCTGGTGGGGATGCCCTTTGCCATGGTGATTGCGGCGGCAGCTTTGCCTGCGCTCTTCAAATATATCGGCCTCTTTGCCCAAGTTTATGCCGAGGCGATCCGCCTTGATATCAAGCCTGTGCCGAAGGAAGAGCTGCCTGTGCTGAGCGCGCGTGACTGGCTCAATTCGCTTCTGGTTTTTCTGCCGATTGTCATGTTGATGATCACGTTTCTGATGGGCAAATCCCCCGCCACGGCGGGGCTTGTTGGTGTGTTGACAGCCATAGGGGCCGGCTTTGTGCTCAACCCTGACTTTCGCCGCGAACCGATGCGGATCTGGGATGCGCTGGTGGCGGGCGGGATATCTGCGGCGCAGATCATGCTGGCGGTCGCCGTCATTGGCGTTGTGCTCGCGGTGATCAACGAAACAGGCGTGGCGATCCGCTTTGCCACGGCAATTTCGGGCTGGGGCGAGGATTATCTGGTGATTGCGCTGATCCTTGCCATGTTCGGCGCGCTGATCCTTGGAATGGGGCTGCCCACGCTGCCCGCCTATCTCATCATTGCGATCATGATTGCCCCTGCGATCATTAAGGCGGGGGTCTTGCCGCTCGCGGCGCATATGTTTGTGCTTTATTATGCGGTCTATTCCTCGATTGTGCCGCCGATCGCCTATGGCTGTTATGTCGCCGCGCCGATTGCAGGGGGGAACCCTTTGCAAACCGCTTTTGTCGCGCTGCGCATTTCGATTGTCGGGCTGCTTGTGCCCTATATTTTCGTTTATTCGCCCTCGCTGCTGCTTGTGGCAGGCGAATTTAGCTGGAGCGAGCTGGCCCTGACGGTTTTGCGACTTCTGGCGGCGATCTGGATGTTTGCCACCTCGCTGGGCCGTGCTGATCCGGTGCTTGGACGCCTTGGTTTTGGCCAGTCTGGGGTGCGCTTTGTGATTGGTCTGGGGGCCATGATCCCTATTCCGATGGTCTATGTTCCAGCCCTGATCTTGACGCTTGTGGCAGGGCTTTTTTCACGCCGTCTTGGGGCGGCCAAACACGTATAAAAAGGGAGAACTGAAAGAATGAAACACATACTTACAAAAGGGCTGCGCTATGTGGCTGCCGGGGCTGTTGCGAGCGGGCTTATGGCCTCTGCCGCTGTGGCCGAAATTTACAAAGTTACGTCCATTGCGCCGGGGATGTCGCCTTTTGTTGTCAACACAGCGATTTCCAAGGTGGTGAACACCAAGGTTGACGGGGTCGAGTTTCAGGTCCGTGCCACGGGCGCTGCGACCAAACATACGGTTGATGCCGCTATGGGAAAGGTCGATTTTCTCTTTGGCTCGCCCACGATCAACTGGCTGATGGCCAACAACATTGGCCCCTTCAAGGCTATGGAAAACGCCCCAGAGCTTGAAAAAAACGTTGGCATGATCTTCTCCTACCAGATCGGCCCATACCACTACGTCACACGCGCGGATTCTGGCATTATGACGCTTGAGGACATGAAGGGCAAAAAAGTCTTCTTCGGCCCTCCTGGCGGCGCGGCGAAAAATGTGGTCACCCGCAATGTCAAAGACGCAACAGGGCTCACACCTGAGGATATGGATGTGGTCGAGTTTGGCTATGATGCCGCGATTCAGGCGTTTCAGGATGACAAGATCGACGTGATTGTCCTGCCCACAAACTCGCCCAGCCCTGCGATCCAGCAGTTTTCGCTGACCAAAGAAATTCGCCTATTGGATGTGCCAATCGAAAAGCTCAAGATCAACGCGGCCACTGGCGGCACGGTCAACGAGA
>NZ_CBFHPP010000033.1:0-16415 GCF_965657785.1 Lentibacter sp.
GGCGGCTGTGCAGATGCGCCGTGGTCCAAACGTGGTTGGCGTATTTGGTTTGTTCCAGAGCTTCGCGGATTTCATTAAATATGCGGTGAAAGAGATTATCGTGCCGGCGGGTGCTGATAAATTTGTCTTTTTCCTCGCGCCGCTTGTCAGCTTTGTTCTGGCCATGGCCGCGTGGGCTGTAATTCCGTTCAATGACGGGTGGGTTCTGGCGAATATCAACGTGGCCGTGCTCTATATCTTCGCCTTCTCTTCGCTGGAAGTGTATGGCGTGATCATGGGGGGCTGGGCGTCGAACTCCAAATATCCGTTCCTTGGCTCGTTGCGCTCTGCGGCCCAGATGATTTCTTATGAAGTCTCGCTCGGCCTTATCATTATCGGCATTATCATCTCGGCGGGGTCTCTGAACCTGAGCGATATTGTGAATGCGCAAGCGGGGGACTACGGCATCTTTAGCTGGTTCTGGATCCCGCATTTCCCGATGTTGTTTCTCTTCCTGATTTCGGCGATGGCTGAGACAAACCGCCCACCTTTTGATCTTCCCGAAGCGGAGTCAGAGCTGGTGGCTGGCTATCAGGTTGAATATTCCTCAACGCCGTTCCTGCTCTTTATGATCGGGGAATATGTGGCGATTGTTTTGATGTGTGCTCTGGTCTCGCTGTTCTTCTTTGGCGGCTGGCTCTCACCGATCCCTGGTTTGCCTGATGGCATTATGTGGATGTTTGGCAAGATGTTCTTTGTCTTCTTCATCTTTGCGATGGTGAAGGCGATTACACCGCGCTACCGCTATGACCAGCTGATGCGCATTGGTTGGAAAGTGTTCCTGCCGATGTCTCTCTTCTGGGTTGTTTTCGTGGCCTTTGCGGCAAAATTTGACTGGTTCTGGGGCACGTTCGCGCGCTGGAGCGTAGGAGGGTAATATGGCTCATATCGACTATAAACGCGCGGTTGGTTACTTCTTCTTGTCGGACTTTTTGACCGGTATGAAGCTTGGCCTTAAGTATTTCTTCGCGCCCAAAGCGACGCTGAACTATCCGCATGAAAAGGGGCCGCTTTCGCCGCGCTTCCGTGGCGAACACGCGCTGCGCCGCTATCCGAACGGCGAAGAGCGCTGTATTGCGTGTAAGCTCTGTGAAGCGATTTGCCCTGCGCAAGCGATCACGATTGATGCGGAGCCGCGCGACGACGGTTCGCGGCGCACCACGCGTTATGACATTGACATGACCAAGTGTATTTATTGCGGTTTCTGCCAAGAGGCCTGCCCTGTGGATGCAATTGTGGAAGGGCCGAACTTTGAGTTTGCCACCGAGACCCGTGAGGAGCTGTTTTACGACAAAACCAAGCTTCTTGAGAACGGCGACCGCTGGGAAGCGGAAATTGCCCGCAACCTCGAATTGGATGCACCATACCGATGACCAATACACCCTTTGAAATGATGATGAAGCAAGCGAACGAAATGGCGAAAGCCATGGCGCCTGCGCTTGAGACGTTTTCTCCTAAAGGGTTTGAGGCGATGTGGCCGACCATGTCTAAAGAGATGATGGAAGCCACCTTTGGCAAGGGGCTGAACGAGAACGGGCTTGACGCCAAGACGCGGCTTTTGCTGACCCTTGCAGGGCTGACCATGCAGGGCGCGCAGGGCGAAGCGCAGATCAGACTGACTGTGCGCCACTTGGGTGAAGCGGGTGCAACAGACGAAGAAATAGCCGAAACCATCGCCATGATGGCGATGTTTGCGGGACTTCCTGCCATGACGCGGGCGATGGAAATCGCCAAGGACGTGATGGACAACCTTGAGGACGACGACACATGACCGTAGTGACCTTTGCTTTCTATCTCTTCGCGATAGGCGTGCTTGCGGGCGGGCTTTTCACTGTTTTGAGCCGCAATCCTGTGCATTCGGTGCTCTGGCTTATCCTTGCGTTTATGAGCGCGGCGGGGCTGTTTGTTTTGCTTGGGGCAGAGTTTATCGCGATGCTGCTGATGATCGTTTATGTCGGCGCGGTGGCTGTTCTGTTCCTTTTTGTTGTGATGATGCTCGATGTGGACTTTGCCGAGCTGAAGGCCGGTATGGCGCAATATATGCCGATTGCTCTGGCCATAGGGATTGTGCTTCTGATGTCGCTGGGCCTTGCTTATGGCGACTGGCAGATGGCGGACGGCGCCGAGGCTGCGCGCGTGGCCGTTACGCCTGAAGGCACGCAGAACACTGCGGCGCTCGGACTTTTGCTTTATGACCAATATTTCCTGATCTTCCAGCTTGCAGGTCTGATCCTGTTTGTGGCGATGATCGGGGCGATTGTGCTGACATTGCGCCACCGTGACGGCGTCAAACGCCAGAACGTTCTGGAGCAGATGTGGCGCGATCCGAAAGACGCGATGGAACTGAAAGACGTAAAACCGGGGCAGGGGCTGTAAGCCTTTCGCTTTGAGAACAATAAAGAACCGAGGGACGACATGATCGGACTTGAACATTATCTGACGGTGGCAGCAGTGCTGTTTGTCATCGGCATTTTCGGGCTTTTCCTGAACAGGAAGAACATCATCATTTTGCTGATGTCGATCGAGCTTATTCTCCTGTCGGTGAATATCAACTTCGTCGCCTTCTCCTCTTATATGGGGGATATGGCGGGGCAGGTGTTTACGCTGTTTATCCTTACTGTGGCCGCTGCCGAAGCTGCGATTGGCCTTGCGATCCTTGTGGTCTTCTTCCGCAACCGTGGCACGATTGACGTAGAAGACGTCAACGTGATGAAGGGGTAAGAGCATGGAACAGATTATTCTCTTCACTCCGCTGATTGGCGCGCTTGTTGTTGGATTTGGTCACCGAATTCTAGGCGATAAAGCCTCGCAATGGATTGCGACGGGTCTTTTGTTCCTCGCGGCGGCGCTGAGCTGGGTTGTTTTTCTCGGCTTTGACGGGGTGACCCGCCAGATCGAAATTCTGACATGGATCCAGTCGGGCACGCTGGACACGAGCTGGGCCATTCGTCTGGATCGCCTCACCGCGATCATGCTGGTTGTGATCAACTCGGTATCGGCGCTCGTGCATCTCTATTCTATCGGATACATGGCGCATGACGAAAACTGGAAGGACGGCGAAAGCTATCGCCCACGCTTCTTTGCGTATCTGTCGTTTTTCACCTTCTCCATGCTGATGCTGGTGACTGCGGACAACCTGATCCAGATGTTCTTTGGCTGGGAAGGGGTGGGCGTGGCTTCATACCTGCTCATTGGTTTTTACTACCGCAAACCAAGCGCCAATGCCGCTGCGATCAAGGCGTTTGTGGTCAACCGTGTCGGTGACTTTGGCTTTGCGCTTGGGATTTTCGGGCTGTTTTACCTTGTCGACAGTGTGAACTTTGACGATATTTTCGCGGCGGCTCCGACATTGGCCGAGACGCAGATCGGCTTCCTTTGGACCGAGTGGAACGCGGCCAATCTTCTCGCCTTCCTTCTGTTTGTTGGCGCGATGGGCAAGTCTGCGCAGCTCTTTTTGCACACATGGTTGCCTGATGCGATGGAAGGCCCGACACCTGTTTCGGCGCTTATTCACGCAGCGACGATGGTTACGGCGGGGGTTTTCCTTGTCTGTCGTATGTCGCCATTGTTTGAGTTCGCCCCTGAGGCCAAGGCGTTTATCGTTTTCCTCGGCGCGACCACGGCTTTCTTTGCGGCGACGGTGGGCCTCGTTCAAAACGATATCAAACGTGTGATCGCGTATTCGACCTGTTCGCAGCTTGGCTATATGTTTGTGGCTGCTGGCGTGGGTGTTTATTCCGTCGCTATGTTCCACCTCTTTACGCACGCGTTCTTCAAGGCAATGCTCTTCCTTGGCGCAGGCTCGGTCATCCACGGGATGCACCACGAGCAGGATATGCGCAATTATGGCGGCCTGCGCAAAAAGCTTCCCTACACGTTCTGGGCCATGATGATCGGCACATTGGCGATCACGGGGGTCGGTATTCCGCTTACGGGCTGGATCGGGTTTGCAGGCTTTGCCTCTAAGGATGCGGTGATTGAATCGGCTTATGCGGCTGGCCCCATGGGCTACGCCTATTGGATGCTCGTGATAGCTGCGCTGTTCACCAGCTTTTACTCTTGGCGCCTCATGTTCCTGACGTTCTTTGGTAAGCCACGTGGCGACAAGCACACCCATGATCACGCGCATGAGAGTCCTGCCGTGATGCTCGTTCCGCTCGGTGTTTTGGCATTGGGGGCGATCTTTGCTGGCGCGATCTGGTATGGCAGCTTCTTTGGCAAGACCAGTGAAGTGGTCAAATTCTTCGGCGGCAAATACGGCGAACCGACACAAGAGCTTGTTGAGGCCGTGAAAGAGCGTAGCCCCAAGGCTTCGGAGCTGCATTATGTCATGGAGAGCAAGCCAGGGGAGGCTGCGATTTATATCGCGCCAGAGAACACAATCCTACATGAGGCGCATTATGTTCCAACATGGGTCAAGCTTTCGCCCTTTGTGGCGATGTTGATCGGTCTTGTCACAGCACTCTGGTTCTATGTTTGGAGCCCAAGCCTGCCTGCGAAACTCGCAACGAGCCAGCGCCCGCTGTATCTCTTCTTACTCAACAAGTGGTATTTTGACGAAATCTACGACTTCCTTTTTGTGAACCCTGCCAAAGCGCTTGGACGGTTCCTTTGGAAGAAGGGCGATGGCAGCGTGATTGATGGAACGATCAATGGCGTCGCTATGGGCATTATTCCGTTCTTCACTCGCCTCGCAGGGCGCGCCCAGTCGGGTTATATTTTCACCTACGCATTCGCCATGGTTCTCGGGGTCGTTGTCCTCGTCATGTGGATGGCCTTTACAGGGGGCACACGGTAATGGACAATCTTCTTTCCATTGTCACTTTTATTCCAGCACTGGCGGCGCTGATCCTTGCACTGTTTCTTCGGGGCAGTGACGAGGAGGCCGGGCGCAATGCCAAGTGGGTGGCACTCTTGGCCACGTCGATCACCTTTTTGGTGTCGCTGTTTATCCTTTCTAATTTTGATGCCAGCGATACCGGCTTTCAAATGGTGGAAGAGCGTGAATGGCTGATGGGGCTGACATACAAGCTTGGCGTTGACGGGATCAGCGTTTTGTTTGTCATGCTCACAACCTTCATGATGCCGCTGACGATCGCGGCCAGCTGGAACGTCAAGACACGCGTGAAGGAATATATGATTGCCTTCCTCGTGCTTGAGACATTGATGCTCGGTGTCTTTATGGCGCTCGATATGGTGCTGTTTTATGTCTTCTTTGAAGCAGGTCTTATCCCGATGTTCCTGATCATCGGGATCTGGGGCGGCAAAGAGCGCATTTATGCGAGCTTCAAGTTCTTCCTCTATACCTTCCTTGGGTCGGTTCTGATGCTTGTGGCGATGGTTGCGATGTTTGCGGATGCGGGGACGACCGATATTCCGACACTCATGACCCATACGTTCGGCTCTGAAAACTTCTCGATCCTTGGCGTGCAGGTTGTGGGCGGGCTGCAAACGCTTATGTTCCTTGCCTTCTTTGCGAGCTTTGCGGTCAAGATGCCGATGTGGCCGGTTCATACATGGCTGCCGGATGCGCACGTTCAGGCGCCGACAGCTGGCTCTGTTGTGCTTGCGGCGATCTTGCTCAAGATGGGCGGCTATGGCTTCCTGCGCTTTAGCTTGCCGATGTTCCCTGTCGGGTCAGACGTCATGGCGCCGCTGGTGCTTTGGATGAGCGCAATCGCGATTGTTTACACATCGCTTGTGGCGCTTGTTCAGCACGACATGAAAAAGCTCATTGCTTACTCATCAGTTGCTCACATGGGCTTTGTCACGATGGGTATCTTTGCTGTGAACCAGCAGGGGGTTGACGGTGCGATCTTCCAGATGATCAGCCACGGCTTTATTTCGGGCGCGCTCTTCCTTTGTGTGGGGGTTATTTATGACCGTATGCACACCCGCGAGATTGACGCTTACGGAGGCCTCGTAAACCGTATGCCTGCCTATGCGCTGATCTTCATGTTCTTCACCATGGCGAATGTGGGCCTTCCGGGCACATCGGGCTTTGTTGGCGAATTCCTTACGCTTATGGGCATCTTCAAGGTGAACACATGGGTGGCGGCTGTGGCGGCGCTCGGTGTGATCCTGTCGGCAGGCTATGCGCTCTGGCTTTATCGCCGCGTCGTTTTTGGTGACTTGATCAAAGAGAGCCTCAAGACCATCAGCGATATGACCACGCGGGAGAAGGCCATCTTTGCGCCGCTCGTTGTGATGACGCTGTTGCTTGGTGTTTATCCGAGCCTTGTCACCGATATTATCAGCCCTTCTGTAGAAGCGCTCGTATCAAACTATGAAACTGCCTTGCATGATGCAGGCACGGCCGCCGCTGCGCTGGCCCAATCGCACTAACGGAGAGACTTATGCAGGCTGATCTGAATATAATCCTGCCGGAAATCGTGATTTCCGTCTACGCGATACTGGCGCTTTTGGGAGCTGTCTACACGAGCAAAGACAAGCTCGCGGGGCTTGTGACCTATGCAACAGCGGGGCTATTCCTTTCGGTTGCCGCTTGGATCGGACTGAGCGGGGGCGGAGCTTCGACGGCCTTTGGCGGTATGTTCGTTGACGATGCTTTTGCGCGCTTTGCCAAGGTGACGATCCTGCTCTCGGCTGCCGCAGTTCTTGTCATGGGTATGGGGTATCTTGAGCGTCACAATATGATGAAGTTCGAATATCCTGTCCTTGTCGCGCTCAGCGTTGTCGGGATGATGTTCATGGTGTCGGCTGGCGACCTCATGGCGCTTTACATGGGGCTTGAGCTACAATCGCTGGCGCTTTACGTCATTGCCGCGATGCGCCGCGACAGCCTGCGTTCGACAGAAGCGGGCCTTAAGTATTTCGTTCTTGGTGCGCTTTCTTCTGGTCTGCTGCTTTATGGCTCCTCACTTGTCTATGGTTATGCGGGCACGACGCTCTTCTCAGGGATCGTGGCGGCGGCTGGCGATGGGCTTGCGCCTGTCGGTCTGCTCTTTGGTCTTGTCTTTGTGATGGCGGGCCTTGCCTTTAAAGTGAGCGCTGTGCCGTTCCATATGTGGACGCCTGATGTCTATGAAGGCTCGCCCACACCGGTCACGAGCTTCTTTGCGACGGCGCCCAAAGTGGCTGCTATGGCGCTGTTTGCCCGTGTGCTGCATGACGCCTTTGGCGGTGTCTCTGCGGATTGGTCGCAAGTGCTGATCCTGATTTCTGGGCTGTCGATGTTTGTCGGCGCGATTGCGGCGATTGGACAGACCAATATCAAGCGCCTGATGGCCTATTCCTCCATTGCCCACATGGGCTATGCGATGATCGGTCTGGCGGCGGGCACGGCCTTCGGGATTGAAGCGATGCTGACCTATATGGCGATTTATGTGACGATGAACATCGGCACCTTTGCCTTTGTTCTCAGCATGGAACGCGACGGTGTGCCTGTGACGGATATTGACGCGCTGCGGATGTATTCCAAGGTCGAACCTGGAAAGGCGATTGCGCTTCTGGTCTTGCTGTTCAGTCTTGCGGGTGTGCCGCCTATGCTTGGCTTCTTTGCCAAGTTGGGCGTGTGGCAGGCAGGGATCGATGCTGAGCTGTTCTGGCTTGTTGCCGCCAGCGCTGTCGCTTCTGCGATTGGGGCGTACTACTATCTGCGCATTGTTTACTTCATGTATTTTGGAGAAGAGACAGAGGCCGCTTTGGACGAGAACACCTCGCCCGTGCTGTGGGTGATGTTGATGGGTGCGGCGCTTGTCATGGTTGTAGGTGTTGTGAGCCTCTTTGGAATTGACAGTGCAGCGGCCACGGCGGCAGCGGCGCTTGTGAACTGATTGTGACAGAGCCTACGGACTGGCCCGCGGGATACGACCTGCGCAGCTTGAGAGAAGTGGACAGCACGATGTCGGAGGCGACACGTGTTGTGCATGACTTGGCTGGCCCGTGCTGGATATTTGCCGCGCATCAGACTGGAGCGCGTGGTCGGCGGGGACGGGCTTGGTCTATGCCTTTGGGCAATTTCAGTGCCAGTCTTGTTTTACCAAACGCGGGCAGCCCTGCCGAGATGGGCTTGCGCTCATTTGTGGCCTCACTTGCGCTTTATGATGCTGTGCGCGCTGTGGCTGGCCCAAGTGCAAACCTGAGCCTCAAATGGCCCAATGATGTTTTGCTCAACTCTGGCAAGCTGGCGGGTATTTTACTTGAAAGTGCTGGCGATGCTCTGGTGATCGGGATCGGTGTGAATTTGGCTGCGGCCCCTGAAATCAGTGAGGTTGAGGAGGGCGCCATGAGGCCCGTTGCACTCAAGGCCGAGACCGATGCAGACCTGCCGCCTGAAGACTTCATGAAATATCTCGCGGCTGCTTATGCACCTTGGGAAGAGCGCTTTCGCACCTATGGCTTTGGCGTTATACGCGAGGCTTGGCTGGCCAAGGCTGCGAAGCTTGGCGAGCCGATCCGTGCGCGCACGATGCGCGACGAGATGCATGGGACATTTGAGACGGTGGACGCGCAGGGGCATTTGGTATTAACCAGCGCCAAAGGGCGCATGAGCATTCCGGCTGCAGATGTGTTTTTCTAAAGGGGCAAGCTCATGTTACTCGCGATAGATTGTGGCAATACCAATACGGTTTTCTCGATTTGGGACGGCGAAAAATGGCTGTGCACCTTGCGCACCTCGACCCATCATTCGCGCACGGCGGATGCTTACTTTACATGGTTCACGACCCTCATCAGCCATTATAACATCAAGCCTGATATCACCGATGTGGTGATCAGCTCGACTGTGCCGCGCGTGGTCTGGAACTTGCGGGTGTTTGCCGACCGCTTTTTTGACTGTCGTCCCCTTGTTGTGGGCAAGCCTGAGTGCCTTTTGCCGGTGCCGCCACGGGTCGATCCCGGCACAGGCGTTGGGCCTGACAGGCTTGCCAATGCGGCGGGCTGCTTTGACCGCCATGGTGGCAACGCGATGGTGATCGACTTTGGGACGGCGACCAATATTGATGTGGTGGCCGAAGACGGCGCCTATGTCGGCGGTGTGATTGCCCCAGGGGTCAACCTGAGCCTTGAGGCGCTGCACCAAGGCGCGGCGGCCTTGCCGCACGTGGACATCACCCAGCCTGAGCGGGTGATCGGCACCAATACGGTTGCCTGTATCCAGTCGGGAATATTCTGGGGGTATGTCGGCCTCATCAAAGAACTGACAAGCCGCGTGCGGGACGAATTTGGCGCGCCTATGAAAGTGATTGGCACAGGCGGGCTTGCGCCGCTCTTTGCCCAAGGCGAAAAACTATTTGATACCATTGAAGATGACCTCACGATGCACGGATTGCGCGTGATACACAGCTATAACAAAGAGCAGGGAACTATATGAGCACGGAACGACTAATCTACCTTCCCCTTGGCGGGGCAGGCGAGATCGGAATGAACTGTTACGTCTATGGCTACGGGCCAAAAGACAAGGAGCGGCTTATTCTTGTCGATCTGGGCGTGACCTTTCCTGATATGGACACAAGCCCCGGGGTCGACCTCATCTTTCCTGATCTGACGTGGCTGACAGACCGCAGGGACCAGCTTGAGGCGGTGTTTATCACGCACGCCCATGAAGACCATGTCGGCGCGGTCGGGCACTTCTTTGGCCAATTGGGTGTGCCTGTTTATGCGCGGGCCTTCACGGCCAATATCGCGCGGCGCAAGCTTGCAGAGCATGGTTTTGGAGATGAGACTGTGACCACGGTTTCGGCCTATCCCGAACGGGTGGAGGCGGGGCCTTTCTCCGTCAGCTTCGTGCCTGTGTCACATTCGATCCCTGAAAGCTCGTCCTTGTTGATTGAAACGGCGGGGGGGCGCGTCTTTCATACGGGCGACTTCAAGATTGATCACAACCCGATCGTTGGAGAGGCCTTTGACGAAGCGCTTTGGCAGGAGATTGCCAAAGACGGGATCAAAGCTCTGGTTTGCGATTCCACCAATGTCTTTAGCAAAAGTGCGGGCCGCTCGGAGAGCGAGCTTGGCGACAACCTCGAGGCGCTGATCAAAGGTGCTGAGCGTATGGTTGTGGCAACCACCTTTGCCTCCAATGTGGCGCGTGTGAAGACGCTGGCCGAAGCGGGCGAAAGGGCCGGGCGCTCGATCTGCCTTATGGGGCGCGCAATGCGCCGTATGGTGGAAGCCTCGATTGAAACAGGCGTTCTGAAGAGCTTTCCGCCTGTTGTTTCGATTGATGATGCGCGCGATGTGCCACGCGAAAACCTGATGCTTCTGGTCACAGGCTCGCAAGGCGAGCGCCGCGCGGCCTCGGCGCAGCTCGCACGGGGCAAGTTCAACGGCATTGAGATGAAAGAAGGGGATATGTTCCTCTTTTCCTCAAAGACCATTCCGGGCAACGAACGTGGCGTGATCTCGATCATGAACCAGTTCTCGGAAATGGGCGTTGATGTTGTGGATGATAATGACGGGATGTATCATGTCTCTGGTCATGCCAACCGCCCTGATATTGCTAAGGCGCATGAGCTGATCGACCCTCAGATGATTATTCCGATGCACGGCGAGCACCGCCATTTGCGCGCGCACGCCAAGCTTGCGGAAGAAAATGGCCGCGCCAGCGCTGTGGCTGTGAACGGTATGATGGTCGAGCTTTCGGGCAATAAGCCCAAGGTTGTCGAGTATATCGAGACGGGCCGGCGCTATCTTGACGGCTCAACCCAGATCGGTGCGCTTGACGGGATTGTGCGCGACCGCATCCGCATGGCGCTCAACGGGCACGTCATTGTCACGGTCATTCTAGACGAAGACGGCGCGCCGCTTGGCGAGCCTTGGTGCGAGCTGATGGGGCTGCCTGAAACGGGCCGCAGCAAGGCGCCTTTGGTCGAAGTTCTGGAAGAAGATCTTGGCCAGTTCCTCGGGCGCGCGAAAGCTGCGACGCTGAAGGACGATGGCAAGATCGAGCAGGAGCTGCGCAAGGTTGCGCGCCGCACCACGCTTGATGAGATTGGGAAGAAGGCTGAAGTGAGTGTGATTATCAGCCGTTTGGCCTGATCGCGACGCTATTTAGTCGAAAAGACTACAGAAGACAGAGGCCTGAGCCGCTCTCCTGAAGAAAACAGGGAGGGCGGCTTATGTCTGCGCAGAGCTATATTAATCTTGAAACCTATCCAATCGGAGGCGAGGGCGCGGCCCGCGAGGCCTTGCTTTTAAAGGTGCGGGCCGATTTGGCGCGCGACGGATGCGCTGTTTTGAAAGGCTTTCTCACCGAGAAGGGCGTTGCGGCTCTGACGGCGGAGGCCGAGAGCGTGTCTGATCAAGGTCACCGCTCGTTTAACCGCACCAATGCCTATTTTACCAAAGATGATCCGAGCTTGCCCGAAGATCATCCGAAGCGGCAATTTTTTGACCGCTCCAATGCATTTATCCCTGCGGATAATTTCCCTACGGATGGGCCGTTGCGGCTGATCCATGACTATGAGGGCTTTGACGGCTTTATTCAGGCCTGTTTGCAAGAAGAAAAGTTCTATCGCTATGCCGACCCGTTGGCTGATGTGATTGTCAACATGGCCGAGGAGGGCGAGGGCTTTCCTTGGCATTTTGACACCAATAACTTCACTGTGACCTTGGCTATTCAGAATGCGGAGGCGGGCGGGGCCTTTGAATATGCGCCTGCGATCCGTGCGGAGAGCGAAAACTTTGACGAGGTTGCCCGTGTGCTTCAGGGGCGCTCTGACAGAGTGAAAGTGCTTGAGCTTGAGCCAGGGGATCTACAGCTGTTTCGCGGGCGATATTCGCTCCACCGGGTTGCGCCGCTTAAGGGCAAGCGGCGGCGCTATGTTGCCATTTTCTCATATGTGGAAGAGCCAAATATGGTGGGTGCGCCAGAGCGCACAGAGCAGCTTTACGGGCGCACCCTGCCCATTCATCATGAAAGAGCAGGGCAGCGGCTTGACGCTTTGATCGACTAGCTGTCCATCCGTTCTTCAAAGCTTTTGGCAATGAAACTTGGCATATCATCGCCAAGGCCGACGGGGGCACCGCCGCGTTGGGTGGTGTTGCGGCTGTTGTCATGGCCGCCACGTGCGTTGCTTTTGCGTTCGTTTTGCTGTGAACGGGGCTGGGGTTGCTCCTGTTGCGCGTCGCTGTGCTGGGCTGCGAGGGGCGCGTCTGCCTTTGGGGCCGCGTCTTTTTGAGCGTCGGCTATCTCGGCCTTGGGCGCCGCAGACTTGGGCTTGCGCGTGCGGGAGGGGCGCTTGGGCTTTTCCTCGGTCTCGGGCTTGCTTTCGGCTGTGCTCGCCTCCAGCGTAGGAGCTATCTCTTCGCCGCCGCGTGGGATCTGATGATTCACCAAGGCTTCGATATCTGCAAGGTTGCGCTCGTCGCGCGGGTTGCAGATCATGATGGCGGTGCCTTTTTTGCCTGCGCGGCCTGTGCGGCCAATACGGTGCACATAGTCTTCGGCGTGGCTTGGCACATCGTAGTTAAAGACATGGCTCACGTTGGGAATATCAAGCCCGCGTGCGGCGACATCAGAGGCCACGAGGAAGCGCAAGGTTCCATCGCGGAAGCCATCAAGCGTGCGCATCCGGTGTGATTGCTCAAGGTCGCCGTGAATCGCGGCGGCATCGAGGCCGTATTTTTTCATGGATTTGGCAACGGTATCGACATCAACCTTGCGGTTGCAAAAGATGATGGCGTTTTTGCAGGCTTCGCCTTCGCTCTGGATCAGATCGCGCAAGAGCTTGCGCTTTTCTGTGCCTTCACGGTCTTTGCGCGAGCCTTTGAACATGATCACGGATTGGGTGATGTTCTCGGATGTTGTCGCTTGGCGTGCCACTTCGACCCGCTCTGGCGCGGAGAGGAATGTATTGGTGATCCGTTCGATCTCAGGGGCCATTGTGGCGGAGAAGAACAGCGTCTGGCGGGTAAACGGCGTCAGGCTGAAAATACGCTCGATATCGGGGATAAAGCCCATATCGAGCATACGGTCGGCTTCATCCACAACCATGATCTGCACGCCTGTGAGCAAAAGCTTGCCGCGCTCGAAATGGTCGAGCAGACGGCCCGGTGTTGCGATCAGAACATCTGCGCCACGGTTGATCACGGCCTCTTGTTCTTTGAAGCTGACGCCGCCAATGAGCAGGGCTTTGTTCAGCTTTACATATTTTGCATAGGCGTCGAAGTTTTCGGCGACTTGTGCGGCCAGCTCGCGGGTCGGGCAGAGCACGAGGCTGCGCGGCATTCTTGCGCGGGCACGGCCACGGGCGAGAAGCGAGATCATTGGCAGCGTGAAGGAGGCTGTTTTGCCTGTGCCCGTCTGGGCAATGCCCAAAACGTCACGGCCCTCCAAAGCGGGGGGAATCGCGCCAGCCTGAATGGGAGTGGGTGTTTCGTAGCCTGCATCGGCCACAGCTTTGAGAACCTTTGGGTCAAGATTCAGATCAGAAAATTTTGTCATGTGTATCCGTTATTTACGGACACATCTGGGCCCGTAGCATCTTGTTGAAGTCAGGCCCGTTTGGCCCAGCCTATCGCTTGATCGACTCCTGTCAGGCTCTTTAGCCAAAAGGGGGCGTAAGGTCAATCAGTGTGCAAATTTACCGCGTTTTTAGGGCCTTCTGCGGCGAAATTGATACGCCAGAGCGGCCCCGAAACAGTCGCTGGTGCTTAGCGAGCGAAGTGTTTTTCGCGTTTTGCCTCTAGCGCCAGATCGTATGTCCGCAAAAGCCCATGGTCTTTCAGGCGGGATAAAAGCGCGGGTGTTGCTGTGCAGACCTCCTCATAAAAGGCTTTTAGCCCTTGTTCGCCCTCAGTGTCCTCTATGGTTCTTAACACTTCATGAAGACTTAGCCCGCCCAGCTCTCGGGCGCGGTTTGGCTTGAGTTCGGCGCGGTAGACGCCGTGGGCGAGGCGATAGCGGTAGTTTTCCATCCAATGGGCATAGCTTTGGGCGTGCAAATGGCAGAGCTCTGTGCCGAGCAGCTCTTCTTGTCCGGGATTTTGAGCGCCATTGATAAAAATGTTGTGGATGCGAAAGTCCAACTCGTCGGCCCCCGTGCGGGCGAAGAGCTTGCCTGCCACATGGCTGAGGAAGCCGCCGTTGAGGTGCCTCCCATAGGTCGGATAGATCGTGTCTGTCTCGCGCTGGCGCTGTTTGCGCTCGTTGGTCATTGCTTTGAAATATGTGCCGGTTTCGCTCGCCAGAGCCTCTACGGGGCGCACTCGCGCCGCCATGCAGGCGGGGGGCAGTGCTGCGAGCTGTTCTGCTATGGGCTGTTTGAGAGGCCAGAGGAACTCGTCAACGTCAATATGGGCGAGCCAGTCCAGCCCGTCGGCCTTGCGCCTGTAGGCGTGGCGCGCGTTTGCGCCTTGACGGGCTTGATGCTTTGCGGGGCGGGTCTTGCCGCGCCAATGCTCTGCGTGGGTGCGCAGGACGCGCAGGTTTGGATGTTTCTTGAGGCTTTGGAAGGCGGCTTCATTGTCGTCGTCAAGATAGAGGATAAGCCTGTCTGCGCCCAGCTCCAAGTGATGCGCGGCGAAGCGTTCTATCTCGGGGAGTGAAGCTTTTATTGTGCTGACGATACCCCATTTCATTTCAGGTTTTCCTCATGATTACGGGCCTTTGCGCGGCGCTCTTTCATCATGCTGAGGCGGCGGAAGACTGTGCCGTCCTCAGAATTGAGGGCCTGAAGCAAGCTCAGTGCGAGGGGCTTGAGCACGGGGGCGTCCTCGGCCAGCAGGTAGAGCGGGGCGAGCAGGGCCAGATCAAGGCCGCCGTGGTTCAGCGAGTATTGATCCATCGCGAGGGGCATGGCGGCGCTTGAGCGCTTGCCAAAACGGTGAGGCTCGTCGGGCGCAAGACCTGTGAAAAGACGCTCGAATTCATAGAGCTTGATGAGGCCAAAGAGCATCTTGAGGGAGGCCCCCAGAGTCTGCTCGGGGCCGGCGATGCCGTGGTCGGCAAATGTCATGGCCGAAGAGACCTGCCAGCGCAGGTCAAGCTGGGTAAGCAGGTGCTCGCTTTCTTCGGCCCAGAGGCGGCGAAAGAGCGGCGCGGCCTCTGCGGGAGGCTCAGCGCGGCGGAGCAGGGCAATGAGGCGGGCATTGAGAAAAGAAAGCTCGGAAAGCCCCGCGAACTCGGGGGCTATCATGCTGGATTTTAACGCAAATGTGCCGTGTTTGCCTTGAGGCTCGACCGCAGGCCCAGACAGCAGGCGGGCCTTTAAGGGGCCAAGCTTGAGGGCGGGATCGAACGATTCGCCCGCCATGTGAAACGGCGAACGACGTTTCATCCAACGGGCGATAATCTCTTCAGCGCCGCCTGCGTATGTTACTGGGTGCGAACTCATAAAAAAACACTGCCACGCGGTGGAAGACTAGACCATCATTTCCTTTGTCGCGGTGAGCGTGATCTCTTTGTGATCGCGCTCGACACGGTCGATATCCCACTGGAGGCGGGTGAGATAAACGATATCACCGTCGTGGTCGTGGGCGATATGTTGTTTGTTTAAATTTACAAACTTATCAATATCTTGCCGCTCACCTTTAATCCACCTTGCAGACTTGAACTGCGAGCCTTCAAAGCGCACAGGCAGGCCATATTCCAGCTCGATACGGCTTGCGAGGACTTCAAACTGAAGCGCGCCGACCACACCGACGATAAATCCCGAGCCAATACTCGGCTTGAAAACCTTGGCGGCCCCTTCCTCGGCGAATTGCATCAGCGCCTTTTCGAGGTGCTTTGACTTCATCGGGTCCATGGCGCGCACGCCTTGGAGAAGCTCGGGCGCGAAGGAGGGGATATTGGTAACACGCAAAAGTTCCCCTTCGGTTAACGTATCGCCGATGCGCAATTGGCCGTGGTTGGGAATGCCAATGATGTCGCCAGCCCAGGCTTCTTCGGCCAGCTCGCGATCCGAGGCGAGAAAGAGCACAGGGTTGGTGATTGCCATTGGTTTTTTGGAGCGCACATGGGTCAGTTTCATGCCGCGTTTGAAGTGCCCAGAGGCCATGCGGACAAAGGCAACGCGGTCGCGGTGCTTTGGGTCCATATTGGCTTGGACCTTGAAAACAAAGCCAGAAACCTTGGTTTCTTCGGGCGCGATGGCGCGCGGTTCGGCTTTTTGGACCTGCGGCTCGGGGCCGTATTGGCCGATGCCGCTCATCAGCTCCTGAACGCCAAAACTGTTGATGGCGGAGCCAAACCAGATCGGCGTCATGTGGCCTTCAAGGACAGATTGGGGCACCAGCTCGGGGAGCAGTTCGCGGGCCATTTCGACCTCTTCGAGCAGCTTCTCCAGCAGATGTTTGGGCAAGTGCTCGGCCAGTTGCGGATCATCCAAGCCCTTGATTTTGATGGATTCGGCACGCTTGTTTCGGTCGGCGCGGTCCATCAGCTCAAGGCGGTCATTCAACAGATCATAACAGCC
>NZ_CBFHPP010000034.1:0-14434 GCF_965657785.1 Lentibacter sp.
CTTTTAATATGGACCACTCAAGTGGGGCTGCTCAACAGCCATTCCTACAACAGACTATCCCACGCCTGCACAACGTCCGCTTAACTCACGTATGGATTGCACGGCAACAAAGCAGGCCTTTGGCATTGAGCGCCCTGATTGGGTGGCTGGATTGAAAACGATATTGGAAGATTTAGAAGCAAGCACATGACACAGCGTAAAGGTATAATTCTAGCGGGTGGGTCAGGCACACGGCTCTACCCCCTTACAATAGCTGTCTCTAAGCAGCTCCTGCCCATTTATGATAAGCCAATGGTGTATTATCCGCTGACTGTTTTGATGCTTGCAGGGATCAAGGATATTTTGGTCATTACAACGCCACAAGATCAGGATCAGTTCCAACGCCTTCTTGGAGATGGCAGCCAGTGGGGCATTCATCTGGAATACAAAATCCAACCGTCTCCCGATGGGTTGGCGCAAGCGTTTATTTTGGCCGAAGATTTTCTTGATGGCGCACCCTCTGCAATGGTGCTGGGTGACAACATCTTCTTTGGCCACGGCCTGCCAGACATTTTAGCCGCTGCCGATGGGCAAACATCAGGGGCAACCGTCTTTGGTTATCACGTCTCAGACCCTGAAAGGTACGGTGTCGTCGCATTTGATGACAACGGCAAAGTACACAGCATTATCGAAAAGCCAGATGTGGCTCCCTCTAATTATGCTGTGACGGGGTTGTACTTTTTAGATGGGTCAGCGCCTGAACGTGTGAGAAAAGTAGCACCATCCATACGCGGTGAATTAGAAATTACATCGCTGCTAGAAAGCTATCTAGCCGAGGATCAACTTCGCGTTGAAAAATGGGGCGGGGCTATGCTTGGCTAGACACTGGGACCCATGCCTCACTCCTCGACGCTTCAAACTTTGTGCGAACGCTCACAGAAAGGCAAGGCCTTCAGGTCGGGTCGCCTGACGAGATCGCCTATCAGTCGAACTGGATTACCAAAGAGCAGCTCCAGGAACGGGCAGCAACGTTCGGGAAAAATAAGTACGGTCAGTATTTAAAAAAAAATAGCCAAAATTGGATAATTATTATCGTTAATAACATAATCTCCGCCATGAAAAATATAGAAACCAAAATGAAGGGTAAAAAAGTCGCTATCATTGGAACTGTTGGCTTGCCTGCGCAATATGGTGGCTTCGAAACTCTAGCGGAAAACTTGACCTTATTCCACAAAGATTCTGATCTCTCATGTAAGTTAACTGTTTGGTGTTCCGGCAAGCACTATACTAAACGGCAAAGTAAGCACTATAATGCTTCACTTGAATACATTGATCTAAATGCAAATGGCGTTCAAAGTATAATATACGATATATTAAGCTTAATTAAGGCAATACAAAAAGGACATAATTCATTACTGCTCTTAGGAGTGTCCGGAGCAGTCGCAATACCTTTTATCCGGCTGTGTACAAAAGCCAGAGTAATAACAAACATAGATGGCTTGGAGTGGAAGCGCGAGAAATGGGGATTTTTTGCCAGAGCCTTTTTGAAGTTTTCTGAGCGGCTTGCAGTTAGATATTCTCATGATGTTATCGCTGACAATAAGGCTATATCAGACTACGTTAACAAAGAATACGGTTTGCCTTGTAATACGATTGCATACGGCGGCGATCATGCAGTGAAGATAGATGAAAATCCCTCTAATATTGATACTCCAGGTAGCTATTCTTTATCACTCTGCCGGATTGAGCCCGAAAATAACGCACATATGATCCTTGAAGCTTTTTCCGAAACGAATGAAAATTTAATATTTGTTGGCAACTGGGATAATAGTAATTATGGAAAAGAACTTAAGAGTAGATTTCGTAATTTTCCAAATATCAGGATGCTTAACCCCGTATATGACAAAAACAATCTGTATAACTTAAGGCGTAAAGCTAAAATATATGTCCATGGTCATTCAGCGGGCGGTACCAACCCAGCTCTTGTTGAGATGATGCACTTTGAAACTCCAACTCTTGCATTTGACTGTAGTTTTAACAGATTTACAACTGATGAAAAAGCACTCTACTTTAGAAATGCTTGTGATTTACGAGCATTATTATCAAATTTTGATGAGGAAAAATTTTTTAAAATAGGCCAAGAAATGAAAAATATAGCGAATGAGAAATATACATGGGAAACAGTGTCACGTGAATACTTCAATCTACTTTTAGGAAAGATTTAAAACTATTATTAACCCTATGTTTTTGAAATTATTTTTAATCATCATTATAGTTCGTAAAATTGCGTAATGAAAAAAATTCGTAAAGCAATTTTCCCAGTCGCGGGTTTCGGGACACGCTTTCTCCCCGCCACAAAGGCTATGCCCAAGGAATTATTGTCTATAGTGGACAAGCCACTTATTCAGCACGCCGCCGAGGAAGCCATAGCGGCGGGCATTGATACCCTCATCTTTGTGACGGGCCGCAACAAGCGCGCGATTGAGGACCACTTTGACAGCAATCAGGAGCTTGAGGCTGCGCTGCTTGCGAAGGGCAAGTCCGAGCAGGCCGACATGGTGCGTAACATCCTGCCAAAGGGGGTGGAGTGTATCTTCGTGCGTCAGCCGGAGCAGTTGGGCCTGGGCCATGCAGTTTTGTGCGCAGAACGCGTTGTGAGCAATGATCCCTTTGCAGTCCTTCTTGCCGATGACTTTCTAACATACGGTGGCTCTGGCATTACGAGGGACTTGGTTGAAGCGTATTACAGCTCTGGCAAGACCCAGCTGAGTGTCATGGAGGTCGAAGGTCCTGATATTTCAAAGTACGGGGTTATCGCACCGTCCGAGGTGCCTGGCGGCGTGGCGGCGCTGGTCGAGAAGCCTGCTGCTGCAGATGCACCCTCCAACCTAGCCAGTATCGGCCGCTACGTCCTCACGCCAGACATCTTTGATATCCTACGCAACCAACCTGCGGGGGCGGGCGGCGAAATTCAACTCGCCGACGCGATTAATACACAGGCTCAGCGCGGTGACGTTGAGGCGGTGAGGCTGAACGGTCTGCGCTTTGATTGTGGCAGCGTTGACGGATACCTAGACGCAATCATGCACGTGGCCGAGCAGCGCCGCCGCGGTTGAATTAAGCTCCCCTACCCAGTCAACTCCAGACGTTGTGCTCTGCCTGATTTAGGTAGCTGCTGAGGACGTTGAGGCTGCGCCAGCCCCCTGCCCTCATGATTGCCGCAGTGTCGTGGCCCTTGATCAGCAAATCCTGCGCCGCGCCCACGCGCAGCGAGTGCCCCGAAATCTCCGCGTCCCTCGGCCTGTGGCCCTTCACGCGAACGATCGACTTCTTAATTATGTTGTTGACGCTGCGCCCGCATATGGGCCTGTCGAGGCAGTTCTCGTGGCTGATGGCGCAGAAAACCCAGTCGATGTCGGCTGGCTTGCGCCTGAGCCAGCGGCGGAGCAGCTTTGCAGAGCGTTCGGAGCCAAATGTCAGCCGGCCGCGACCAAACTGGTCAGTCTTGCTACGGCGTATGACACCCCTCAGGGTGCCCCCCTCTTCAAAATTAATATCTGAGACTTGCAGGCTCGTGAGTTCTGAGCGGCGAGCTAGGAAATCGTAGCCCACGGACAGGAGTGCCGCGTTCCTAATTCCCGTTATGGTGCTGGACTGCGCGGCAATGGCCCTGAGCAAGAGCTCCTCGTTGATACCCCTCGCCTGGCGCTGGCTCATTGTTTTGCCGCGTCGCATCCTGCGGTAGGCAATGGTGAAGTCCTCGCCGTGCGTATGCTTTCCGTGGCCGAGCAGGCTGTGCATGCGCTTCACCGATGATAGCTTGCGGCGGATGGAGCTAAAGCTCAGCCTCTGCTCCATGTGTGCGAGGTAGGCAGTGAGCGTGTCGTCACGCAGCGGGAAGGTCAGACAGCCCGCCCGCTCACACCAGTCGACAAACTCCCCCACATCGGCGTAGTATGAGCGCAGCGTGTTTGGGGCGTAGGCGCCTTCGAGGCGCTGGAGTTGGCTTTGCCAATTTGTCATATAATATTCCATATGTCATAATTTATGACAAAAAGGGTGGTTTGTCAATGGTGACAGCACAACAAATCAAAATGGCACGATCCGCGTTAGATTGGAGCATAGAAAGGCTTTCGAAAGAAACTTCCGTCAGCTCAAGAACAATTATGCGCATCGAAGATCAATCGGGCGTGCCCAGTGCCACAAAAGCAAATATGAATATGCTCGTCACAACGCTTGAGGCGGCTGGTATCGAGTTCATCGGGGCACCCGACGACGGACCCGGCGTCAGGCTGTGGTTGCACTTTGACTCCCAGTGACACACTTCCTGCACTTTAGAGGACGTGCTATAATCTCTGCATCTCAAGACAAAGGTTGCGGGGGCACGCATGCAAGGCAAAATCCAAAGTACCGACTTCGGGGGACTAACACCGCCCGAACAGTTCCTGCTGCACGACGAAAGTGCTGTGAATTACGCCGAACGGCTGGGTGAGCTGATGGCGGACCTAGCACCAGCCAACTATCTTGAGCGGCGGCAGGTCGAGCTCATCGCGCAAGCGGACGTGGATGTGGACCGGCAGCGGCGCATCATTGCGGAGTGCCTGCACCCATCCGTGGTAGTGAACCATGCACAGCAGGTCATAATGGATTGGCGTAAGGCCCACGTTGACGCTTCTGATGACGCCTCAGCCAACAGAGAAGACCGCAGCCCCGCACCACCCGAAGGTGATCCCTCCACCACGAAAGCCATAGCGCAGGCCTACGCCAATCAGCACTCGGCCCTAGAATTGCACTACAAGGCATTGGCGGATGCCGAAAAGCGCCGCCGCATATCAATAGAATTCCTCTACTCTATGCAGGACAGGCGGGCGCGCGCAAAAATCCCCGACGCAGAGGTCATAGAGTGAGCGCAAGACCCGCCAACGCCCAGAATGCGCGGCGCCACGGGGTGCTGAGTGAACCAGACCCAGAGCGCGTCAACGACCTGCTGACAAACATCCTAGGGGACGCCCCAAGCAGCGGGACATTCACGGGCGCAGAGGCCCTAACAGAACGCGAGCTGGCCGCCCTAGCCTTAGCTGACAGCGAGACGCGGCTCGATGCAGCGCACGCCCACTACGTCGCCTGCCAGCCCGAGGAGGTTGACCCCGATCTGGCGTACTGCGCGGACATGCTCGAGGATTTGCTCTACATGGACGACATGCTCGACGAAACCAAGCGCGAGGCCATCCGCCGGATATTTCGAGTGGAGAGGTTTGACACAAGGGCGCGGGTCTCGCGCCAGCGGTTGGCGCTGCGCTACCTTAAGGAAGCCCGCGCGCGTCGCGACAGGGCGCTCTCAGCGTTTCTGTTACATTACGATAGGACTGAGCGAGAGGTGCTATGAGGGCTGGAACCTTCCAGAGCGCCTCTCAGTGCGCAGCCCGCGTACTGTGGCACCCCAGAGCCCAAGCTTCAGCATCCCTTCACACTCCACAAAAAACCCATTTTACCGAAACAAACCAAATCACAACCTTAAGGAGAGTTAAGCGATCTCAACGGATGTGTCGAATACCCAACGCCAGCAGGAGGCCGAGTGCGGCGCCAGCCATATCCGCCAGCCAGTCGTTGATATCCGCGCTGCGACCAAAGTGGGGCTGGATGAGCTCGATTACCCCACCGAAGGCGGCGGCTCCAATAAAGAGCCCGACAAAAAGCAAGCTGAGTGGAACGCGTCGCGATAGGGCCGCGGGCAACACGAGCAGCCCAAAGGCCGCGAGGTGCACCAGCTTGTCCGTGTAGCTTGGGACGGACTGGGGCACATCCAGAGGCGTGAGCATCGCAACGGCGAGGGCCACGGCTATCAGGCCTGTGAGAATACGGCGGGGAGAGAGAAAATACATGGGTGCGGCATAGGCCGAAGCGCTCAGTTGCGCAAGTCTGGGATGTGATGGCAGGTGGCGGATTCGTTTGTGAGACAGGATCATCGCCGCGAAATTTAACACCTATCGCTTTGCCGATTATAAAGACCACGTGATCGACCTTTTGGGGCGCGTGGCTCATGTTTCGGTTGAGACGATGAAAGTGACCGAGGCCATGAAGGCTTTGAAGCGGAAGTAGAGGGGCTGGGGCGGGATATAGTCACGGCTGGAAAAGGAATTGGCCTTGATTTTATCTGCGCGCTCCAGTGTTTTTTAGCTGCAGGACAGAGGCTTTTAAGCGTTGAGACAGCTTTGCACGTCATACACCTTTTTTAAACAGAATTGACCTATACACTCAGTCCAGATACATATTTCAACAGTAAAAAGTGATTTTTGGAGAGTCTGAATGAGTTTTTCTTTAGAAAATATGTCAATCACCGAGCTTAAAATTTTAAGAAAAGATGTAGATCTGGCGATCGAGCAGTGCGAACGGCGCAAACGGCAGGATGCACTCTCCGAGATTGAAAAAACCGCTAAAAGCCTCGGGTTTTCTCTGGCGGAACTCACCGGTCAGCAAGACGGCCCTAAAACACGCGCAAAAGCGGCCATTAAATATCGCAACCCGAACGACAGCAGCCAAACCTGGAGCGGACGCGGACGCCAGCCCCGCTGGCTTGTTGCGATATTGAACAGCACCGACGCAAAAATAGAAGATTTTGAAATCTAGCTGCACGGCCCAGCGCCCTTTGGCGCGGCGCTGGAAACGGCATATCTTGCACTCTGTCTTGTTGCGAGAATAAGGCGAAAGGCCTTAAGAGGCGCCAGAACCTGATCTCTCCTGACTGTCCTCAGGGCTATTCAGCGTTGACCATGTATCATCGCGCGGCGGCGCGGGCGGTGTCTCGCAGGCGCGCTGGTGAATATTGACCTTGGCGATAAAATTGGCCGAGATCGGCGCTGTGACAAACAGAAACGCCATGATCAGAAGCTCGTGCATCGAAGGCGCGCCCGAGGCGTAAGAATAGGTCATCGACGCCAGCAAGAGCGCGCCAATGCCGACTGTCCCGACTTTGGTGGGCGCATGAAGCCGCGTCATGGAGTCGTTGAATTTGAGCAGCCCCAGCACCGCGACGAGGGCAAAGCCTGATCCAATCAGAAGGAAGAGTGCGGTGGCGTAGGTTCCGATAATTTCAAGGCTCATTCGATGATATCCCCCCGCAAAATAAAGCGCGCAAGCGCAACTGTGGACACAAAGCCAAGCATTGCAATCAACAGCGAGACTTCAAAATAGATGCGCACGCCTTGGTGAATACCCAAGAGGATCACAAGGCCGAGCGCGTTGATCACCATTGTGTCGAGGGCCAAGATACGGTCGCCTGTGTTGGGGCCAAGGACAAGGCGGATCATGCACATCAGCTGGGCCACGGCCAGCGATATAAAGGCAACCATCAGCGCAAAGCTCATCAGATCGGGCGCGGACATCATGAGAAAATCTCCTTGAGGCGGGCTTCATAGCGGGTCTTGATCTCGTCGCGCACGGCGTCCGGATCATCGGTGTGAAGCACATGAACAAGCAGGCTGTGGCCTTCATCGGAGAGATCGGCCGAGACAGTGCCTGGCGTCAGGGTGATTGTCCCTGCCAAGAGAGTGATGGCCTCGGGCTGTAGAAGGTCAAGCGGGACCACGATCCACGCAGGTTTGAGCCTCGCGTTTGGCACAGTCAGAACGATCCATGCGACCTGCACATTGGCAACCATGATGTCCCACATCACCAAGAGGCTATAGCGCATCATCTTGAACAGGCTGAAGCGATGGGGCGTATCGGGCCACCACGCGGCTGTGCCCCAAGGGATCAGGATCCCGAGGATCACACCAAAGACGGCCATGCCTGCGGAAAACTCGTTTTGCAGCAAAATCCAGACAACAGCGAGCAGCAGGGTCAGAAACGGATGTGGCATCATCCAGCGGACTGCGCGTCCTAGCATATCAGTGGCCCTCCTTTGGCGTGCTGAGCTTACCGGGTGTTTCAAGCACCGTCTGTATATAGGGCGCAGGATAAAACAGCTGGCCTGCTATTTTGCTTGTATAGCCATGCAACTGGCCTGCAAAGACTGTCTGTGCGGCCAGAAGCCCGATCAACCCGCCAACCGCGACATAGGACAAGGCCTGTGGTGGAGCATTTGGCGCTGCGCCCTCCCCCACGGGCACGCTCTTAGCCTTCCAGAAGAGGAGGCTGCCTGCGCGGGCAAAGCCGAGAATGCTGACGAGACTTGAGACAAGCACCACGCCCCAGATCCAGACCGCCTGCGGCGCAGAGAAGCTTGCGTTCAACACCAGAAGTTTGCCAAGAAAGCCCGAAAGCGGCGGTAGGCCCGCCATGGCAATCGCGCCGACAAAGAAGAGCGCCGCCGTTAGGGCAGCCCCTGCCACAGGCGGTTGGGCTGTCAGCTCAAGGCTGCCACGGCCCGTGCGCACGAGATCTGCAATCAGAAAGAGCGCCGCGCCTGCCAGCGTCGAGTGAACAATGTAATAAAGCGCAGCAGCAATGCCTTCGGGGGTGAAAAGCGAAATCGTCACCATGACCATCCCCATAGAGCCGATCACCG
Source organism: Lentibacter sp. (assembly GCF_965657785.1). Classification (GTDB taxonomy): domain Bacteria; phylum Pseudomonadota; class Alphaproteobacteria; order Rhodobacterales; family Rhodobacteraceae; genus Lentibacter. The sequence continues at coordinate 8,486 of NZ_CBFHPP010000034.1, forward strand.
CAAAGGCCACCAGCCTGTCGAGCTTTTTGGCGGCGAGCACACCCATCATACCAATCGCAACCGAGACCAGTGCCGCAGGCAAGAGCCAGAGATCATGCAAGCCTTGCGTCGCGGCAAGCTCGGGCGGAAAGATCAGCGTATAAACACGGATGATCGCGTAGGCGCCGACCTTTGTCATGATCGCAAAGAGAGCGGCTACGGGCGCGGGCGCTTCAGAGTAGCTTGAGGGCAGCCAGAAGTGCAGCGGCACAAGCGCCGCCTTGATCGCAAACACAAGCAACAAGAGCACGGCAGCAACGCGGATACCGACAGTGTCCTCAGCGCCGATGAACGTCACACGCTGGGCCAGATCAGCCATGTTGAGCGTGCCTGTCTCGGCATAGATCGCGCCAAGCGCAAAGAGAAAGAGCGTTGAGCCAATCAGATTGAACAGCACATATTGCACCCCTGCCCGCATCCGCGCGTTTCCGCCTGCGTGGATCATCAGGCCATAGGAGGCAATCAACAACACCTCAAAGAAAACAAAGAGGTTGAACAAATCCCCCGTCAGAAACGCGCCGATGATGCCCATCAGCTGGAATTGGAAGAGCGCATGGAAATGGCGGCCGCGGTTGTCCCAGCCCGAGCCGATGGCATAGAGCAAGACAAACAGCGCCAGAACGCTCGTCAGCAAAACCATCAGGGTCGAGAGCGCATCAGCAACGAGCACGATCCCGAAGGGCGCCGCCCAATCCCCAAGCTGGTAGAGCGTGATTGTCCCGTCAGACGCCTGCCACGCAAGCGCCGAGGCAAGCGCGACAAGCGCCACAACGCCCGCCAGCGACAAGGCGCGCTGAATGCCAATATGATAGCGTGCCGCTAGCACGATAAAGGGCGCAAGCAATGCAGGCAGCACGATGGGAGCGATAATCCAGTGGCTCATGACCGGCCCTCCGCGTCGGCTGTCTCGGGATCGGGCTGGTCATCCACATGATCATCATCAGAGCCAAGGAACGCGCCAAGACCGATCATCACGACAACGGCGGTCATCCCGAAGGAAATCACAATCGCGGTCAGAACAAGTGCCTGCGGGAGCGGATCGGCATAGGCCGTGACCCCGTCGCGCAAGATAGGCGGCGCAGCGATGGTGAGGCGACCCGACGTGAAGAGAAAGACGTTCACCGCATAGGTGAGCAGTGAAATCCCAAGGATCACAGGGAAGGTGCGCAAACGCAGCATCAAATAAATCCCCCCTGCGGTGAGAATGCCAATGGCCGAGGCAACCAGAAATTCCATGTTACACGCCCTCCTTGGCATGGCCGGCTTTTTCGGCGGGGGGATCGTCCCGCGAGGGGTCGATATCCATTGGGTGTTCTGTGTCAGGCACATGGGCGCGGCGCGCAAGGCGCGAGAAGCTTTCCAACGAAAGCATCACGGCCCCGACAACCGCGAGGAAGACGCCAAGGTCAAACAAGGCGGCGGTTGCCAGTTCAAACTTTTCAAATGGCGGGATGCGCACATATGTGAAATCCGAGGTGAGGAACGGCTTGCCCACGAACCAAGAGCCAATCCCTGTCAGCCCAGCGATCAGCACCCCTGCGCCAATCACGCCGTGATAGGGATAGCGCAGCCGTGCCGAGGCCCAGGAAAAGCCGCTGGCCATATATTGCATCACAACCGCAATCGAAACGATCAGCCCCGCAATAAAGCCGCCGCCCGGCTCATTGTGACCGCGCAGGAAGATATAAAACCCGACCAGCAGCACCAGCGGCATGATCACCCGCGTCAGCACAACCATCATCATCGGGTGCATATCGCCTGCGCGCGGCTGGTCCGGCTTGCGGTTGAGTAGACGGGCGCGCACGGGTCCGTCCAGCAGCGTCTCGGTGAGTGCGTAAATGAGCAAGGCGGCAATGCCGAGCACGATGATTTCGCCGTAGGTGTCAAAGCCACGGAAATCAACGAGGATCACGTTGACAACATTGGTTCCGCCGCCGCCCTTGTAAGAATTGGCGAGGTGAAACGCGCTGATCGGGGTCTCGACAGCGTCGCGCAAGAGGTAGTGATAGGCCAGACCAAAGGTCGCAAGACCGCCAGCAATCGCCACCACCGCGTCGCGCAAACGGCGCAGGAGCGAGCTTTCAACAGGGGTTTTGTTGGGCAAAAAGTTGAGCGCGAGGAGAAGCAGAATGATCGTGACAACTTCGACGGTGAACTGCGTCATCGCGAGATCAGGCGCGCTGAAGAAGACAAAGCCGATCGACACCATCAGGCCCACGATGCCGATCAGAATAAGCGACAAGAGGCGGTTGCGGTGCATAAAGACCATACCCGCCGTGGCCGCAACGAGCATAAGCCAGCCCGCAATCGGCACAGGGCCAACAGGCTGCATCTCCCGCGTGGCCGCGCCGCTTGTGCCTGTGAGAAAGCCATGAGCGCCCGCAGCAATGATAGCGACAGTGCCAATTGCGGCGTAGCGCGAAAAGGCGCCATTGTGCAGCGGCAGAATGATCTTTTGCGCAAGGTTTGCCACAGCTTCCACGATGGCCTCAAAAATCGTCTTGGCTTCGGGGCGCGGGGCCGCGTCCCAAAAGCGCAGCGCCGGCTTGAACACGGCGAGCAAAAGCAAGCCGCCGACAACTGCGGCAATCGACATATAAAGCGCGGGCACGAGGCCGTGCCAGATTTTGAAATAGGCTTTGGGTACCTCTGCCGCCTCACCGAGCACCGAGGCTGTGACGAGCTTTACAAAAGGCTCCGCCAAGAAAGGCGCGATCCCGATCAGAACCACAGGGATCATCAGAAGCGCAGGCGGCAGCCAGAGGCCTGCGGGCGGATCATGTGGCGTGGCGGGGTAGTCGTCGCGCACGGGGCCGAGGAAGACGTGACCAATGAGGCGGAAGCAATAGGCCGCCGAAAAGAGCGAGCCGACTGTCGCCAGCGCAGGCACCAGCCAAGGGAGGCCAAACAGCGCCGTTCCGTAGGCTTCCTCAAGCATCATTTCTTTGGACAAAAAGCCGTTGAGCAAAGGAATCCCCGCCATCGACAGCGCCGCCAGCGTGGCGATTGTGAAGGTGACGGGCATCAGCCTGCGCAAGCCACCGAGGCGGCGGATGTCGCGGGTGTGAGCCTCATGATCAACAATCCCTGCGGACATAAAGAGCGCCGCCTTGAAGGTCGCGTGGTTGAGTATATGAAACACCGCCGCCATCGCGCCAAAGGCTGTGCCTGTGCCCAGAAGCATGGTGATGAGGCCCAGATGCGAGACCGTCGAGAAGGCCAGAAGCGCCTTGAGATCATGCTTGAAGAGCGCAATCACCGCCCCCAGCACCATTGTGATCAGGCCAGCCGTTGTCACAATCATAAACCATTCAGGCGTGCCAGAGAGCACAGGCCACATCCGCGCCATCAGGAAGATGCCCGCCTTCACCATCGTGGCAGAATGCAGATAGGCCGAGACAGGCGTCGGCGCGGCCATGGCGTGAGGCAGCCAGAAGTGGAAGGGGAACTGCGCTGACTTGGTAAAGCAGCCCAACAAAATAAGTAAAAGCGCAGGTAGGTAAAGCGGGTCGGCTTGGATAAGTTCGCGGCTCTGCAAAATCACACTAAGATCATAGCTGCCGACAATCTGGCCAAGAAGGAGCATCCCCGCGATCATTGCAAGGCCGCCCATGCCCGTGACCGTCAGGGCCATACGAGCGCCTTGGCGGCCTGCTGGCAGGTGCTTCCAATACCCGATCAGAAGGAAGGACGAGAGCGACGTCAGCTCCCAGAAAATAAGCAGTAACAGGATGTTGTCGGACAGCACAATCCCCACCATCGCGCCTTGGAACAACAAGAGATAAGTGAAAAACTCGCCCATGTTGTCGTCGCGACTCAAGTAGTGGCGCGCGTAAGCAATCACCAAAAGGCCAATGCCCAGAATAAGCATGGCAAAGAAAAAGCCCAAGCCATCCAGCATCAAAGTGACATTCAGCCCCAAAAGCGGCATCCAGTCGATCCGCGCGCTCACAACCTCGCCCGCAAGCACCGAGGGCAGATTGGAGAGCAGGCCGACAAAAGCGGCAAGCGAGATTGTAAATGTGACCCCCGCAACGGCCGCGCGGCCCGCAGAATTCATCAAGCTCGGAAGCAAAGCCCCGAGAAACGGCAGCAGGACGATAAAGAAGAGTGACACGGGAACTCCTGTTGAGCGCATTTTTGGCTTTGTTCAAAAATGCACCTGAATTTGCAAAACGCAAGGTTGAACGACAAAAATAGTCAATTACTCGCAGTCAAAACCGAATGCAGACGGCGGCCTTGCCCCGTCGCAAGACTTTTTCCGCTTTGACTCTGCCCCGAAAAAGCCTGCGAAAAGGGCAAAAATCACGCATCCGCACCCTGGCAGGAGAGGCCACAGGGGCGAGGCCTTAATACTGTTTTTAATCTCATTAACAGGCTTGTGATTCGGAAATACTGCCGCTGCGTTAATTAAATATTGTGTTATTTCACATTTATTCTTATCACTGCTGCACTACTGTTTGCATCTAACGATGTGACATGCCCACCTTTAACTACCCCTGTTGCTTCGGCAATGGGGGACTTTTCTGAGGTTGGGAGAACGGGGGCGACACCGGCCCTTATGAGAGTGGCAGAGTGTTATGATAAAAGACAAATATCCGTGGATCGCCAGCCTTGAACGATCCCAAAACCAGACCATTGCTGAGCAGCCTTACACGCCCTTTGCTTTTGCGCAGGCAGTCTCAAACGCTCGTCTTGAAGAAGCTCTTGCCCGCACAGTAGAGCTAGAAACGCAAGCCACAGAGCTTTCCATTGCGCTCTCGGATCAAAGGGCCGCCACGGAAGACACCCACAGCCCTAAGTCCGTCTGGCCAATGCGCCAGATCAATAACCCCGCCTTCGTGACCAATCTGTAGAGAATTTGCCCCATGATGCTTGAAACCGAATTTGACAGCGATATCGATATCAGCCGCGCCCGCGCACCAATCGAGGCCTTTAACGATTTTGCCGAATTCGCGCCCGCTGGAGCCAAGGCGATTTATTGGCGTGGCACATATCTGGCGAATTATACGCTCGCCGAATACGCCCGCAAACTTCAAATCGCCGGCCTGTGCGAACTAGTCCAGCGCCGCGTCACCCAAGGGCGCAAGACCGAGTTTGAATATATCGCGATCAAGCGCCGCGCGGCCTAAATCAGCTGCCTGCGCGAGCGTGCGCCGCCGCGTCTGCGCTTTTCTGGCAAGGCAAGATCAAGCGGCCTTGGGGGCATAACGAGCGCCTCTTCAATCAGCCCGCAAAACACCGCAACAGCGGGGTCTGTGCTGCGAAACTTCTCCGCCTCATCCAAGGCATATTCGGCCTGAAGCGCAAAACTGCCGCGCCCCTCAAGGCTTCCCAGCCATTGCATAAAGCCCATTCTCCCAAGCTCTCCCGCACGGGTTTCACAATCGGTTTGTGTCTGCAACATATGCAGCGTTCTTTCTAAAAACATAGCGCCCTCCGCGCAATTTTGAGGGAGGGATCAGGAACAAGAGAGACCGCGGCTAAAGGCCAGATGCAATCACCCGTTCCGAGGCACCCCGCCCGGTGGTTGACGTGCGATGGCAGGTCTCCTGACTTGCGGGTCAAAGCGCATCTCCGTCCTTCCCGAGCCAGTATGGCTCAGTGGAGCTTTCGGAGGGCGCTCGCCGCTTACAGTTGCGGGGGCAGTCGCGGAATAAGCCAAAAGGGCCGCACCGTGTTCCCATTTTCATCTGACTGCGAGCAGCCAGAACCATCGCCGACAGTTGCGCAGCCAAGACCGCTTCTGTCAATCTGGCAAATCAGCAACGCAAAAGGCCCGCAGCTTGCGCCACGGGCCTCTGACTTGAATTTCTAAAGCTCAGTTGCCGAAGGTCACCGGCTCAGGGATTGCCCAGCCAGCCTCGCGATAATAGCGCTCCGCACCCGGGTGCAAGCGGCTGGCGATCA
>NZ_CBFHPP010000035.1:0-13615 GCF_965657785.1 Lentibacter sp.
AATGTTGAACAAGCCGCACCGCGATGCGGCCTTTATGCAAGCGTTGCTTGCGGATCTGGTCGGTTTGCTGGATGCCGCCCTTCCCAAAGGCACTGAGCGGGCTGTTTCCCTAGGCTTTGCTGAGCCATTTTATGCCACTGGTCAGGCGTGACCCTGTTATATTGATCCCAAATGCGTGAAGCTGCGTAACAAATCTAGATTGTTATGAGATCGGTCATAGGTGGCTTGTAAGAGACGGCAGGCTTGAAATTGCTCCGTCGCATACCTAGATCGATGTTAAGCCCTGTTACATAATGGGAGGGAACAGAATATGAGTAACTACAAGAATTTACCTGCGCCAACGCCAGAAGGCGGATTGAACCGCTATATGCAAGAAATTCGTAAATTTCCTCTGCTTGAGCCCGAAGAAGAATATATGCTTGCCAAGGCTTGGGTGGAGCAGGAAGACACGCAAGCGGCTCACCGCATGGTCACCTCACATTTGCGGCTCGCGGCTAAAATTGCCATGGGTTATCGCGGCTACGGTCTGCCACAAGCCGAAGTGATTTCAGAGGCGAATGTGGGCTTAATGCAAGCCGTGAAGCGCTTTGATCCTGAAAAAGGCTTTCGCCTTGCGACCTACGCGATGTGGTGGATCAGGGCGAGCATTCAGGAGTATATCCTGCGCTCGTGGAGTCTCGTAAAGCTCGGCACAACCTCTGCACAAAAGAAGCTCTTCTTTAATCTGCGCAAAGCCAAAGCGCGCATTGGCGCGCTTGAAGAAGGCGATATGCGCCCTGAAAACGTCCAGCGTATCGCAACAGACCTTGGTGTAACCGAGGCGGAGGTTGTTTCAATGAACCGCCGTTTGTCGGGGGGAGACGCTTCGCTCAATGCGACAGTCGGGTCTGAAGGCGAAGGCACGATGCAATGGCAGGACTGGCTTGAGGATGAAGATGCAGATCAAGCAGGTGATTATGAAGCCCGTGACGAGCTGACTGCGCGGCGGGAGCTTCTGGCTGAGGCAATGGATGTGCTGAACGAACGCGAGAAAGATATCCTGACGCAGCGCCGCCTGTCTGAGGAAACCATTACGCTTGAAGATCTTTCCAGCCAATATGACGTCAGCCGTGAACGTATTCGACAGATCGAAGTGCGCGCCTTTGAAAAACTACAAAAGCGTATGCGTGATCTCGCTAAAGATCGCGGGATGCTCGCGAGCGCTTAACTCAATCCAACCTTTTTCTTTCCGCAAGTATCCCAGGGGGAGTTTGAGGGGGACAGCGTCCCCCTCAATAAGTCGGATTTGCGAAGCAAATTCGAAATTACCTCAAAGCACGCCAGCCAATATCGGACCGGAAAAACCCTTCTGGCCAGCTGATCTGGCGGGTCATCTCATAAGCGAGTCGATGCGCTTCTTCCAAAGTATCGGCGCGTGCCGTGACGGCGAGAACGCGCCCACCAATAGCTGTGATCGTTTCGCCAGCACGTGCTGTTCCTGCATGAAACACCATTTGTGAGCTTGACTGTGGTAACGCTTCCAAGCCTTTAATTACGGTGCCTTTTTCGTAAGCGGCAGGGTAGCCTTTGGCGGCCATAACGACCGTGAGGGCGTGGTCGTCTGCCCAGTGAACCTTGGCTTGCGAGAGGCGGCCCTCGGCAGCCGCTTGGATATGGTCAAAAGCCTGTGCGCCGAGCCGCATCATAAGAACCTGGCATTCGGGGTCACCAAAGCGTGCGTTGTATTCCACTAGGCGAGGGGCACCATCTTTGATCATCAGGCCCACAAACAAGACGCCTTGGTAAGGTGTGCCGCGACGCATCATTTCGCTTAGGGTCGGGCGAACAATTTCGGCCATTGTCTTGGCGATGATCTCATCAGTCATCACAGGGGCAGGGGAGTAGGCGCCCATTCCGCCTGTGTTTGGGCCAGTGTCTCCTTCGCCAACGCGTTTGTGGTCTTGGGCGGTGCCGAGCGGGAGGGCTTCTTCGCCATCACAGAGAACAAAAAAGCTGGCCTCCTCGCCCTCCATAAACTCTTCAATCACCACTTCCGCACCCGCAGCGCCAAGGCTGCCGCCAAACATATCGTCAACAGCCTCAAGCGCTTCTTCAAGCGTCATGGCAACCACAACGCCTTTGCCCGCAGCAAGGCCGTCGGCCTTGATCACGATCGGTGCGCCTTGCGCCTTCACATAGGCGTGGGCCTGCGCGTGCTCGGTAAAGTGGGCATAGCCCGCTGTGGGCGCTCCCGAGGCATCGCAAATCTCTTTGGTAAAAGCTTTGGAGGCTTCAAGCTTGGCGGCTGCGGCGCTTGGCCCAAAGGTCAGAATGCTCGCTGCGCGCAGCGTGTCGGAGACACCCGCCGCAAGGGGGGCTTCGGGGCCGATGATTACGAAGTCTATGGCTTCTTTCTGTGCGAAAGCGACAACGGCTTCGCCATCATTGATATCAAGGGGGATGCAGACTGCCAGCTCGGCGATCCCTGCATTGCCAGGGGCAACGAAGAGCTTGTCACACTTCGGGTTTTGCGCCGTGGCCCATGCGAGGGCGTGTTCACGGCCTCCGCTTCCAAGGATAAGGATGTTCATTTGCGCAACTCCTGCTTGGCCTTCACTTTCTCGCGTTCTAAGCTGGGGGGCAAAGAGATACAAGCGAGGCGAAATGTCCGATCTGATTGATGATGGCCAAGAGGCGGGCAATGCCCCCGAATTTTCGGTTACGGAGATTTCAAACGCCATCAAGCGGGTGATTGAGGGCGAGTTTAGCCACGTTCGAATCAGGGCCGAAGTGGGCCGTGTGAGCCGCCCGCGTTCGGGGCATATTTATCTTGATCTAAAAGACGACAAATCCGTGATCAACGGAGTGATTTGGAAGGGCGTTGCCACACGGCTTCAGGTGCAGCCCGAAGAGGGCATGGAAGTTGTCGCAGTGGGGCGGATGACCACTTTTGGCGGCCAGTCGCGCTATCAGATCATTATTGAAGAGATCAGGCCTGCGGGCGTTGGCGCTCTGATGGCGATGCTGGAGAAGCGCAAGCAGATGCTTGCCGCCGAAGGGCTTTTTGCGCCCGAGCGCAAGCAGGAGCTTCCCTATTTGCCAGACGTGATTGGCGTCGTAACCTCACCTTCTGGTGCTGTCATTCGCGATATTTTACACCGTTTGCGTGACAGGTTTCCCCGCAAAGTTCTGGTTTGGCCAGTGGCGGTTCAGGGCGAAAAATGCGCCAGCGAAGTCGCTCGTGCAATCGCCGGTTTCAATGCGTTGAGCCGAGGCGGGGCGCTGCCACGGCCTGATCTGATTATCGTGGCACGCGGTGGTGGCTCTGTCGAAGATCTTTGGGGCTTCAACGAGGAAGTGGTCGCACGGGCCGTTGCGGCCTCCCAAATTCCGCTTGTGTCGGCAGTGGGTCATGAGACGGACACCACCCTCATCGATTTTGTATCTGACAGGCGCGCCCCGACACCGACGGCTGCGGCGGAGCTTGCGGTGCCTGTGCGGCTTGAGCTTCTGGCTTGGGTCGGTGAGCAGGGCTCGCGAATGTCATATGCGTTGTCAAATGGTGTGAGCCGACGGGGCCAGCGCCTGCGCGATCTGGCGCGTGCAATGCCGCGCATCGAAAGCCTTGTGGAAGCCCCGCGTCAGCGGCTTGACCGCGCGAGTGATCGCTTGCCAGCGGCGCTTCAGCGCGGGGTTCAGCTGCGGCGGGTTTCGCTCTCTGATGCTTCCGGAAGCCTTCGGCCTTCACTTCTTAGCCGTGCGTTGCGTAGCGATATTCAGAGGCTTTCGAGCCTTAGCGCGCGCCTCAAGTTGCGCGGGTTGGAGGAGCGGGCACGGCAGCTGGCAAGCTTCGGTGCACGGCTGAATGTTGAAGCGATCATCCGTGATCTGGGGCGCAAACGGGTCGATCTTGAGCGTATATCTCAGCGTGTTTCAGGTGCTGGCGAGCGTCAAGTGACAGCGCTATTTGAGCGGCTTGAGGCGACAGACCGCTTGCGCGAGACGCTGAGCTACAAAGCCACTCTGGCGCGGGGGTATGCCGTTGTCCGTGGCGAGGGCGGAGTTGTGACAACCAAAGCGGCGGCGCAAAAAGCGGGCGCGCTTGAGGTCGAATTTATAGACGGGTGCATGAGCTTGACGGGCAAGCCCAAGCGGGGCAGCGCAGCTGGCAAGCCGCCTCAGCAAGGTTCGCTCTTTTAACGGCGCTGTGTATTCCAAATCCGACAGGTTTCGTCGCTGGTAGACAGGCTTGTGCTCTGGCTGCGCTGTTTGATCAGGCTGTCATTTCAAAGGAGACAAGCATGGCACGGGCAGGACGTAAGGGGCGCGGTGGCGGACGAGCAGGGGCAGCCGAGCGACGCGGTGCGGCGGTGATTGAGCAGATGCCATGGAGCATTCCCAAGAATATAGACCGCCCTATAGAGCCTTTGAACGAAGAAGGTGTGCTCGCGATCCATGAGGGTGCGATGCGTATTCTGGAAGAGATCGGTATCGAGATTCTCAATGCTGAAGCGCTTGAGGTTTTCCGAGAGGCCGGAGCTACGATTAAAGACACGAACGTGCGTGTTGGCCGTGACTGGATTATGGAAATGATAGGCAAGGCGCCGAGCTCGTTTACCATCACACCACGCAATCCTGAACGTGAAATCACGATCGGCGACAATAATATCGTCTTTGGAAACGTCTCGTCTCCGCCCTCCTATTGGACGATGGAAACGGGCCGCAAGATGACCGGCACACGTGAGATGTGCAAAGACTTTATCAAGCTGAGCCAATACTTTAACTGTATTCACTTCTGTGGCGGCTATCCTGTCGAACCTCAGGATGTTCACGCAAGCATCCGCCATCTGGACGTCGTCTTTGATAAGCTGACGCTGACAGATAAAGTTGTGCATACCTACTGTCTCGGTAAAGAACGTGTCGAAGACAACATGGAGATGGTGCGCATCGCAGGCGGGCTGACCCACGAGGAATTCGAGGCCAAGCCGCGGATGTATTCCAACATCAATTCGACGTCGCCTTTGAAGCATGATGAGCCGATGCTGGACGGGTGGATGCGCCTTGCGCGGCGCAACCAGGGGCTGGTTGTGACGCCCTTCACACTGGCGGGGGCGATGGCGCCTGTGACGATGGCGGGCGCCGTGGCGCAGAGCCTTGCAGAAGGGCTGATTGCGGTGGCTTTGGCGCAATATATCAGGCCGGGTGCGTCTTGTGTTATTGGCACATTTACCAGCAACGTTGATATGAAATCTGGCGCGCCTGCGTTTGGGACGCCTGAATATATGCGCGCCACCCAGATGACGGGACAGCTCGCGCGGTTCTACGGTCTGCCGATGCGCTCTTCGGGTGTCTGCGCGGCCAATGTGCCCGATGGGCAGGCGATCTGGGAGACCTCCAACAGCCTGTGGTCGGCTGTTCATTCCGGAACCAATATGGTCTATCATGCAGCCGGCTGGCTTGAGGGCGGGCTTATTGCCAGCCCTGAAAAATTCGTCATGGATTGTGAAATTCTTCAACATATTCAAAGGTATATGGACCCGAAAATCACGGCGACGACGCCGGATGATATCGCTCTCGACGCGATTGCGGAAGTCGGCGGACAGGGCCATTTCTTCGGGCTTCAGCATACGCAAGACCGCTACGAAACGGCCTTCTATCAGCCCTTCCTGAGCGATTGGCGAAACTTTGAAGCTTGGGATGCTGCCGGCGCTGTTTGGACGCCGGAGCGGGCGCATCATATGTACAAAGAGATCATCGCGAGCTTTGAAGCCCCGCCTATGGATGAGGCGATCCGCGAAGAGCTTGCAGCCTTTGTGGCTCGCCGCAAAGACGAGGGCGGTGCTCCGACTGATTTTTAAGTAGCAGTTACAAGGCCCTAGCGATCATCAGGCGGAGTCTAACCGAAGGTGATTTCAAGTGTATGAAAGTGGCGAACAGGCGGGTTAACGCCCGCCTTTTGCTTGAGCGGACTTCGAGGGTGGTGTGGGGCAAGCTATGGGGCAGTCTATATAGACAACAGTATGGACAGGGAAACGGGTGTGTCGCGCTGCTATTGACTTACCTCTGCGTGCGGTCCGTCAGTTGCTACAGATCTTACCCCCGTGAGATTGGCAAAGCCTCTGGCTCCCGTTTTGGCACAGGGTCTGTTTTTCAGCCTGTCTTTTTCTTTCTCTAAATATCCAAAGCCGACACTGGCAAAAGACGCCCGGTGTCGGTTTACGCTGGCTGTGCAGATGGCTCACGAGTGGGGGCTGACCAGTGTTTGCTGTCTTGGGCGCGCAGGGCGCAGCCCTGCGCGCGGGTCGGATTGCGAAGCAATTCGAAATTCCAGTTTGAGCGCTCCCTTTCTCGGTGTTGGGCCGTCCTCGCTCAGAGCCTCCGTGGGATTTGGCTTTTCGTCGCAAGCTCTTAGGCGTAAACTTGGCAGGTAAAGAGGAGAAGGTTATGAAAGACAGGCTTGAGTTGGCCGCTATTGGCGCGATCGCAGGGGGATGTCTTTGGGCTGTGTTTGAGCATTTGCCCGACCTTCTGGGCAGCGGCTTTCTCTTGTTGGCCTTCACAGTGGGCGCGGCTGTGTTCTTCTCGGTGTTGATGGCTTTGGTCGGGCCGGAACGCCCAATGCGCGCGATTTTACCGGCTTCGCTCTTGGGAGGGATCACTGGCGGGCTCGCGCTTTGGGCCGGGCTGCGGTTTGATACGGTGAGCGCGTTTTATGATGCGGGGCATCCGATTCTGGCCTTGGGCGTGGTGGCGCTTGTGGGCACGCCTTTTGCGGCTGCAGCGCTTGAGGAGGCAGCGGGCTGGCGTCGTTATGTGCGGCTCTTTGACAGCGCCTGGGCGATTTTCATCCGCTATGTGGCTGGCTGGCTTTTTGCGGGTCTTATCTTTGTGGTGCTGCTGTTGTCAGATGCGCTTTTGAAGCTGGTGGGGATCGAGATCATTGATGATTTGCTCGATATTATCTGGCTTCGATTTATGGTGATCGGAGCGGTTTTCGGGCTTGGTGTGGCGACGGTGCATGAGTTGCGCGAGTATGTTTCGCCTGTTTTGGTGCATCGGTTGTTGCGGATGCTGTTGCCCTTGGTGCTTGTGGTTGTGATCGTTTTTCTGGGAGCACTGCCGTTTAGGGGCCTGTCTGATTTGTTTGGAAAGCTCTCGACGGCTGGCGTTTTGATGGCGGTTGCTTTTGCGGGGGTGACGCTGATCACGGCGGCTGTCGATCGGGATGATGACAGCGCGTCCCATATGCCTTTGATGGTTTTTGCGGCGCGGCTTATGGCGCTTTTGATACCTGTATTGGTGGCGCTTTCGATCTATGCGATCTGGCTGCGTGTGGCGGACTATGGCTGGACGCCTGAACGGGTCAGCGCAGCCTATGTCGCGCTGTTTCTGACGGGGTATTCGGGGTTTTACCTTTGGGCCGTGGTGCGGTCTGCGGGCTGGCGGGCGCGCCTCAGGCAGAGCAATTTGGCTATGGCTTTGGCAGTTTGGACGGGAGCGGTGCTTTGGTTGACGCCGCTTTTTCAGGCCGAGGCGATTGCGACAGCCAGCCAAGTTGCGCGGTTTGAGGCGGGGAACAGTGAGGCGGATGCTGTGCCTGTTTACGAAATGGCGCATGACTGGGGCCGCGCAGGCAAGGCTGGTTTGGCAACGATCGAGGCCGTGGCAGATGCCCCCTTGCGGGCACGGATCACCGAGGCCCGCGACGCGCGGTCCGTATGGGCGTTTGAGCGTAGAGATAGCAAGGAGCAGATTCTGGATTTGCGGCGGGATGTGCGCGCCAGCTTGGTGATCTTGCCGCAAGGGCAGGGGCGTGATGCGCTACTCGACGAGATGGATGCGAGCCTCTTGGCGCAAATCTCGCGGGAGTGCCCGCTGCGCGCGGCGCCGAGCTGTGCTTTGATTGTGACAGATGGGCAGGGCAATCGCGATTTGGGGCTGTTGGGGCTGTTGGTGACGCAAGAGAGCAATGATCTTTTTGTGGTTCGAAAATCTGATTCGCGGATCTTTCTTGGCGACAGTGCAGCGCAGAGCGCGACGGCGAGCGGGGAGGCGCGTGTGACGCGTCCGCGGGGGCTGTTTGACGCCGTTATGGCGGGGGAATTTTTGCTTGAACCGCAGAGTTATGAGGCGCTCAGGCTTGGAGATGTGATCTTCTTTCCTTACAATTAGCTACATTGAGGCGGTGTTAACGTCTGCTGTGCATTCTGCCCTAAAGAAGGGATTTGAGGCAGATGCACGGGCTTATCAACCGGACCATTGAACGTTTTGTCAGAGAAACGCGGGGCGATGACCTTTGGCTGCGCATTGCAGAGCAGGCCGAGCTTGGCTTTGTCGAGTTTGAGGCGATGTTGGGGTATGATGCGGCGCTCACCGAGCGTGTCTTGGAGAGGGTTTCGTGTGAGCTGCTCTTGCCGCGTGAAGCTGTTTTGGAAGACATTGGCACCTATCTTGTGAGCCACCAAAAGACCGAGGCAGTGCGGAGGCTCTTGCGGTTTGGCGGCGTTGATTTTGTCGAGTTTTTGCACTCTCTGGAGGACTTGCCTGACCGGGCGCGGCTGGCTGTTGCAGATTTGAATCTGCCTGAGCTTGAGCTTGATGAGCGCGCGACGGGCCAGTTCAGCCTCACGGTTCTGTCGCATAACTCAGGCTTTGGCGCGGTCTTGCTTGGGGTGCTTCGGGCGATGGCGGATGATTATGGGGCTTTGGTGATCTTGGAGTATTTTTCCGACGTCGCTGACAAGGAGAGAATAGAGATACAGCTCATTGAAGAAGCTTTTGCGGCGGGGCGCGGCTTTGAGCTTGGGGCGCGAGCAGGATGAGTGGGGCCGTGACACAGCAGAATTTCAGTGAGGTGGCGAGCTTGATGGAGGCGTTCTGCCCCATGCACGTTATTCTGGATGAGGCGGGAACGATTGTGCAGACTGGGGCCAGTTTGCAGAAGTTGCGCGCCGGCCTGCCTTTGGTGGGGCGGTCTTTTCTTGAGGTGTTCGAGCTGCGTCGCCCGCAGGCTGTCCAGACGATGGAGGGGCTGCTGGCGTCTGAGGGTGTGAAACTTCATTTGCGCCTGCGCGGCACCCCTGAGACTTCGTTGAAGGGGGTTCTGGCGCCTTTTGGCGGAAGGCGGGGGGCCGTTGTGAACCTCGGCTTTGGGATCTCGCTTTTGGATGCGGTGCGCGATTATGCCTTGGTGAGCAGTGATTTTGCGGCGACCGATCTTGCTATTGAAATGCTTTATCTTGTGGAGGCCAAGTCTGCGGCGATGGAAGCCTCGCGAATGCTCAATCTGCGCCTGCAGGGGGCGATGATTGCGGCCGAGGAGCAGGCCTTTACCGATACGCTGACGGGGCTGAAAAACCGTCGTGCCATGGACCATGTGCTTGCGCGGCTCATCACGGCTGGGCGTGACTTTGCCTTGATGCATATTGATCTGGATTTTTTCAAAGCGGTGAATGATACGCTCGGCCATGCGGCGGGCGACCATGTCTTGCAGAATGTGGCGCGGATTATGGTCGAAGAAACCCGCAGCGAGGACACTGTCGCGCGGGTGGGGGGCGATGAGTTTGTGATTTTGTTTGATGGTCTGACCGATTGCGACACGCTTGAGCGGGTGGCGGGGCGGATCATCCAGAAGCTTGAGGTGCCGATGCCCTTTGGCACGCATATGTGTCATGTGTCGGCCAGTTGTGGCACTGTTTTGTCGCTCAGTTATGATGCCCCTGAGGCGGCGCAGATGCTGGCGGATGCGGACCTTGCGCTTTATGCCTCAAAACACGCAGGGCGCGCGCAACATTCCTTCTTTCGGGTTGAAATGCGTGAGACGCCTGCTGAAACGGGGCTGGAAAATACCAGCATCCCGGCCGCTGTTGCGCCCCGCAAAACCGCGCCAACACCAGCGCAGAACAGGCGCAAGGACGGTCTGCTTTAAGCCCGTGTCGGGGTCAGGACCCGTTCATCTTGCGTTACCAGCGCCTTTGGCTGAGTGAGATCAGCGGTTTCGGGCGCGCAGATAAGGCTGGACGGCTTTTCAAGCGGTCGGAGCCGTTGAGACACGCAGCCATAAGCGCCCATCGGTTTTGGCAGAAATTGCCCCTGCCTTCAGATCAAGCGCTTAAAATAGAACCACTCTTCCTGCGCTCTCGATCTTCGTCAGGGGTAATTTCAGTCAAACTGGTAATGCAAGATGAATGGGTCCTGACCCTAAGAGGGGGCCAGCGCGCAAAGCACCTCGTCCAGAGTATCAAACAGAAGTTCTGCATGATCTTCGCCAAAGGGCAGGGGCGGGCGAATTTTGAGCGTGTTTTTACCCCGCCCGAGGCTGGACATGAGAAAGCCGCGGCGGCGCATTTCGTTGAAGATTTGAGTGGTCAAGGCGGTGGCCGGGGTTTTGGACGTTCGGTCTGTCACAAGCTCGGCGCCAAAGAGCATCCCTTCGCCACGGATGTCCCCTATCGCTTCATGTTTGGCCATGAGCGCGCGCAACCGCTCTTGGGCATAGGCGCCGACACGGGCGGCTTGGGCGGGAAGCGCCTTCTCTTCGAGCTCGTCGAGCACCGCAAGCGCGGCAGCGCAGGATACTGGATTGCCGCCGAAGGTGTTGAAGTATCGAAAGGCCTCGCGAAAGCGCGCCATAATATCGGGGCGGGTGACAACGCCGCCGACGGGATGACCGTTGGCCATGGGTTTGCCGAGCGTGACAATGTCGGGGGTGATGCCTTGGCGCTCAAAGCCCCAAAAGTGAGACCCGATCCGCCCAAAGCCTGGCTGAACTTCATCTGCGATGAGAAGGCCCCCAGCCGCGCGGACAACCGCGACGGCCTCATCAAGCCAGCCTTTGGGCAGGTTGGGAAAGCCCTCGTTGACAAAGTAGGGGCAAATAACGAGGGCGGCAAAGCCATGGCCTGACACGTTCAGATCGTCGATTGCGGCTTTAAGGCTGGCGGCGAAAGCTGTGCCGTCGGGGTCGGGCGCGCGGTAGCTGTCAGGGGCGGGGATGTGGCGGATATAATCGCCAAGGCCAAAGCCTACTTCGGGGATATTGCTGCGCGAAAGCTGGCTCACAAGCGCGGTGTTGCCGTGATATGTTGCGTCTGTTGCTATGATGCCGCGCGCGCCTGTCATGCCTTCGGCCATGCGCATGGCAACATCATTGGCTTCTGATCCTGTGCAGGTGAGCAGCAGGGTCGAGAGGCTCGGCGGCATTTTGGCTGTGAGGCGCTCGGCGTAGTCCAGAATGCCGTCGTGTAAGTAACGGGTATGGGTGTTGAGGGTGGCGGCTTGTGCGCTGATGGCTTTGACCACGCGCGGGTTACAATGGCCGACGTGGGGCACGTTGTTGTAACAATCCAGATAGCGCTTGCCGTTCGCGTCCCAAAGCCAGACACCCTCGCCGCGCACGATATGCACAGGCTCTTCGTAAAACAGGGGCACATTCGGGCCCAATAGGGCGCGGCGGCGGGCGAGCATATCGGCCATCGGGGTCTCCTTTGGGGGGATGCTATGTGAGATTGTTCACTTGTGAAAGATGGTTGCGCATCAGTTTCCGCAAGTTTGACATATTTTAGCCGTTTTGGAGCCCGCATCGCGGGCTAGAGCGTGCGGGATATAGAAGGTGGAAACACGGGCATGACACTTGGCACACACCAAGATCCGTCGATCAGCGCCCCCGATTCTGCTGCGGATGATGCAACGCTTGATATTGTGCGCCTCCTGATCGAGACGGAGGCGCGCCATGCAGAGGCACATCCGGAACAGGCCGGAGAGGCACAGGGCGACGCAGGCGCAAAGCTTGCGGCGGGCCGTGTTGCGCCGCGTCGTGTGACGTCTGCGGGCCAAGCGAGAGAGCGTCGCGCAGGGGGTGTTTCAAGAGGTGTGCCGTCTGACAGGGAGCAGGCGCAATTGTTTGAAGACTTGCGGCCACGCTCCTTTTTTCGTGAATTTTTCGCAAGATTTGCGGTATTTGGGCGATATGAGAGGCCAAAATCGCTTCAGGCCAGAGTGAAGTTTGATAAGGAACAGACTGTGCAATACGCGAAACTGGCAGGGCTTGTTGCGCTTGCCTTGGTGATGCTTTTCAAGCCTTGGCTGATCCCTGTTTTGTTTTTCATGCTGGCTTGGCTCGTCTCGGATCAGTGAGCTTTTGAAGGCGGTGTGGGGGTGGTATCAGGGCAAGCGGTCTGAGAGGGCACAGGCCATCATTGTGGCCTTGCAGCGTGCGGCCGACCGTATTGATGGAATTTTGGCACGGCTGCCTGCGCGCGTGAGTGACGGGATCTATACGCCTGATTTGGGCCGTTCGGCGCGGGATATGGCGCGCGAGGGGCACGCCTTGTCGCAGGGGGATCCGTTTGAACGGCTTGCTTTGCGCTCTGAGCCTGCCGAATAGCGTAAATGTGCCTTGAAATTAGGGGGGCTTATGCGTAAGTGACCCCAAAGCAGATAGAAAGACGAGACGCCAATGGCCCGCACCAACCCGCTCCAGTTTATCCAGCAGACCCGCGCTGAAGTTTCAAAGATCGTATGGCCGACGCGCCGTGAGGTTATGCTGACGACGGTGATGGTGTTTATTATGGCGACACTGACGGCAATCTTTTTTGCGTTTGTGGATGTTTTGATCCGCAACGGCTTGCAGGCAATTTTGAACGTCTTCGGCTAAGGCCGGCCTTGAAACGAGAGATGACGGCCTCGCAATTTGCGAGGCTGTTTTGTTTTTGGGCGTGAGGGCTTGAACCTGAGAGCCATGAGATGTAACTCCCCATGAAATCCTGACATGGTGAGCGACGATTCGAGTTGCTCGCCGATTTTTGCTGTCGGGAGATCGGAATAAGGCCTGCGCAGGCGGGCACAGTAAGGAACGGGCACAGAGCTATGGCGAAACGTTGGTATTCGGTGAGTGTTCTCTCGAACTTCGAGAAGAAGATTGCGGAACAGATCAGGCAGCAGGCTGAAGAGCAGGGGCTGGAGGATGCCATTGACGAAGTGCTTGTGCCGACAGAAGAAGTGATCGAGATCCGCCGTGGCAAGAAAGTGACGGCAGAGCGCCGCTTTATGCCCGGGTATGTTCTTGTGCATATGGAAATGAGTGACAAGAGCTATCACCTGATCAATTCGATCAACCGCGTGACAGGCTTCTTGGGCCCGCAGGGGCGCCCGATGCCGATGCGGGATGCAGAAGTAAACCAGATCCTGAACCGTGTTCAGGAAGGCGAGGACGCACCGAAGCTTATGATCAGCTTTGAAGTGGGTGAGAAAGTCAAAGTGGCTGAAGGGCCGTTTGAGGACTTTGATGGCATGGTGGAAGAGGTCGATGACGACAACCAGCGCTTGAAAGTCACAGTCTCTATCTTCGGGCGTGAGACGCCTGTGGAACTCGAATTTACGCAAGTTACCAAGCAAGGGTAACGGCGAAGAGATCGTCGGGGCAACCCGATGTAGGAGCGTGGGAGGCGCGGCGGCCGCGGCAGCCAGACCGAACCACACAACAGGCACGGGGTAACCCCGTGCAAAAGCCCTGAGGAACGCGTTCCGAGGGGGTTGGAAAAGGAGAAGGCCAATGGCCAAGAAGCTCGCAGGCAAGATGAAGCTGCAAGTGCCCGCAGGACAAGCAAACCCGAGCCCACCCGTTGGGCCGGCGCTG
>NZ_CBFHPP010000036.1:0-4053 GCF_965657785.1 Lentibacter sp.
CCAAATAATATTGTCACTTGAACGCTTGGACGAGAGCCGAAATGTGGTCAATGTATGCCTAATGTATCGTCGCATACTGTCATCGGCTGTGGCTCTTTGTGGATCTAAAGTCGTGTTTTCGCTACTACAGCGCTAGTGGCAACTGCATCAGTAGCAGCAGCAGACGTAACATTCGCAGGATATGGTGCGTTTGGTATTTACAACGATGACGCTGCTTCTGAGCAAGGTTTGCTGAACCGTTTCCAAATCAATGCGACAGGCACTGCTACAGCCGATAATGGCATGGAAGTAAGCATCTTCAGCCGTTTGCGCGTAGACAACGGCGTAGGCTTCAGCGCTACAGGTGAACGCGCCGATGGTTTCAACGCACCACAAATCACAGTTAAAAACGGTGCTTTGACCGTTCAAATGGGTAACACCGCTTCTGCAGCTGGTGCACGCACAAATGTCTTCGGTTCAGCCACTGGTTCACTCGGTTGGTGGGGTCTTTATGATACCTCTTCAACCTGGTATTCAAGCACTGGTGCTGCAAACATGGATCGTGTGCGTGTAGACTACACGATGGGTTCAACAACTGTTTCAGTATCAGGTGATGTGTCGGGTGATGAGCGCCTTGAAGCAGGCGCGTCAATGACGCTTGGCTCAGTAAATGTTGGTGTCGCAGCTGGTGATGATGATTATTATGCAGCTGATCTAAATGCGGCCCTTGGCGATGTAACTGTTGGTGCACGTCTCACAAATACTATTTCAGGTGCGTATGCTAACTACACGCAAGGCGCATTCTCGATCAATGCCTATGCATCTGATGATGACGATTATGGTATGGGCGCTGCCTACGACCTTGGTGGCACTGTGAGTGCAAACTTCGAATATAATAAGTCGGGCGACTTCATGGCGTATATGGCGTTCAACTTCTAAGTCCACTGGGGATTTGGAGTATCGGAAAGAGCGGGCTTCGGCTCGCTCTTTTCACGTTTGGGGGTTTGATTTCGGGATGTCTTCCCAAACGGGTTTTGCCTTAAAGAGGATCGAGCGCTCTGGGCGGGGAGTCTTTTTGAAATACCGTATTCGGAGATTGTCTTGCGCTGGTTTCAACCGCCGATTTGGGCGGTATTTCACAAGCGGAACGCCAGTGATGTCTCTGGCCTTGAACCCTGTCTGATCAGACATTTGAGGCGCAAACCGAGGCAGAGGCTGCCCTTTGGACCGACCTCTGCGCTGTTCAGCTCTGCTTAACCAAGACGCAGAAACACGGTTAACGCCCTAATAATCTTAACCATGAATAAGCGCAAGCCCGAAGGCTTGGCGCAAATGCTGTGCAATGTTTAGATGAAATTATCGCCGTGCCATGTGTCAATATCGAGGTAATTGCCTGCGAAACTAGCGAGTAGATGGACAGTCAGGCCCGCCCCGTCATTTGCAATATGGAACAGTGACTGATCCTGACCTGTGGCCTGAGAGGCGGCCGTCAGCGCGAGAATCTCAGAGCCAGAGGATATCTGGAGATTGGCAAAGCTGCCGCCTTCCGAGAGGGCTGTGGACAGGGCCGCAACGCTATCAAGCCCGTCTGACACCAGCCGTAGGATTGCTCCGCTGACGTTTGCGACAGGGACATTGGCGGCGCTGACAACGGCGAGAAGGCTTGCACTTGCCATAGAAGAGAAGCTTATGACATCGCCCCCTGCACCTTGATCAAAGGCATAGACCGTATCTGCGCCATTGCCTGCGGGACGGGATTCAAACACCAGTGTGTCGGTTTTTGAAGTGGCTTCTGACAGGTCGATGGTATCGGACCCTGCGCCGCCTTGAACCGTATCCTTGCCTTCGCCTGCGAAGATCTTGTCGTTGCCCGCAGCGCCGCGCAGCTCGTTATCAAGCGTATTTCCGACGAGATAATCATTGCCTGAGCCGCCAATCGCGACTTCTATCTCCGAGCCTGCTGAAATGGTCAGCTGGCGTGCATCTGTGATAAACTCAGACTTTGAGCCAAGGTGACTGTGCATCTCTGGGCGAAGATCAATATAGGCCGCAGCGCTTTCTGCGGCGGCGCTTATGGTATCATGGCCTGCCCCGTCGAGGATAAAAACGCTTGTGCTGTTTGAGAAGGTATAAGTTGTGTCGCCCGCCTTGTAGGAGGGGTTGATCCCGAACAGACCTGCGAATGTCATGAGATCAAGATCACGATAGGCACCGTTATAGGCGGAGGGAACCTGAGTATAGGTTGCGACTGTCCAGTTTGAATTGTCTTCGCGATCTGAGAGCGTCTCTGTGGCTGTTCCATCTGCTTCGAAGGGGTGCTTGAAGCCAAAGGCGTGGCTCAGCTCGTGCAACAGGAGTTCGTAATCAAAATTGGTTCCGCTGCTTGAAGACGTCGGATTGTCATACTCGTTTGAGATAAAGACATCAGAGCCAATGGGATCGGTTTCATTGGGGAAAAACGCATATCCTGACGTATCGGTCTGGGTGTTTTGGGAGATCGAGACAACGTTGAAGGCGCTCGTGTCTGTGACCTCTTCAAAGCTCACATTGAAGAGTGTTTCCAAGTCGGAGAAGATATCGCGATAGGCCGCCTGGACCGCAGGAGATGCGGCAGCCCAGCCAGCTTTGTCCGTGTCGGTAAGATAGTCTGGCGCTGTTGTCGGGAAAGCAAATCCGACTTTGTTATCGAAGGATTTGTAGAAGGTATCAAGCTGATCGTAGTTGCTGTTGCCTAAAGCTGCGACCCAATAGGGCGGCACTTCTGCTTCGAACAAAGTGTTTGCATGAGGGTCTGGGGCTGTCGGCGTGACATAGGGGGAGCTTGGCGGCGTGTAACCGGACGGCAAACTGCCGATGCTATGATTTGTGCCAGAGGTATCAGAAGACCCGCCGCCGCAGGCTGTGAGGAGGGGAAAGGCCCAAACCGTGTTGAGTTGCCAACTGTCAAGCGTTTTCAGTCTGAAGGTCTGCTTGCCATTGAGGGCGAATGGGGCAGTTTGACGCGCGGGATTGTAACTCATTGAAATATGGCCTTTTAGTTATAAATGACTGCGAGTCAGCGACCTTTGGGCAATGTTCCGAAGGTTAAGGCTCCGTAGGAGACACGGCCGTTTTGCAGTGTGAGGGGGAGGGTGATTGTATCGCTTGAGCCGGTTTGCGCTGCCAGGTCTGTGAGCAGGGTGAAAAACATATCTTCAAGGTTTGGGGCCACATAACCGAGGCTTTTGGCGAGCTCGAACAGGCTTTGCCAGCCTTGAACTGTGAGGTTAATTTGACCCGTGGGGCCGAAGGCGGCCTCGTGTGTCAGCTGGCCCGTGGCCGAGATGTTTGCGTCGCCAAAATCAAAGCGGATCTCATTCAGGACAGTTTTTTGCAAAGCTGGAAGGCCGCGGGACATGGCCTTTCTGTCCCATGCTGCATCAAACAGAACGTCCGAGTTGAACCGTAAGGCTTGAACGGAGTGATAGGCGGGGGGAAGCTCGGGCAAGAGGCGGCCAAGGCTGATATTATCAAGCTCTGCTGCAAGATTATAAGCTTCTTTCGGATCGGCATAGCTTGTGACTGTTGCAAAAACAGAGCCTAGATTGGCCTTAAACCCATCGGCGTGCTCAATGGCCATATCTTCAGCTTTCAAGGCTATTTTACCGAGTGGAATAAGCCATGACGGACGAACGAGAATAGAAAGCTCGGCTTGTTTTGTGGCTATGGTTGTAGCGCCAAAAGAGCCGTTGATCTGATGAGTCTCGGATAGATCGAGGCTTATTTCATTGGGCTTAAAACTCGCGGTGTGCAAAACGGCTTTTTGCGTTTCCCACGTGAGCGTGTTTTCAACACCTACTGAAATATCGGATATGCCCACTTCGAATTCTGTGGGATAGCCCTGAACGGAGATGTCTTGAAACTGTGCGGAAACACCAGATTTATGAGCTTCTCGAGCGGCCAGGTGCGCCCCTTGTTCAAAGGCGTAGGCTGCTGCGGCCCAGTAGCCAGACCATATTATGAGCGGTGCGGCGGTTATGCCTAAAATCCATCGCGCGCGTCTGGAATGTTTCATATCGGGCCGTTCTTAAACTA
>NZ_CBFHPP010000036.1:4151-10692 GCF_965657785.1 Lentibacter sp.
ATAATAATTCTATTTTTGGGAGTCTGGAGGCATCATAAAGGGCCTCGCGTCCCGATCATAGGAGGCCATAACAACCCCGACTAAAATCAGGAGGCAAAAGAGAGGAAACCAGCGCATTTGATTACCTCTCATTCTGGTTATTTTGTCTTTTCGAGCTCGACTTTGAGAGCAGCGACATATGAGTTGCGCGCTGTTTGATAAACGGCAATCTCATTCTGTAGCTTTTTCATTTGAACTTCCAGAAATTGGAGGCTTGCCAATTGGGCCTTGCCGTTATCTGTCAGCTCTTCTGTGTTATATTCCATGCCATCTACGGTGATTTTGGGCATTTTGTATTCCTTTTAAGTTTAGTTTAGTCAAATAGGGCGGCTATATCGACGCCTGATTTGCCCTTAATAATTTCGCGTTTTAGCTCGTCTATGTAGCTTCGCTTTGCGCGGGTGAATATCGCTTGAAGGTTTTGCAATTCTTGAAGCCGCGCGCTGGCCTCTTGGAGGCTGACAAGAATAGATTTGCCATTGTCTGTCAGGCTGGATGTTTCGTATTCGACACCATCGAGATTAATGCGCTGCGACATATGCGTGAAACCTTATGCTTTTTCTGATCTCAGCAACTCGCCTTTAAGAGCGCCTGAATAGCCAAGGCGCGCTGTGTCGGCGACGGCCCATTCATTTCTGAGCTGCTGGATTTGTGCATCCACAAACTGAATGTTTGCCAGCTGCGCCTTGGCGGCATCTGACATATCTGCGAGTTTGTAGTCTACTCCATCAACGGTGATGGTTTGATCTGATTGAGCTGCCATTTCTGGCTCCTTTTCGTTGCCTTAAACTCGGAAAAATTCCACTCCGAGCATTATTTAAAATCTACCTTCTTACTGCGCGTAAATACATTAAAACGCCTTGTTTTAATAGGTTTGAGGCCTGTATTTAGCAATAGTCCGGCGGTGTGGTTTTTTTGTCATTATATTTAATCTGAGGTTTCGTTTCGTGTTTTAGACATCTCGGATGAGGTGCCATTTTTCTGCCTTGATGGCGGTTTTATCAGGCGTCACAGGTCAACATTTGCAAATGCTGAAATATTTGTGACTTCAGGCAGAACCGTTTTGCCGCGTGTTTCCAGAAAGCGAGTTAACTCTTCCGCAAGCTCAGGGCTGAGCGTGAGAGACTTGCGGCTTTTCTTCTCACTTTTCGTCGTCGTGAGGCTGCCTTCCTCGATTTTGGATTTTACAAACGTATACATCGTCATGGGGTTTTCTGTGCGGGTGTGGAGCATATCGATATAGTTCCAGATCCCGTAGTCAGGGTTTCCGTCAAGCTCAGCAATTGTCAGCAACAACTCCCATTTGCTGATACTTTTCATGAACGGGAACAGCACGGATTTCGTGTCTATGCCGCGCAGAACGATCAATTCATCGGTGATTGTCATTTTTTGCAGGCTTTCTTTCTAGGAGGGCAATTGTGGCGCTTTAGTCGCGCAGCGCCAGTTCTTGAACTTTGGCGATCGGCTGCCAGATGTAATTGAGAACGGTTCGTTTCCCCGAGACAACATCTACAGAGGCGGTCATGCCCGGAAGCAAAGTGACTTCTTCGCCTGTCTCTAGGGTGATTGTGCTTTCCAACGAGACATCGACAAGATAGAAGGCGCCGCCGCCCTCGCCACCTTCTGTGATGGCATCGGGGCTGATGCTGCGCACGTGTCCGTTCACCGCGCCATAGCGGGATGAATCATATGCGCTCAGGCGGATGCGGGCCAGATCGTCGAGGCGAATGCTAGAGATGTCTTTCGGGTCAATTTTGGCCTCAAGCTTGAGAGCTTCTCCTGTGGGAACAATTTCCAAGATCACATCGCCTGCCTTCACATAGGCGCCAACGGTTTGGAAATTGATGCGGTTGACGATCCCGTCGACGGGGGCGCGGATGATGGTGCGCTTGACTCGCTCGCTGAGAGCGGGAACCAATGTGTTAACTTCACTCAGCTCAGCCACAACCGAGTTCAGCTCCTCAAGCGCTTTGCGTGTGTAGCCGTCAAGGGTGTTGGCGATTTGACTTTCGACTTCGGCGATTGCCGATTGGGCACTGGCAACCCGCGTGATCGCGTTCTGGATGTCGCCGTTCACGCGCTGTTCTTCACGGCGAAGCTCAAGCAAGCGGGTTTCGGGCATGATATTCTGGCGCACGAGCGGATCGATGATCGCAATTTCAGATGCAACGAGATCGAGCATATTTTGCGAGGTTGTGAGAGTTTGCTCAGCAGCGATCAGGGCTTGTTTACGTTGGGCTTTTTGTTGCTCAAGAATAGAAAGCGACCCTTCAAGCTCTTTGCGCTTGGCCGTGTGAAGGGCCAATTCGGTGAGGGCTGTGTCTTTTGATTTGGCAATCATGTCGCTGTCGGGCTTAAACTCTTGCCCCGTGCTTTCGGCTTGCAGGCGCAGTTCGCGGACCGTGAGAGTGGCGGAGCGCTGCTGAAGCTTGTCCAGCTCTGCTTGCAACTCAATCGGGTTGATTTCGTAGAGAACATCGCCCGCTGTCACCAGCGAGTTTTCGTTCACCGAACGTGACAGGATAACGCCAGATTCGGAGGATTGAACCATCTGGTTTTGAGTGGTGGAAACCACCTTACCGTTGCCGCGCGTGACGTTATCCAGCTCGGCGATAGAGGCCCAGCCGATGATGGCTATGATAAGTGCGGCTATAACGGCGAGGATGAGCGAGTTTCCAAAGCCTTCCCGCTCTTCCATGTCCCGTGATAGCTTTTCAAAATCTGATTTTGGCATAGCGCCCTCTTAACTTTAATTATTTCAGCTGCTCGGGTGGCGCGTCGACGATGACTTTGCCTTGGTCCATTACGAG
Organism: Lentibacter sp.; assembly: GCF_965657785.1. Classification (GTDB taxonomy): domain Bacteria; phylum Pseudomonadota; class Alphaproteobacteria; order Rhodobacterales; family Rhodobacteraceae; genus Lentibacter. The sequence continues at coordinate 7,001 of NZ_CBFHPP010000036.1, forward strand.
CACACGTGTGACCAGCTTGAGCAGAGTGTTGCGGTGCGTAACCGCAACCATTGTCCGATCTGCCAGATAGCCAGACAAACGCTCGAGAACGGCACTTTCCGTTGATGAGTCCATTGAGCTTGTTGGCTCGTCCAGAACCAGAACATTTGGCTCGTGAAGCAGGGCGCGGCTGAGATTGATCGACTGACGCTGGCCGCCTGAGAGGCCGACGCCACGCTCTTTGATCTTCAGGTCGTATCCTGCGGGATTTCCTTTGACGAAATCATCGGTGCCAGAGAGCTGGCAGATTTTGAGTAAGTGAGCGTCGTCGTATTCGTAATAGCCGAGTTGGATATTCTCGCGAACTGTCCCCGAGAAGAGCCATGTTTCTTGAAGCATAACGCCCAAGTTGCGTTGTAGGTCTGATTTGTCGATCTGGCGCAAATCAATCCCGTCCAGCAAGATTGAGCCTTCGGTGGGCTGGATCAAACCTGCGCAAAGTTTGGCGAAGGTGGATTTGCCCGAACCCATACGCCCCAAGACAGCGACTTTTTCGCCAGCCGGAATTTTGATCGACAGGTCTTTGATCAGCGGGTTTTTGGCCCCTGGGAAAGTGTAGGAGACGTTCTTGAACTCGATTTCGCCCTTCAGCACAGGGCGGCTCAGGCGCTGTTCGGCTTCGCTTCCGCCATCGTTCCGCTGCATCAGGGTGTCAATCGAGCGGAAGGCCTGACGCGCCGAATTTGCGCGTGAGAGGGCCGAGGCAACTTGGCCGAGAGGGCCAAGGGCACGACCGCCCAAAATCACCGCCGCAATCAGGCCACCCATAGAGAGCTGTTGGGCCTGAATAAGGAAGACGCCGTAAAAGATTGTGGCGACTTGGGCGATCTGCTGGATAGAGGCTGCCGAGTTGATCGCAAACTGCGATAGAATGCGACTTTTCAGGCCGATTTCAGACTGATCAAGAGTTGCCGTTTCAAAGCGCGATTTCATAAGACGGCCCGCACCTGTGGCTTGGATTGTTTCCAGCCCATTGAGCGTTTCGACAAGCACGGATTGCTTGGACATCCCTGTTGTCATGGCGCCCGAAGCAAGCCGCGCAAGGATCGGCTGGATGGCAAGGCCAATGAGCAGCACGCAGGGCACGGCCAAGAGCGGCACAATGGCAATATTGCCGCCGATCAGATAGACAATGTAGATAAAGAAGAAGATGAACGGCAAGTCTACAATTGCCACCAGTGTGGCAGAGGTGAAGAATTCACGCAGGGTGTCAAACTCCCGAACCACGCTGGCGACGGCGCCAGAGTTCTGGTTGCCTGCGTCCAGACGCAGCGTGAGGATCTTGTCAAAGACCATGCGGGCCATACGCGCATCGGCACGTTTGCTGGCGCGGTCAATGAAGTTGGCGCGCAGGGATTTTGTTATAAAATCAAAGCCCAGAGCGATCATCACGCCGATGGACAACGCGATAAGCGATTCAATGGCTTCATTGGGAACAACGCGATCGTAGACAACCATCACAAAGAGAGAGGTCGAGACACCGAGAAAGTTTGACACGATGGCGGCAAGGATGACCTGAATATAAAGCCACTTGCCTTGGGCAAAAGCCGAAAAGAACCAGCGCTTGCTGGACTTTTCTTCGGCGTTTTTCTTGCGTTGGGTTAGAATAAGATGCTCAGAATAGTTTGCTTTAAACTCTTCAGCCGATATTTTTTTCGATTTAAAATTGGCATCTGAAGTCGCACAGAGAAAACTACCATCTGATTTTATTTCAGTTAAAATAAAGGGGCTACCGTCTTTCCAAAAGCCAATCAAAGGACAGTGGCTTTGGGAAAGGGTTTCTGCCGGTATTTTACCAAAACTGGCAACATGGCCTATTTCGCGCAGGGTGCTGACAGCCTGCGACGGCGTAAACTCTTCTCCAGGGTTTGCTGGAAGATCACGAATTGCCGCTTCGCTGTAGCTTTCGCCTTGGTCGCGCAACAGGCGCTGCAAGGTCTGCACCAAAGCTGTCTCGTCGCGCTTTTTGTCCTGTGCCGCCTCGGCAGCTTCCGCCGGGTTTACCTGCGCTGTTGCGATCTGTGCGATGGCAGTCTTGCTCTGCGGTTCGGCGGTTATTGGGTCGGCGGTAACTGTCATTTTGCGGCCTTCAATGGGGCTTGCGTATCATTCAACCCAAGCTTCGTGGCCAAGAGGCCCGAGGTCGCGAGCATCTTGAGTTCTAGCTTTGCAAGCTCTGCTTTGGCTGTGATTTGGCGGTCTGCTGTGCGGTATGCGCTGACTTCTGCATCAATCAGCTGGCGCACCGTTGTTTGCCCGGTTGCGAGCTGTGACCACAGGATTTCGATTTCTTTTGATGCAGCTGTATTTTGGGCGCTCAACATTGTGAGGCTTTTGAGAAGTGCCTCGCGCTGGCTGACAGCTGTATCAAGCTGAGACTTGCCTTGCAGCTTGAGGCCTTCGAGGGCTTGCTGTGCGGCCTCAAGGCGAGCGGCCTTTGCGGCGGTATCGGCTTTACGTCGCCCGCCGTCGCCAATGATCCAGCTCACTTCAAAGCCGACCGCATAGCTGGACTGGTCTGTGCGGCTCATGGGGGAGGTGATGCCCGAGCTGAGGCCGATCGTTGGCTTTTCGCGGCCCTGTGCCGCCAGCAAGGCCTGCTTGGCGGAAAGCACGCCTGCTGCGGATTGCAGCAACGATGGTGATGTGGCCCAATCCCTCTGTATTTTGGCAAGATCGGCCTGCGTCAGCAGCTTGGGTGGCTGGCCGAGGTTCTTGGGAGGCGAGCCGAACTGCTTGATGTAGCGCGCCGTGATTTCATGCTGGCTCGCGTCAAGCTGGGATTGTTCTAGCTCGAGATTACGCACCGCAATGTCTGCGGATGTGCTTGCGCTTTTGTCGACCATACCGCTCGCCACCAATGTGTCGATCTGGCCAAGCATTTCATCAGCCTTGCTCATAACGGCCGCGAGGGCGCGTTGGCGTGCTTCAATGGTTTGCGCGTCAATCCAGGCGGCGCCAGCATCGTGGGCGGCTCTGTTGGCAACAACCTGCGTTTCGATTTCGGCGGCATAGGCGGCGGCCTGCGCACCGTCGACAGCGGCAAGACTCGCGCCGCCGTCATAGACGATCTGGCTCATTGTGACACTGGCGCTGGCGCCCTCTGTCGACTTGGTGGCAATGCCTGCGCCTGTCTCGGTCAGCCTGCCGAGATTGGAGCTGGCGCGGAGCTGCGGCTTGCGGGCAGCTTCCGAGACAGCGATCATCTCGCGTGCCTCGGCGGCGGCGCTCTGTGCGGCAATATACTCGGGCCATGCGCGGACAGCGCGCGACAGATCGTTTTCAAACGCGCCCGACAGCTTGATGGCCCCGCTGCGTGCAACGGCAACGTCAGGCGAGACCTGCGCCAGCGCGAGGACCTCTGATTTCACTGTGTCTGTAGAGTATTGGGGGCTTCCACAGGCCGTTAAGGCAGCCGTTGAGAGCGCAACAAGTAGCTTCGGTTCAAATTTCATCGTCAAAGCCCCTTGTGGCCGATCAATATGTATTTACTAAAAAACCGATAAAACCTTAATAAACAATGGTCCAGTAATAGTTATGTTAAAAATTCTAAAAGAAATTATTACAAGAAATGATTTAAAAACCAATATAAAAAGGGTTTTTATGTATAATATTTTTGGTATTGAAATGAAGGCAGCTGGCGTGGTTCAACC
>NZ_CBFHPP010000037.1:0-10565 GCF_965657785.1 Lentibacter sp.
TGTTGGGCAAGCTGCTTGACCAATCAAAAGCCGCCTTTGGCGAGGCGATCTTGATCGACTGCCACTCGATGCCGCATGAGGCGATGGATCTGGCCGCACGGGGCGCGATCCGCCGCCCTGAAGTTGTGATCGGGGACCGTCACGGGGCCTCGGCCAGTTCAGAGATCGTCGACCGTCTGGAAGCCGCTTTGAGCGCGGCAGGGCTGACTGTGGTGCGCAATGTGCCCTTTGCGGGGGCCTATATTTGCCAGACATACGGGCGGCCCTCAAAGGGGCAGCACGCGATCCAGCTCGAAATTGACCGTTCGATCTATATGAACGAGCAGATGATACGCCCGAATGGCAACTTTGAGGCGTTTCGGCGGGTTCTTAAGGGGGTTATCGCCGAGGTCTGCGATATTGGCCGCAGGGCCGCAGAGCCTTTGGCGGCGGAATAATTATTGCCAAATTTCCTATAGTTTCCAAAGGGTTTCCCGACATTGCCCCCAGTCTATCAGGACTGAGTTTCCACGCTCTGACCCCTGCGTCCCGCATGGTTAATGCGCCAAAACACATCTGATTCTAGGGGGGTGATAAGCGTGCACAGGGCGTGCACCATGCGTGCACCCCCCCGAACAGGGAATGTGTTAACAGGAATTAAGTTAACGGGGCGTTCGGTGGGGGGCAGCGAATGGTGGGCTTGAGGCCAGAGCGGGCCTTCTATTGGGAGCACCCAGCCGGTTAACAGCCGCGATAGCGGCCCGGCTATCCTTTGCCCCGGCAGGCGAATTGGCTGCACCAATTCTGCCGAGAGGGGGTCAGCCCCTCCCTTGGGCTGGCGATTTGGCAGATGCAGGCGCATCATTCGTTCTGAGGAAGTATTTGGCTGGCATAAAGCGCTTTTCCAAAACCGTCAGGTCGCCACCCCAGGGGCTGACGTTAGCCTCCCAAGCCAACGACTGCTTCGTCCGCGACGCTGCCATTGCCTGCCTGCCCGTTATGAACAGTTCCACCCTTCGCGCTGTGCAAACTTTGGTTGGGCATTGGGAGCGCTACAACCCTGCCCGCGTTTCAGCCGCTTTGATCGCTGCTGATGAGCCTGTCAGGGGGATCACGCCGCGCATCGTTGTGTCTTCAATCACCAGAGTGTCGCCGCCTTTGAGGGGGCGCAGGGCGGTGCGGGGGAGGGTGAGGCTATAGGCGGGCTGGCCTTGTAGCATGACGATTTTGCCGTGGCGGTAGGTGTCAAGCGGGGTGGTTTTGCCGCTTGCGTAGGTGACCGAGAGGCGCAGGGTGAGCGGGCGTGCACTCCAGAGGCCTGTAATGAAGAGTTGGGCCGTGCTTTGGCCCGCCTCAAAGCGCAGGCTTGCGCCGAGGCTGTTTGCGCCCTTCGGGCTTGGGGCGCTGGCGAAGCTGGCGTTGGCGGATTGGCCCGTGGTCCAAGCGGGGCTGGACTGTGCATAGGCCGCAGGGGCAAGCAGGCTGATGATCAGAGCAAAAACAAAACGCATGAACAGGCCTCAAAACGACAATAGATGCTTATGGGTCGCATATTTTTGCATGAGGGAATAGCGGTCATTGAGCATTTACACTTGGGGTGTTACGCTTGCGCCATGCTCGGCATCGGGGCCAACAGATGTGTAAGAAGGAGGGACTACGTCCTGTCACCAAACGTTGTTGCGGCCAAAGGCGCGGCGCATTCGGCCCCAAAAAAGGCCAAAGAGCTGAGCAGTGAAGATTTGCTTGCTGCCATACTGAAATCACTTGACGATGATAAGGCCGAGGATGTCGTGCAGATTGATCTGCGCGGGAAGTCTTCTATTGGCGATTATATGGTTGTGTGCTCCGGGCGCTCTTCGCGTCAGGTGGGCGCTATTTCCGAGAAGCTCGCCGAGCGCTTGAAGCTTGACTTTGGCCGCGCGTCAAAGATCGAGGGCAAGAACACGGGCGACTGGGTTCTGGTCGATACGGGCGATATTATCGTTCATGTCTTCCGCCCTGAAGTGCGCGAGTTTTACCAGCTTGAGAAGATGTGGCTGACGCCCGAGGCGGAAAAGGCCTGATATGCGAGTTCAGATCTGCGCGGTGGGCCGCCTGAGGGGCGGGCCTGAAAAAGCGCTGATTGACGATTATGTGACGCGCTTTGAGCGCACGGGGCGGGGGCTGGGGCTGACCGCCCTTTCTGTTTTGGAAGTGGAAGACAAGAAGGGCGGTGGCATGGAGGCCGAGGCCGCCCTTTTGGAGCGGGCCTTGCCCAAGGGTTGTGTTTTGGTTTGTCTTGACGAGCGCGGGCGGCTCGAAAGCTCGCCCCAGTTTGCCGAGCGGCTCGCGGGCTGGCGCGACACGGGGGCGCAGGATGTGGCTTTTGTCATTGGTGGCGCTGACGGGATTGCGCCGCGCCTGCGCGCGCGGGCGGCGCATTCTGTGAGCTTCGGAAAGATGGTCTGGCCGCATATGCTTGTGCGGGTGATGCTGTCTGAGCAGCTCTATCGCGCGGCGTCGATTTTGGCGGGTGCGCCGTATCACCGCGAATGAGGCTCTGGGTGTTGCCCCGAAGCGTTTGAGCGCGTAAATGCTGGACGCAAAGAAGGTATGGGCAATGAGCGATAGAAAACCGGTTGTGTTGTGTATTTTGGACGGGTGGGGCCATTCCGAGCGGCGCGAGGACAATGCGCCTTTGCTGGCCGATACGCCCAATTTTGACAGGATCATGCGCGACGGCCCGTCGAATTTTCTGACCACGCATGGGCCTGATGTGGGCCTGCCGAGCGGGCAGATGGGCAACTCTGAGGTGGGCCATACCAATATCGGCGCGGGGCGCGTTGTGGCGATGGACCTTGGGCAGATCGACCTTGCGATTGAAGACGGCAGCTATTTTGACAACGAACGGCTGAAGGCCTTTATCGCGCGGCTGAAAGAGACGGGCGGCACGGCGCATCTTGTCGGGCTTGTTTCGGACGGGGGCGTGCATGGCTCGCTTGTGCATCTGATGGCCTCTGTGAATGCGATTGCGGCGGCGGGTGTGCCTGTGGCCATTCACGCGATTGCGGACGGGCGCGATGTGGCGCCGAAGTCGGCATTTGGCTATTTTGCGGCTTTGACCGAGGCTTTGCCTGCCAAGGCCAAGATCGTCACCGTGACGGGGCGGTATTTTGCGCTTGATCGCGACAACCGCTGGGAGCGGGTCAAGGAGGCCTATGACGCCATGGTGCACGGGCAGAGCGGCTATACGGCGATGGACGCGCATGGCGCGATTTCCAATGCCTACAACCGCAGCGAGACCGACGAGTTTATTTCGGCCACGGTTTTGCGCGGCTATAAGGGGATGACGGAGGGCGACGGGGTCTTTTGTCTGAACTTCCGCGCTGATCGCGCGCGCGAGATACTGGCGGCGATGGCGGCGCCTGATTTTGACGGGTTTGACACTGGGGCGCGGCCCAAGCTTGAGATGCTTGGGATGGTTGAATATTCGGAGGCGCATGAGGGGTATATGGCGACGGTCTTTCCCTCGCGGGTGATTGTGAACACTTTGGGCGAATGGGTTGCCAAGCAGGGGCTTAGGCAGTTCCGCCTTGCGGAGACGGAAAAATATCCGCACGTGACCTTCTTTCTCAATGGCGGCAAGGAGGGCGCGGAGGCGGGCGAAGTCCGTTATATGGCGCCGAGCCCCAAGGTTGCGACTTATGATATGCAGCCCGAAATGAGCGCAGGCGAGGTCACGGAGGCTTTTGTCGGCGCGATTGAAGACGGGTTTGATCTGATTGTGACGAATTATGCCAACCCCGACATGGTCGGCCATACGGGCGATCTGAAGGCGGCGATCAAGGCTTGCGAAGCTGTCGATCAGGGCCTTGGCCGCGTGCTTGCGGCGCTTGAAAAGGCGGGTGGTGCGATGATCGTGACGGCGGATCATGGCAATTGCGAGATGATGCGCGACCCTGTGACGGGGGGCGCGCATACGGCGCATACGGTGAACCCTGTGCCTGTGATCCTTGTTGGTGGGCCGGAGGGCGCGGCTCTGCGCGCGGGGCGTTTGAGCGATCTGGCGCCAACGCTTCTGGCGCTGATGGGGCTGGCGCAGCCTGAAGAGATGACTGGCGAAAGTTTATTGGTATGAGCTGGCGTGCGGCGCTTCTGGCGGCGTGTCTGGCTGTGCCAACGGGGCTTTGGGCCGAGGATACCAGCCCCGCAGAGGCCGCAACGGCGGCGCTGGAAGATTTGTCGGCGGCGCGGGACCTTCTGGAGGCGGCCAAGGGCGGGCGCGAACGCGTGGCGGCTTTGAGCGAGACGGTGCGCGCCTATGAGGCGGGGCTTACGGCTGTGCGCGCAGGGCTGCGCCGCGCCACGATCCGCGAGCGGGAGCTGAGTCTCAGACTTGGCGGGCAGGAAGAAGAAATCGCGGCGCTGCTCACGGTGCTTCAGGCGCGCGGGCGGGTTGGCTCGCCCAGTCTTTTGCTGCACCCTGACGGCGCGCTGGGCACGGCGCGCGCGGGGATGATTGTGAGCCAGATGACCCCTGCGCTGAATGCGCAGGCGGATGCTTTGCGCGAGACGCTTGTCGAAGTGAGCACCCTGCGCCAGCTTCAGGCCGGAGCGGAGCGCAGCCTGCAAGAGGGGCTGACGGGCGTGCAGGATGCGCGCAGCGCCTTGAGCCAGGCGATTGCGGACCGCACAGATCTGCCGCGCAAATTTAGCGAGGATGCGGTGAAAACCGCGCTGCTCATTGCCACCACCGAGACGCTTGAGGCCTTTGCGGGCGGTTTGGGCGCAATCAGCGGCGGGCCTTTGGACACGGCGGCAAGCGCGGATGTGTTCGAGCAGAAAGGCGCGCTGGCGCTGCCTGTGGCGGGGCGCGTTTTGCGCCGCGCGGGCGAGGCGGACGCCGCAGGGATCACACGGCCCGGGCTTTTGCTGGCGACACGGCCACGCGCGCTTGTGAGTGCGCCTGTGGCGGCCACGATCCGCTATCAGGGGCCGCTGCTGGACTTTGGCAATGTCATGATCCTTGAACCAAAATCAGGGCTTCTTATGGTATTTGCGGGGCTGGATGTCGTCTACGGGCGCACTGGCGAAGTGATTGCAGGCGGTGCGCCTTTGGGTCTTATGGGCGGCAAAGAGGCCGCAATAGGCGAAATATTAACACAAGTGGGTGATGGAACGGGAAGTGACCTTTCACAATCGCTCTATTTGGAAGTAAGAGAAGACAATGAGCCAGTGAACCCCGAGAGCTGGTTTCGCACACAAAGGGAAGACTGAGACATGAAGAAATTTCTCATGGCGGCGGCAACCGGAACGCTTGCGAGCGTGCTGATCACCACGCAGGTGGCAGCGCCTTTGCTGGCCCAGGAATCCACCAAGACCACAAATGTTTATCAACAGCTTGATCTGTTTGGCGATATCTTCGAGCGCATTCGCGCGCAATATGTTGAAGAGGTCGAGGAGGGCGAGCTGATTGAAGCGGCGATCAACGGGATGTTGACCTCGCTTGACCCGCATTCAAGCTATCTCAGCCCGAAAGCGGCGGAGGGGATGAAAGTCCAGACCAGCGGCGAGTTTGGCGGGCTTGGCATTGAAGTCACGCAGGAAGAGGGCTTTGTGAAAGTTGTCTCGCCGATGGATGGCACCCCTGCGGATGAAGCCGGCGTGGAAGCGGGCGACTTTATCACCCATGTGGATGGCGAGAGCCTTTTGGGGCTGACGCTGGATGAGGCGGTCGAGCTGATGCGCGGGCCTGTGGGCAGCGAGATTATCATCACCGTGGCGCGCGAGGGCGCGGAAGAGCCACTTGAAATCTCGATCATTCGCGACACCATCAAGCTCACGGCGGTGCGCTCGCGCATTGAGGGCACCAGTGTTGTCTTGCGGGTGACGACGTTCAACCGTCAGACCTCGCCCAACCTTGCCGCAGGGATCAAGGAGCAGGTCGAGGAGGCCGGCGGCATGGAGAAGGTCAACGGGTTTATCCTTGATCTGCGCAACAACCCCGGCGGGCTGCTGACCGAGGCGATTGCGGTTTCGGATGCGTTTCTTGAGAGCGGCGAGATTGTCTCGACCCGCGGGCGCAACCCTGAAGACGGCGAGCGCTATAACGCCACGGCGGGCGATTTGACGGGCGGTAAGCCTGTGGTTGTTCTGATCAATGGCGGCTCGGCTTCGGCCTCCGAGATTGTGGCGGGGGCGTTGCAAGACCACCGCCGCGCCATTGTTGTTGGCACGAAAAGCTTTGGCAAAGGCTCGGTTCAGACGGTGATGCCTTTGCGCGGGGAGGGCGCGATGCGCCTGACCACAGCGCGCTATTATACGCCGTCAGGGCGCTCTATTCAGGCGCTGGGCGTTTCGCCTGACATTGTTGTGGAGCAGCCGCGCCGCACGCCCGAGGCCGAGACCGAAGAGGAACAGGCCAAGTTTAACGCCCGCACCGAGGCCGATTTGCGCGGCAGTATCAGCAACGACAGCCTGACCGAAGACGAGATCGAACAGATCAAGGCGGAACAGGAAAAGGCGCTCGCGGCAGCCAAGCTGCGCGAAGAGGATTATCAGCTGGCTTATGCGATTGATATTCTCAAAGGGCTTGAGGCGCTGGGACCCGCGGCGAAGTAAGCTCTCTGGCTGTGAGGATAGGGGCCGCACCTGCGAGGGTGCGGCTCTTTGCGTTTGTGGTGGGCTGTGGTTTCGGATTTTTGCTGCGCAAAAAATCCGACCGCCTGCGGGGGCCAGCCCCCGCACGCAGGGTTAAGCGGGGGCCAGCCCCCGCACCCCCGGGATATTTTTAGAAAGAAAAAGGGGCGGGCGGTTTGGGGCGGTTTGGGTTTGGTGTGGGATTGCGGCGGGGGGCGCAATGCGCCAGAAAGGGCGCGAACGGGGAGAGGCTTATGTTGGAAATTTTGGTGCTTTGCGCTGCGGGCTTTGCCACGGGGGCGCTCAATGCGGTTGCGGGGGGTGGGACGTTTATTTCCTTTCCTGCGCTGGTCTGGCTGGGTGTACCGCCGATTATGGCCAATGCGACGGCGACTTTGACGGCCATTCCGGGCTATGCGGGGAGCGCTTGGGCGTTTCGCCGCGATATTGCGGCGGAGGGGGCCTTGAGCCTTTCGGTTATGTTGTTGATTGCTTCCTTGGGAGGTTTGATCGGGGCGCTTTTGCTCACCGTGACAAACGAGGAGGTCTTTATGGGCCTTGTGCCTTGGCTTTTGCTTGTTGCCACATTGATTTTTGCGGCGGGCCCAAAGCTTCTGGCGCTTTTGAAGGGCGGCGGGCTTGGCAGGCTTGGCTCTGTGGCGGTAACTTTGGCGGTTTCGGTCTATGGCGGGTATTTTAACGGCGGTCTCGGGATCATGCTTTTGGCGGTGTTTGGCCTCATGGGCTTTGCCAATTTGCACGGCATGAACGGGCTGAAGAACCTGATGTCGACGATGATCTCCATTGTGTCGGCGGGGGCGCTGGCTGTGGCGGGGCTGATCGCGTGGAAGAGCGCGATTGTTTTGGCGCTGGCCACCACGGCGGGGGGCTATTTTGGCGCCGCTTATGCGCGTAAGATTACCAATATGACGCTTTTGCGCGGTGCGATTGTGGCGGTTGGCCTGATCATGACCGTGTTGTTTTTTCTGAAGTGAGGACGCTATGAGCCCTGAAGAGATTGCCCGACTGCCCTATCGGCCTTGTGTGGGGGTGATGCTTGTCAATGCCGGGGGCGAGGTCTTTGTGGGCCAGCGCCGCGACCGTGATCAGGACGCCTGGCAGATGCCGCAGGGGGGCGTCGACGCAGGCGAGGGCGCGCGCGAGGCGGCTTTGCGCGAGCTTTGGGAAGAGACCGGTGTGACGGCGGATAAGGTTACGATTGAAGCGGAAACGGCGGGCTGGCTGCCTTATGATTTGCCCCATGATCTTGTGCCCAAGATCTGGAAGGGGCGCTTTCGCGGGCAAGAGCAGAAGTGGTTTCTGATGCGCTTTCACGGCGAGAACAGTGATGTGAATATTGCCACCGAGCACCCCGAGTTTTCGGAGTGGCGCTGGCTTGCGGCAGATCAGCTTGTTGACAATATCGTGCCGTTCAAGCGCGCGGTTTATGCCTCGGTCTTGGCAGAGTTTGCGCCGCATTTGTGAGCGGGCGCGCTTTTATTTGTCTTGGCGATTGGCTATTATAGAAAAAAACAAAAATTGAGGACAAAAAATGAGCCGTTATCTTATTCTTGCGATGGTCGTGACGCTTTCGGGCTGTGGCACGCTGAGTGGCCTTGGCCATGGTGCGGGGCAGGTCTTTCAGGGGATTGGCAGTGATCTTTCTGCGCTTGGTGATGTGTTTCAGCGCTAGGGTCAGGCACCCCGTGGGGCGGCCTTGGGCTGCTGTGGAATGATCCAAGCTGGCGGCCCGCGCGTAAACGGGGCATGAGACTTTGGTTTAAACATGGGTTGACGGGCTACAGTGCTGCGCTTTGGCTGGCTCTGGGCTGTGTCTTATATGCGGGTCATGGCAAGGCGGAGAGCCTTTGGGGCGCGTTTCCTGCGATAGAAGGCGGGGTGATTGACACGGCGCAATGGGCGGGCAAGCCCTTTTTGGTTGTGAACACGGCCTCCCGCTGTGCTTTTACGCGCCAGTATAGTGAGTTGCAGAGGCTCTATGACCGTTACCGCGACGCTGGCTTTGGTCTGATTGCTGTGCCCTCTGATGACTTTAGGCAGGAGCTTGGGAGCGATGCCGAGATCAAGGCGTTTTGCGAGCTGAACTACGATATTGATATGCCGATGACGACGATGCTTAAGGTGAGGGGGGCGCAGGCCCACCCGTTTTACCAAAGCGTCAAGGCGCGGACGGGCTTTGAGCCTGCCTGGAATTTCAACAAGGTTTTGATTGGCGCGGATGGCGCTGTGCTGGCGACTTGGGGTTCTTCGGTAAAGCCGCTGGCGGGGCGGATCACCAAGGCGATTGAGGCGGAGCTTGCCAAGGCGCGCTAGGGCGGCTTGCGTGCAATCGTAGATTTCACAGGTATTTGAGGGAACATCTGGTGCTGTAGGGGAGGATTGAACTCCCTATATCTTTGTATAAAACAATGGGCTAATTGGTTTTTTGTAACGTCATGTTGGACCTGAATTTGTAACAAAGTGTGATCCGGTTTAGGGTCCGCTCCACTACAGTTTTGAATACCTTGGCTTATGGGGATACCGCTGTGCGATCTAGCCGAAGATCAGAGCTTGGCAGAGGATTGTCCTAATGATTGGCTCGACACTAAACGTGCTAACCCTAGCCCAGTGAAGCAGACGCGACCTAGGCGCTCGCACGCTGTTGGCAAACTTCAGACATCAAAGAGGTCAACGAGTAGATTTGGGTTGCTGCCTTGTCCTTCTAGTTCTTCAAGCAGTTGCTCCAACAATGGATCGTAGCGATTTGCAGCCCGTGTAAAACGTTCGTTGCGGTTGCGATTGCGGGCAAAGTCTCGACGTGTTTTTAAGATTGCGTCGCGTAGCTCGTCGGCAAGTTTGTCTTGTCCTACCACAAGCGCGTTCTTTTCCTTGAGCCGCCACCTCAGCAGCCCGCCAAGCAAGAATGGTGCATAGTTGAAGCGAGTGTAGTCTGTACCTAATTCAGCTTTGAATTCAATTATGACGCGTTCGGCCAGTCGCTCAACATCCTGACGTTCCAGAAGAAGTGGTGCTGTCTCAGAGCGAGACAATAGAAAGGCGGCAGCTGCAGTTTCCTCGCGGTAAGTCCAAGACTGCACATCTCTTAAGAAAATGCGCGAAAGCGCAATTCTTTCTTCTTCCTGAGTTCTACAGGTGCGGCCAAAACCTTGGTAAACCAAAACCCAGTTCATAGCATGCGTCACGAACGGGTGGTTAAAAAGTGGGCTCCGAGCATCCCATGCCTTAAGTAACATATTGGGCAACGGTGCTGGTGATCTTCGAAACTGCCAGGTTAGAAACTTGAGGGATTCGTTGTTTGCAATGATATCTCCGTTTACACGGGCCTGAACGTGCTCAAGGGCCCTCTGCGTCAACGTGTCCAGCAGGTTTCGAGCTTCGTCTGGCACTTCACTTGGGAGTTCACCATCACTTGAGATACAATACCGCTTGTTTGGCCTCGCTGCGAGCTTCCTTGCAAGTTCACCCCAATCAACCTCGTCCCGTTCACTGTTTTCTGCCAAAAGGCTCGAAAGACCTTGGTCGCGGTCGTTATCCTCCCATGCCTCCATACCACACGGCAGGATCAGCCGGTCAGGTATTGTTGCTGAGAAGGCGCCGAGTTCCTCGATCAGTTCGTTCCATGGTCTTTGCACTTCTTTCGCCGCGTCCCAATCGACGATGAACTGTCTAGCAAGTGAAGGAGCGTTAACGATGAAGCGGGCGCGACCGGCGGCCGGCACCTGCTCGACGCTTAGTTTCACTGGAGTGGCAGCCGCGGTCCTGGACGTTAACTCCACCCGTGCTTCTCGTGGCCATTCTTCTAGCTCCTTTCGAAGATGGAGCACGAAATCTGTTTGGTTGGCTTGGATTGCAAAGTTGGCGGGCTCTGGCTGTCTGACGTCAGCACCATTGGGACAGATTTGAAGATTTGAATAACAGAGGATTTCTGGTTCATCTTATCGATTAGG
>NZ_CBFHPP010000038.1:0-10338 GCF_965657785.1 Lentibacter sp.
CAGGGATGTCTTATCTGGCCCATGTGATTGCGGTGGAAGAGATCGCCCGCGCCAGCGCTTCGGTCTCGCTCTCTTACGGGGCACATTCCAATCTCTGTGTGAACCAGATCAAGCTCAACGGCACAGAAGAGCAAAAGCAGAAATATCTCCCCAAACTCCTCACAGGCGAAGCGGTCGGGGCTTTGGCGATGTCTGAGCCGAGCGCTGGCTCTGACGTTGTCTCGATGAAACTCAGAGCCGAGAAGCGCAATGACCGCTTTGTGCTCAATGGCTCCAAATACTGGATCACCAACGGCCCTGACGCCGAGACGCTCGTTGTCTATGCCAAGACCGATCCTGACGCGGGGCCAAAAGGCATCACCGCCTTTATCGTCGAGAAGTCGATGAAGGGTTTTTCCACCTCGCCGCATTTTGACAAGCTCGGTATGCGCGGTTCCAATACGGCCGAGCTCGTCTTTGAGGACGTCGAAGTGCCGTTTGAAAACATCCTCGGTGACGAGGGCAAGGGCGTGCGCGTGTTGATGTCGGGGCTTGATTACGAGCGCGTTGTGCTTGCGGGCATCGGCACGGGGATCATGGCCGCCTGTCTGGACGAGGTCATGCCCTATATGGCTGAGCGTAAGCAGTTCGGGCAGCCGATTGGCAATTTCCAGCTGATGCAGGGCAAGATTGCCGATATGTATACCAAGATGAACTCCGCACGGGCCTATGTCTATGAGGCGGCGCGGGCTTGCGACCGTGGTGATATCACCCGTCAGGATGCGGCGGCGTGCTGTCTTTACGCCTCCGAGGAGGCCATGGTTGTGGCCCACCAAGCTGTGCAGGCCTTTGGCGGCGCGGGCTTCCTGTCTGACAACGCCTGCGGGCGGATGTTCCGTGATGCCAAGCTCATGGAGATCGGCGCGGGCACAAGCGAGATCCGCCGGATGCTGATTGGTCGCGAGCTGATGGGGATGTATCTCTGATGCTGCCGCGCGCCGCGACATATGAAGCGCTTCGGGAGGGCTTTGACTGGACGCTTCCCGAGCGGCTCAATATGGCGGCGCAGGTTTTGGCGCAGCCGCGCGATCGGGTGGCGATCATTGATCTCTCCGCCGCGCGGCGGGACATCACCTATGGCGAGCTGTCCGATATGGCGGGGCGCTTGGCGCTCGCGCTGTCAAAGCGGGTCGCGCGCGGCGATCGGGTGGGCGTGCTCTTTTCACAGGACGCGTGGTGTGCGGCGGCGCATATTGCGATCTGGAAGGTCGGGGCGATTTCTGTGCCGCTGTTCAAGCTTTTTGCACGCGATGCTCTGGAGAGCCGTATCGGGGACAGCGGGCTTTCTCTTGTGGTGACGGATGAAGAGGGCGCCGAGATGCTCGGCGGCTTGGCAGAGGCTCTTTTGCCTTATGATCTGCCTGAGGGCGATGTGGAGACGGTCGACACGGGGGCTGAGGAGCCTGCCGTGCTGATCTATACCAGCGGAACCACAGGCAAGCCAAAGGGCGCGCTTCATGCCCACCGTATGCTCACCGGGCATTTGCCAGGGGTCGAGATCAGCCATGACTTTCTCGGCCAGGAGGGCGATGTGATCTGGACGCCTGCGGATTGGGCGTGGATCGGTGGGTTGTTTGACGTTCTGATGCCGGGGTTGGCGCTGGGTGTGCCTGTGGTGGCGGCGCGTTTGGCGAAGTTTACGCCCCAAGAGGCCATGCGGATTTGCCGCGAGGGCGGTGTGCGCAATGTATTCTTTCCGCCCACGGCGCTCAGGATTCTCAAGGCGGCAGATCAGGCCATATCTGGGTTGCGCTCGGTTGCCTCTGGTGGCGAACCGCTTGGGGCCGAAATGCTCCTTTGGGGGCGTGAGGCCTTTGGGGTAAGCATCAACGAGTTTTATGGCCAAACCGAGTGCAATATGTCGGTGTCCTCCTGTGGGGCGTTGTTTGAGCCGATAGGCGGGGCCACGGGCAAGGCTGTGCCCGGGTTTGACGTCGCTGTGATTGACGAAGCTGGCCAAGTGACAGACGGCGAGGGCGATATTGCTGTGCGGCGCGGGGCCGCGAGCATGATGCTTTGCTACTGGAACAAGCCTGAGGCCACGGCAGAGAAGTTTCGCGGCGACTGGCTTGTCACGGGAGACAGGGGTGTGATGGAGAGCGATTTCATTCGCTTTCTGGGTCGTGAGGATGATGTGATCTCCTCGGGGGGCTACCGGATTGGTCCAGCCGAGATCGAAGATTGCTTGATGACGCATCCGAGTGTTGCGACTGTCGGGGTTGTGGGCAAGCCCGATGTGCTGCGACACGAGATTGTGAAGGCTTATGTTGTTTTGAAAGACGGGGCGACGGCCACAGAGAAAGAGCTTCAAACATGGGTCAAGACGCGGCTGGCGCGCTATAGTTACCCGCGCGAAGTTGCGTTTCTACAGGCTTTGCCGATGACGGTGACTGGCAAGGTGATCCGTAAAGAGTTGAAGGCTCTAGCAGCGGCGGAGGAGACACAATGAGAACTATGACTCTGTCTGTGGCGCTGCTGTGTGGTGCAAGTGCGGCGCTGGCGAGTGATGATTTAATTGATCGGGCGCGTGTGATGGCCTGTTATCAAGAGCATATCGAAGCGCGGGATGGCTTGAACTGTATCGGCGCTGCGGCGCAGGCTTGCCAAGACATCCACACCGACCAATTTGAAGGCAGCACGACTTTCGGGATTGCAGCCTGTTTGAGCGCCGAGGCCGAGATCTGGGATGAGGTCTTGAACATCAACTACCGCCTGCGCAAAGCCGAGATGGCGGCGCAGGATACAGAGGACGGTGCGCCACTGATCGGACGGGTTGAGGCTCTGCGCACAGCCCAGCGGGCCTGGATCGCGTTTCGGGATGCGGACTGTATGCGGCTTTACTCGGAATACCAAGGCGGCACCATTCGCACCATTATTGGCGCGAGCTGTCATTTGAATATGACGGCCAAGCGCGCCGTCGACCTTTATCTTGCTTCACCAGAATAGGACGCATGACAATGAAACTGACTTCTCAAGCTCTCCCAAGCAGCGCAGACTTTAAGGCCAATCGCGAGGGGCATCTTGAAGCGCTGCGCGTGGTCAAAGAGGCGGCGGAGGCCGCAGCGCTGGGGGGCGGTGAGCGCTCGCGTGAGCGGCATATGAGCCGTGGCAAGATGCTGCCAAGAGATCGTGTGGCCAATCTCTTGGATGCGGGGTCACCTTTCCTTGAGGTCGGGGCCACGGCGGCGCATGGGATGTATGACAATGCGGCGCCCGCGGCGGGGGTAATTGCCGGGATCGGGATGGTCTCCGGGCAGGAGTGCATGATCGTTTGCAACGATGCCACCGTGAAGGGCGGAACCTATTTCCCTATGACGGTCAAGAAGCATCTGCGCGCCCAAGAGATTGCGCAGGAGAACCGCTTGCCTTGTATCTACTTGGTCGACAGTGGCGGGGCGAACTTGCCCCAGCAGGACGAGGTTTTTCCGGATCGCGACCACTTTGGGCGGATTTTTTACAATCAGGCGCAGATGAGCGCCAAGGGGATACCGCAGATCGCTGTTGTCATGGGATCGTGCACGGCGGGGGGCGCTTATGTGCCTGCGATGTCTGATGTGACCATTATCGTGAAAGAGCAGGGGACGATCTTCCTTGCAGGTCCCCCCTTGGTGAAGGCGGCGACAGGCGAGGTTGTGACTGCCGAAGACTTGGGGGGCGGGGATGTGCACACGCGCCTCTCTGGTGTGGCGGATTACTTGGCCGAGGATGACGCGCACGCGCTGGCACTGGCGCGCCGCGCTGTGAGCCATTTGAACCGTCAGCGGCCCGCGAGTGTGGATTGGCAGACGAGCGAGGAGCCTGCCTATGACCCTGAAGAGATATTTGGTGTGGTCCCAGCGGATTTGCGCACGCCCTATGACATTCGCGAAGTGATTGCGCGCATGGTGGACGGCTCGCGCTTTGACGAGTTCAAGCCGCGTTATGGCGAGACGCTGGTGACGGGCTTTGCCCATGTGAAGGGCTGCCCCGTGGGGATTATCGCCAACAACGGGGTTCTGTTCTCTGAGGCCGCTCAGAAGGGCGCGCATTTTGTCGAGCTGTGCAGCCAGCGCAAAATTCCGCTCGTTTTCTTGCAAAACATCACAGGCTTTATGGTGGGCCGTAAATATGAGAACGAAGGCATTGCCCGCCATGGTGCCAAAATGGTGACCGCTGTGGCGACAACCTCTGTGCCCAAGATCACCATGCTGGTGGGCGGCTCCTTTGGGGCGGGCAACTATGGCATGGCGGGGCGGGCCTATTCGCCAAGGTTCCTGTGGAGCTGGCCGAACTCGCGTATCTCTGTGATGGGGGGCGAGCAGGCGGCTGGCGTTTTGGCCACAGTCAAGCGTGACGGGATCGAGCGCACGGGGGGCACTTGGTCTGCCGAGGAGGAGGCCAAGTTCAAGCAGCCGACGATTGATATGTTTGAAGAGCAGGCGCACCCGCTATACGCCAGCGCGCGGCTTTGGGACGATGGAATCATTGATCCGCGCAAGAGCCGTGATGTTCTGGCGCTGTCGCTGCGCGCGGCTCTGAATGCACCGATTGAGGAGACACGCTTTGGCGTGTTCAGGATGTAAGCCATGAGCGATATGCCTGAGACTGGACAATTTGACTATGGCGCGCGCGATCCTGTGACGGGGGAGCGCTGGGTCTATGTGAGCCGCGAGATGGCGCAAGCGCATCCGAAGGGACGGCTGGGGGCCGTGCTCTACGCAATTGTACTCTACCTTGTCGCTGTGGCGGGGCTGCGCTTTTATGAGTTTATCCAGTTTGGCTATGCCCCGCTTTACTTGCTGTTGTCGGTTGTGCCGATGCTGGGGGCGCTGGGGCTTTACTTTCGGGTGCCCTTTGCGATTGCGCTGATTGTGCTTTTGTTTGCCATATCGGGTTATCAGCTTGTGACGGCCATTGGCAGTTTGAGCGCCTTGGGGCTGGTGCAGCTTTTGGCGTCAGGGGCGATTGCCGTCTACCTTGTCACGAGCGCACGCGCCAATTTGATTTACCGTCACCGCTACCGCAGCTTTAAGGGGCCAGAATGAAAACTCTGCAAGAGATTATCGACGCAAACCCCGAAGCGGAGACCTTTCGCTTTGGGGATAGCAAAAAGCTATGCGACAGCATCCTGGCGCTGATCCGCAGTGGCCAGAAGACAGCCACCTGCGAGGCGCTGCTTGTGTATGGCAAGGGGGGCGATGAGATGCCCGAGGTGGGGCGGCGCGATGTGGCGCTTGAATGGGACGGGCGACCAGCTGTGATGCTTGAAACGGTCGAGGTTACCACCCGCCGCTTTGGCGATATGGACGAAGACTTTGTCGCGGCTCAGGGCGAGTTTCGTGATTTGGAACATTGGCGCAAGAGCTATGAAGCCTACTTTCGCCGCAACGGCGGGTTTGACCCTGAGATGGAGCTGATGTGCGAGCGGTTCCGTGTTGTAGAAGACTTTGGAGGACGTGATGTTTGAGAAGATCCTGATAGCCAACCGTGGCGAGATTGCCTGCCGTGTGATCGAGAGCGCCAAGGCGCTGGGGGTGCGCACTGTTGCGGTTTATTCTGATGCGGACCGTGCAAGCAAGCACGTGGCCTTGGCCGATGAGGCCGTGCATATTGGCGGATCGGCGCCTGCTGAGAGTTATTTGCGCGGCGATCTGCTGATTGCTGTGGCCAAAGAGGCGGGCGCGCAGGCGATCCACCCTGGGTATGGGTTTTTGAGTGAGAACCCCGATTTTGTAGAGGCTGTTGAGGCGGCGGGGCTGGTCTTTATCGGGCCGTCGGCCAGCGCAATCAAGGCCATGGGCCTTAAGGACGCGGCCAAGGCGCTGATGCATGAGGCCGGTGTGCCTGTTGTGCCGGGGTATCATGGCAAGAACCAAGACCCCGAGCATCTTGCCGGCGCGGCGGAGGGGATCGGCTATCCTGTGTTGATCAAGGCCGTGGCGGGTGGCGGCGGCAAGGGGATGCGCCTTGTTGAGACACCAAGCGCCTTTATAGAGGCTTTGGAGAGCGCGAAGGGCGAAGCCAAGACGGCCTTTGGCAACGAAGACGTTCTGATTGAGAAGTTCGTCACCCAGCCGCGTCATATCGAAGTTCAGGTGTTTGGTGATGGCGAAAAAGCCGTGCATCTGTTTGAGCGGGACTGCTCGTTGCAGCGCCGCCACCAGAAAGTCATTGAGGAAGCACCCGCACCGGGGATGACGGCCGAGATGCGCGCCGCTATGGGCGATGCGGCTGTAAAAGCCGCCGAGGCGATTGGCTACAAGGGGGCTGGGACCGTTGAGTTTATCGTTGACGGTTCGCGCGGGCTGCGTGCCGACGGGTTCTGGTTTATGGAGATGAACACGCGGCTTCAGGTCGAGCACCCAGTGACCGAAGCGATCACGGGAGTTGATCTCGTCGAGTGGCAGCTGCGGGTGGCCGCGGGCGAGGGCCTGCCCAAGCGTCAGGACGAGTTGAGCATCACTGGGCACGCCTTTGAGAGCCGTCTTTATGCCGAAGATGTGCCGAAGGGCTTTTTGCCCGCGACAGGCACGCTGGCGCATCTGGCCTTCCCTGAAGGCGCGCGGGCCGACAGTGGCGTGCGCACGGGCGACAGCATCAGCCCCTTTTATGACCCGATGATTGCCAAGATCATCACCCACGGGCCGAGCCGCGCGGTGGCGCTCAAGCGCATGGCGCGGGCGCTGGCGGAGACGCAAGTGGCGGGGACTGTGACCAACCTGAGCTTTCTTGGCGCGCTCTGTGCCCATGCGGGCTTTGCGGCGGGCGATGTGGACACGGGGCTGATTGGCCGCGATCTGGACAGCCTTGTGCAAGCGCCTCAACCCAGCGACGAGACGCGCGCTTTGGCGGCTTTGGTGGCGCTTGGGCTGACGGGCGCGGGCTGGCCGACTGGCTTTCATCTCTGGGCTGCGATGCAGCGGCAGGTGAGACTGAGCTTTGAGGGAGAGGTCTTTGATGTGGTTGTGGAAAGCCTGAGCGCGACGGCGCATGATGTGAGCCTTGGCGACACCCGCATTGAGGCACGCTTTGAGGGCGGGCGTTGGCGGCTTGATGGGCAGCTTGCCCCCGAGGCGATGCTCAAGGATGGCAAGGCCTATGTCTTTGCGCAATATGGCCTATCCTTTGATGTGATTGATCCGCTTGAGCGCGCGGCCTCTGTCGGCGCTGGTGCCGCTCTGATTGAAGCGCCGATGCCTGGGCTTGTGAAGGCTGTCTTCACCCGCGCGGGAGAGCCTGTGAAAGCAGGTGACAGGCTGGCGATTTTGGAAGCCATGAAGATGGAGCACTCGCTTCTGGCGGCGCGTGACGGGATTGTGGCGGAAGTGCTCTGTGAGGCGGGTGCTCAAGTGGAAGCGGGGGCAGCCCTCATTCGGCTGGAAGAGGAAGACGCGGAGGCGGCGGCATGATCACGCTTCATCACGTCCCTCAAAGTCGCTCTATGCGGGTGCTTTGGCTCTTGCACGAGCTGGAAGTGCCAGACTTTCAGGTACAGGTGCATCCGTTTGACCGCGGCTTGCGCTCGCCTGAATTTCTCACGCTCAGCCCTGCGGGGCGGGTGCCTGCGATGGAGATCGAGGGAGAGCGGATGTTTGAGAGCGGCGCGATGATTGAATATCTTTGCGAGCGCTTTCCCGAGCGCAACATGGGCCGCGAGGCGGGCAACCCTGACCGCATGGCATGGCTCACGTGGTTGCATTTTGCCGAGACGGTGACTGTCCATGCGGCGGCGCTGACACAGCAGCATATTATGCTTTATGAGGATTATATGCGCTCGCCTTATATCATGCAGCTTGAGGCCAAGCGGCTGGCCAAGTGTTATGAGGCGATTGAAGCGCGGCTGTCTACGCCTGTTGAGAATCGTGACTATCTGCTGACATCCGGCTTTTCGGCGGTGGATATTGCGGTCGGGCAAGCGGTTTATGTTGGCCGCCATTTCGTCAAGACTGACGGCTACCCTGAGCTTTCGGCTTGGTATGAGCGGATCACCGAGCGCGCAAGTTTTGCGACGACCATGGCTGTTGGCGAGCAGAAGCTCTACACAGAGGCGTTTTATGCGCCCTGGCCCTTGCCTGAGCGGAGCGAGACATGAGCGGATATGTTGAAATTTTTGAGGTCGGCCCGAGGGACGGCTTGCAGAATGAAAAGCGCCAGATCCCGACGCGCGAGAAAATTGCGCTGGTGGATTGTCTGTCTGAGGCGAGCTTCAAGCGGGTCGAGATTGCGAGTTTTGTCAGCCCCAAGTGGGTTCCCCAGATGGCGGACAGCGCGGATGTTTTGGCAGGCATCAGGCGCGTGGAAGGCGTTTCTTATGCGGCGCTCACACCGAATTTGCGCGGCTTTGAGGGCGCATTGACCGCTAAGGCGGACGAGATCGCCATCTTTGGTTCGGCTTCTGAGGGCTTTTCCAAGGCCAATATCAACGCAACCGTTGCCGAGAGTCTGGAGCGCTTTGCGCCCGTGGCCGAGGCGGCCAAGGCAGCGGGGCTGCCGATGCGCGGGTATATCTCTTGCGTGACGGATTGCCCCTATGACGGGGCGACAGCGCCTGAAGATGTGGCACGTGTTGCCAAGGCGCTGCGCGCGATGGGCTGTTATGAGATCAGCCTTGGCGACACAATCGGGCAGGCACGCCCCGAGAGCATTGATGCGATGCTGGCGGCGGTGCTGGAGGAGATCCCTGCGCGTGAGCTTGCGGGGCATTACCACGACACGAGCGGGCGGGCCTTGGCAAATATTGAGGCCAGCCTTGCGCGCGGTGTCAGAGTGTTTGACGCGGCGGTGGGCGGTCTTGGCGGCTGTCCCTATGCGCCCGGTGCTGCGGGCAATGTGGCGACCGAAGCTGTGCATGACAGGCTTGTGGCGCTTGGATATGAAACGGGGCTGGACCGCGCGGTCCTGATCCGTGCCGCAGATATGGCGCGCGCGATGCGCAAGGAGCAGGGCGATGTATAACACGATCGAGATTGAAACCGATGCACGCGGTGTGGCCACGCTTTGGCTGGCGCGTGAGGATAAACACAATGCGCTGAGCGCCGAGATGATCCGCGAGTTGACTGCGGCGGTGCAAGCGCTTGGCGCAGATGACGCGGTGCGCGTGGTCGTGCTGGCGGCGCGCGGCAAGAGCTTTTGCGCCGGCGGCGATCTGCGCTGGATGCAAGACCAGATGGCGGCGGATGCTCAGACGCGGCGTGAGGGAGCACGCGAGCTTGCGATGATGCTGAATGCGCTCAATCTATTGCCCAAGCCTTTGATTGCGCGTGTTCAGGGCAATGCCTTCGGCGGTGGAATCGGGATGATGTCTGTGGCGGATGTTGCGCTTGGCGTGCCTGAGGCAAAGTTTGGCCTGACCGAAGTGAAGCTTGGCCTGATCCCGGCCACGATCAGCCCTTATGTGCTGGCGCGGATGGGGGAGGACAAGGCGCGGCGGGTGTTTATGTCGGCAAGGCTCTTCGCGGCAGAGGAGGCGCGTGCGCTCAATTTGCTGGCGCGTGTTGTGGAGGCAGAAGCACTCGACGCGGCCGTGGAATCGGAAGTCCTCCCGTATCTGGCGGCCGCGCCGAAAGCTGTGGCTGCGTCAAAAGCGCTCGCGCGCAGCCTCGGAGCTGCGATTACGCCCGAAATCATCGAGGCGACAATTGATCGTCTGGTTGAGACCTGGGAAGGGGATGAGGCGCGCGACGGTATCGCTGCGTTTTTTGAAAAGCGCCGCGCACCTTGGACGCTTTGAGTGTGAAAGGCTAAATTTACCCAAGCTTTAATCTGGCTCAGGTGAGCAGAGTCTGGCCCTTTGGACTTCGGGAGGCTGGGAGGCGAGGGCGCTATACGTGGGTTTCCTGATCTACATATAGATTTTAGTGAATGTAATGCACTGTCGGTTGACCCTGCCATGGGGCAGGAGTAAACCCATTTGCAATGAAAAGCTGCCACACCTATGCGCGAATGTGCGCATGAAAGGAGCCTCACGTGGAAGAGATGCTGCGGGAATATCTCCCTATTCTGATCTTACTTGTTATTGCCATCGGCTTGGGCCTTGTTTTGATCCTTGCTGCCCTCATTCTTGCGGTGCGCAACCCCGACCCTGAAAAGGTCAGCGCATATGAATGCGGGTTCAACGCTTTTGATGATGCGCGGATGAAATTTGATGTGCGGTTTTACCTCGTGTCGATTCTCTTCATCATTTTTGACTTGGAAATCGCGATGCTGTTCCCTTGGGCTGTGGCCTTCAAGGACATTAGCATGGTGGGTTTCTGGTCTATGATGGTTTTCCTCGGTGTGCTGACTGCTGGCTTTGCTTATGAATGGAAGAAGGGGGCGCTC
>NZ_CBFHPP010000039.1:0-10208 GCF_965657785.1 Lentibacter sp.
TCGGTACAGTTGGAGCGCATCATGACAAGCTTGGTCTCCATCTCGCCGACTTTCGCCGCGAGCGCTTGGCGTTCGTCCAGAGGCGCGCCGGCAATGATTGCGGCGCGCAGATCGGCGCGCGCAGCCATGGCTGCCTCCTCAACTTTCTTGCGGTTTGCAGGCATTGTGTCGAGCCATTGCTTGAGGTCCGCGCGCTGCGCCTCGGTCAGCTCAAGCGCATCGGCATTTTTCACAATCACAGGCGTAAAGGCCACAATCGGCGCCGAAATTTCGCGCGCAGGCTGGTTTTGTTGCGCAAAAGCGGGGGCCGTCAGGGCAAGTGCCATCGCGGCACCAAGAAAGACAGACTTCATTTTACTCTCCAATATCATACAGATGGCGAGATCATATAGTGAAGTCCGAATGTGAGTCTTGACCTAAATCAATATCCTCACCATAGCTTTGCCTCTTCCGCCTAAGGCAAAAGAACAGGATAGAGCGAAAGCACCAAAAGCACAGCCATCCCCCAGTTAAAGGCCCTGAGCCGCGCAGGCGAGGTCAGAAAGCGGCGCATCTCGCGGCCCAAAACGACCCAGATCGTGACAGAAGGGAAGTTCACGATCATAAAGGCCAAAGCCACCAGCGCGACAGACCAGATTGACCTGTCGCCCGCATAGAGCGTGATGGCACTCAGCCCCATGCTCCACGCCTTCGGGTTGACCCATTGAAACGCTGCCGCCTGCAAAAACGTCATCGGCGTGCCGCCCGTCGCGCGGCCCTCGGGCGCGGCGGAGTTGGCGATTTTCCACGCCAACCAAAGCATATACACCACGCTGACAATGGTCAGGATCCCGCGGCTCACAGGGTAGCTGTCAAACACCTGCATCAGCCCAACCCCGACCAGAAAGATCATCAGGCCAAAGCCAAGGCTGATCCCGAACATATGCGGGATTGTGCGCACAAAGCCGAAGTTCGCCCCAGAGGCCAGCAACATCATATTGTTCGGCCCCGGCGTCGCCGATGTGACAAAGGCAAAGACGGTGAGGGCAAGGAAAATTTCATATGTCATCCGCGCAATATGCGCGCGTTTGACGGGCGCTAAAAGGCCAAAACAGAGCCATGCTGCACCCGCACAACGTGCGCTGCTGTAACGAACAGGCCGTTTTGCCCGAAATCGCAAAAACCGATTGGGCGGTGCACGCATGGTGCACGCGTGGTGCACGCTTTTCACCCCCCTAGAATCAGCTGGGTTTCAAACGTTAACGGGCGCCCGAAGACGCCCGCTTTTTATTGAAGTTGTGTCGTTTCAGCCCGCGATCAGCTCGGCCTGAGCGACGATCACTTCGGCTTGTTTGATGCTGGCAATGTCCACCAGACGGCCCTTGTAGACGGTTGCGCCTTCGCCGTTGGCTTTGGCGGTTTCCATCGCGGCAAGGATCTCGCGGGCCTCGGCGACTGCCGCCTCGGAGGGTGTGAAAACCTCGTTTGCCAGCGCGATTTGCTTGGGGTGGATCGCCCATTTTCCGACCATGCCAAGCGTCGCGGAGCGCATCGCTTGGGCGCGGTAGCCTTCGTCGTCCGAGAAGTCTCCGAAGGGGCCGTCAACAGGCAAAACGCCATGGGTGCGGCAGGCCGCAACAATGGCCGCTTGCGCCCAATGCCACGGGTCTGACCAGTGCTTTTCGCCGTCGCGCAGCATATAATAGTTTTCCTGCGTGCCGCCGATCCCCGTTGTTTGCATACCCATTGAGGCCGCAAAGTCGGCCGCACCGAGGCTCATGGCCTGAAGGCGCGGGCTTGAGGCCGCGATGGCTTCGACATGGGCAATCCCTGCTGCGCTCTCGATGATCACTTCAAAGGAAACAGGCTTGGTGCGGCCCTTGGCGCGCTCGATGGCTGTGACCAAAGCGTCGACGGCATAGACGTCTTCTGCGCATCCAACCTTGGGGATCATGATCTGGTCAAGCCGCTCGCCGGCCTGCTCCATGATGTCGACCACATCTTTGTACCAATAGGGCGTGTCGAGGCCGTTGATGCGCACACTGATATGCTTGTTGCCCCAGTCGATTGTGTTGATCGCCTCGATGACATTGGCGCGCGCGGCGTCCTTGTCCGATGGGGCAACGGAATCTTCAAGATCAAGGTTTATAACATCAGCAGCACTGGCCGCCATCTTGGCAAAAAGTTTGGTGTTGGACCCTGGTCCAAACAGCTGACACCGGTTTGGCCGCTTTGGCGCTTGAGGTTGAATGCGAAAACTCATGATGAAGGAGCCTTTCAGGTAATGAAATTGCGTTTGGGCTTGTGGATTGGATATTAAATTACAGACGTGGCTGCAAGCGCTCTTTGCACCTGCAGCATAATCTGTGGCGCTGCCCAGAATCGGAATGTGAGGCAATTTTCGAAGAATCTTCGAAGTGTTAACGAATAGCTGGGAGAATATTGAAATATTTAACTGAATATTAGTGGAAATGAGAAGTGCTTCGCGTCAGTATCGCTAAAGTTCTCCCAAACCATTGGGGGCTTTAGCCATGATCAAAACACCATACCTTCTCTTTCTCGGCGACGCGCCAGACCAACTTGCCGCCAAAGTGGCGCAAGGCATAAAAGACTGGCGTCCAGAAAACGCTGTTGGCCAGTTCCGCATGGAAGGCTGCAAAGCCGATATGGGCCTTGCCGACATGACGCTGGAAGAGGCCAAAGCAGCAGGCGCAAAGACGCTTGTTATTGGCGTGGCCAACCGCGGTGGTATCATCAGCCAAGAGTGGAAAAAAGTCTTGGTCACGGCGCTGGAAGAGGGCTTTGATCTTGCGTCTGGCCTCCACAACCTGCTGCGCGAAGAGGCCGATCTTGTGGCCGTCGCCGAAGCCACGGGCCGCACGCTGCATGATGTGCGCATCCCCGACGTGAAATACCCCATCGCCAACGGCGAGCCGCGCAAAGGCAAGCGTCTCTTGGCGGTCGGCACGGATTGCTCCGTTGGCAAAATGTATACTGCCCTCTGCATGGACAAGGAAATGCAGGATCGCGGCATGAAATCTACCTTCCGCGCAACAGGCCAGACAGGCATCCTGATCACAGGGGGTGGCGTTCCACTTGATGCTGTGATCGCGGACTTCATGGCAGGCTCGATTGAGTGGCTCACCCCTGACAACGACGAGGACCACTGGGATATCATCGAAGGCCAAGGCAGCTTGTTTCACGTCTCTTATTCAGGCGTAACCATGGCGCTGATCCATGGCGGCCAGCCTGACGCATTGGTCGTTTGCCACGAGCCGACACGCGAGCATATGCGCGGCCTTCCGGGCTATTCGCTGCCAAACCTTGAGGCTGTTCGTGACATGGCGTTGCAGCTGGCGCGGGTGGCCAACCCAGCCTGTGAAGTGATCGGCTATGCCGTGAACACGCAGAACATGGACGATGACGCCGCACGGGCCTATCTCGCTGATATTGAAGTGAAACTTGGCCTGCCAGCAACCGATCCTTACCGCTATGGTGCGGGCAAGCTGGTTGATGCACTGGCGGCGCTGGGCTAAGGCAAGACCATGAAAATCACAGTCACACCGGAAAGCTTCAAGCTCGCGCAAGTCTTCACCATTTCAAGAGGCTCGCGCACCGAAGCCAAGGTGCTGACTGTGCGTTTGCAAGACGGCGCGCATCAGGGCTGGGGCGAATGCGTGCCCTACGCCCGCTACGGCGAAACACTTGACTCTGTCACAGCCGAGATCAACGGTTTGCCAGACCAGTTTGACCGCGCTGCCCTCTATGAGCTTCTGCCCGCAGGCGCCGCGCGCAATGCGGTTGATTGTGCCCTCTGGGATCTGGAGGCAAAGGCTGCGGGCAAACGTGTTTGGGAGCTTGCAGGCCTGCCCGCGCCCCAGCCCGAGATCACAGCTTATACGCTCTCGCTTGATACACCGGAAAAGATGCAGGAGCAGGCGGCGAAACACGCGTTCCGCCCGCTTCTCAAGATCAAACTGGGCACACCGGATGATATGCCCCGCCTTGAGGCCGTGCGCCGAGGTGCACCAAAATCGCGGATCATCATTGACGCCAATGAAGGCTGGTCGCGGGCCGTATATCTTGACCTCGTGCCACATCTTCAGCGCCTTGGTGTCTCGCTTGTGGAGCAGCCTTTGCCGGCCAGTGATGACGAGGGGTTGATCGGGATCGAACGGCCTGTGCCTGTCTGTGCGGATGAAAGCGCGCATGATTGCGCAAGCCTGCCGCACCTGAAAGGCAAGTATGACATTGTAAACATCAAGCTCGACAAGACAGGTGGGCTGACCGAAGCGCTGCGCCTGAAGGAGGCCGCATTGGCCGAAGGCTACGGCGTGATGGTCGGCTGTATGGTCGGCACATCGCTGGCCATGGCCCCCGCAACGCTTGTGGCGCAGGGTGCGACAGTGACCGATCTTGACGGCCCGCTGCTTCTGGCCGAAGACCGCGAAACGCCACTTCATTTTGACGAACAAGGCGTCCACGCGCCAAAACCAGAGCTTTGGGGATAGACCAACTATGACACGCACAGTTTATGTAAATGGCGCTTATGTGCCTGAGAATGAAGCCCAAATTTCGATCTTTGATCGGGGATTTTTGATGGCTGATGGGGTCTATGAAGTGACCTCGGTTCTCCAAGGCAAGTTGATCGACTTTGAAGGCCATGCCGTGCGTCTTGAGCGCTCCTTGAACGAGCTGGATATGGCTATGCCTTGCACGATGGAAGAGCTTTTGGCCATCCACCGCGAGCTTGTGCGCACAAACGATATTGATGAGGGGCTGGTCTATTTGCAGATCACCCGTGGCTCTGACGGCGATCGTGATTTTGCCTTTCCTGACCCAGAGACAACCAAGCCAACACTGGTGCTGTTTACTCAAAACAAACCCGGTATGGCGAACAGTGCCGCCTCCCAGAAAGGCGCAAAAATCATCTCGATCGAAGACATCCGCTGGGGCCGCCGCGACATCAAAACAGTCCAGCTTCTCTACCCGTCGATGGGCAAGATGATGGCCAAGAAAGCGGGGTGCGATGACGCTTGGATGATCGAAGACGGCTTTGTCACCGAGGGCACATCGAACAACGCCTATATCGTGAAAGGCAACAAAATCATCACGCGTGGATTGTCAAATGACATCCTCCACGGGATCACCCGCGCCGCTGTCTTGCGGATGGCGAAAGAGGCGCAGATGGATGTGGAAGAGCGCAGCTTTACGATCGAAGAGGCCAAAGAGGCCGACGAGGCTTTCACAACGTCTGCAAGCGCGTTTGTGATGCCTGTTGTTGAAATTGACGGGGTGATGATGGGGGACGGGACGCCCGGTCCTGTTGCCAAGCGGTTGCGCGAAATCTATCTCGACGAGAGTATCAAAAAGGCGGTCTGAGGCTTCATGAGCAAAGGTCGACTTCGCTTCGCGAAGCCGACCCGCTGGGGGGGCCAGCCCCCCAGACCCCCCGGGATATTTTGAGAAAGAGGAAGACAGGGGCAGGTGTGATCTAGAAGGGGCTAACGCGAGGCGCTAGATTAGCTCTTGTCGGTCACATTTTCTTTGAACGCCACATCGAACTTGGCCTGCTTTTCAGGGCCAGCATCTGTTTGATAATTGGTTTTCCATTCCGTCATGGTCATCCCGTAATAAGCCTCGCGGGCGTCATCTTTTGACATCTCGACGCCGCGCTCGTTTGCCGCTTCCTGATACCAACGTGCAAGGCAATTGCGGCAAAAGCCGGCAAGGTTCATCATATCAATATTTTGCACATCGGTGCGGTCTTGCATCAGGTGTTTTTGCAAGGCGCGAAAGGCGGCGGCTTCGATTTCAAGTTTGGTTTGGTCGTCCATGTTTTTAGGCCTCGTTTTCTAGGGCGATGCGCAAGGCGTTCTGCAATACGGGGGCAAGGCGAGCAGCCCATTGTGCTTGTTGCTCATCAGTTTGGATAAGATCGTTGCGAATTTCAACGAGAGTGTTGTGGCGGCCCTGTGCAATGGCGTGTCTGTCCACAGTATCGCCAGGCAAGTGCCCGCCGTAAGGCTCGTTGCGGCCGACGCAGAGCGACGGGTCCAGCTGTAATTGGTCAAGCAGTGGATCGCAAAGGCGCCTGTCATCGGCATGAAGAATTCCCAGGTGCCAAGGCCGTTTGGGCCGGCCTGCGAGCTGTGGCGTAAAGCTATGCAGCGAGAGCAAAGCAGCATCATGACGAGGCCTTAAAAGATCTGTGAGCGCGGTATGATAGGGCCTGTAGCAAGCGTCCAGACGGCGCTCTTTTTCGACTTCGTCCGCGTGGCGATTGGCGGGAATAATTGTTCCGTCATAGAGTTTCATCAGGAGTGTGGGGTCGTCCTCACCACGGTTAGGGTCGATCACGAGGCGCGAAAAGTTTGAACAGATCACAGGTGCGTTGAGCAGGGCGCCGAGCGCTAGAGAAACGCCTTTTGCACCCACATCATATGCAATATGACGGCTCATATCGCCTGCGGGAAGATCGAGAGTGCCGCCGTTTACAAAGGGCGGGACGATGTTTGAGGCGTGATCGCAGGCTATGACCCAAGGCCCGCTGCGCTCGGCTCCTGAGATTTCAAAGGGCTTGTAATCCATTTGTTAAAATCCTTGTAAGCGCGCAAACGCCCTGTTGTGCCCGTGTTACAGACGGGCGATAATCAGACGGTGGCATACCGCTCAAATCTATCAAGAGGCAGACAATATGAGACGGCTCAGAAATGTAAAGATCGTGGCGACGTTGGGGCCTGCTTCGAATGATTATGAGATGATCAAACGCTTGCACGAAGCGGGCGCGGATGTGTTTCGTCTTAATATGTCGCACGGTGGTCATGATGAGATCAGGGAACGCCACAGAATCATCCGGGAGATCGAACGCGAGCTTGAAAGCCCGATCGCTATTCTGGCTGATTTGCAGGGGCCGAAGCTGCGGGTTGGGGTCTTTGCCAATGAGGAAGAAGAGCTGGTTGAGGGGCAAAACTTCCGGTTTGATCTTGATGAAACAGCGGGCACCGAGGCGCGCGTTTGTTTGCCGCATCCTGAAATTTTCAAGGCACTGGAAGACGGCACCACCCTGCTTGTGAACGACGGTAAGATCCGCCTCAAGGTTGAGAAATGTGGCGCGGATTTTGCCGAGTGTGTTGTCACGGCAGGCGGCACGATTTCCAATCGCAAGGGTGTGAACGTGCCCGAAGTGGTGCTGCCTTTGGCGGCGTTGTCCGAGAAAGACCGCGCCGATCTTGAGTTTGTCTGCCAGCTTGGAGTTGACTGGATCGCTTTGTCGTTTGTCCAGCGCGCCGCAGATGTGGAAGAGGCCAAAGCGCTGATTGACGGGCGCGCGGCTGTGCTGTCCAAGATTGAAAAGCCCACGGCGGTGACCAGCTTTGAAGACATTCTGGCTGTCTCGGACGGCATTATGGTGGCGCGGGGCGATCTTGGCGTGGAGCTGCCTGTGCAGAATGTCCCGCCGATCCAGAAGCGGCTTGTGCGGCGCTGTCGTGCGGCGGCGAAGCCCGTGATTGTGGCCACCCAAATGCTGGAGAGCATGATCGAAAGCCCGATGCCGACGCGCGCTGAAGTGAGCGATGTGGCGACGGCGATTTATGAGGGGGCGGATGCGATTATGCTCTCGGCGGAGTCCGCGGCGGGGCAGTATCCTGTGGACGCGGTGCGCACCATGAATAATGTCGCGGTTGAGGTTGAGTCTGACCCGACCTATCGCGAGATTATCGAGGCGTCGCGAGTTGCCAAGCGGGAAAGCGTGGCAGACGGGATCGTGGCGGCGGCGCGCGAAATTGCCGAGACGACAGACATCAAGGCGATTTGCTGTTTCACACAGTCAGGCACGACCGCGCTTTTGACGGCGCGAGAGCGTCCGCGTGTGCCGATCATTGCGATGACGAGCCTGCGCGGAACGGCGCGGCGGCTGGCGCTGAGCTGGGGGACAAACTGCATTATGACAGGCGAGCTTGAGCGCTTTAAGCAGGCTGTGGTCAATGCGGCGCGTGCGGCGCAGAGCGCAGGATATGCAACAGCAACAGATCAGATCGTTGTCACGGCGGGCGTTCCTTTCAATGTTCCGGGCACGACAAATATTTTGCGGGTGGCACCGTGTGACCAAAGTTTGATTTTTGCCTCTGACCCAGAGTAAACTCTAAAAAGTTAATGAGTTTAAGAAGGGTGCGTGCGATGGACTATGATCTTTATCTTGTCATCGGGTTGGTGATTGCGGTCTTCTCTGTGCCTGCGGTTGTTTCGGCGCTTGCGGACAATCGCACGCCAAGGGCGGCAGCGATTGTTTTGATGCTGAGTGGCGGGCTTGTGGCTTGGGCTGTTGCGTCAAAGCCTGCAGGCTATACGCTGGATCAGATCCCCAATGTCATTGTGGATGTGGTCGGGCGCTATTTGGGCTGATTAGCCCTTGCAAAGAAGCAAAACCCGTCCTAAAAGCGGCCTTCGTCTGCGGGACCGGCCAGAAGTGGCATGCCGAGTCGCGCATTATAGACCGACCCAAACTAAGGAGACGGAAATGCCCAAGATGAAGACCAAGTCGAGCTGCAAAAAGCGGTTCAAAATGACGGCAAGTGGCAAGGTCAAAGCCGCCCAAGCTGGTAAACAGCACGGCATGATCAAGCGCACAAACAAATTCATTCGCGATGCTCGCGGTACGACAACCCTATCTGCACCTGATGCCAAAATCATCAAGTCCATGATGCCATACGCACGCTAAGGAGGGTTAGATATGTCGAGAGTAAAAGGCGGAACAACCACACACGCACGTCACAAGAAAGTTATTAAGGCAGCCAAAGGTTACTATGGCCGTCGTAAAAATACTTTTAAGGTCGCGCGCCAGGCGGTGGACAAAGCGAACCAATATGCAACCCGTGACCGCAAGAATCGCAAGCGCAATTTCCGCGCTCTGTGGATCCAGCGGATCAACGCGGCTGTGCGCTCACATGATGAGTCGCTGACATATTCGCGCTTTATCAATGGCTTGAGCCTTGCTGGTATCGAAGTGGACCGTAAAGTCCTCGCCGATCTGGCCGTCCATGAGCCAGAAGCCTTTGGTGCGATTGTTGCACAGGCGCAGGGCGCATTGGCGTCTTAAGCCACGCTAAAACCAAAAGAAAAGACGCCGTAAACCGAGAGGTTTGCGGCGTTTCTTGTTTTGGAGTTAAGGCAGCGATCCGCTTGGTTAATGGAGCAAAGATTGCTGATTCTAGGGGGGTGATATGTGTGCACCCCCCGTGCACCATGCGTGCACCGCCTGACACAAAAAGGGTTAAGCGAAATTAACCTAATGCAGCGTGCGGTGGTGCATGACTGATTTAAAGTTTATAGCGTGCTTGAACAATGCGCGCCGACATTTGGCTTGTTGATGTGATGCGGGTTTTGAATCAGAACCCATGACACAGCATAGCCCGGAGCTTGCGTGCGCGAGTATGAGCACCCGTCGGATGTTGTATACCATTGGCCCTGATAGGTTGTGGACGGACGTGTTTGGGCTTCGGCGAAGCTTGCTGTTGTGGCCACAGCGAGTGTGACAGCGGCGATAAGTTTTGTTGCTTTGGTCATGGCTGGTACCTCCAGTTTGTCAGTGAGGCCCTTTACCTAGGGGAAGATATTGGCCAATTTTGGGCGCAAAGCGGGCGGGATTGGGCTGAAGCGAAATAATTTTAATGGTTAATGGCGCGTGGCTCAGGCGCGCAGGGCCTGACGGATGGCGCCTGTCAGCCAGTTGGGCGTGATGGCGAGCAAAGGCGCGGCCCCGCCGTGAGGCTGAGAAGGCAAGATACGCCATAACGAGACCCGCGCAGGGAAGGCGAAGTGTGAATAGCGTATTCTGTGCGGTCAATTTGTGCAGATGTGCCAGTTGGCTTGCGAAAAGGTGCGGGGCGCGCTAGGTCAAACGCGAGCCAGATAGGTATGAGACATGGACGATCTAAGAGACAAATACATCGCGGCGATTGCGGCTGCGTCTGACGAAGCCACGCTTGAGGATTTGCGCCTGCAAGCGGTTGGCAAAAAAGGCGAAGTGAGCCTTCAGATGCGCGAGCTGGGCAAGATGACGGCCGAGCAGCGGCAGGTGGCTGGGCCGAAGCTCAACGCGCTGAAAGACGAGATTAACTCGGCGCTCGCAGCGAAGAAGGCAGGGCTTGAGGATGCGGCGCTGGATGAGCGGCTGCGCAGCGAGTGGCTTGATGTGACATTGCCGAGCCGTTTGCGCGGGCAGGGGA
>NZ_CBFHPP010000040.1:0-10071 GCF_965657785.1 Lentibacter sp.
GCCTGACGAAAACGGCCGCTTTGGCGACTTTGGCGGGCGGTTTGTCTCCGAGACTTTGATGCCGCTGATCCTTGGGCTTGAGGCCGAGTATGAGAAGGCCAAGACGGACCCTGAGTTTTGGGCCGAGATGGACGATCTTTGGGCCCATTATGTGGGCCGCCCCAGCCCGCTTTATTATGCGGAGCGTCTGACCGAGCATTTGGGCGGCGCAAAGATTTATCTCAAGCGCGACGAGCTCAACCACACGGGCGCGCATAAGATCAACAACGTTTTGGGGCAGATCCTGCTCGCGCGCCGAATGGGCAAGAAGCGGATTATCGCAGAGACGGGCGCGGGGCAGCATGGCGTGGCCACGGCGACGGTCTGTGCGAAGTTTGGTCTGCAATGCGTTGTTTATATGGGCAAGCATGATGTCGAGCGGCAGGCGCCCAACGTCTTCCGGATGCGTCTTCTTGGCGCGGAAGTGATCCCTGTGACCTCGGGGCGTGGCACGCTCAAGGATGCGATGAACGATGCGCTGCGCGACTGGGTCACGAATGTGCGTGATACGTTTTACTGCATTGGCACAGTGGCGGGGCCGCATCCTTACCCTGCGATGGTGCGGGACTTTCAGAGCATCATTGGCAAGGAAGTGCGCACACAGCTGGCTGAGCAGGAAGGCGAGGGGCGCTTGCCTGACACATTGATTGCGGCGATTGGCGGCGGCTCCAATGCGATGGGCCTGTTCTATCCGTTTCTGGACGACCCGTCTGTGAACATCATCGGTGTTGAGGCCGGTGGCAAAGGCGTGAACGCCAAGATGGAGCATTGCGCCTCTCTGACAGGCGGGCGGCCTGGCGTTTTGCATGGCAACCGCACCTATCTTTTGCAGGATGATGACGGGCAAATCCTTGAGGGTTTCTCAATCTCTGCCGGGTTGGATTATCCGGGGATTGGACCTGAGCATTCGTGGCTGCATGATACGAAGCGCGCGCAATATGTGAGCATCACCGACAAAGAAGCCTTGGAAGCGTTCCAGCTTTCATGTGCTTTGGAGGGCATTATTCCAGCACTTGAGCCGTCTCACGCGCTGGCGCATGTTATGAAGATTGCTCCCAAACTGCCGCCTGAGCATATCCTTGTGATGAATATGTGCGGGCGTGGCGATAAAGACATCTACACTGTCGCCAAGCATCTTGGATTTGATATGTCAGATACCGAAGGCCGCGAGGCGGACTGACGCCGCACTCCGCTTCCTTTTTCTTTCTGAAAATATCCTGGGGGAGTGTGAGGGGGCAAAGCCCCCTCACGGGTCGGATTTGCGTAGCAAATTCGAGACCATTCAGCCGTGTCTTAGCCGAGCCGAGTTTTAGTCCAGTGCGTGCTCTTTCAAGACGTGCAGCGGCACGATGTCGAGCGCACGGGCGTGTGTGGCGCCGAGCGAGACTTTGGGCGCGCAGCCTTCGTCATGGGCCTGCAGAAAACGCGCGGCGCAGAGGCACCAGCTGTCGCCCGCCTTGAGGCCCGCAAAGCCGAATTCGGGGCGCGGGGTGGAGAGATCATTGCCCACGTATTTGGAAAACGCGAGGAACTCGTCTGTCATCACGGCGCAGACGGTATGGGAGCCTGTGTCGGCCGTGCAAGTGTTGCAGGCGCCGTCGCGGAAATAGCCCGTGAGCGGATCAGAGGAGCAATGCGCCAGCGCGCCGCCGAGAACATTTATGGGTGCGTCAGGTGTCATTGGGTGGCCTCTGCTATGGCACGGAACATGGCGATGTTGGACAGGCTCACACCTGCTTCGCGAAATGACCTGTCAGCCGAGTTGACCGCGATCACCACGCTGAGAGGCTGATTGATGTAGATATACTGCCCGTAGATGCCACGGGCAAAAAATTCGCCTTCACGCGCATCGGCTGGCATCCACCATTGATAGCCATATTGGGTGTTGCCCTTCCGTGTTTTGGCGGAGGGGCGGGTGCTTTGTGCGATCCAGGCGGCGGGCACGATTTGCGCCCCGTTCCAGAGGCCGTTTTGGGCGATCATTTGACCAAAGCGGGCGTAGTCGCGTGTTGTCAGGTTGAGGCCGCCAAGCACGAAGGCCGTTCCGTGGCCGTCAGACACATAATAAGGCGCTTGCTCAAGCCCGAGGGGCGCGATGATGCGCTCGGAGAGCAGCTCGGGGATGGGGCGGCCTGTTGCGCCGCGGATCACCATGCCAAGGATATGGGTGTCGATCGAGACATATTGCCAGCTCTCGCCAGCGGTGGCGTTTGTCTCTGTCAGCCCTGTAGCGAAGCTGTCCATCGACTGGCCAAGCGCCAGCACGCGGCCCATTTTGTTGATGTCAGACCAGAAGTCGAGGTAGTCCTCATTGAAGCGCACACCGCTTTCCATCTGGAGCACATCTTCAAGGCTCGCGCTTTCATAGGCCGTGCCGAGCAGGGCGGGGGCATATTGCGTCACGGAGTCGTTAACGGAGGTGATTGTGCCGTCGTCCAAGAGCGTGCCGAGGAGGGCAGAGAGGAAGGATTTGCCCACGGACCATGAGATGCGGCGGTCATCAGGGCCAGTGCCGAGATAATAGGCCTCATGGCGCAGGAGGCCGTCTTTGAAAACCACGGCGCTTGTGACGGCGCGCTCTGTCACCCAAGCCTCATAGGCTTCGGGCAGCTCAATCGGCCGTCCTATGACAAGCGCGGAAACGGGCGCTTCTCCGCGCGGCACAGAGGTTGCGAGAAACATGGTGTCCATGTGAGAGAAGTTCTGCACGATCTTCTCGGCCGAAAAGAGCGAATTGACAGCCATCACGCGGGCGATTTCCTCGCGTTTCCAAGCAAAGAGCGCGCCTGCGAGCAGGATCAGCACCAGCAGGGTGCGGCCGAGCCATTTACCGAATGTGCGCATGGGGCCTCCGTTTTGAAAAAGCGTAAGGGGCTTCAGGGCGCGCCGCAAGGGGGGCTATTTGAACTTGTCCATGAGTTTTTGCATGGCGCTGCGCGTGTCGGGTGCAGGTGATTGCTCTGTCGCTTGGGGTGTTTCTGAGGGCTTGGCCTTGGCGGGCCTGTCGCGGGGCGGCTGCACGCGCAGGGCGACAGCGTTCATAAAGCGGCCCGTATCGCCTTGGGCGAGGGCGGGCGCGCCATCGGCAATGCCGCGCAAGAGATCATCGAGCCAACCCGCCTCGACCTTGGCAAAATCGCCCAGAACATAGCGCGCCACAGCGTCTTTATGGCCCGGGTGGCCGATGCCGAGGCGGATGCGGTGATACTCGGGGCCGATGTGGGCATGGATCGAGCGCAAGCCGTTGTGGCCCGCGTGGCCGCCGCCGCGCTTGGCGCGGCATTTGCCGGGGGCGAGGTCGAGCTCGTCATGAAAGACGGTGATGTCATCGGGGGTGAGCTTGTAAAAGCGCATGGCTTCGCCGACGGACTGGCCCGAGAGGTTCATAAAGGTGTCGGGCTTGATCAGCACGACTTTATCCGAGCCAAAGCGCCCTTCGCTGACGAGGCCCTGAAACCGCAACTTCCACGGGCCAAAGCCATGGGCGCTGGCGATTTCATCCAGCGCCATGAAGCCGATGTTGTGACGGTTGCGGGCGTATTTTGCGCCCGGATTGCCGAGGCCGACGAAGATTTGCATGGGAGCCTTTCTCACGCTGGTTGTTATTGTGGTTTAGGCATCTGGAGCCTAAGATTCAACCTGTGTGACTGGGAGTGTGGTGTGTGGAGCGGTTTGAGCTGAATGGTGTGGCGCTGATGTGCCCTGAAGGACAACTGACAGATAAGATCCGCGGCAAGCTCGCCTCGGGAGAGTATGAAGGCTCCGAGGCGCGCGCTGTTATGATGCGCCTGAAGGCGGGGCAGCGTGTTCTCGAGCTGGGTGCGGGGCTTGGCTATATCGGCGCGCTGGCGGCGCGGATTGTGGGCGCTGAAAATGTGACCTCGGTGGAGGCCAACCCCGATATGATCGAGGCGATCAGAGCCAATTATGCGCTGAATGATGTGGCGGCGATTGATCTGCGCCACGGGGCTGTCGTGGGGCAGGCCTATGAGGGGGAAACGCTCGCTTTTGCCTGCGCCAAGCAGTTTTGGGCCTCGCGCATTGCGGGAGCAGGGGATGCGGGCGCCGGCGTTGTGGATGTGCCTGTGCTTCGGATGGATGCTCTGCTTGCGGATGTGAAGCCCAACTTCGTGATCATGGATATCGAGGGGGCGGAGCAATATCTCTTTGAGGCGAAGTGGCCCCGCTGTGTGAAGCAGGTGGTGATCGAGCTGCACCCCAAGCAATATGAGAGCGGTAAGGTGATCAAACACATGGTGGATATGCTCTCACGCTCTGGTCTGACCTATGACCCTGTGGCCTCGCGCGGCACCCTTCTGGCGCTGAGAAGGGTGTGAAACGAAAAAACCCGCCATATGACTGGCGGGCTTTTCCAATAGGTTGGCAGTGCCAGCTTATTCGGCTGTTTCGCCTTCGGCCTCTGCCGCTTCCTCGTCGTCGCCAGCTGAGCGCAGGCTTGAGGGGGCGGAGATATTGGCGATGACGAAGTCACGCTCAACAGTTGGCTTCGCGCCGTCGGGCAGTTTGACATCAGAGATGTGAACGATGTCGCCAATGTCGAGGCCAGCCAGATCGACTGTGATGCTCTCGGGGATATCGCCCGCAGTCACCACAAGCTCGACTTCAGGGCGCACGACTGTGAGAACGCCGCCTTTTTTGATGCCGGGTGCCTCTTCTTCGTTGATGAAATCAACGTTGATGAAAAGAGCGATTTGTGATGTGCGGCGCAGGCGCAGCAAGTCTATGTGCGTTGGCAAGTCTTTGACAACGTCGCGCTGCACGTTACGGCAGATCACACGCACGTCTTCCTGACCTTCAACCTTGAGGTTAAAAAGGGTCGAGAGGAAGCGGCCTTCTTTGAGCTTTTTCAAAAGCTTGTTGAAGGGAATGTTGATGGGAAGCGGATCGGACTCGCCACCATAAACGATTCCGGGAACCATGCCGTCGCGGCGTGCCTGACGAGCGGCGCCCTTGCCTGTCCCCGTGCGTGCCTCGGCGTGAAGATCTGGGATCTGTCCAGCCATGTTGAATACTCCATAAGTTAGGGCGGGGATCCTCCAAGGCTGTATCCCCGCGTGAAGGCTGGGCGATAGCCCACTTCCCCCATATTGGCAAGGGGGTTTGCCCCGTCCTTCAAGGTTTTTAGCTGTATTCAAGCTGTAAGTGGCCGCCTGCGCCCAGAACGCGGGTGTAGAGCGCATAATCCTCGGCGCGGGCGGCGCGAAAGCGGGCCTCGGTTTCAGGGCTGATCTCGGTGTTGATCGCGGGTGAGGCATTGGCCTCCTTTAGGACAACAGGACGCCCGAAGCGCGCCTTCAGAAAGTCGAGAAGCACGGACATATGCTCATAGGCAAAGAGATGGTGCAGGGGCGGGGTGCCGCCTTTGAGGGTCAGAAACTTAAACTGCGTGCCGACGTTGACATGAGGCAAGCTCGGATCGGCAAGGGCATCGCGCACATAGGCCTCAAAGCTCAGGCCTGCGGAAGATTTGGGGCTGCCGCGCAAGGCCTCACGGGTGCGGTATTTATACCAGCTGCGCAGATGGTCCAGCGGGTCGCGCATAACGGCGATACGTTCGGGGGTCAGCTGATAGGCCTGAAGCAAAAACGGCGCACAGTGCTTGTCAAAGGCGGCGGCAGACATATGCTTCTGGCGGCCTTTGAACATAATATCCGCCTTGCCCCGCAGGGCCGCCTCAAGCGCGGTGGTGCCTGTTTTGGGCACAGCCAGCATGGCAAGGTTTTGTTTGAAAAAGATTTGCACGCGTGACCCGACCCTTCACAATATTCTGACCAGATTAGGCTTAGATCACGGATGTGAAAATACCCTTTCTTTTTGCCCCAAGTATCCTGGGGGTCTGGGGGCAAAGCCCCCAGTGGGTCGCGCGCGAAGCGCGTGAAACCCGGGCCTTATTCCTGCCAGTCGCCCTCAAAGCCTTTCGGGATCATCAGGATATCGCGATCAACCTCGTTGATATCGGTCTTGCCACAGAGCGCCATAGAGACATCAAGCTCCTTGTGAATGATCTCAAGGGCTTTTGTGACGCCGGCTTCGCCCAGAGCGCCGAGGCCGTAGACAAAAGCGCGCCCGATATAAGTGCCTTTGGCCCCCAAGGCGCGTGCTTTCAGCACGTCTTGTCCCGAGCGGATGCCGCTATCGAGATGCACTTCGATTTTGTCTCCGACAGCGTCCATAATGGCGGGTAGCGCGCGGATCGAGGACAGCGCGCCGTCAAGCTGGCGGCCGCCGTGGTTGGAGACAATGATCGCATCGGCCCCCACGTTGAGCGCTTCGCGTGCGTCGCGAGCGTCCATGATGCCTTTGATAATGAGCGGGCCGTCCCACATCTTGCGGAACTGGCGGATGCGGTCCCAATCGAGCGATTGATCAAAGGCTTCGGAGGTCCATGTCGTGAGCGAGCTGGCGTCCTCGACGCCTTTGGCATGGCCGACAATATTGCCAAAAAAGCGCCGTTTTGTGCCGAGCATTCCAAGGCCCCATTGGACTTTGGTCATCATATTGGCGACAGATTTTACTGTCAGTTTGGGCGGGGCGGAGAGGCCGTTCTTGAGGTCTTTGTGGCGCTGGCCGAGCAGTTGCAAATCGACAGTGATCACGGCGGCAGAGCACTTGGCGGCTTTGGCGCGATCAAAGAGCCGTTGCATGAAGTCGTCATCTGTCAGGGTGTAAACCTGCATCCAGAAGGGCTTTTCTGTGTTTTCGGCCACGTCTTCTATCGAGCAGATTGACATGGTCGACAGGGTAAAGGGCACGCCGAATTTTTCGGCGGCGCGGGCGGCTTTGATTTCGCCGTCTGCGTTTTGCATCCCCGTGAGGCCGACGGGGGCGAGGGCGACGGGCATGGAGACGTCTTGCCCGATCATTTGGGTGGCGGTGTTGCGGCCTGCCATGTCAATGGCCACGCGCTGGCGCAGGTAGAGTTTGTCAAAATCGGAGGTGTTTTCGCGAAAGGTCTGCTCACTCCAGCTGCCGCTTTCGCAATAGTCGTAGAACATTCGGGGGGTGCGCCGCTCGTAGATGCGTTTGAGGTCGTCAATGCTTGTGATGACGGGCATGATGGGCCCCTTTTTGATAAAATTGGTATGAAATGGTTACCAATTACCAAGGGGTGCCGCAATCAAATTTAGATCTGTTTAAGGCGGCTTTTACTTTGCGAGCCTAGGGTTAGGCGTGGTCAAGGAGGTCTTATGAAGGGTGTAATTTTTGTTGAATTGTTGCGTATGGCCGAAGCTCATGCGGGCGAAGCCCTTGTGGA
This sequence comes from Lentibacter sp., assembly GCF_965657785.1. Classification (GTDB taxonomy): domain Bacteria; phylum Pseudomonadota; class Alphaproteobacteria; order Rhodobacterales; family Rhodobacteraceae; genus Lentibacter. Next base: position 7,316 of record NZ_CBFHPP010000040.1, read on the forward strand.
TGAGGTCCTTGACGGGCTGACGCTTGCGAGCGGTGGTGCTTATAGTGGCATTGGCAGCTACTCTTGTGGTGAGTTGTTCAGCCTTGTGGAGGCCTTTAGCAAGCGGCTCGATATGCCCGAGCCAGACCTGCAAAAGGCATTCGGGCATTGGATGTTCAGTCATTTTTTGGAAAATTACGGGGAATTTTTTGCCGACAAAAAGACGGCTTTTGATATGTTGGCTTCAATCGAGGGCGAAGTGCACGTCGAGGTGCGAAAGCTATACCCCGACGCCGAGCTTCCGAAGTTTGAAACATATCAGGTTTCAGAAACAGAGATGACCATGATTTATAAATCGGCGCGGCCTTTAGAGTTTTTTTGCCTTGGATTGATTGAAGCCTGTTTGGTGCATTATGGCACCGCAGGTCGCATCACTCCGCAACAGCGTTCAGGGGACGACGGGGCGCATATGGTCTTTTCGATTGGTCTGGACGCGGCCTGACGGTGCGGCCTGACAGGCATCATAACGCCCCTGATGGCCCTGTCGCGCGTAGCCGCTATGAGCGCGAGCGCGCCGCACGGCTGAGTGCGGAGACCCTTCTGGAGGCCAAAAGCCGCGAGCTTTATGAGGCCAACCAACGCCTGACCGAGCAAGCGAAAAACCTTGAGCTGGGGATTGCGGAGCGCACCCGCGAGGTCGAGGAAGCCGCCTATGCCCGCGTTTTGGCGGAGGCGGCCAACGATGCGAAGTCGAGCTTTCTGGCCTCGATGAGTCATGAGATCCGCACGCCGTTGCATGGTGTTTTGGGGATGATGAGTGCACTTGAAAGCACCCGCTTGAGCAGCGAACAGCGCGATTTGCTCGAAGTGATGAAAGAGGCGGGCTACGTCTTGCGCACTGTGGTCAACGACATTCTGGATTTGAGCAAGGTTGAGGCTGGCCAGCTTGAGCTGAGCTATGCGGCCTTTTATCTGCCCAATGTCCTAAAAAGCCTGAAACAACACTACGGGTTGAGCGCGGCGTCCAAGGGGCTGACGCTGATGTTTGATGCTGATCAGAGCTGTGATTGCTGGCTATTGGGCGACGAATTCCGGCTGCGGCAGGTGTTTGCCAATCTGTTGTCAAACGCCCTGAAGTTTACGGCCCATGGCACCATCTTTCTGGAAGCGCGGGTCAGGCAGGAGGCCCATGGGGTGTATTGCCTTGATGTGCGGGTTGAAGACACTGGTCTGGGCCTGAGTAATTTTGCGCGCGACAGGTTGTTTAAACCCTTTGCCCAAGCTGACCCGAAAGTGGCCCACCGCTTTGGGGGCAGCGGGCTCGGGCTGACGATCACCCGACGCATTTGTCACTTGATGGGCGGGGCCATTACGCTTGATGGCGAGGAAGGCAAGGGGACGGTCGCCCAGTTTCAGGTGCGTCTGAAGGGGGCAGAGCCGCCTGAAGCACGGGTGCAATGCGCCGATCTGGTCGGTGCTGAAGCTCTGTTGCGGGCGCAAAGCTGGACCATCCTTGTGGTTGATGACAGTGCCGTCAATCGCAAGGTCGTGGCGCAATATCTCAAGCGATATAAGGTCACTGTTTTGGAGGCGGAAGACGGGGCGCAGGCTGTCGAACTCTGGCGGCAGGTGCAGCCTGACTTTATTTTGATGGATATTAATATGCCGGTGATGGGCGGGATTGCTGCCGCCCTGCGCATTCGGGAAGAGGCGCGCGAAAGGTCGGAGCCGCGGGTTCCGATTGTGGCGCTCACGGCAAATGCCATGTCCCATCAAGTCAACGACTATTTGAACGCAGGTCTGGACGCCCACATCGCCAAGCCCGTCGGGCGCGCAGAGCTTGTGCGTGTGATCGGGTCTTTTTTATCGCGCAAGCCGGCGCGGCCCTAGCCGCCCGTTGCCTGCGCCTCAGGCGCGGTGTGCCCCGTCGGCCAGTGACTTCACAAAGCCAAGCACATCCGTAACGCTATCGCCTTTGGCAATGCGATCCACGATCGCCGAGCCGACCACGGCGCCGTCGGCGACGCTGGCGATGGCCTCTGATTGGGCCGGTGTTTTGATGCCGAAGCCAACAATGATGGGCAGATCTGTTTTGGATTTGATCCGCGCCACTTCGGGCGCGACATCTACTGCCTGTGCTTCGGCGGCGCCTGTGATGCCTGTGATGGACACATAGTAGACAAAACCCGATGTGTTCTGAAGCACCTTGGGCAGGCGGGCGTCGTCTGTTGTCGGGGTGGCGAGGCGGATGAAGTTCAGGCCTGCGGCTTGGGCGGGGAGGCACAGCTCGACGTCTTCTTCTGGCGGAAGGTCGACCACGATCAGCCCGTCTATACCTGCGGCCTTGGCGTCTTTGAGGAAGGTCTCGACGCCGTGGGAGTAGATCGGGTTGTAATAGCCCATCAAGACAATCGGGGTTGTGGCGTCAGACTTGCGGAACTCTGTCGCCATGGCGAGGGTTTTTTTCAGCGTCATGCCTGCCTCGAGCGCGCGCTGGCCTGCGAGCTGGATGGTTGGGCCGTCGGCCATCGGGTCGGTGAAGGGCAGACCGAGTTCTATGATATCAACGCCCGCTGCGGGCAGGCCTTTCATGACGTCAAGCGAGGTGTCTTCGTTTGGATCACCCGCCATAATATAGGCGACGAAGGCTTTTTTACCCTCTGTTTTGAGGCTGGCGAATTTGGCGTCGATGCGGCTCATGGGGTGTTCCTTTATGTGTTGGCTCTGATGTGCCCCAAAAGTGAGGGGGAAATCAATAGGAAGACGGGTCCAATGGC
>NZ_CBFHPP010000041.1:0-9791 GCF_965657785.1 Lentibacter sp.
ACAACAACTGCGACAGTTCTGGCGCAAGCCATTGTCAAAGAAGGCATGAAATCAGTTGCTGCGGGCATGAACCCGATGGACCTGAAGCGCGGCATCGACCTTGCGACAAGCAAAGTTGTCGACGCGATCAAGGCAGCGGCACGTGACGTATCAGGCACAGATGAAGTGGCCCAAGTCGGCACGATCTCAGCCAACGGCGAGCGCGAAATCGGCCAGCAAATCGCAGATGCGATGCAAAAAGTTGGCAATGAAGGCGTGATCACTGTTGAAGAGAACAAGGGTCTGGAAACAGAAACTGTTGTTGTCGAAGGTATGCAGTTTGACCGCGGTTACCTGTCACCTTACTTTGTGACAAACCCAGACAAAATGGTTGCAGAACTCGAAGACTGCCTCATTCTCCTTCACGAGAAAAAGCTTTCGTCGCTGCAAGCCATGGTGCCCCTGCTGGAGCAGGTGATCCAGTCACAAAAGCCGCTCCTCATCATCGCAGAGGATGTTGAAGGCGAAGCGCTTGCGACACTCGTCGTCAACAAGCTCCGTGGCGGCTTGAAAATCGCTGCTGTCAAAGCTCCTGGTTTCGGCGATCGCCGCAAAGCCATGTTGCAAGACATTGCGATCCTGACAGGCGGTCAAGTGATCTCGGAAGATCTCGGCATGAAGCTTGAGTCAGTGACAATGGATATGCTTGGCACAGCCAAGAAAATCTCGATCACAAAAGACGAAACAACAATCGTTGATGGCGCTGGCAACAAAGCCGAAATCGAAGCGCGCGTGGCCCAGATCCGCACGCAAATCGAAGAAACAACGTCTGATTACGACCGTGAAAAACTCCAAGAGCGTGTTGCGAAACTCGCCGGTGGTGTTGCTGTTATCCGCGTAGGCGGCATGACAGAAGTGGAAGTGAAAGAGCGCAAAGACCGCGTTGACGATGCTCTGAACGCCACACGCGCGGCTGTTCAGGAAGGTATCGTTGTGGGTGGTGGTGTTGCACTTGTGCAGGCCGCCAAAACACTCGAAGGACTTTCAGGCGACAACAGCGACCAAGACGTTGGTATCTCGATTGTGCGCAAAGCCATCGAAGCGCCACTGCGTCAGATCGCTGAGAATGCGGGCGTTGACGGTGCGGTTGTTGCGGGCAAAATCCGCGAAAGCAGCGACCTCAAGTTCGGCTTTAACGCTCAAACTGAAGAATATGGCGATATGTTCAAGTTTGGTGTTATCGACCCGGCCAAAGTTGTGCGCACAGCTCTGCAAGACGCCGCTTCGGTTGCTGGTCTTTTGATCACAACAGAAGCCATGGTTGCTGACAAGCCGTCAAAAGACGGCGCGCCAGCAGGCGGCGGTATGCCCGACATGGGCGGCATGGGCGGCATGATGTAAGACGAATTCGCTGAGCGAATTCTGTCTTCCCGACAGGCTTTTTGCGTCGCAAAGATGCCCAGAGGGTAAGCTGCAAAAATAAGAGAGGCGCTCCAAGCGGGGCGCCTCTTTTCTTATCGAGACAATCCGTTAGGCTCCTCACATGAACACACCAATTTTTCCGTCTTTCCTGCGTCCGATGAAGCCTGAAGAGGCCGCGCAGGTTGATGCGCTGCTGCGCGCAGCGTTTGGTGGCTCTGATGAGGCCGAGCTTGTCGCGAAGTTGCGCCATGCGGGGGCTATGGTTGGTGAGATGGTTTTGCCGCTCGGCGAGGCGGTTATCGGCTATTATGCCCTCTCCAAAATGGTGGCGCCGCAGGGCTGGCTCTGTCTTGCACCTGTGGCGATACGGCCTGATTGGCAGGGTATGAACCATGGCAAGAGAATGATCGGCCAGCTTGTCGCTTGGGCCGAGGGGGCGCAAAAGCCTGTTGTGGTGCTGGGGCCGCCTGCGTTTTATGAGCGGGCAGGATTTTCGGCCACAAAGGCAGCCAACCTTGTAACGCCCTATCCCAAAGACTTCACTCTGCTGGCGGGGCATGACGGCGCGCCTGCGGTAGAGCTGGTCTATCCCAAAGCCTTTGACGGGCTTTAGGCGATGCGATTGTTCCTTCTTGTTGCGCTCACCATGTTGGCCTTTTCTGCGAACTCGGTGATCAACCGTTTGGCGCTTGTTGAAGGCGAGGCGGGGCCAGCGAGCTTTGCGGCCATACGGCTGCTTTCGGGGGCGATTGTCCTCGCGGCTCTGGTGCAGATCCGTGGGCACGCGGTCTGGCGGCTCACGGGAAGGGCCACGAGTGTTGTCGGGCCATTGGCGCTTCTGGCTTATGTGCTTGGGTTTTCCTTTGCTTACGTAAGCCTTGATGCGGGCTTGGGCGCGTTGATCCTGTTTGGTGGTGTGCAAATCACAATGTTTGCCGGCGGGGTGTTGCGGGGCGAGGATGTTCCGCCGCTGCGCTGGGCGGGCGGCTGCCTTGCCTTTGGCGGGCTTGTTTTTCTGATGTGGCCAAGCGGGAGGCTCCCTGTCGATTTGGGCGGCGCGGCGCTTATGCTTTTGGCGGCGCTTGGGTGGGGCGTTTATTCTCTTGTCGGGGCAAGGGCCAGCGATCCGCTTGCAACCACCGCGCGCAATTTTGTCTGGGCGGCACCTTTGGCGGTGTTGCCTGCTGTGTTGTTTTGGGATGGTATGAGCGTGATGGGCGCAGGTCTGGCTGTGCTCTCGGGGGCTGTGACCTCGGGGCTTGGCTATGCGCTTTGGTATCGGGTCTTGCCACATCTGCCCGCAAGCATGGCTGCTGTGGCACAGCTCACAGTGCCTATCCTTGCTTTGGCAGGCGGAATGCTTCTGATCGGTGAGGCAGTAAGCTGGCGGTTTGGCGTCGCGACGGGTCTGGTTTTGGGCGGGGTGTTGCTTTCGTTATACCGGCCGCGCAGAACGCCCATCTGATCAGGTCAGCTGCGTCTTTGTCTCTTTCATCGTGCTGGCAGAATGGCTATCTGGGGCCCATGCGATATGCCTTGGCCTTTCTCATTTGCTGCTTGCCTGCGCTGCTGCGGGCTGAGTGTGTTGTCTTGCTGCACGGTCTCGCGCGCAGTGACACGTCGCTTTATCTCTTGGAAGAAGTGCTCAAAGAGCAGGGCTATCAGGTTGTGCGGCCTGATTATCCGTCAACGAAAGAGACCATAGCTTCGCTGGCAACTGCGGTCTTGCCCGAGGCCACGCAGGCCTGTGGCGACACGCGGGTGCACTATGTCACGCATTCTATGGGCGGGATTTTGCTGCGCTACTGGTTCGCGGGGCTAAAGCCTGCAAATCTTGGCCGTGTGGTCATGTTGGCGCCGCCCAATCAAGGCTCCGAAATTGTCGACGAGTTTGGCGATTGGGAGGTGTTTGGCTGGTTTAACGGGCCTGCAGGTAAGCAACTGGGCACCGGCGCAGAGGGCGTTGCGGCGCATTTGCCGGATGTGGATTTTGAGTTGGGTGTGATTGCGGGCAACCGCTCGCTCAGCCCTGCGTTTTCGGTTTTGCTCAAGGGCGATGACGATGGCAAAGTCTCGGTGGCCTCGACAAAAGTAACGGGGATGGCAGACCATATTACCCTGCCTGTGACCCATACTTTTTTGATGAACAACCCGCTGGTTGTTGCGCAGGTTCTGGCATTTTTGCGCAATGGTAAATTCGACCACGAGCTGAGAATGCTTGATATGGTCTTGGGAGACGAAACATCCGATGAGTGAGCTTGCACTACGATTTGTCGGGGCCGAGGTGCTTGGCCCTGAAGGGCTGACGCGGGGGCCGCTGTCTTTTGCTGATGGTCTGATCTGCGAGAGCGGCGGGCGCGATGTGAACCTTGCGGGCTATCTTGTGCTGCCCGGGCTGGTTGATATTCACGGTGACGGCTTTGAGCGGCATCTGGCGATGCGTCGCGGGGCCATGAAAGACCTTGGAGCAGGCTTGCGGGCCGCCGAGGCCGAGCTTGCGGCCAACGGTGTGACCACGGCCGTCATGGCGCAGTTTTTCAGCTGGGAGGGGGGCTATCGCGGGCCTGATTTTGCGAGCCAGTTTCTGGAGGCTCTGGCACTGACCGCGCAGGACACTGTGACGGATTTGCGCAAACAATTGCGATTTGAGACCCATATGTTGGACGACTACCCCCGCTTTGAAGCGCTGGTGGCCAAGTATGGTGTCGAATATGTGGTCTTTAACGATCATGTCCCGCATGAGCGGCTGGCTAAGGGGTTGGTGCCGCGGCGGTTGAACGGGATGGCTCTGAAGAGCCGCCGTAGCCCCGAGACGCTGCACAAACTTTTACAAAAGATGTATGAAGAGCGCGGGCGTGTGCCTGAAGCTTTGCGCGGGCTATCTGCGCGGTTGCGCGTGCAGGGCGTGACGCTTGGAAGCCACGACGACCGCAGCCGTGAAGACTGTCTGTCTTGGCGGGATATGGGCGTGACGCTGGCGGAATTTCCCGAGACGCTGGAGGCGGGGGAAGCGGCGCATGGGCTTGGCACCGGGGTTATTCTGGGCGCGCCCAATGTGGTGCGCGGGGGCAGTCACAACGGCAATGTGAGTGCTGTGGATATGATCGCTATGGGGCTCTGTGATGCGCTGGCGTCTGATTATCACTACCCCTCATTGCGGCGCGCGGCCTTTTTTGTTCAGGAAGCGGGGCTGTGTGATCTGGCCAGCGCTTGGGCTTTGGTCTCAAGCGGGCCGGCGCGGCTCTTGGGCCTCAAGGATCGCGGCACGCTGCGCGCGGGGCTGCGCGCCGATCTCATGATTGTAGAGGCCGAGAGCCGCCGCATGGCCGCGACAATTGCGGGCGGGCGGATCAGCTATATGTCTGGCGATATTGCCAAGCGCTTTATTCAAAGTGGCAGCTGACCACGCCCCATGGGCCAAAATCAGCCTCGATCAAGGTCTCGGCGGGGCATTCGAGCGGGCGGATGAAACTGCCTGAAAGGATGACCTGACCTGCTTCAATGCTTTGGCCATAAAGCTCCATGCGCGCGGCAAGCCAGACGATCCCTTGCACAGGGTCATTGAGCACGCCTGCGCCAAGGCCTGTCTCTTCGACCTGCCCGTTGGCAGAAACGATGGCCCCGATCCAGCGCAGATCGGAAGCAGGATCAAAGCGGCCCTCGCCCAACACGATACCCGCGTTGGCGGCATTGTCCGAAATCGTATCAAATATCTTGCGGCTCTGGCCTGTGGCAGGGTCGCGGCGCAGGATCCGCGTGTCGAGAATTTCGATACTTGGGGCGACATAGTCGGTCGCCGCGATGACCTCTTCGCGCGTTACACGGCCCTTGAGGGGGGCTTTCATCACAAAGGCAATCTCGGCCTCGATACGGGGCTGGATAAAGCGCCCCTTGGGGATTTGCGCGCCGTTGGCAAAAGCCATGTCCTCAAGCAAAACGCCACTGTCGGGAATGTCGATCCCCAGCGCCATTTGCATGGCGCGCGAGGTGAGCCCAATTTTCCAACCGATCGGTTTGGGGCCGCTGGCCTGCTTGAGCGCCACAAATTCGGCCTGAATGGCGTAGGCATCATCCATTGTGATGCTGGGGTAGGCCACAGAGAGCAGCCCCGTCTGAACGCCCGATTTTTCGGCCTCAAACAGAGCTTTGGCGGCAGATTTTATGTCTTCGGGGGTCATTCGTCTCTCACTGTGTTGCGCAGCGCGCCAATGCCTTCTGCGGCGACGATGATTTCATCGCCTGGAACAAGAAAGCGCGGTGGGTCAAAGCGCGCGCCCGCGCCTGTGGGGGTTCCTGTGATGATGATGTCGCCTGCCACGAGTGTGGTAAATGTCGAGATATATTCAATCTGGCGGCGGATCGGAAAGAGCATCCGAGAGGTGCGGTCGTCTTGACGCAATGCGCCGTTCACATGGGTTGTCAGGCGGATGTCATCAAGCTGGTCTGCCCGCTCGAATGGAACAAGCCACGGGCCGATTGCGCCCGAGCTGTCCCAGTTTTTGCCTTGGGTGACGTTGAATTTTGCGTGGCGCACCCAATCGCGTAAAGTGCCTTCATTACAGAGGGTTATAGCGGCAATGTGATCAAACGCATTAACTTGTGAAATGCGTCTTCCGCCCTTGCCGATGATGATGGCGATCTCGCCTTCATAGTCAAGCTGGGGCGTTTCGGGAGGGCGCAAGAGCGCCTCTCCGTGGCCTGTAAAGCTGCGCGCAAAACGCGGGAAAAGTGACATATTGGGCGGGGCGTCCTGACCGTCTTTATACTCGGCATTGCGGTCGGGGAAGTTGACGCCAACGCAGATTATTTTCTCAGGGTTCGGCACGGGGATCGCGTAAGTGAAGCTATCGTTTGGATGGGTCACGGCGCGGGTTTCGGCGGCTTGGGCAAGCGTGGGCAAGCCTGCGGCTTCTATCACATTGCGCAGGGTCTGCCATTGGGGGAAGGCGGGTGAGAGAGCGGTAAACCCCGCCTCGCACACGGCTCCGTAGAGCTGGCCTTCCGAGGTATTGACGGTTGCGAATTTCATGAGGCTGGTCCTGTTATGGGGCGATGATCGGGCTTGCGGCGAGCGCGCTTTCTTGTGTCTTAACGTCGACAAATTCGCTCCCGTGCTCAAACCAGCTGCGGGGGGCGGCTGCGCCCCAGAGGGTCTGGCGCTGCGGGTCTTTCAGATCCCATTTGATTGGCTCGAGGTCTGGGTCGACCGTTTGATAATCGGAGCAATAAATCTCGATCCGGTGGCCGTCAGGATCAAGGATATAGAGGAAGAAGGCATTGGAAATGCCGTGACGCCCAGGGCCACGCTCGATGTTTTTGACATAGCCTGTGGTGGCCATCAAATCGAGGAGATCAATGATATTGAGCGGGGTTGGCACCCAGAAGGCAACATGGTGCATTCTGGGGCCTGTGCCGTTGGTGAAGGCCATGTCATGGACGCCGCCTTTGCGGTGCATCCACGCGGCCCAGAGCTTTTTGCTCTCTTCATCCTCTGTGTATTCGGTGACGCGAAAACCGAAGGCGCTGTAGAAGGCGACAGAGGCGTCGACATCGGGGGAGAAGCAGTTGAAGTGATCAATCCGCAAGGGCTTGACCCCGCCATAGAGGGCATATTTTTGGTGAATGGGGGGGAGGCGGTCCATTTTGTGGTAGAATTCGAGCGGAATGCCTATGTTGTCCGAAGTCAACAGGGTGCGCCCTTGATAGGGGCGTTTCACCCATGAGGTGGGGCGGCCTTTTGATTTGAAAAACGCCTCTGCTTTGTCCAGATCATCTTCATCAAATGTCTTGAAGCCCATCACCTCGACGGTTCCGGGCTGGTCTGATTTCTGGAGGATGATGCAGTGATGCCCGCGCTCTTCCATGGCGCGCAAGTAGACGTGGGTATCGCTTTCATCGGTGATCTGAAAGCCGAGGATTTCGGTGTAAAAGCTCTTTGATACGCCGAGATCTTTGACGTTCAGACAGGTATGAGACAGGCGTATCGTGTTGAAATCAGGGTAAAGATTTGGGGCTGGAACGGGCATGGTATGTCTCCGGTGTGTCTAGGGTCTCAAGCGCCGAGGCGGGGGATTTTATGCTCTCCGATGGCAAAGCCGATATGCTTTTGTTCCATGTAGAACTCAAAGCTCCAGTCGCCGCCGTCGCGGCCAATGCCTGAGGCTTTGACGCCGCCAAAGGGCGTGGGCAGGTGGCGGACATTTTCGCTGTTTACCCAGATCATGCCAGCTTCGAGCTTGTCTGTGAAGCGCATGGCGCGGGTGATGTCTTGGGTCCAGACATAGCCTGTGAGGCCGTAGTCGACGCCATTGGCGATTTCGAGGGCTTCGTCTTCGGTTTCAAATGTCAGGGTCGTCAGAACGGGGCCGAAAATCTCCTCCTGAGCGATGCGCATATCAGGGGTGGCGTCTGTGAAGAGGGTCGGGCGCACGTAATGGCCCTTGCCTTGAGGGGCTTTGCCGCCAGCGGCGATTGTGGCGCCGTCTTTTTGGGCGATGTCAAAGTAGGAACAGACCTTATCGAAATGAACCTTATGGATGAGTGGACCAATTTCTGTATTTAAATCAAGAGGATGGCCTACCTTAATGTTGTTTACGCGGGCCACGAGTTTGTCGATAAACCCGCCCGCAATGCTCTTTTGCAAGAGCAGACGGGAGGAGGATGTGCAGCGTTCGCCGTTGAGGGAGTAGATCATGAAGATGGCGGCGTCGAGGGCGCGGTCCTGATCAGCATCGTCGAAAACAATGACCGGATTCTTACCGCCCAGTTCGAAGTGCACGCGCTTGAGCGATTCGGAGCCTTGGCGCATGATCATGGAGCCTGTTTTGCTCTCGCCGACAAAGGCGATGGCGCGGATCAGTTTGTGCTCGGTGAGCGCCTTTCCAGCGTCTTCGCCAAAACCGTTCACGAGGTTCCAAACCCCATCAGGCAAGCCTGCGTCATGAGCGATTTCACAGAGGATGCTGGCGGTCACGGGGCTGAATTCGGCGGGTTTGTGCACCACCGTGCAACCCGCAGCCAGCGCGGGGGCGATTTTCCATGTCGAGAGCATGAACGGCGTGTTCCAAGGCGTGATCACGCCAACAGGGCCGATCGGCACGCGGGTTGTCACATTCATCAGCGTGGGCGAGGGCAGGGACTGACCGTCGCGCGCCGCAGGGGCACGGTCGGCAAAGAAGCGGAAGTTCTCAGCCCCGCGCAGGGCGGCTTTTGACATAAACCTGAGCGGCTGGCCCGTATCAAGACACTCGGCAAAGGCGATTTCTTCGGCGCGAGCCTCGATCCCGTCGGCGATTTTATGGAGTATTTTCTTGCGCTTAGCGGCGGGCATATCGCGCCATGCGGCGAAGGCGGCATGGGCGGCACGCGCGGCGGCGTCGATATCCTCAGCGCCTGATCTGGCGACATGACAGAGAAAGGCTTCATCCACGGGGGAATGGTTTTCAAAGGTTTCGCCCGAGCGTGCGGGAACGGATTTTCCGCCGATCCGGTTCATCACGCCGCCCTCTTTGAAGCGGGCGAGATAGGCCTCTGCTTTGGTGATATTGGCGCTTAAATCGCTCATGTGATCTCTTTCTTCAGGTGGTCGCGGATGCTGCCTGCTTTGGGCGACAGGCTGGCATCAATGTCGCGCATCTCCAAGGAGAGCGCGATCGGATGGGTGGCCATGGCGGGCGCAAGGAAGCCCTCCAAAGCCTTGAAAATATGGGCGGTTGCGGCTTCTTTGGCCGTCTGGGGGCGGCCTTCGCGCAGGCGGATCGACAGATCAAGGAAGGCGTGGGCCGGATTGCCATCGGCGATGCTCACATGATCAGCGCGAAAGGCACGGATGCGCAGGCCTGCGAGGGGAAAAAGGCCCGTTTCAAGCGCGGCCACGCGGAGCGTTTCAAGCAGCGCGGGCATCTCCACGAGCGCCTCCAGATTGGCCGAATATTCTATGGAAAAATGCGGCATTCGGGCGGGCTCCTCTCTTCTTGTTAACGTGTTAAGTAGATTGGAGGTCTGAGTCAAGTGTTAACTGACTGTGACAGCTGCGGTGCGCAAGGTTAACGGGGCAAAAAACAGCTGATTCTAGGGGGGTGACAAGTGTGCACTTTGCGTGCACCGGGCGTGCACCGCCTTGAGGGGGGATGTGTTAACGGAAATTAAGATAACGGGGCGTGCGGTCCTTCGGGGCTTTGGGGCGTGTGAAGAGGGGCTGTGAGGGCATCTTTTGAAGGGTCGCATTTTCGCTTTGCGAAAATACGACCCGTTGAGGGGGCCAGCCCCCTCAAACTCGCACTGTTGATAAGGGGGCTGTTGATGAGGGGGCCAGCCCCCTCAAACTCGCACCGTTCATGAGGGGGTTGTTCATGAGGGGGCCAGCCCCCTCAAACTCCCCCGGGATATTT
>NZ_CBFHPP010000042.1:0-9124 GCF_965657785.1 Lentibacter sp.
GATGACTTCAGCATCAATCGTTTTCAAACCGCGTGGCAGCGCTGCCGAGATGGTGTAAACCGCATCTCCGCGCCACTGACCACCCTTAATCTCAACATTTGTGCGCAGATGGCGCGCAAATCCGTATCCACGGATCAGCGAATACTGCGCAGCCGCACATTCTGTATAACGGCGCACATCGTCAGGCTGCGCCTCACCCTCTATCGCCACCACAAATTGCACGAGATCGCCATCCAAAAGACGGGTCTCAATGCCTTTATAGCTGAGTGCAGGCCTCGTATCTTCAGGCGCAGCACGGCTCACAACCTCGCGGGATGTCTCCTCGTAAGCGCCCAGCACGGCCAAAGAGGCCGCGCTCAGAGTTATGCGCGCCAGAGGCGTCACTCGGCGGCCACTTTCTGTGCGCCACGCGCTTTTACGCCCGCACTCAATTCCGCCATAAGCTCGGAGGCGCGTGCAATCGGGTTGGTCAGGTAGAAATCTGAAATCGCATTTTTGAAGCTCGCAGTGCCAAGTTTGCCCGGCGCTTCAGATGTCCATGCGTTCTCAGGAACCTCATCAATCTGCGCCAGATGCGGAACCTCTGCAACAAGCGCCTGACGCAGCTGTGCAAGACTGTCCCAAGGCTGTGTCGCCCCGGCTTCTGCCGAAAGCGCTCGCAGAATGGCCCAGTTTTCCTTCGCCTCACCAGGTGCAAAGCCAGCACGCAACGCGAGCTGTGCGCGGCCTTCCGTATTCACAAACAAGCCCTGCTCTTCCGTGTAGGCAGCCCCTGGCAAAATCACATCAGCACGATGTGCGCCACGGTCGCCATGGCTGCCTTGATAGATCACAAACGCCCCTGCCTGAATGTCAACCTCGTCAGACCCGAGGTTGTAGATCACATCTGCGCCCTCGGTCGCCGCCGCAAGGCCGCCTTCGGTAACGGCGTTGATATCCATCGCCCCCACACGGCTCGCGGCTGTGTGCAGCACCAGAAGTTTTGATCCTGTTGCCTCCGCAAGCTGCATCGCAGCGGCCAGAACCGCCGCGCCGTCGGCTTCACGGATCGCGCCTTGGCCAACAATCACAAGACTCTCGACCTCAAGAACCTCTTTGAAGGTTCCGCCAAGCGCCTTTTCAAGTGCTGCGCGGTCGTCGCCCATATGTGAATATTCATAGGTCAGATCAACGGCTTGGCCGATCAGCCCCACGTCCGCTCCCCGCGCCCAGGCACGGCGAATGCGCGCGTTAAGCACAGGCGCTTCCTCGCGCGGGTTTGTTCCAATCAGTTGGATCATCTGCGCGGTGTCAATGTCTTCAATGCTGGCCGTGCCCACATAGCCCGAGCGGTTGCCCGCTGGCAGCTTTGCCCCATCGGTGCGGCATTCGACGCTTCCGCCCAGCCCTTCAACAAGCTGCTTCAGCGCAAAGGCGGCTTCCACAGAAACGAGATCGCCCACAAGACCAGCGACTTTGCTGGCGCCTTTGATCTTTTCGCCCGCAAGGCTCAAGGCCTCGCCCCAGCTTGCGGCGCGCAGCTTGCCGTTTTCGCGAATGTAAGACGTGTCCAGACGCTGGCGGCGCAGACCGTCCCAGACAAAACGGGTTTTGTCAGAAATCCACTCTTCGTTCACGCCGTCATGGTTACGCGGCACGATCCGCATCACTTCGCGGCCCTTTGTATCGACCCGAATAGAGGAGCCAAGCGCATCCATCACATCAATCGTTTCGGTCTTGGTGAGTTCCCAAGGCCGCGCGGTGAAGGCATAAGGCTTGCTCACAAGCGCGCCCACAGGGCAGAGATCAATAATATTGCCCTGCAAGTTGCTGTCGAGCGTCTCGCCCAAATAGGCGGTGATTTCGCTGTCTTCGCCGCGGCCCGTCTGGCCCATCTGGGTGATCCCAGCGACCTCGGTGGTAAAGCGCACACAGCGCGTGCACGAAATGCAGCGGGTCATGTGAGTTTCAACCAGCGGGCCAAGGTCCAGATCGTCCGAGGCACGCTTTGGCTCGCGGAAGCGTGAGAAATCAACGCCATAGGCCATGGCCTGATCCTGCAGGTCGCATTCGCCGCCTTGGTCGCAAATCGGGCAATCCAGCGGATGGTTGATCAACAAGAATTCCATCACGCCTTCACGCGCTTTCTTCACCATCGGCGAATTTGTTTTCACAACAGGCGGCTGTCCCTCAGGGCCGGGGCGCAAGTCACGCACTTGCATCGCGCAAGACGCTGCAGGCTTGGGTGGACCACCAACAACTTCCACAAGGCACATACGGCAGTTGCCCGCAATGCTGAGGCGCTCGTGATAGCAAAAACGCGGCACTTCAACGCCGGCTTCTTCACAGGCTTGAATCAGCGTCATCGCGCCGTCAACTTCTACCTCTTTTTCATCAATGATGATTTTGCGTAAATCGCTCATGTCGTCTCACTTCGCTCTCAGCAGGCTTCCGATCGTGCTGCCATTTTCAATCTCGGCGTAGCCAAGCTTGCACAAATCAGCAGCATCTTTCGGGTTCAACCCTTTTGATTTCACATAGTCTTCGCCTGCCGCTCTAAGCCGTGCCTTCTCGGCATCGCTCTTGCGATAGGCGTTAATCTCGTCGTCACTATACCCGAGGGCATTGGCGCGCTTTTTCAGATCCCAGAGAAAAGACAGGCCCTTGAGCTTGCGCTCGCTGATACTGTCGCATTCTTTTGAAATGATCAGCGCAAGTCCGACATTCAGCATCTGGTCGTCAATCTCGCGGACATCGCGCAAGTTTGGCTTCGCAGCGGCCATCGTTCCTCCCAGAAGGCCACCTGCCATAACCGCAGTCACCACAACACTATTCAACACTTTCATATGCGCATTCCTTTTCTGCAGGGCCAGAGGCGCAGAGACTCTGCGCTTTCTCTCTACAGAAGAGGTGACGCCAGCGTCTGATATGCAATAACAGCCAAACGCCGCGCCGCTCGGGGCAGCGTGCCGCGCCTTATGGAGAGCATAACTTACCATCCGCTGCACCGCCCGCTCAGTGAAAGCATCCCGCCATCTGAAAGCGTCACGCCCTCAAGCTCCGTGTCAGGGCCCTGCCCTTCCCAAAGGATCGCTGTGTTGCCATATTGTTCAATGCAATAGCGGTTGGCCTCAATGCGCGCGGCCTCCAAGGCGCCTGCCACACCGCGGCTTGCGCCCCGCACCGAGACAGAAAACTTCGACCGATCGTCGCGGTCGCGGTTAAGTTTGCCTTTGAAAACGGCGCCCTCATAGGCATAGCTCTGCGCACCCACCGTGCCTTTTGCCCGCTCACAGCCAGCAACCGACATCACAACCAAGAGAGAGAGGCCAAGCAGTGAGGCTCTTTTTTGCATGGTCATATCCTGATCCCTCTGCCCTGAGCCTCAGTCAGACCAACGGCCCCCCGAGGCCAGATCAAACAACCGCCCCTAGCCGCCATACGCAAACACGCTCCCAGAGCGACCTGAACAGGGCTGCTTGGCAGGGTTGTCATGTGCACGGCGTTCGTCATGAAATCTCTTACTCCGCCGCCAGTGTCTTGCCCGAAGCTTGGGCTTTGATACGGTCTTCAATCTCGTCGCGGAAGTTGCGGATCAGCCCCTGAATGGGCCAAGCCGCCGCATCGCCAAGCGCGCAGATCGTGTGGCCTTCTACCTGCTTGGTTACATCCCAAAGCATATCGATTTCTTCAGGGTCTGCATTGCCCTGCACCAGACGCTCCATAACACGCATCATCCAGCCTGTGCCTTCGCGACAAGGGGTGCACTGCCCGCAGCTTTCGTGTTTGTAGAATTTCGCCAGACGCCAGATTGCCTTAATAATATCAGTGCTTTGATCCATCACGATCACAGCCGCAGTGCCAAGGCCCGAGCCAAGCTCACCCCGCAGGTAATCAAAATCCATTATCGCGTCTTTCATGTGCTCCCCGCGCACACAGGGCACAGAGGAGCCACCGGGGATCACAGCCTTAAGGTTGCCCCAGCCGCCACGGATCCCGCCGCAATGCTTCTCAATCAGTTCTTCAAAGCTGATGCTCATCTCTTCTTCGACAACACAGGGCGTGTTCACATGACCAGAGATCGCAAACAGCTTTGTGCCAGCGTTGTTCTGGCGGCCAAAGCCTGCAAACCAGCTCGCACCGCGCCGCAGGATGGTTGGCACAACAGCAATGCTCTCAACGTTGTTCACAGTGGTTGGGCAGCCATAAAGACCCGCCCCTGCAGGGAACGGCGGCTTCATCCGTGGCATCCCCTTCTTGCCTTCAAGGCTTTCAAGAAGGGCTGTTTCCTCACCACAAATATAAGCGCCAGCGCCGTGGTGCAGATAGATGTCAAAATCCCAGCCGCTACCTGCCGCATTCTTGCCAACAAGGCCCGCGTCATAGGCCTCATCAATCGCCGCCTGAAGCGCTTCTTTCTCGCGGATGTATTCACCGCGAATATAGATGTAGCAGGCGTGTGCTTGCATCGCAAAACTTGCGATCAGGCAGCCCTCAATCAGCGTATGCGGATCATGGCGCATGATCTCGCGGTCCTTACAGGTTCCTGGCTCGGATTCATCCGCATTCACAACCAGATAAGATGGCCGCCCATCACTCTCTTTGGGCATAAAGCTCCACTTAAGCCCCGTCGGGAAGCCCGCACCGCCACGCCCGCGCAAGCCGCTGGCTTTCATCTCGTCGATGATCCAGTCACGGCCCTTGCCGATGAGCTTGTCGGTCCCGTCCCAATGCCCACGTGCCTGCGCGCCGCGTAAAGTGCGCTCGTGCATTCCGTAAATATTGGTAAAGATACGGTCCTGATCTTTGAGCATATGCCTTAACCCTCTTTGTCCTGGCGCTTGCGCCAGAGCTGCAACGTGACAACCAGCGCCCATACGAGCGCGCCAATCGCCGCAAAATCTATCAGGAGCGCATAGCGCCCCGCGAGCCCCACCTGAGGCCCAAGCCACTGAGCAGCAAGCCACAAAACCATTGCGCCAGCGATCACAAGTGAAACCACCCGCCCCGCCCGTGCCTGCTTTTGGTCCTGCTCACTGCTCATAGCCATATCCTATCAAGCTTTCTTCTTTTTCTTCGAAAACTCTGTCTCACCACCCGCCGCAAGGATCTTGGCTTGCGCCATCCAATCGTCGCGTTCGATACGGCCTTTAAAACGAAGGCGACTGTCGACCCATTCAATCTCGGCTTTGCCCCATTTCTCGATCTGGTCATAATGCCAGAAGCCAAGCTCGTTGAGTGTCTGCTCGAGCTTGGGGCCAACGCCGCTGATCAACTTGAGGTCATCCGCCCCCGACTTGCGCGGCGCTTTCATGCTGCGTGGTTTCTTCTCGCCCGCAGGCGTTGCAGTCGCTTTGGCTGACGCGGCCTTTGGAGCGGCCTTCGCCTTGGCCGCAGGCGTTGTTTTGGCTGCGGTTTTTGCAGCTGCTTTTGGGGCCGTTGCCGCCTTCGCAGGGGCTGTCTTGCTGGACTTCGCTTTTGCCGTAGCCTTCGCAGCCGGTTTGACGGCCGCCTTCGTCGTGGTGCTTGCCTTTGCTGTGCCGGCTTTCGCGGCAGCCTTTGGCTTGGCAGCAGCCTTCACAGTCTTTGCTTTCGGTGCAGACTTCGGTGCTGCTTTGGCATTCGCCTTACTCTCCTGCGCAGCTTTTGGAGTGTGCTTGGCTTCTGCCTTGCGTTTTTCGTCCGCTGCTGTCGCTGCTGCTGTCCCGTCATCCGTCTTGGCTGCCGTTGAAGCAGCATTGCCAGCGCTTGCGGCAGTAGGCGCGCTTGAGGGGGCGACATCAGCTACCGTATCTTTTGCACCGCTCTTACAGAAGAGCGCGCTGAGGACTAGCCCAGCAAAAATCCCGACCGCCAGGCCCACCAACAACGCGGCAAAGGGGCCAACGGCGCTGTGGCTTAGCGCGTAGGCAAAAATACCCGCAACCAAACCAAGCAGCCAGCACACCCAACCACAAAACCCTAAACCTGACGTATGTTTCATTTCACTTCCCCCTTGCCGAAACCATGCGGCATTTCACTTTTATTTTTTGTTTTTCTTCGAAAATTCTGTCTCGCCACCCGCCGCAAGAATGCGAGCTTGCGCCATCCAGTCATCCCGCGTGATACGACCCTTAAATCTCAGGCGGCTGTCCACCCATGCAATCTCGTCATCTGTCCATTTCTCGATCTGGTCAAAATGCCAGAAACCGAGGTCATTTAGTGTTTGCTCGAGCTTGGGGCCAACACCACTGATCAATTTCAGATCATCCGCCCCCGCTTTGCGTGGCGCCGTCATAGTGCGCGGTTTTTTCTCAGCCACAACAGCCTCTGGCGCCGCAGGCTTAGACTTGGGTGACGTCGGCTTCACTTCGCTCTTCACGCCCTTCGGCGCAGCGGCCTTTGCCGTTGTCGGTTTTTTAGGAGCCGCCTTGGACTTGGCCTTCGCGGTCCCACCCGATTTGTCCGAGCGGTCAAGCCATGGCGTCAAGATCGGAACTTCGGTTCCGTCAATCCGCTTCACAGTCTCGCCAAGGTCCACAGCCAGCTGAGCACTGGCGTTATATTGCGTTTTACCGCTGTCATACTCGGTCAGCGATGTCAGGCCAGACAAAGGCTCAGCCGCATAGCGCCCGTTTTGCGGGCCAGGAACAGGCACGCGCCCTGCCGCCAGCTCGTCAAGGATTTTGCCAAAGCCCTCAGCCGTGAGGTCTTCGTAATAATCTTTGCCGATTTGAGCCATCGGAGCGTTGGAGCACGCGCCCAAACATTCGACCTCTTCCCAAGAAAAACGCCCATCCTCTGAAAGCTGATGTGGCTTGGCCGCGATCTTGTCTTTGCAAACGGCAATCAAGTCTTCCGCGCCACAAATCATGCAGGACAGCGTCCCACAAACCTGAATATGTGCAACAGAGCCAACAGGTTGGAGCTGGAACATAAAGTAAAACGAGGCCACTTCAAGCACGCGGATCTGCGCCATGCCAAGCATATTGGCGACCGTCTCAATGATCGGACGGGTCACCCAGCCCTCTTGCTCCTGTGCGCGCCACAAAAGCGGAATGACCGCGCTTGCTTGACGGCCTTCGGGGTATTTTGTGATCTGCGCCTCGGCCCACTCTTGGTTTGCAGGCGTGAAAGCAAAGCTCTCTGGCTGATCATGATAAAGACGACGAAGCATCAGTTCTTCTCTTTCTTTAGTAGCTTAACAACCGACAGGCTCACCTGTCGATCTCCCCAAACACAACATCCATAGTCCCGATGATCGCAGCAACATCGGCAAGCTGATAGCCGCGCGCAATATGGTCCATGGCCTGCAAATGCAGATACCCCGGCGCGCGGATTTTGCTGCGGTAAGGCTTGTTCGTGCCATCAGACACAAGATAAACGCCAAACTCGCCCTTAGGCGCTTCGACACAGACATAAGTCTCGCCCTCAGGCACGTGAAAGCCCTCGGTGTAAAGCTTGAAGTGATGGATCAGAGCTTCCATCGAGGTCTTCATCTCGGCGCGCTTGGGCGGCGTCAGCTTGCCACGGGCCAGAATGTCGCCCTGCCCCTCAGGCGCGCGCAGCTTGTGGCAGGCCTGGATCATGATGTGTGCAGACTGGCGCATTTCTTCCATGCGCATCAGGTAAC
Organism: Lentibacter sp.; assembly: GCF_965657785.1. GTDB lineage: Bacteria > Pseudomonadota > Alphaproteobacteria > Rhodobacterales > Rhodobacteraceae > Lentibacter. The sequence continues at coordinate 7,592 of NZ_CBFHPP010000042.1, forward strand.
GGTCATAGCAGTCGCCGTTCTTGCCCACAGGGATCTGGAACTCGAACTCATCATAGCATTCATAGGGCTGCGCGCGGCGCAAATCCCACGCCATACCAACCGAGCGCGCCATTACGCCCGACATTGCCCAATCCAGAACGTCCTGCTCGGTGATCACACCGATCTCGACATTACGCTGCTTGAAAATACGGTTCTCTGTGAGCAGCCCACCAAGGTCTTCCAGAAACTTCGGAAAGCCGATGGCCCACTCTTCGATATCGTCAATCAGATCAGGCGGCAGGTCTTGATGCACACCGCCGGGGCGGAAATACGCCGCGTGAAGCCGCGCGCCACAGGCCCGCTCATAAAACACCATCAGCTTTTCGCGCTCTTCAAAGCCCCAAACAGGCGGCGTAAGGGCGCCCACGTCAAGCGCTTGCGTTGTCACGTTGAGCAAGTGGTTCAAAATACGGCCGATCTCGCAATACAGCACGCGAATAAGGCTCGCACGGCGCGGCACTTCCACACCTGTCAGCTTTTCGATCGCAAGACACCAAGCGTGTTCCTGGTTCATCGTGCCGACATAATCAAGACGGTCAAAATATGGCAGATTCTGAAGGTAGGTGCGGCTCTCCATGAGCTTTTCCGTGCCACGATGCAGCAGGCCGATATGCGGGTCGCACCGCTCCACAATCTCGCCGTCAAGCTCAAGCACAAGCCGCAAAACGCCGTGCGCCGCAGGGTGCTGCGGGCCGAAGTTCAGGTTGAAGTTGCGAATTTTCTGCTCGCCCGTCTGGGCGTCGTCAAAGCTCGTGCCATCCATCATTTCGCGCCCTCGCCTTTTTCATCACCTGGAAGGATGTAATTCGCGCCCTCCCACGGGCTCATAAAGTCAAACTGCCGGTATTCCTGAACCAGCTTCACAGGCTCATAGACAACGCGCTTTTGCGCCTCGTCATAGCGCAGCTCGACATAGCCCGTTGTCGGAAAATCCTTGCGCAGCGGATAGCCGCGAAAGCCATAGTCCGTCAAAATACGGCGCAAATCAGGGTGGCCGCTGAAGAGAATACCAAACATATCAAAGACTTCCCGCTCAAACCAGTTCGCGCTTGGGTGAACTTCGGTGATCGACGGCACGATCTCATCCTCACGGATCGCCATCTTGAGGCGAATACGGTGATTCTGAAACATACTGAGGAAATGATAAACAACCTCAAAGCGCTTCGGGCGCTCGGGATAGTCTACAGCCGTCAGGTCAACCAAGGTCGAAAACTTGCAAGCGTTGTCGGCCTTCAAAAACTCGACAAGCCCCGCGATATTCGCAGGGGCCACATCAAGGCTCAGCTCGCCAAAGCTCACATCCCAACCCAGCACACACTCGGGCCGTTTGGCCTCGATAAACGCGCCCAGCTCTCGCAGCTCTTCGCTCATAAATTTATTCCTCTCGCCTGCGCTTAACGCGCAATCGTTCCTGTGCGGCGGATTTTACGCGCCAGCTGCATGATCCCGTAAAGAAGCGCTTCCGCCGTCGGAGGGCACCCCGGAACATAAATA
>NZ_CBFHPP010000043.1:0-8921 GCF_965657785.1 Lentibacter sp.
GCCTGTCAGCACCTCAACTTGCCTCAGCTTAACAACAATCTCTTCAGGCTTCGGTCTCGTAATTCCCATCTTCGATTCTCCGTTTTCCTAACTATAGGGACGGACCAATTCAAAGGGGGAGGCTCAAGGCAGTGGATCGGAATTTGATCAATAAGCTGCCACGGTGCAATGCCCTAAGATCTTGAATTTAAATGGAGGCGGGTACCGGAATCGAACCGGTGTACACGGATTTGCAATCCGCTGCATAACCACTCTACCAACCCGCCTTAAGTGATGCTGCGTGTTACACAATGATGGAAAGATGTGCAAGCGGTGTCGTGCTGTTGTGGGTCCGATGTGTGATTAATCTGAGCTGTGAATGTGTCGCGTGCGAGTGCGGTTAATTATTCGGAAGCAGTGTCGCTCAAGGATCTTAATGGCATCAGTAAGCCCAGCAATGTTTTGAAGTCGTAAATCGGCTTGGTTGAGCCGAATACAATGTCGTTTGGTCTCAGTTCCACTTTGGTAGCAAGGCTCAAACGTGTCGGGTCGGTCGCGTCTAGATGGTAGACGTTAATAGGATCTTGGCCGCGGAGCATATAAACTTCCCATTTTCGAGCTGCTGCTGAGGAAAGCAATCCACCTTCAGCGAATAAAGCTTCCGCCAAAACGGTTCTGGTTTGTGGATTGAGCAGTAACGTTTGTGGCTTTGATCCGCCCCCCATCATATATGCGAATTGTGGGCGATAGTTTATATTTTCCAATTTAACTATATCGCCGCCAGTGAGGTAATAATCGGGAGCCGTGTTTGAGAAAATATGTGGAATAGGGATCCTGTAGGACCGCTTTGATCTTTGTAGCGTCGCTATTTGAAGCAAACTATCATCAATTTCAAAGCCAGCCCTAATCAGTAACTCTTTCAGCGTTAAGGGTCGCTCTGTGATCGTATAAAGGGCTGTGCCTTGCTCGGACTCTGTTACCGCAACATTCACGCCCGCGCCGGTGCCGGCCGTCTTGGAGATGATCAACCCGACTTTTTGAGAATTAAACCCGCTCACTTCCAATTGGAAGCGAGGGTCAATTCCGTTTCTGATCAGAGCGTTAGAAACTTCACTGCGCGCTTGGGCAATACTCTTGCCTTCAAGTTTCAGGAGGCCAGTTTCAATAAACAGGATATTGCCATCAGCGGTGACGCGCGTCGTGCTTGTAACCATGCTGTCTCGCGCCACATCGTCTGTGACGCCCTGTCTGGTGATAAACCGAGTGAGGGACAGAACATCGCCGATCCCTATTTGGTAGGGGATGGGCGATGTGGTTTTAGGAAGGGACGTGCCGATAGAAGACGCAGAAAGATTTTGATTTTCATTGAGCGAATTTTTTCGTGTCAGGAGCAAGTCGAAGGGCTGCTTGTTGAGACTCTCTACGACGCTGGTTGTGAGAGGCACCAGCTTTGCATCAAGATCTTCCTGAAGGTTTCGGTCAACGTCACTGTTGAGTCGAGGCTCTTCCAGGATTTCTGCGCAGCTCACCATGAAGACCAACGAAGACGCAAAAAAGATGTTGGTGAGTTTCATGATTTTTCCAAACATATATTTGCCGTCCAGTTAGAATGCTTTGACGTCTTAGCAATAATATCGCGTTCTGACTTGCCGGGTTTCGTCACGGCCAGACAGATCGCATTGGCATCAGACAGTGCACTCAGTGCAATGGCTGAATACTCTGCAGAGGTGACAATGATTAGGCCAGAATGTTCGAAACTATCGGCATTTTTCAATAATTTTTTGAGCCCGGCTTCCCCGAATATTTCTGTCGGGGATATGTCTGCCGAGGGGGTGAAGAATGTTATATTCTCCACTGACCCTGAGAGGAGCGAGGGGTCAGATGTTGGCTCCAGCGTTAAGCCCTTCGGAATTGCGCCGCCTACAAGAAGCACGCCCACTGGCTTAGCGTTAGGCTGGGTCCGTTGCCGTGATTTGTGAACAAAATTAGCCAGCCATACTGAAAACGGCAAACCGTCAATATCGGATCCGGTTGCGGCTACGATGATGGGTCGGTTGGGATATTTTGAAATCGTTAACGAGGCTTCCCCTAGATCCATTAGGGGTAAACGGGACATTTTCGCCAATGTATTTTGAAGTGTGCCCTTTACCCTTGTTGAGAACGGCATCTTTTTGCTCGGTGGGAAGCCGAGCGCTTGGGCGATCGTGTGCGAAGAATAAATCACGCCGCTGCTCGCATTTAACGCAAGGGTGATTGCCGCGCCAACAAAGCCGCCAAGCACAAGGCCGAGGGCGACAATCAGTGACTTCTTGGGAGCGGAGGGCACTGAAGGGGCCACTGCTGACTGGTATAGTTTCGCTGGTTCTGATTGATACCCGGCCGTTACAGACTGGATTTTCACCTGCTCCATCAAGACATTATACGTCGCTTCTGCAATGGCCGCTTCCCGCCGCAGCGTCGACAGCTGCTCGGTCGACTCCGCAAATTCTTCCGCTTCTTGGCTTAACTCATTTATAGAGCGCTTAATGCGTGAGAGCCGGTCATCTAGAGTGTTGGCAAATGCATCCAGCCTTGTCTTGGATGGAAATTCCCATGCATTGAGCGCCTCAGGGATGCCGAGCAGCCGACGAAAATCAACATCATCTACCACTGAAACTTGCGCCCTCAGGAGGGCAAAGTCTTCCTGCGTGGGCGTGCCTGCCTTTTCGAGCAATTCCGTCACCTCGGCCACGCCATAAGCCATTTCCAGCGTTCTTTCGAGATCTTCCCGCAAACTTGCCATCAACTCGGATCTTTGGGCAAACTCACCAGAGGCTTGCAGGCTATTTGCGAGTGCAAAATTAGCCACCGCCCGTTTTGTTGCCTCCATGTTTGTGAGCGCTTTCGCAAGTTCGCCTGACAAATAGCCCAGTTGTTTGCGCTGTTCTGAAAGCCGTTCTGATTGAGTTTCCTCAATGGCACGCTTCACGATAGCATTTGCGATTGTTGCCGAGCGCTCAGGATCTTCATGGGTCACGACAACTTCTATTGACCCATTTGAGGTCTCGCTCACCTTGACGTTGTCTCGGTATGTTTTAACCACGTCCACATAAGCATCAGCACTTATTGGCGCTTGCTCATTGGCATTGGGTTGGAGCAGCTGCTTGATAGCTTTTATGGCTTTGGCGCTCAGCGTTGGCTCGGACGTTTCCACCGGGTTGAAATACTCATCACCTAATAGGTCTACCTCTTGGTCCAACCTGAGAACAAAATCACGGCCAACCAAGCGGTCAAAAAGCCCTTTGGAGTTGGAGCTAGCATTAACGCCGGCCAAGGCCGCCAGCCCGGAAAATTCAGAGGGCAGTGAGGGGCGATTATTAGCCTGAGTTATCTCAAATACCGCAGTTGAGGTGTATTCTGGCTTTTTAATGAGCGCGTATCCCACAGCAAACACTGTTGCAAACAGCATACAAGCCACCATCAAAGACTTCCCTGCCCAGAGGCTTAACGCTAACTCTTTAAGGTCGATTTCGTCGTCAACGTCCTGTGTCACTGATTACTGCTCACTGATGAATTACTGGATACAATCGGGGCTTTGATATTACTTTTATGTGGACGCTGCAATGAAGCAAAGTCGAAGGATGCCTATTAACGTGTTATGCTTTTGAAGCGTCGTTCACTTGTCGACATTTATTTAAAAATTTGAGCTAAGTTCTTTGTTGTAAAGGATGGTCAGTGCTTCTCTGTAACCGCAAGTTCACTTTAGGCTCTGTGCACATTCAATTTCACTCACGGTGGCTGCAAGTCACGAACAGGCCATACTTATGTATAAGTTTCAACGCGCTAACTGTGTTCAATTTTAGGTGAAACTTATCTATCAGCTTTGCAATCCGTTGTGTCACCACTCCGCCAACTTGCCGTTTCTGGTTCGTGACGCGAATTAGCCGATTCCCAACCCCCATTCCCCACCCCCGCGCAAGGGGCGACGTGCGGCTTTGGATTGAAGGGGCGCGGGGAATGTGTCAGAACCACCCCAGAGATTCTGAACGAACGGGTTCACTTATGACAAATTTTGCCGACAGACGCCGTATGATGGTCGATAATCAGGTGCGTCCTTCCGATGTCACCAAATATCCGATTATCGAAGCTTTGCTGAGTGTGGAGCGCGAGAAATTCGTGCCCCAAGCGCTGCGGGAAGCGGCGTATCTTGGTGAAAACCTTGTGGTTTCCAAAGGCCGTGTGCTCCTTGAGCCGCGCACATTGGCCAAGATGCTGGATGCGCTGGATATTACATCAGACGAGCTTGTCCTCGATCTGGGCGCAGGCATGGGCTACTCCACAGCGGTGATTGCGCAGATGGCGCAGGCGGTGATTGCGGTGGAAGAAGACGAGGCGATGGCCGCTGATGCCGAGGCGCTTTTGGCCGAGACAGGCCTTGTCAACGCGGTTCTGGAGCAGGGGCCAATCGCCGCAGGCGCGCCCCAGCACGGCCCTTATGATGTGATCACTGTGCAAGGCGCGGTTGAAGTCGTGCCCCAAGCGGTCACAGATCAGCTCAAAGAAGGTGGCCGTATGGCGGCCATTTTTGCCGACGGAAATCTCGGAACCGTGCGTATTGGCCTTAAGGTCAACGGCCAGATGAACTGGCGGTTTGCTTTCAATGCGGGTGCGCCCGTGCTCGCGGGCTTTGAACGCGAAGAGGCCTTTAGCCTCTAAGCCGTCATGTGACGGATCAAGCAATAACTTGGAGTGCGCCTGATGCGGCTTGGACTACTGAAAAATGCGTTGCGTGGAACGGGTGTGGCCTTGGCCTTCGTGGCGGGCCTTGCGGCCCCGACAGATCAAGCCCAAGCCGAGACCCTCGCGGATGCTCTTGTCGGCGCTTACAAAAACAGCGGCCTGATTGAGAAAAACCGTGCCGTCCTGCGCGCGGCTGATGAGGATGCCGCGGTGGCGATGTCGGCCTTGCGCCCGATCATTGGCTGGAGCAGCTCGTTCTCCTATGCCTATGTCGATAGTGCAACATTGGGCACGTCTGAGTCCGTTTCGACCACGGTTGGCCTTGCCGCCGAGCTGATGCTCTATGATGGCGGCGCAAACCGTCTGCGCCTTGATATTGCCAAAGAAACCGTCTTGGCGACGCGCGAAACTCTGGTCTCTGTTGAACAACAAGTGCTGATGTCGGCGGTGGATGCCTATTTTGACGTGCGCCGCGCCACAGAGTTTGTCCGTCTGCGCAAGAACAACCTGCGCGTGATCTCTGAAGAGCTGCGCGCCGCGCGCGACCGTTTCGAAGTGGGCGAAGTGACCCGTACAGATGTTGCGATTGCAGAGGCCCGCCTCGCGGCCACCCGTGCGCAGCTTGCCGCCGCCGAGGGCGATCTGGCACGCGGGATTGAAAGCTACCGCGCGGTTGTCGGCTATACGCCCAGAAACCTGACCGCGCCCAAAGCGATCAAATCGCCCGCCAAAACACTCGACAGCGCCAAGGCCCTCGCCATGCGCACCCACCCCGATCTGAAACGTGTTCAGCATCAGGTGAGCGCTGCCGAAGCGGGTATCCTTGTGGCCGAAGCGGCCAAGAGGCCGCAGCTGAAAATCACCAGCAGCATTGGTGTTTCGGACACTGTCAATTCCATCAATGGCAGCGACACCGCGAGCTTTGGCCTGTCCGCGTCTGCGCCGATCTATCAGGGTGGCCGCCTCAGTGCGCTTGAGCGCAAGTCGCGCGCCCAGCGGGATGCGGTCCGTGCCGATCTTCATGTGGCACAGCTGCAAATCGCGCAGAATGTCGGCAATGCTTGGGCACAGCTAAGTGTCGCGCGGGCCACATCCGCCGCCAGCACCCAGCAAGTGAGCGCCGCAGAGGTGGCCTTCCGAGGCGTGCGCGAAGAAGCAACTCTTGGCGCGCGCACCACGCTGGATGTGCTGGATGCCGAACAAGAGCTTCTGGACGCCCGTGCCAGTCTCCTCTCCGCCCAGATCGACGAGCTGCGTGCAGGTTACTTCCTCCTCGCAACCATGGGGCTTCTCACGGCAGAGCAGCTCAATCTCAACGTGCCAAGCTATGATCCCGCCGCCTATTACAATCTTGTCAAAGCGGCTCCGACCAACAGATCAAAACAAGGCCAGCAGCTCGATCAAGTGCTTAAATCACTCGGTAAAAAGTAAAATCGTTCATATCTGTTGTGAGAATCTCGGCCCCGCGTTACTATTGGGGCGAGGCAAGAGTGGTATAAAGTTATGTCAGATCCCGTCACGAACGTGGAAATAGAAGACGTGTTGTCGTCAATCCGTCGGCTGGTGTCCGAAAGCGGCGGGGCCGGTGCGGATGCACGCGCGTCTAAGGCCAGCACTTCTTCGCCTCAGGCCCAATCCCTCGCGGATGACGCTGCGGATCAACAAGACCCTGCGCCCGCGCCCGAAGCCAATACGGGGGCCAAAGCAGGCCTCGACAAGCTCGTTCTGACGCCGTCTCTTCGGATCGCGGAAGCGCTCGCTTTGCCTCCCGAGGAAGAGGAGAAGACCGCCGCGCAAGACCCGCAGGACCAAGCGGCGCAAGCCGACACGGCCCCCGAGGCAGAGCCAAAAGAGGCTCAAGAGCCAGAGGCCCAAGCGGCGCCAGTCCCTGAAGAGGTCAGTGCCCTCGCCGATGCCCAAGACGATAAAATCACCCCGTCACAGCCAGAAGCGGCAGCTGGCGAGAGCCTGAAGCGGCGCATAGAACAGCTTGAAGCCGCGGTTTCCACACAAGACGAAACCTGGGACGAAGACGAAAGCGACACTGGCAGCGAAAGTCACACTGGCAGTGGAGACGCCCTGCCATGGGAAGACCACAACAGCGAGGCCATTGAGCCTGAACAGGCGACATATTTTTCCGAAGTCTCTGATGAGGTTGAAGACGACGCTGGCGATCTGGCCGAAGATATCGCAGAAACCCCGTCAGAACAGTCTTCAGAACAACCCATAGACCCGGCCCCAACACCCGAAGAACCAGCACAAGACTCCTATGATTTTCTGGCGGGTGACGAAACGCTGATTGATGAAGATGCGCTGCGCGAAATGGTGGCCGATATCGTGCGCCAGGAGCTGCAAGGCGCATTGGGCGAGCGGATCACCCGCAATGTGCGCAAGCTCGTGCGCCGCGAGATTCACCGCGCGCTGATGGCGCAAGAGTTTGAATAGCTTAGGGTCCTGACCCTAGGCCTGCGCGGCAATCTCTAAAATTTTATCTATATCGAGATGCTCTTCCAGATGCGCCGCCAGCGCGTCCAGAACCGCGTCGACATCCGCGTCATAATTCAGGTTTGAACTGGCGTCATAGCTCTGCAAAAAGGCGGCGCGATAGCTGTCTGATGTGAACAGCCCGTGCAAATAACAGCCCCTGATCCGCCCGTTGGCACTCGCCGCGCCATGGGCCGCGCCTTCAACGGTGAGCCAGCCGCGCCCGCAATCGGCCCCTGTGGTCTCGCCCAAGTGGATTTCATAGCCGCTGATCGGCGCGTCTGTCGCCGTATCTGCTGCCTCTGTCAGTTGCACCCGCTTTTCAGGGCGCATCACGGTGACCACATCCAAAAGCCCGAGGCCCGCCACAGAGCTGACCGCGCCCTCAAGCCCCTCAGGGTCGGCAATCTCGCGCCCCAGCATCTGGTAGCCCCCGCAAATGCCCAAGAGATGTCCGCCACGGCGGATATGGGCCGCAATATCAATATCCCAGCCCTGCGCGCGCAAAAAAGCGAGGTCCGCGATGGTCGATTTGCTCCCCGGCAAGATCACAAGCGTCGCATCTGCGGGGAGGGGCTGCCCGGGCGGCACCATAACAAGGCTCACATCCGGTTCGGAGGCCAGCGGATCAAAATCATCAAAGTTGGCAATCCGCGACAAGAGCGGCACCGCGATCTTGAGCTTGCCGTCGCCGCCAAGCCCCAGCTCTGGCGCATCCTCCGCAGGCAGGCGGCAGGCCTCAAAAAACCACGGCACAACGCCCATAGAAGGCCAGTTGGTAAAGGCTTCGGTCGCCTTCAACCCGTCATCAAAGAGGCGCACATCGCCGCGAAACTTGTTGATAATAAACGCTTTGATATGGGCCGCGTCTTTGGGCGGCAAAACAGCCTGCGTCCCCACGATCTGCGCAATCACCCCGCCTTTGTTGATATCCCCCGCCAAAATCACAGGCACATTGCCAACCTCGGCAAAGCCCATATTGGCAATATCCCCTTGGCGCAAATTGATCTCGGCAGGGCTGCCCGCGCCCTCGACAATCACCAGATCATACTGCGCCTTAAGCCGCCCAAAGCTCTCCAGCACAGGGCCGATCAGGCTCTGCTTTTTCTTGCCAAAGTCGCGCGCGGCCTGTGTGCCGACGCGCTTGCCCTGCACAATCACTTGCGCGCCGGTTTCGCTTTCGGGCTTTAAGAGCACAGGGTTCATATCGGTGTGCGGCGCAATCCGGCAGGCCAGCGCTTGAAGCGCCTGCGCGCGGCCGATCTCGCCGCCGTCTGCCGTCACAGCGGCGTTGTTTGACATATTCTGTGGCTTGAATGGCGCAACGCTGAGGCCACGGTTGGCCGCCGCGCGGCATAAGCCCGCCACAAGAAGCGACTTGCCCACATCAGAGCCGGTGCCCTGTATCATCACTGCTTTGCTCATCGGTGCTTTTCCATATGTCAGACACAAAAAAGGCCCCCAAAGGAGGGCCGATTTTGCAAAATAGAACGGTAGACTTAGGCCGCTTCGGCCTGTGCCGCAGCGTTGCGACGCTCGCTCTCTTCGCGCGACAGCGCAACAGAGGTGCGAACCCCTTTGGACACAAAGTCCATCAAACCGGTTACAACGCGTTCGTTCGGGTCAATCCCCGCACAAGACAGCACTTCACGGCCATCACGCGAGCGGGCCCAGCGCGCAATTTGCTCAGGGCCGTTGCCATACTTCTTATCATCGGCGATAGCATCGTCGAGGGCAGC
>NZ_CBFHPP010000044.1:0-8784 GCF_965657785.1 Lentibacter sp.
CCCAACCGTAAGCCTGCGCATCCGAAATCGCGCCGGGAAACTCGCTGGCAAAGACCATAAGTTTCTTGGGCACACAGCCACGGATCACACAGGTTCCGCCATAGCGGTCCTCTTCCGCCAAAGCCACTTTTGCGCCGCCCTGCGTCGCCACCCGCGCGGCGCGCACGCCCCCCGAACCGCCGCCAATAACAAAAAGATCATAATCAAAGCTCATGCCGCGTTCCTCAGTCCATCAAATCTGTAAATAAATTGTCGTCTTCCAAAAAGTCGAGACGGTCCGTTTCGACAGTCCCCGCGTTGATATCGCGGATTTCGACCTTGCCGTCGCCGTAACCCACCACAACCTTGTCACAGATATCAATGAACAAGCCGTTCTCCACCACACCGGGGATCTGGTTCATCACAAAGCCGAGCTGGCGTGCATTGCCAATACGGTTGAGGTGCAGATCAAGGATATGGTTCCCCTCATCCGTAAAATACGGGACATCGCCGTTCATTCTGAGCGTAGTGGTCCGCCCGAGCACATCCATGCTCACAAGCGTCTCCTCAATGAGCGCCTTGGTGGTCTGCCAGCCAAACGGGATGACTTCAAGCGGCAAAGGAAACGCCCCAAGCCGCTCGACTTCCTTGCCAACGTCCGCAATCACAATCATCTGGTCGCTGGCCGTCGCCACGATTTTTTCCTGCAAAAGTGCCCCGCCACCGCCTTTGATGAGGTTCAACTCCCCGTCAAACTCGTCCGCGCCGTCAAGGGTGAGGTCAAGCCACTTGGCTTCGTCAAGGCTGATCACCTCAATGCCTACATCGCGCGCCAGCTCGGCTGTGCGCGTGCTTGTCGGCACACCGCGTATCTTGAGGCCGTCTTCGCGCACCATCTCGCCCAAGCAGCGCACCAGCCACGCCGCCGTGCTCCCAGTGCCAAGACCCACGCGCATCCCGTCTTCGACAAACTCCGCCGCGCGCTTGGCTGCGACGAATTTGGCCTTATCAATCGGTGAAAGTTCTCCACTCATGGCAGCCCCGCTTGTATCCGCTGTCTTGCTTATAGAAAACTTGTAGCAAAGGTGCGAGAGGGCGCGCCTGTTTTCTTACAAGAAAACAGATCGCAAAATTGCAATTTTGCGCGCCCGCGTGGCCAAATGTCGTATTTGTCTGCTGCTGCGCTTTTGACACGCCCTAAACTTGGCGCATGATATATCGCCTCCATTACGCCCCTGATAATGCCTCGCTCATCATCCGCCTCGCGCTGGAAGAGCTCGGCGTGCCCTATGACACCGTGCTGGTTGACCGCGCGAGCAAGGCCCAGCGCAGCGAAGGGTATCTTGCGCTCAATCCCAACGGCCTCATTCCCGTGCTCGAAACACCCCATGGCGCACTGTTTGAAACAGGCGCGATTCTCCTCTGGCTGGCCGATACCCACGGCAAGCTTGCCCCCGCGCTCGACAGCGCCGCGCGTGGTGACTTCCTCAAATGGCTGTTTTTTGTTTCCAACACGCTCCACACCGAGCTGCGCATCCTGTTTTACCCTGCCAAATACATAGGAGACGACGCAGATCACCACGCCGCCCTGCGCCTAGGATTGCAAAAGAGCCTCGCCGCACATTTGCAAAAGCTAGACAACCTCGCCTCTGCCCATCACAGCTGGTTCGCGAGCGCCTCACCCAGCATCCTCGATCTCTATGTCGTGACGCTGATACGTTGGCTTGCGCTCTACCCAAAAGACGGCGCGCACTGGTTCTCTCTGGCCGACACGCCGCATTTGTATACTTTAGCGTCTCAAGTCGAGTGCCGCACCAGCGTGAAGGCGGCTATCAACGCCGAAGGCCTTGGCCCCACACCATTCACAGCACCCCGCTACGCCACACCTTCGGAAGGATCGGCCACCTAATGTTTCTCTCAGTCTTTGAAATGTTCAAAGTGGGCATCGGCCCCTCCTCATCGCACACCATGGGCCCGATGGTCGCCGCTGCGCGCTTTCTGGAGCTAATGCGCGCCTCGCCGTTTGAGTTCGCAGGCCTCAAAGGCAGCCTTCACGGCTCCCTCGCCTTTACAGGTGTCGGCCACGCAACGGACCGCGCAACCATCCTTGGCCTCGCAGGCTTTGTCCCCGAGACATATGATCACGAGCAAGCCGAAGCCACGCTTGAGGCGATCCGCGAGACACACATCATCCAGCCCGAGGGCCTGCCCGCGCTCAAATTCTCGCCCAAAGACGATCTTGTGTTTGATTACGGCCCGGCCCTCGCCGGCCACGCCAACGGCATGGTCCTGCACGCAACAGACGCACAGGGCGATGTGATCCTGTCTGAGACTTATTATTCCATTGGCGGCGGCTTTGTGCTTACCGCCGATGAACACGCTCAGGGCAAAGCCACAGATGATGATGGCCCGCCCATCCCTTACCCGTTCAAATCTGCCGCCGAAATGCTCCAGATGTGCAAAACCTCTGGCAAGAATATTGCCGAGATGAAACGCGCCAATGAAGTCGCCCGTGGCGGCCACGACAATCTGCGCACAGGCTCAGCCCGCATCTGGCAAGTGATGAACGATTGTATCAACCGTGGCCTTGAAACCGAAGGCGAGCTGCCGGGCGGCCTCTTCGTGAAACGCCGCGCCAAGGGCATCCACGATGCGCTCATCGCCGAGCGCGGCATGAACCAACGCGCGCCCCACACCATCAACGACTGGATGAGCACATACGCCATGGCTGTCAACGAGGAGAACGCCGCAGGCGGTCAAGTCGTCACCGCGCCGACCAATGGCGCGGCTGGCGTCATGCCCGCCGTAATCCGCTACTGGCTTGATCACGTGCCAGGCGCCTCTGAAAGCAGCGTTGAAGATTTCTTGCTCACAGCCGCCGCCATCGGCGGTCTGGTCAAGTTCAACGCAAGCATCTCGGGTGCCGAAGCGGGCTGTCAGGCCGAGGTCGGCTCTGCCGCCGCTATGGCCGCCGCTGGCCTCTGCGCCGTCATGGGAGGCACGCCCGAACAGGTCGAAAACGCAGCTGAAATTGCGCTCGAGCACCACTTGGGCATGACCTGTGACCCTGTCAAAGGCCTCGTGCAAGTTCCCTGTATCGAGCGCAACGGCCTCGGCGCGATCAAGGCGGTGTCCGCCGCCTCTCTCGCGCTGCGAGGAGATGGAACACACCTCGTCCCGCTCGACGCCTGCATCGAAACCATGCGCCAAACGGGCCTCGACATGAGCGAAAAATATAAAGAGACCTCCCTTGGCGGCCTCGCCGTCAACGTCCCCAACTGCTGAAAACAGGCGCCTCGTGGTCTGGCGTCGCTTTTGAGCCAGACCAGCAGCCCCAAGCCTTTAACCCGTGATCAAAACAGGACCTCTTATGCAAGACCGCACCACCCTCGGCATCGCCTTCATGGTTGCCTTCGCCCTTGTCGCCCCGATCATGGACGCCTTCGCCAAAGCCACGCCCGATTATATCCCCGTCATGGAAATCCTCGGCTTCCGCTTTGGCATACAAGTCTTGCTGCTCCTGCCCATCGCCTTTTACCTGCGCATCGCCCACCGCCCGCGCCTTCCAGAAGTCGGCCTGCATCTGGTGCGCGGCTTTCTCATTATGGCCGCCACAGGCCTCTTCTTTGCCGCCGTGCGCGAAATGCCTCTGGCCAACGCCATCGCAATCTTTTTTGTCGAACCCTTTATCCTGACGCTGCTCGGCGCGCTCTTTCTGGGCGAAGCTGTCGGTCTGCGCCGCATCATGGCCTGTGCGGTCGGCTTTGGCGGCGCACTCCTCGTGATCCAGCCGAGCTTTTCAGAGCTTGGCGTCGTTGCGCTCTACCCTCTGGGCACAGCCCTCTGCTTTGCGCTTTACATGGTCATGACCCGCTCCATGGCCCGCCGCCTCAGCCCGATCACGCTGCAAGCCTACACGGCTATTGCCGCATCGGTGCTCATCCTGCCGCTGCTCTTTATATATGATGGCACAGGCCACGCAGCCCTTGACCCCGCAATGCCCCATGGCCTCGCCGTCTATACGCTCCTCGGCGTCGGTATTGTCTCGACCATCTCGCATCTCTTCATCAGCCTCGCACTCAAGTTTGCCCCCGCCGCCACCATAGCGCCGCTGCAATACCTCGAGATCGTCGCCGCAACGGCCCTTGGCTATTTTGTCTTTAGCGATATCCCTGATGCCCTCACGTTCCTCGGCATCGCCGTCATCGTCAGCGCGGGCCTCTACGTCTTTGCCCGCGAGCGCCAGTCCGAACAGAAGCAGGCCTTACAAGCTGGCTTGCCCCACGCCCCCTAGATAGACCCGAGCGGCCCTCAAGGTCTGTTATGGCTCTCCCGCCTTTCGTTCACAGAGCAGCGGCTGATCGCTCGTTTAGCCAGTCAATCAACTTTAAGTTGCCAGATCAGGTTATGCGCTTTAGCCTTTTTTCCATGTCTGAAGACAAACCTCTTCTTGGTATCATGTTGATGCTCGGTTTCTGCCTCATCGCCCCTCTCGGTGATGCTGTGGCAAAACTCATAGGCCAAACTGTAGCCTTGGGGCCTATGCTCTTTATCCGCTTTGGCGCTCAGGTGCTCCTTCTCGCACCGTTCATCGCCCTGTCGCTGCGCCCGTGGCGACTGTCGCGCCGTGCGCTTGGGTTCTGTGCTCTGCGTACCCTGCTTCATATGGCAGGCATCGGCCTCATGTTTACGGCCCTGCGCCATATGCCGCTGGCCGACGCCATAGCCATCGTGTTTGTGCTGCCGTTTCTCAATCTTCTGCTTGGCCACATCCTGCTCAACGAAACGGTCGGCGCCGCCCGCCTCCTGGCCTGTCTTGTAGGCTTCACAGGCACCCTCTTTGTAATCCAGCCAAGCTTCACCGCTGTGGGCTGGTATGCCTTTTTGCCCCTCTTCGTCGCCGTGCTGTTCTCTGGCTTCATGCTCATCACCCGCCACATCGCCGCCGAAACAGACCCGATCGGGTTACAATTCGTCTCAGGCCTCATGGCCACAGTGCTCTTGCTCCCGGTCTTTGTCCTCGGCAGCGCAGCAGACATTGCCGAAATGACATGGGGGCTTCCAAACAGCCACGAATGGAGGCTGCTGCTCTCGGTCGGCGCACTCGGCACCTTGGCGCATCTTTTGATAACATGGTCCCTGCGTCATGCGCCCTCCGCCACAGTCAGCCCCATACAATATGTCGAAATCCCGATTGCCGCGCTCATTGGCCTCGTCATTTTCTCGGAATTGCCAAACACTTTGGCCGCCTTCGGCATGAGCCTCACAATCGCTGCCGGCCTCTTTACAATGCTCTTTGAGGAGGCCAAACGGCGGCGCTCTGCAAAAGCTGCGCCACAGCAGCTGTCAATTCCGACCGCGGCAGAATAACCAACATCGCGGGCCCATTCACGCTCAAGTCAACAGGCCCCAACGCTTCATTGGAGGTGCCGATCCGGCTCAAAGGGTCAAACGAGACCTCATCCACAGGCCAGCGCAGCCCCTCTGACTGCGACCGCACAGGGCCCAAGGGAAACAGCGAAACACGTGTGCCTACCAGCAGCTCAAGCCGCATCACAGGCGGCGCCAAAAAGGCGATATCCTCGCCGCCAATCAAAATACAGCGCCGCTCGGGGTAGGCCGCCAAAGCATGAAACGCCGCCAGCTCGTGATCAATCCGTCCGCCGAGAAACCCGACTCCAAGCACAAGCGGAGCCTCTATTCGCGTGAGACATTTCACAAAATCGGTGCTGTTTTGCTCCGCCACTCGATGCGCCCGATCTGGCCAAAGACGGCCCAACGACTCAGGCGAAATAGAATCAAGGTCTCCGATCACCATGTCAGGCTCATGCCCCTGCGCCATCAGCCAATCAGCCCCGCTGTCTGCAGCAATCACACGCCGATAGAACCCGCGCGCGGCTTCTAGCCCCGCTTTGCGCTTCTTTCCGCCGCCAACCAGCAAAACTGGTTCCTGATCGTGAACAATAGCCGTTTTCATCCGATTTTTACCCTTTTGCAGGAAACACATCACAATATTGACACAAAATGATACGCTTAAAATCTTAGATTCGGTCTGCTTTCGACGCCGTGCGCGGTCATTAACTATGACAATTACAGAATTACGTGGCGAGCAAGAACATGGTTAACACGAACAAGATCCTCACCGTCTCCTATGGCACATTTTCGTGCACATTGGAGGGATTTGACGATTCTTTCGGGACAATGAAGGCCATTGCCGAGTATTTTCGCGATCTTGCCGCCGATGACCGCTACTTTGGCGCAGAGCCGCCCAGCCCTGATGCTGAAATGCTGGCCCGTATCGCCGAGCGTGAAATCTCGCGCCGCGTCGAAGCGCATCGCGATGACAATACCTTTGTTCTGCGCGCAGATCCCGCAAGCTTGCTTCCGAACGCACCAAAACCAGCCGCCCAAGCGCCCGAAGCGACCACAAATGAACCAAACCAAGAGGCCGAGACGACAACTCAAGCGTCCGAGACAGTGATGCCCGAAGCGAAATCCGAAGCACTCCCCCCTGCTCCCGAAGCCGCCCCCACCGAAGAGGCGGCCACAAACGAGATGCCCCCAGAACCACAGTCAAACGCCCAGCCAGACCCGAGGCCAGAAACGTCAATTGCCAGTCTGTCTGCCCTCGTGGCCGAAAGCCAGGCCTCCTATGAGGCCGAAGACAGGCTACCAGAGCCCGCGCCCATTCCCGCGCCCCGTGTGGAAGCCCGTGTGGAAGCTGTCTCTGATGCGCCCAAACCCGCTCAGGACCCAAACAGTGTTGCGGCCAAGCTTCAACGCATCCGTGATGTTGTCAGCAAACATGATGCCGATGACGGCTATTCGGAAGACGAGCACGCTGACGACTTCCTTTCAGAAGAGGAAGCCGCCTCCGAGGATATTTTAAGCCACGCTCAAGCAGATATTGCAGCGGCCCTCGCCGCTGATGATGCGCTTGAAGACCCACAACTTGACGTCGAGAACGAGGACGAGGACGACATCAGCGCTCTCCTGGATCAACTCAGCGCAAAAGACAGCACAAGCGCGCCCTCCCCAGAGCAAAATGGGGCACACCCCGCACCACACGCCGACACCGAAGCGCCAGACCCGCTCCGCGCACGTGTGATCAAAATGAAAAAAGTCGATTTTGATGCCGCGCTGGCCGCAGGCGCCCTCGAAGAGGAAGAGGCTCCCTCTCGCCCCGATATTCCCTCATCCCTCTCGGATGAAGACGAAGCCGATCTCATGCGAGAGTTGGCCGCTGTCGAAGCCGAAGCGGCACAAGACAGCGCCAGCCAAACGCTTCAAACTGTCGATGATGATTATGATGATGAGGACTATGACAGCTACGATGAGGTGGATTTTGACGACGACAGCTATTACGAAGACGACGAAGACGATGCTGCGCTTCGTGAAGACTTAAGTGAAATCACAGGCGAAACCACTGGTGAAGACACCACTGGAAATCTGTTTTCCGATCAAGACGCAGCAACCCATCAAACCGTTGCCTCAACGATGCGCGCCGTGCGCAGTGCCCGTCTCGTTGAAACAGCGACCGATGATCAAATGGGTCGCATTCTTGAAGAAACCAATACCAAACTTGACGAAGACGAAGGCCGTGGCCGCCGCAATGCGATCGCCCATCTGCGTGCCGCTGTGCAAGCCACGGAAGCCGAGCGCAACATAGGCGGCGATCTTGGCGCAGACGGGCGTGATACAGAAGTCTACCGCGACGATCTGGAAACAGCCGTACGACCGCGCCGCCCCGTCGCCGCACAAGGCAAAGCCCGCCCCGATCCACGCCGCGCCGCGCCCCTCAAACTGGTGGCAGAGCAACGCATTGACACCCCAAAGCAAGAAGGCCCTGTGCGTCCGCGCCGTATCAAAGCAACAGAAAGCCTGATCCAGTCCAAAGCGTCAAACGGCGCCGCCGATTTCGCCGATTATGTGCAAAGTGTTGGCGCGCAAAATTTGAGCGAAGTGCTGGAAGCCGCAGCCTCCTATATGGCCTTCGTTCAAGGACAAGATGCTTTCTCACGGCCAGAGCTGATGTCGAAATTGAGCGCTACAAACCATGCGGATACCTCCCGCGAAGATCGCCTGCGCTCGTTCGGCCAGCTTCTGCGCGCCGGCAAAATCCGCAAACTCGGCGGCGGGCGTTTTGAAGCCTCCGAAGATATTTCCTACCGCCCCAGCGCCCGTGCGGCTGGCGCATAAGGTTTGTAACGCGTTCTCTTTTTACCCATTACCCCTTACGATCCTTCACTGCTCTAAACTTCGGGCGCCCTCCGCGGGCGCCCTTTTTTATAAGCAGATCAGATCCGTTCCTGCGTATACTTGCGCAGCTCAACCCGCGCCACTTGGCGGCGATGCACAGCGTCAGGCCCGTCTGCAAGCCGCAGCGTGCGAACGTTCTTCCACATTGCGGCCAAAGGCGTATCTTGTGAAATGCCTTGCGCCCCGAACATTTGCACAGCCTCGTCAATGACTTTCAAAGACATAAGCGGCGCAACAACCTTGATCTGGTGAATCCACGGTGCCGCCGCTTTCATATCGCCCTGATCCATCATCCAAGCGGTCTTGAGACACAAGAGGCGCGCCTGCTCGATCTCCATACGCGCATTGGCAATGATGTCATAATTCGCGCCCAGATGGGCGATCTGCTTGCCAAAGGCCTCGCGCTGCAAGCTGCGGCGGCACATCAGCTCGAGCGCGGCCTCCGCCTGCCCGATCGCGCGCATACAATGGTGTATCCGCCCTGGTCCAAGCCGCCCCTGTGACACTTCAAAGCCGCGCCCCTCGCCCAGAATCATATTCTCTGCG
>NZ_CBFHPP010000045.1:0-7544 GCF_965657785.1 Lentibacter sp.
TTTAGCATTTTGTTGAGTTGTAAGCAGTTACTCAAAAGGAACCAGCGCATATGAAGATGCACTCAGATGTGTTCTCGAATCTGCGCCCAAACCTCTCAACCGGTGTTTATAACAGTTTATAACTTTCCGTTAGAAACAACAAAGGCGCCCGAAGGCGCCTAAGTCGTTACTTTATCGTGATAAAGTGGTGAGCCGTGATGGGTTCGAACCATCGACCTACTGATTAAAAGTCAGTTGCTCTACCAACTGAGCTAACGGCCCACTAGGCGGCCTATCTAGAAAGAGAGAGGGGGGCGGTCAACCCCGAAAATCGCGGAAAGTGAGGCTGATGCTGGATTATATTGCAGCGGCGGCGTATATGCGCCCTATGAACACGCGCGAGACACATATTCCCTTCATGAAAATGCACGGGCTGGGCAATGATTTTGTCATAATCGACTCGCGCGGGCGCGGTTTGCGTGTCGATTCTGCGCTCGCAAAGGCCATGGGCGACAGACACCGCGGGGTCGGATTCGACCAGCTCGCAGAGCTGAGCGATTCTCCCACAGGCGATTTGCATCTGACGTTCTGGAACTCCGACGGCTCCACCGCTGGCGCCTGTGGCAATGCCACCCGCTGCATTGCACATCATATTCTTGCCGAGACGGGTCAGACCAAGCTGCACATCACAACCGAGCGCGGCGATCTTTACGCGCTTGACGCAGGCGAGGGCCTCACCTCGGTCAACATGGGCGCGCCGCTTTTGGAGTGGGACGAGATCCCCCTCGCCAAAGCCGTCGACACGCTGGCCTTGCCGATAGAAGGCGCCCCCACGGCGACCGGCATGGGCAACCCCCATTGCACCTTCTTTGTCGAGGATGCCGAGGCTGTCGCCGTCACAGAGCTTGGCCCAACCTATGAGCATCACCCGCTCTTTCCCGCGCGCACCAATGTCCAATGGGCCAGCCTTGTCGGCCCTGATCACATCAGAATGCGCGTCTGGGAGCGCGGCGCAGGGCTGACAGAGGCCTCGGGCACATCTTCCTGCGCCACGGTTGTGGCCGCTGCGCGACGTGGCCTTCTCAGCGGGCGCAAGGCGCGCGTTGATCTGGACGGCGGCACGCTCTTTATTGACTGGCGCGAGGATGGCGTCTGGATGACGGGGCCAAGCGCCCATGTCTTTGACGGGCAGTGGCGTCTGACATGAGCGCGCCCAAGTTCACAACACTCGGCTGCCGTCTCAACGCCTATGAGAGCGAGGCCATGCGCGAGCTGGCCACAGCCGCAGGCCTGCGCAATGTGCAGGTGATCAACACCTGCGCCGTCACAGCCGAGGCCGTGCGCAAAGCCAAAAAAGAGATCCGCAAGCTCGCCCGCGAAAATCCTGACGCGCCCATTATTGTGACAGGCTGCGCCGCGCAGACCGAGCCTGAGACATTCGCTGCCATGGCCGAAGTCACCCGCGTTGTCGGCAACCATGAAAAGATGCAGCCCGACACATGGCAGAGCCTCGCGCCTGACCTCATCGGCGAGACAGAAAAAGTCATCGTCAACGACATCATGTCGGTCACAGAGACAGCCGGCCATATGATCGACGGCTTCGGCACCCGCTCGCGCGCCTATGTGCAGGTCCAGAACGGCTGCGATCATCGCTGCACCTTCTGCATCATTCCTTATGGCCGTGGCAACTCTCGCTCCGTGCCAGCGGGCGTTGTGGTTGAACAGATCAAGCGCCTCGTCGGGCGCGGCTTCAACGAGGTTGTCCTCACTGGGGTTGATCTCACCAGTTGGGGCGCTGATTTGCCCGCCGCCCCGCGCTTTGGCGATTTGGTCATGCGTATCCTCAAGCTCGTGCCCGATTTGCCCCGCCTGCGGATCTCGTCGATCGACAGTATCGAGGCCGATGACAACCTCATGCAAGCCATCGCCACAGAGCCGCGCCTGATGCCCCATCTGCACCTCAGCCTTCAGCACGGCGACGACCTGATCCTCAAGCGCATGAAGCGGCGGCACCTGCGCGACGACGCGATCCGCTTCACCGAAGAGGCCCTCAAGCTGCGCCCCGAGATGACCTTCGGCGCGGATATCATAGCTGGCTTTCCCACCGAGACAGAGGCGCATTTCGCAAACTCCCTCAAGCTGGTGGACGACTGCCAGCTCACGTGGCTACACGTCTTCCCCTACTCTGCCCGCGAGGGCACGCCCGCCGCGCGGATGCCCGCTGTGAACGGCAAAGCCATCAAAGAGCGCGCCGCTGCCCTGCGCGCCGCAGGCGAGCGCCGCGTCGCCGCGCATCTCGCCACGCAGCAGGGCCGCCAACATTCTATCTTGATGGAAAACCCTCACATGGGCCGCACCGAACAGTTCACTGAAGTGCGCTTTGCGGCCCCCCAAACCGAAGGCGCGCTTGTCAGCGGGCGTATCACAGGGCAGGACGCGGGCGTGCTTCTCGCCGAGGCGCTCTGATGTTGCCCATAGAGCGCCCTGTCCTCTGGTCGTTCCGCCGCTGCCCCTACGCCATGCGCGCCCGTCTCGGCCTTGCCTCCGCCGAACAGCAGGTCAGCCTGCGCGAAATAGTGCTACGCGACAAACCAGAGGCTTTTCTAGCTGCTTCAAAGAGCGCCACCGTGCCTTGCCTTGACCTTGGCGCAGAGCAGATCGACGAAAGCCTCGATATCATGCTCTGGGCGCTCGGCCAAAACGACCCCGAGGCGCTTCTCGATATGCCCCCACTTGGCCATGCGCTGATCGCCGAATGCGACGGCCCCTTCAAGGCTGCGCTCGACCGCAGCAAATACGCCACCCGCTATCAAGACAGCGACCCGCTGGAAGAGCGCGCCAAGGCCAGCGCCTTTATCGCCACGCTTGAGGCCCAGCTTGGCGCAAGCCCGTGGCTCTTCGGCACCGCGCCCAAACTTGCTGATGTGGCGATCCTGCCCTTCGTGCGCCAGTTCGCGCATATCGACCAAACATGGTTTGCGGCCGAGCCTTGGCCAGCGGTCCAAAGCTGGCTCGCCGCCTTCAAGGCCTCAGACCGCTTTGCCGCCATCATGCTAAAATATCCGCCGTGGCAGCCCTGTGAGGCAGGCCACCCCTTCCCCGAAAGCTGACCCATGCACCCGAACCCCGCCTTTCGCTCCGCCGCCGACGCGCAAAACATCGCTTTCGCCCGCGAACAGAGCTTCGGCCTTTTGAGCCTCAGCACAGACGGCGCACCCCTGATCAGCCATATCCCGTTTCAGCTTTCTGAGGACGGAACACAGGCCGAGCTACACCTCGTGCGCTCCACCGAAATCACCCGCGCGCTCAAAGAGCCCACCCCCGCGCGCCTCGCCGTGCAAGGCCCGCACAGCTACATCTCGCCCGACTGGTATGACCTCCCCGATCAGGTCCCGACATGGAACTACGTCGCCGTTCACCTCACAGGCACGCTCGAGCGCCTGCCAGACAGCGCCCTTGAAGTCGTCCTTGCGCGCCTCTCGGCCCGGTTTGAGGCCCGCCTTGCGCCCAAGCCCGAATGGACCATGGGCAAAATGACCCCTGATGTGCTCGCCAAAATGATGCGCCAGATCGTCCCGTTCCGCCTCTCCATAGAGGCCGTCGAAGGCACATGGAAGCTCGGCCAGAACAAGCCGGACGCTGCCCGCCTTGGCGGGGCAGACGGGGCCGAAGCCGCAGGCCTCGGGCAAGAGGCCGCAGCCCTCGCCGCCCTCATGCGCAAGCCGCCCGCCTGACGCTAGACAGCGCCGCGCCGCGCCCCTAACGTGAGCGCCGAACAAGACGCCAACAGGACACACATCATGCAACTCATCTCTTCCGCCGCCTCTCCCTTCGTGCGCAAAGTGCACGTCGTTCTGCACGAAACAGGCCAGTCAAACGACGTTGAGGTGATTGAGGCGGGCACAACCCCGATCAACACCCCAGACCATGTGCGCGCCGCCAACCCGACAGGCAAGATCCCCGCGCTGATCCGCCCTGACGGCCCCGCGCTGCACGACAGCCGCGTGATCACCCGCTTTCTGGACGCGCGGGCCAAAAGCGGCCTCTACCCCGAGGCGCGCATCTGGGAGGTGCTCACGCTGGAAAGTATGGCCGACGCAATCATGGACGCCGCCGTGCTGATCACCTACGAAGGCCGCGTGCGCCCCGAAGCACAGCAGTCAGACGTCTGGTGCAACGCCCAGTGGGGCAAAATCAGCAGCGCGCTTGATGTGATCAACGCCCGCTGGATGAGCCACCTCGCCGGCCCGTTTGACGCCAGCCACATCGCCGTTGGCTGCGCCCTTGGCTACCTTGATCTGCGCCACGACGCGCACGGCTGGCGCACAGGCGTCGATGCGCTCGCCAAGTGGAACGAAGCTTTTCAAGACCGCGAGAGCATGAAAGCCACAGCGCCCGCCTAAGCCGCGCCTTGTCCCGCAGGGCGCAGGGCCTCTGCGGGACAGACAGGCTGCAAAGCGCGCGCCAGAGCCTCAAGAACACACCCCGCAACGCGCTCACAGGCTCCAAAACAAACGCCCGGCGCGCCCCGCGCCACGCTTTTAGACCGCGACACAACGTATCTGTAACCAATCTAAGCTAGACCTGCGCGAAAAGCGGGTTTAAGAACGCCCGCAAGAGGCTGCAGGAATCTGCGGTCCGTATCCCGTATAGGCACTTACGCCTGAGAAAAATGGAGAATGCTCGTGTCCAACGCAGAAGATCACGAAGGCACACGTAGAGATTTTATCTACTACGCCACCGCTGGTGCTGGTGCTGTCGCCGCAGGCGCTGCCGTCTGGCCCATGGTCAATCAGATGAACCCATCCGCCGATGTTCAGGCTATGTCGTCCATTCGCGTCGACACCTCAGGCATTGAAATTGGCACGCAGCTCACTGTGAAGTGGCTGGGTAAGCCTGTGTTTATCCGCCGCCGCACCGCTGAAGAAATCGAAGCGGCCCGCGCCGTGACACTGGACGAGCTGACAATCGACCAGACGTCCCAGAACAATAACAACTTCGACGCCGACGCAAGCGACGAAAACCGCGCCATGGACGAAGCCGGCGAATGGCTTGTTATGGTCGGCGTCTGCACGCACCTCGGCTGCGTTCCAATCGGCGATGGCGCTGGTGACTACGGCGGATGGTTCTGCCCCTGCCACGGCTCGCACTACGATACATCAGGCCGTATCCGCAAAGGTCCGGCCCCTCTCAATCTTCTCATTCCAGTCGCCGCCTTTGAAGGCGACGATTTGATCCTCGGATAAGGAAGCGCGCAATGTCTGGTATTCCACACGACCATTACGAGCCATCAAGTGATGGTGCAAAATGGCTTCACAAGCGCCTGCCCATCGTAGGCCTGCTTTATGACACCTTGATGATCCCGACCCCAAAAAACCTGAACTGGTGGTGGATCTGGGGCATTGTCTTGGCGTTCTGCCTTGCCTTGCAAATCATCACAGGCATCATCCTCGCGATGCATTATACACCGCACGTTGACATGGCCTTCGCCTCTGTCGAGCACATCATGCGCAACGTAAACGGCGGCCACTTCCTGCGCTATCTGCACATGAACGGCGCGTCGCTCTTCTTCTTTGCGGTCTATATCCACATCTTCCGCGGCCTCTACTACGGCTCGTATAAAGCGCCGCGTGAGGTGACTTGGATTGTCGGTATGCTCATCTTCGTTCTGATGATGGCGACAGGCTTCATGGGCTATGTTCTGCCTTGGGGTCAGATGTCCTTCTGGGGCGCAACCGTTATCACAGGCCTCTTCGGCGCGATCCCGTTTGTGGGCGAAACGCTGCAAACATGGCTCCTCGGCGGACCAGCCGTTGATAACGCAACGCTCAACCGCTTCTTCTCGCTGCACTACTTGCTGCCCTTCGTGATTGCCGCTCTGGTGATGGTCCACATCTGGGCCTTCCACACCACGGGCAACAACAACCCGACGGGTGTTCCGGTGCGCACCGACTCCAAAGCAGAAGCCGAGAAAGACACGCTGCCGTTCTGGCCCTACTTCGTGATCAAGGACCTCTTCGCGCTTGCGGTGATCCTGATGGTGTTCTGGGCAATCGTCGGCTTCATGCCAAACTACCTCGGCCACCCCGACAACTACATCGAGGCGAACGCCCTCGTGACACCGGCGCATATCGTTCCCGAGTGGTATTTCCTGCCGTTCTACGCGATCCTGCGTGCCTTTACGTCAGAAGTCTGGATCGTGATCGCGGCCAACTGGCTGACAGGCGGCATCATCACTGCGAAGTTCTTCGGTGTTCTGGCCATGTTCGGCGCGATCATCGTGATGGCCCTCGTGCCATGGCTCGATACCTCGCGCGTGCGCTCGGGCCGTTACCGCCCCATGTTTAAATGGTGGTTCTGGCTGCTGGTTGTCGACTTCATCATCCTGATGTGGCTCGGCGCAATGCCAGCCGAAGAGCCCTATGCGACCTGGTCGCTCATCGCCTCGGCCTATTGGTTCGGCTACTTCCTCGTGATCCTGCCACTCCTTGGCGTGATCGAGAAACCGCTGCCAATGCCGAACACAATCGAAGAAGACTTCGAAGCCCACTATGGCGCCAAAAGCGCCACACCGGCCGAATAAGAAAGGACAAGGGACCAATGTTTAAGAAACTTGCACTCTCCGCAGTCGCAGCCCTCGCCCTCTCAACGGGCGGTGCGCTTGCCGCGGGCGGAGCGGGCCACGTCGAAGATGTGGACTTCTCCTTCGAAGGCCCGTTTGGCGCCTTTGATCAAAACCAGCTCCAGCGCGGGCTTCAGGTCTATACTGAATCTTGCGCTGCCTGCCACGGCCTCAAGTATGTGCCGCTGCGCACATTGGGCGACGAGGGCGGCCCGCACTTCTCGGATGCTGAAGTGCGCGCCTATTCGTCAAACTTCTCGGTCTATGATGCCGAGCTGGATGACGACCGCGACGCGATCCCGACAGATCACTTCCCCGGTTCGTCGCTTGAAAACGCGCCTGACCTGTCCCTGATGGCCAAAAAGCGCGCTGGCTTCCACGGGCCCTACGGCTCGGGCATGAACCAACTCTTCAAAGGCATGGGCGGCCCCGAGTATATCTACTCGATCCTCACAGGCTACACAGGCGAAGAGAAGGAAGAGAACGGCACAGTCTTTTACGAGAACAAAGCCTTCCCGGGCGGATGGATCGCTATGGCGCCACCGCTCTATGAAGACCAGTTCGAGTTCAACGACGGCCATAGCAACTCCGAGCACCATGCTGCCGAAGATGTGTCAGCCTTCCTGATGTGGACCGCCGAGCCAAAAATGATGGCGCGCAAGCAAACAGGCTTCATCGGCGTTCTGATGCTCGCGATCCTTGCCTCGCTGCTCTACCTGACAAACAAACGCCTCTGGGCACCTCACAAGCCCAAGAAAGACTAAGCCACAAGCGCCGTGCGCGCCTTGGCTTATCTGTTTGAAAATATGACCCCCCGCTCCTTTGAGGCGGGGGGTTTTCTTTAGTGCTCTGCGCAGGCCAACACCCTTGGCACCAGCCTTGGCATCAGCCTGAGGTTTTGCGCTGCCTTTGGCATCGCGGTGGGGCGGGGGGGGGGGGGGGG
>NZ_CBFHPP010000046.1:0-6524 GCF_965657785.1 Lentibacter sp.
TTCCGTCAGAACCTTTTGGGTAAGCGCGTCGACTTCTCGGGCCGGTCTGTCATTGTGACGGGTCCGGAGCTTAAGCTGCATCAGTGTGGTCTTCCCAAGAAGATGGCACTCGAGCTTTTCAAACCGTTTATCTACAGCCGTTTGGAGGCCAAAGGCCTTTCGGCGACTGTGAAACAAGCCAAGAAGCTTGTTGAAAAAGAGCGCCCCGAAGTTTGGGATATCTTGGATGAAGTGATCCGCGAACACCCTGTCATGCTCAACCGTGCTCCAACGCTTCACCGCCTCGGTATCCAAGCGTTTGAACCTGTGTTGATCGAGGGCAAAGCCATTCAGCTTCACCCGCTCGTTTGCTCTGCCTTTAACGCCGACTTTGACGGTGACCAAATGGCTGTTCACGTGCCGCTTTCGCTGGAAGCCCAGCTTGAGGCACGGGTTCTCATGATGTCGACCAACAACGTTCTGTCGCCGGCCAACGGCGCGCCGATCATTGTTCCGTCACAGGACATGATCTTGGGTCTCTACTATACGACCATCGAGCGTGAAGGCATGGTTGGCGAAGGCATGGCCTTTGGCTCCATTGAAGAAGTGCAGCACGCGCTTGACTCAGGTGCTGTGCATTTGCACTCAAAGATCATCGCGCGGATCCCGCAGGTGGACGCCGAAGGCAACACTGTGATGCAGCGTTTTGAAACCACACCAGGACGTGTGCGCCTTGGTGCGCTTCTGCCGCAGAACAACAAAGCGCCGTTTGATCTTGTGAACCGTTTGCTGCGCAAGCGTGAAGTGCAGCAGGTGATTGACACGGTCTACCGCTATTGCGGGCAGAAAGAGTCTGTTATTTTCTGTGACCAGATCATGACCATGGGCTTCCGCGAAGCTTTCAAGGCGGGGATTTCCTTTGGTAAGGACGACATGGTTGTTCCTGGCACCAAGTGGACGATCGTTGACGAGACACGCGGCTTTGTGAAGGACTTTGAACAGCAGTATCTCGACGGCCTGATCACACAGGGCGAGAAATACAACAAAGTTGTTGATGCTTGGTCAAAGTGTAACGACAAAGTCACCGAAGCCATGATGAACACCATCTCGGCGGACAAGCGCGACGAAAACGGCGCTGTTATGGAGCCGAATTCGGTTTACATGATGGCCCACTCAGGCGCGCGTGGCTCGGTCACTCAGATGAAACAGCTCGGCGGGATGCGTGGCCTGATGGCCAAACCGAACGGCGACATCATCGAGACACCGATCATCTCGAACTTTAAAGAAGGTCTGAACGTTCTTGAGTACTTCAACTCTACTCACGGCGCGCGGAAAGGTCTTTCGGACACCGCTCTGAAGACAGCGAACTCGGGCTACCTCACACGTCGCCTTGTGGACGTTGCGCAAGACTGCATCGTGCGTGAGCATGACTGTGGAACAGAGCGCGCAATCACAGCCGAAGCTGCCGTGAACGACGGTGAAGTTGTGTCTTCACTGGCAGAGCGTCTCTTGGGCCGTGTGGCCGCAGACGATATCCTCAAGCCAGGCACAGACGACGTGATCGTCGCGCAGGGCACGATGATCGACGAGCGTATGGCCGATGCGATTGAGGAAGCGGGTGTTGTAAGCACGCGTATCCGCAGCCCGCTGACCTGCGAAGCGGAAGATGGCGTTTGCGCCATGTGTTACGGGCGTGATCTCGCGCGCGGCACCATGGTCAACCAAGGTGAGGCCGTCGGCATCATCGCGGCGCAGTCGATCGGCGAACCGGGCACACAGCTGACGATGCGGACATTCCACATCGGCGGCGTTGCGCAAGGTGGTCAGCAATCGTTCCTTGAGGCGAGCCAAGAGGGTAAGATTACCTTTGAAAACGCGTCTCTGCTTGAGAACGAAGCGGGCGAAGCTCTGGTTGTTGGCCGTAACATGAAAATCGCGATTGTCGGTGACGATGGTGAGGAACGTGCGAGCCACAAGCTGAGCTACGGCACCAAGCTCTTCGTCAAAGAAGGCGGCAAGGTTCTGCGGGGCGACAAGCTCTTTGAGTGGGACCCTTACACGCTTCCGATTATTGCGGAAAAAGCGGGCACAGCCAAGTTTGTTGACCTTGTGAGCGGTATTGCCGTGCGCGACGAGACGGATGATGCGACAGGCATGACACAGAAAATCGTGATCGACTGGCGCGCTGCTCCGAAAGGCAACGAGCTTAAGCCAGAGATCATCCTGTCGGACAAAGACGGCGAGCCAGTGCGCAATGACGCGGGCAACCCTGTGACCTATCCGATGTCTGTGGATGCGATCCTTTCGGTCGAAGAAGGCCAAGAGATCAAAGCGGGTGATGTTGTTGCACGTATTCCACGTGAAGGTGCGAAAACGAAAGACATTACTGGTGGTCTGCCACGTGTCGCCGAGCTTTTCGAAGCCCGTCGTCCGAAAGACCACGCTATCATCGCAGAGATCGACGGTTATGTTCGTTATGGCCGCGACTATAAGAACAAGCGCCGCATCTCGATTGAACCATCAGACGAGAGCATGGAAGCCGTTGAATATATGGTTCCGAAGGGCAAGCACATTCCTGTTATGGAAGGCGACTTTGTCCAGAAGGGCGATTACATCATGGACGGTAACCCTGCGCCGCATGACATCCTCTCCATCATGGGTGTCGAAGCGCTGGCGGATTACATGATCGACGAGGTGCAAGATGTTTACCGCCTGCAAGGCGTGAAGATCAACGATAAGCACATCGAAGTTATCGTGCGTCAGATGCTCCAGAAGTGGGAAATTCTCGACAGTGGCGACACCACGCTTCTTAAGGGCGAAAATGTCGACAAAGTCGAGTTTGACGAGGCCAATGCCAAGGCGGAAGCCCGTGGCGGACGCGTGGCACAAGGCGAGCCGATCCTTCTCGGGATCACCAAGGCGAGCTTGCAGACACGTTCCTTCATCTCGGCGGCATCGTTCCAAGAGACAACACGCGTTCTGACCGAAGCCTCTGTGCAAGGGAAGAAAGACAAGCTGGTTGGCCTCAAGGAAAACGTCATCGTGGGTCGTTTGATCCCTGCGGGGACAGGTGGTGCGACGAAGCAAATGCGCCGTGTGGCTCAGGACCGTGACAATGTTGTGCTTGAAGCGCGCCGCGAAGAAGCGGAAGCGGCAGCAGCCTTGGCAGCTCCTGTTCAGGACGATGTTTTTGCGGCGGCACCCGCCGAGGACATGACAAGCGAGATCCCAGAGAGCCGCGAAGAATAAGCGCTTTCCGAGACTGATTGAAAAACCCCGCTTTCAGGAGCGGGGTTTTTTGCTTTTTGGGGTTGGTGTTGGCGGGGGGTGTCTTTGAGGCTTTTCATTTGGGCGGATCGGGTGTTTCCTGCCCAGAGGAGAGGGTTCATGGCAAAGATGAGTGAAGGTTTGCAAGTGATCGGAGTGGTGCGGTTTTCCGTTTTGACGACGGATTTCTCGCTCCATGCACATGAGAGCCATGAAGCCTTGGCCGAGCAGCTTTTTGCGCCTGCGCGGATGGCGCTCAGGCTAAGGCTTTTTGAAACGCTTTGTTTGCCTTCGCTTGTGGGGCAGAGCGATCAAGGGTTTCGCCTCGTTGTGCTGACGGCTGAAGCGCTGCCGTGTGACATTCGCGCAAGGCTTGAGGCATTGGTGGCTCCCCATGAGAACATCAGCATTTTTGCGGCGGCTCCTGAACAGCATTACCAGCTCATTAAGAAGGCCTACGCCTCGGCCTATGATGAGACCGCAAATCACCGCCTCACCTTTCGGCTGGATGATGATGATGCGCTGGCGCTGGATTATATCGCGCGGTTGAAGGCTCTGGCGCGGGGGCTTTTGCCGCTTTGCCCTGAGACGCCGCAAGTGATTGCGTTTAACCGCGGGTTTTATGTCGATATGACTGCGCCAAAGGGCAGGGGCCGCGTGTTTGACACTGTGGAGCGGGCACCTTTGTCTTGCGGAACGGCATTGCTTGCGCCCGAGAGCTATACGCGCAACCCGTATCGTTATAACCACCGCGCCTTGGCGCAACATTATAATGTCTACTCTGACATAAGCGCGCCCTGTTTTTTGCGCACGATCCATAGCGACAATCACTCACATCCTGCGAAGCTTGGACTTGTGGGGAAAAAGCCCTCCGAGGCGGTTGCGGCAGATGTGCAAAAGTATTTTGGACTGGATATTGATATGCTTGGAGCGCTTGAATGATTTCGGCACAAGACAATCTACGCGGGGCTGTCCTGATGATGGCGTCGATGGCGGCGTTTACCTTCAATGACGCCTTTATGAAGATGATCTCGGCGCAACTGCCGTTGTTTCAGATTTTGACACTGCGGGGTATTCTGACCACCTGCCTTATCGCTCTCGTGATGCTCGCGATGGGGCGGATGCGCTTTGCCGTGCCGCGCCAGGACCGTGGGCTTGTATTGGTCCGCGTGGCAGCAGAGGCGGCCTCGGCTTATTTCTTTCTGACTGCATTGTTTAATATGCCAATCGCCAATGTCAGCGCGATCATGCAGGCCTTGCCGCTGGCGATTACGCTGGCGGCAGCTGTGTTCTTTCGCGAGCCTGTGGGCTGGCGGCGGTTGGCGGCCATTTTTGTGGGCTTTTTCGGGGTTATGTTGATCATTCGGCCAGGAGCTGAGGATTTTACGATCTATTCACTCTATACTTTGGCGGCTGTGGTGGTTGTGACAATCAGGGATTTGGCGACGCGCCGTCTAAGCCCTGAAACGCCGTCTATGGCTGTGACGTTCTATTCCTCGCTTGGGGTGACGTTCTTTTTTGCGATGGCAGCGCCGTCGCAGGGGTGGGTTCCCGTTGATGGATATGGCGCGATGATGATTGCGGGGGCGGCTGTCATGGTGATTGGGGGGTATATCTGCTCGATCATGGTGATGCGGATCGGTGAGATCAGCTTTGTGGCGACTTTTCGGTATACCTCGCTGGTTTGGGCGTTGCTTTTGGGGTGGCTGGTCTTTGGCGATTGGCCCAAACCTATCACACTTCTGGGCGCCGCGATCGTGATCGGGTCAGGTGTCTTCATGCTGTTGCGTGAGCGTCAGATCAACCGCCGCGTTGCGAAGGCTGCGGCAGCACGGCCAGCTGCGGGGGCAGGGGTGTGAGGCAGGCGAAGCTTCAGGTTCTTGGCCTATGCCGCTGGTCTTATCCGAGCCAGACGGGGGCGTTTAACAGCACGGGCGAAAGCCTTGAGGCTTTGCAACGCGAGCTTTACGCCGAGGCGCGCATGAAGGTGCGGCTCTTCTTTTTGGAGCATCTGGTCTTGCCGAGCCTGCGGGTGCAGAGCGACCCTGACTTTACGCTTGTTTTGATGATGGGCGAGCATTTGCCTGAGCGCTGGCGCGGGCAGATTTTGGAGCTCATCGCGGATGTGGAGCAGGTGAAGCCTGTGTTTTTGCCAGAGGGGCAGAACCATATGGAGGCCTGCACGGCACTGATGCGCGCGCATCGTGATCCGAGTGCAGATGTTGTGGTGGAATTTCGCCTTGATGATGACGACGCAGTAGCGCGTGACTTTGTAGAGCAGTTGCGAGGGCTATATCGGCAGCTGCGCCCGATCTATAAGGCCAACAAGAGGGTTGCTGTTGATTTCTGTCGCGGGTTCCTGTTGCGCTGTGAGGATGACGGGCGCGTAAACTATCATCCTGTCGAGGCGCGGCTCTGGACGCCTGCACTTGCGCTCTATCTGCCGCCAGACCATCCGCGCAGCCTGCTCAATTATCCGCATATGCGCACTTGGCGGAATATGCCTGTTTTGAGTCTGAACAAGAAGCCGATGTTTGTGCGGGGCGCGCATGGGGGAAATGACAGTGCCATTAAGGAGCGCAAAGTCGACAGCTTTCGGTATAAACTTGAAAAACTGCCTGCTGCCATGGCGGCGGACTTTGGAGTGGAGCTTGAAGCCTTTGAGGCGGCTTGGGCCGGGGTTTGTGGCTGACGCACCTAGCGTCAAAGCGATTGAGCTGGCCATGTTGACAAGCTTTGCGACTCCCCCTAAAAGCGCCTCATCCGGCTATGGGCACGCCCTAATGCCGTTTGCATAACTTGAGTGGTCAAGATCCGAGCTATTGCTGCGACGATCCTCTGTAAACCCGCCGCGCCGTTTACCTCGGAATGGGAACGATGCGGCTTTTGTGTGTTGTGGACGCATGATGCACGCGAATTGAAACCGCGAGGGGACACCCTTGCACATATGTGTTGAGAAACGGGAAAAGAGCCCTATGCCAACGATCCAACAGCTCATCCGGAAGCCCCGGAAGCCGAAAGTCAAACGCTCCAAGTCGCTTCACCTTGAGGGCAACCCTCAAAAGCGCGGCGTTTGCACACGCGTCTATACAACTACGCCCAAGAAGCCGAACTCGGCGATGCGTAAAGTTGCTAAAGTCCGTCTCACAAATGGCTTTGAAGTCATCAGCTATATCCCAGGTGAAAGCCATAACCTTCAGGAGCACTCTGTTGTCCTGATACGTGGCGGTCGTGTAAAAGACCTTCCCGGTGTTCGCTACCACATCCTGCGCGGTGTT
>NZ_CBFHPP010000047.1:0-6511 GCF_965657785.1 Lentibacter sp.
TGCCCCCAACCCCCCGGGATATTTCAGGAAAGAAAAAGACTCTGCGGGTTTGAGTGCGTCGAGAGTGTTGCAGCGGGGCGGGGGAGGGCTTATGAGGCGCGTAACAGCATATGCGGGAGAAAAGCCATGGGCTTTAAGATGGGAATTGTGGGCTTGCCGAATGTGGGTAAGTCAACCTTGTTTAATGCGCTGACAAAAACGGCGGCGGCGCAGGCGGCGAACTTTCCGTTTTGCACGATCGAGCCGAATGTGGGCGAGGTCAATGTGCCAGATGCACGCCTTGATACGCTGGTAAAGATTGCTGGGTCAAAGTCGATTATCCCTGCGCGCATGACCTTTGTGGACATTGCCGGCCTTGTGAAGGGCGCGAGCAAGGGCGAAGGGCTTGGCAACCAGTTTTTGGCCAACATCCGCGAAACCGATGCGATTGCGCACGTCTTGCGCTGCTTTGAAGACGGCGATGTGACCCATGTTGAGGGGCGTGTGAACCCTGTTGAGGACGCGGAAGTTATTGAGACGGAGCTTATGCTGGCTGATCTTGAGAGTGTTGAAAAGCGCCGTCAGGGTCTTGTGCGCAAGCTCAAGGGCAATGACAAAGAGGCCGCCCAGCAGGACCGCTTGCTGGCTGCGGCGCAAGCTATGCTGGAAGAGGGTAAGCCTGCGCGGCTTGTCGAGGTCGATGCGGAAGACGCGAAGGCCTGGAAAAACCTCCAGCTTCTGACGTCTAAGAAAATCCTATACGTCTGCAATGTCGATGAGGGCAGCGCGGCCACGGGCAATGCCCATTCCGAGGCGGTCGCGGCTATGGCGGCCGCGCAGGGGGCGGGGACCGTTGTGATTTCGGCGCAGATAGAAGAAGAGATCAGCAAGCTGGAAGACGACGAGGCCGAGATGTTTCTTGAGGAAATGGGCCTTGCCGAGGCCGGTCTCGACCGTTTGATCCGCGCAGGCTACTCTCTTTTGCACCTTGAGACCTACTTCACAGTCGGCCCCAAGGAAGCGCGCGCCTGGACGATCCGTGAAGGCACAGGGGCGCCGCAGGCGGCGGGCGTTATCCATGGCGATTTTGAAAAAGGCTTCATCCGCGCCGAGACGATTGCCTATGATGACTTTGTGGCCAATGACGGGGAGCAGGGCGCCAAAGAAGCCGGCAAGATGCGCGCCGAGGGCAAGGCTTATGTCGTCAAAGACGGCGACGTTTTGCACTTCTTGTTCAATAAATAACCACGTTTCGCGCAGGCCCTTGAAGGGGTTCAAGGGCTCTGCGCGGGGGCTGCTCTGATGCATTTGCGCAACGGTGGCATATGGCCTTGGTTGAGCTTTGTGGCTTTGCCTGCTAGGCTATTCACATGAAACACACACTGTAAGCTTTTGAATTGTTTGGAACCGTGGGCTTATCCACAGGTTCTTATGTGCTTGGTGTTTTGTCTTTTATTGTCAAATGAAGTTCCGCCCATGCGCTTTCAGGCCCTCTGAGACGGGCCAAAAACGCCGCAACGGAACACGGCCAATTTGAGCAGGATAAAAAATGACACATCAGGACAAAACCCCCCTCACAGGCACAGCCGCACTTACAAAGACGCCGCTGGAGCCCGAAGCTGTGCGCCGCGCCGCTGGCCTGAGTGCCGAGGACATGGCTGCGCTTCTCGGGATGGGCGATTACGGCTATAGCGCGTGGGAGCGTGGCGCGCGCACGCCTGGCGGACCCGCGCAGAGGCTTTTGGCTTTGATTGCAACAGACCCGAGCAAAATGATTGCGGCGTTGCGTGAAGCCTAGTCGTCTTCCATGTTCTGCGGCCCGCTTGCCTCTGGTGGAGGCGCTGTGACGTCAAAGCCGTATTCCAGACAGCAGGTGGCATGGGCGGCCTGCATCTGGGCATAGGCGGGGTGATCGGGGCCAAGGTCGCGGGTTTGCCACCAGTCTTTTGACAGATCAAACAGCTGGGTTGAGCCGTCACCATAGCGGATGAAGCGGTATTTTCCTTTGCGCACGGCGGCGCTCTGATGCAGGAAGGTCGGCACGGCGCGGTCAGGCGCGCGCGCCCAGTCCACTTGCGGGCGCAGCGAGCGACCGACGCACCCTTCCAGCGGGGGCAAGCCAGCATAGTCCATCACAGTCGGGCCGATATCGAGCAGGGCCACAGGGTCACTGACCACTTGGGCGACGGGCTGGTCGGGGTCGTGAATGATCAGGGGCACATTGGCGACCTGCTCCCAGAGCGTGTGTTTGCGAAAGCGGTTGCGCTCGCCAAGGTGAAGCCCGTGATCGGAGGCGATGATGACAAGCGTGTTGTCGGCGAAGCGGGAGGCTTTGAGCGCGTCCCAGATGCGGCCAAGCTGGGAGTCTGTATGGGTGAGCGCTGAGAAGTAATTGCGCACGCTTTTGCGCCATTGCGTTAGCTTATCGGCGTTGAGGTTTTGTGAGTTGTGAAGCTCCATGAAGGCGCTTTCGTCAAACCCATCCAGCCAAGCCTTTGGCTTTTTGATGTTTTTCTCGTCATACATTTCTTTGAAGCGGCGCGGTGTGATCCAAGGACCATGAGGGCCGTAAAACCCAACTTCACGATAAAACGGGGCGTCTTCGTTGTAATGTTTAAAAAACGAGCGGGCAGAACTCGCGGCTTGGTGATCGTAAAAGCGCGGGTCGTCTTTGGCGTCTCTGGCCGCTTTGCCGCCGCGCAGCCCGCCGAACTCTATGCTGATGGCGTCGGGGATCTGCCAGTCGCCACGGAATTTCTTGGGCTTGTCCGAAAAAAGCGTTTGGTGGATGTCCTCCGCCAGAGCGCTATAGCCTTGCATGACCTTGCCGCCCGAAGAGCAGAAATAGCCCGCGCCTTTGAGCTTGTAGGGCCACATGGCCTTGGGGGAGATTTTCTCAAAGTAGTTCTTATAGGGGCCAGTGACGCCGGACTGATGCGGCGACTGGCCTGACATGAAGCTGGCGCGCGACGGGCTACAGACAGGGGCCTGACAATAGGCCGCTTGAAAGGCGGTGGATTCGGCGCAGATGCGGTCTAGATTGGGCGTTTGGAGGGCTTCGCCAAAGGCGGTTTTGTATTTCCAAAAGGCAACAGCGTCATCAAACGTGATGAGCAAAACATTCTTTTGCGCGCCTTGGGCTGACATACTCTTACTCCACAACTCGATACCAACTGCGAGGGCTTTGGCCCTTCTTGGCGCCAGTGATATCTTGCTTTGTGATGTGGGTCTATCAAAGAAGCTTTAAGTCAGAGACTATTTCAGGCACATATGACGGGGTTAAACAGGGGTTTTTTATGCAGCCGTTGCCATTTAGTATTATGACCAAGCCGATTGGGCCGCGCTGCAACATTGATTGCAAATACTGTTACTACCTTGAAAAAGAAAAGCTCTATCCGGAGGAGAAAAAATTCCGGATGTCTGACGATATTCTGGAGCGTTATATCGTCCAGACCATTGGTGCTGCGCAGGAAAGCGGCATGGGCGAGGTTCACTTTGCGTGGCAGGGCGGGGAGCCGACGATGCTCGGGGTTGAGTATTTTCGCAAGATTGTGGCGCTGCAGAAAAAGCATTTGCCTGCGGGGGTGCCGCTGTCCAATGCGCTTCAAACCAACGGGATGTTACTTGATGAGGCATGGGGCGGCTTTCTGGCGGAGAACGGATTTCTTGTCGGGCTGAGCGTGGACGGGCCGAAAGCTGTGCATGACAGATACCGCGTCGATCGCGCGGGGCGGCCAACATTTGACGCGGTGATGCGCGGGCTTGAGGTGCTTCAGCGCCATGGTGTGCCGCATAACGCGCTAACAACTGTGCACCGCGCCAATGGCGGCAAGGGCCGCGAAATCTACCGGTTTCTGACGGGGGCAGGGTTTGAACATATCCAGTTCATCCCGATTGCCGAGCGCAGCGGCGGCGCCATGCTGGCGGGGGCGCCACAGCAGGACATGGCCCCCGAGAATAAAGTAACCGAGTGGAGCGTCGCCGCGCGCGCCTATGGCAAGTTTCTGTGTGATGTCTTTGATCTCTGGTTCAAAGCCGATGTGGGGCGGGTCTCGGTGCAGTTCTTTGATGTGCAGCTTGGTCTTTGGATGGGGCGGCCTTCGGCGCTTTGTGTTTTTGCCAAGACCTGCGGCAAGAGTCTCGCGCTTGAACATGACGGCAGCCTTTATGCCTGCGATCATTATGTTTACCCCGAATACAAACTCGGCGACATCCGTGAGACCCCGCTGCGCGAGATGCTCTGGAACGATCGGCAGGAGGCCTTTGGACAAGACAAAGAGGCGTCATTGACGGCACAATGCCGCGCCTGTGCGTTTCGCTTTGCCTGCAATGGCGGTTGCCCCAAGCACCGCTTTGCCACATCCAAGACGGGCGAGGCGGGGCATAACTATTTTTGCGAGAGCTATACCGCGTTTTTTAAACACGCAGGGCCAAGATTGAAAAAAATGGCATGGCAAGTGGCCAACGGGATTCCCGCAACGGGCGGAAAAGCGTGAAACCCAAGGTGCACCTGTGAAATGAGAGGTGTCAAGCAAAGCCAGCAAGAGCGCGCGTTTCGCCTTTATTTTATGGGAATTTTCAGCGGTTTTCATGGGGTGGAAGAAATTTGAAAAACCTCAGAAAACACCTTGTAAATCCGTCTCTTGCGCTTGTATACCCGTCGGCGGAGACGTGGCCGAGTGGTCGAAGGCGCTCCCCTGCTAAGGGAGTAGGCCCGGAAGGGTCTCGAGGGTTCGAATCCCTTCGTCTCCGCCACCAAGGCCTTATAACGGATGCAATATTCGGGTCTAAACCTCAGATAACACTCAGTATTTTAACCGCGGCGCTCATCGTGCCGCAGTCGATTGCTGACCATTATGCTAGAAACACACGTTCCAATGCTAATTGACATGATATCACGCATGAAGATTTTGTTGAGTGCACTTGCAATAATGTCTGTCAGCTCCTGTAGTACGCCTGAGCAGACTTTTATGTACAAGCCCGGTATGACTAACAGCTCTATTAAAGATGACCATTTAAACTGCGAACTAGAAGCCACAGACAAGGTGAAACCCGCTATACAAGTCTACTCAACGCCAGCTAGAATCACGCCAACTTATACGGACTGTGATGAGTACGGATGCACATCCTATGGAGGCCATACAATAGGTGGGGGGGTTAACTCCGTGGATCAAAATCTTGGTCTTAGGGTTCGATATTTTGAACGTTGCATGAATAATCTCGGGTACAAAGCAACTCCTGCGCCGATATGTGATCGTAAAATCAGCAAACAAGCCTTCGAAGAGGGGATGTGGCCAGAGAATGAGCCTATCGTTATTGATGAGACCGTTTGCATAGCGACCAAACTGGGTCAGACGCCTTTGATCACCTTAGGCTCCAGATACCAGTAACCAACTAGAGTTTTAGGTCACGATTTTCCGTAACCAGCCTACAAGCGCTGAGTAGTGGTAGCCGGCTCCGTAAGACGCACCAATGCCATCTGTTGCCCACCCCCCAATTTGATCAATCACTTCTGAGGGGCACTCAACCGCCCTTAGCCTATCCCTCATCGAGTGACGGAAACTGTGCATCGTACAGCCCGCCGGCACATAATGCTTCAGCCACTTGTTCAACGCAGCGCTGGCTGAATTCGCCGCTGTAGTATCAGTTTGGTTATATCTAGCGAAAGCAAAGGCGCTATCAGACGGTGCCTGCACGACCCTCTCGGCAGCCCACAGCGCCTGCCCCACTAGAGGTACGTCACGCTCACTGGAACGGGTCTTCAGGCCTCGCCACGGATGCTTCTGAATACGTACAAATGGCACTTCACAATCGAGGTGTATGTCCGATTTCAAGAGCCCAGCGCCCTCAGCTAAGCGCAATCCCGTGTCTGATAACAAGGCCACCAACCACCGCATGTCATCATCCATCTGCCTGCACTGCGCCTGAACCAGTTTAATATTTTCTATCGGAATTGGCTGACGCTTTATCACACCGGCTTGGCGATCGTGATAAACACCGAGGAACGGGTTTTTTATGTCCAAGGCATGTTCAGACACGGCGAAGTTGAATACCGCTTTTAGATAAGAAAAGTTTCGAGTGACGCTGGAACCTGTAAGGCCACGATCGATTAGCCATTCCCGAAACTTCAAAGCATCCCCACGAGTATAATCACCGAGGGGCTTATTACCGGCGATACCGATTAGATAATTACAGGTACGAGTAGCTGCGGCTTCAAAGGATCTGGGCCGGTTCTTTCCTTTAAGGTCCAAGTATACTTGTAAGGCCTGCATCAGATCAGGCTGATTATTCTGGCGCTTAGGATCAACCTTAGCTGCTGGATTTACTGTTGGCGTCAAACAAGTTTTTAAGCCTGGGATTGTGGCATGTGCGACCCTCAGCGAGGCCCAATATGCCTCTAACTTGGCATTGGCCTGTTGAGCCTGCAGCTTGGCCTGCCTCGACGAACAGGTCCTGAGGCATTCCACAATCCTAGGGCGGGAATAATGCTGTGGTAAGTCCTTCGGGACACGGCGACTGTAGTAGTAATAGC
>NZ_CBFHPP010000048.1:0-5264 GCF_965657785.1 Lentibacter sp.
ACCAAGCGACCACACAGTGCATTGGGCTACCGCCCACCAGCGCCCGAAACCATCATCCCGATGGACCAAAGGCCGATCATGCACTAACTTTTAATATGGACCACTCAAGTGGGGCTGCTCACTTTGCAGACGGTATTAAGCATGACGCCGGATTTGCAGGATCGGAGCGGAAATACCTATCGTTACACCGCTCTTCAGGCCTCGTTGGGTGCACTTGACGTGTGCTATGGGCGTGCTCTTACAAGAAGCGCGCATTTATCCTCTTATGGATATGCGACTTGGCCAAACTTTGCCCCACAAGTGACAGCAACGAACGTATTTATTGCCATGTTGCAGACTATGAAGCGGGGACAAACGAAGGGGCACATTCCCATTCTGTCATGTGAAGGATGGATCGCGCATCATGCTTTATTTGCTCAATCGCTGTCTGAGTGGGGCTATCCACCTGTGGATGTTGTTGTTTTTTTGCGGCCTGTGGTTGATTGGACCAATGCCGCATTTTGGCAATGGGGCATTTGGAGCTGTCCGGACATTGACCGTTGGTTGGCGAGAAACAAAATGAGCACTAATTTCGGTCGAGATATTGCGGCATGGGCACAAATCCCCAATGTGAGAGTGATTGTGCGATCCATGCGACCAAATGTTATTTCGGCTTTTGGTTTGCTTTATGATCTTCCTTTGTCGCTTGAAAAACGAAGCAACACAGCGTCTCCCCCTGCGTTGATCGGCTTTTTACTCCGCAATCGTAAGTTTCGCATCACAGGGCATGATGCCTCCACAGAGTTCGTGGTTCAACGCTGGTGTAACCCGATTGAACACTCCTCAAAACTTTGGGCATTAAAGCCAAAGCATCTTCACAATCTCAGGCCAGTGGTGAATGACACGCTGACCACCTTGAGAAAAGTGATGCCTTCACAGGAGTTTGAAATGCTGCTGTCTGATCCGGGTTGGACTTCTGAAGAACCGTATCACCCAGCTATCTTAGCTGGGTTGACTAACCTTACTGATCCAGAGCCTTATGAAGCATTTTATAAAGAGATATGCGCAGGTATGAAGCGTGCATTTGATGTATCGATGTCACAATCATTAGAGTGCCCAAGTCCTCCCGGCAGCTTAGCCTCTGTTGAAGACTGGGATCGCGTGATTGCTCCCGTATTAGATATGCTCTTAAAAGCTGACGGGCGTATTCGCTACAACACACTTCCGTTTTGGCAACGTAAGATCGCCCCTTACATTGGAAAGCCGGGTCAGTCTTATGGTATTGTACCCAAAATCTGAGGCTTCCCTATGGTGAAATCCGCAGAAAACCTGAGATATAAAAAAATGTTCTATCAGTGAACGACGGTTGAGGTTGAAGAGCGGTTGGCTCAATCAAACACGCCAGCGATGCGACCTAGTAGCATAAATGCGCGTGCTGTTCTGGTGTTTGCCAATTCGGAAATTTCAGTATCACTCGCCTCGATTTCAAACTGGGTGAAACTCTTGTCAAACCGGCGCAGGAAGTGATGCACGGCGTCTCGGAAAATTGGATCTTCACGCATACGCCCTGAGGCAAGCGCCAGAGAGGAGCGGTCACGCACGCCGCCAAGACTTGCGATCTGGCGACCCCGTGTGCCTTGGGCAAACTGACGCCAGACTTCTGGGCGGGCCATATCGGGGCGCAGATCATCCATATAAATGCCGTCTTGGCTGAGCAGGGTCAGCACATCTTGGGCGGCTTGAACCAGGCCCGCGACAGCGCGGTCTTTCAGGGCGCGGCGCAGAGCATTGAAACCTGTGGTGTCTTCTGCGGTTTCAGGAAAGTTGATCGCGCGAATGAACTCTTCGCGGCTAATGGAGGGAGCAATGTCCTGCGCTGTTGTTCCAAGCTCCAGCGTGGTCTGTTCCTCGGCTTGCGGCGCGGGTGCTACAACCACAGCACGTGCGCTTTGAGCGTCGCGACTAGATGTAAATGTGGCAAGCGCAGTTTCAGTTTTGCGTTGTGCTAGGGCGATTTCTTCGAGCTTTCGTGCAACGGAAGGCTCCGCTGTGATCCTGCCACTCTGGCTCTGGACGATATAGGCGTGGCGGATCGCATCAATCGCGGATTGGAGGCGCTGGCTTTCTTCGCGCATGATCTTTGAGGAGCGCGCGGCTGTGGCGGCGACCCAGATCATGCCGACAGGCATGAACACCGCGAGCATCGTCATCATAAACCGCAGAGATGTGTTGGCTGTATCTTCAGCTGTGGTTTCTGAAGGCAAGGTCAGAAAAAAAACAGCAGCGCCCAAGAGCCAGACAGCCGAAAGGCTCAGCGCGATGATTTCGATCGCGGTGATCTTATCGGCCACGGCGCGGTCATAAATACCGAGCGGTGTTGGACGGGTTTCGTTTTGATCGGCCATTGCGCTCGTTTTCTTAGATGAAGGCGATTTTAAGGATTTCGTAGCTCTTCTCTCCGCCCGGAGTGCGGACCTCGACACTGTCGCCTTCTTCTTTCCCGATAAGGGCACGGGCGATGGGCGAGCTCATGTTGAGAAGGCCTTTTTCGATGTTGGCTTCGTGTTGGCCAACGATCTGCCATGTTTTCTCTTCGTCAGTGTCTTCGTCCACGACGGTTACTGTTGCACCGAACTTGACCGTTCCTGACAGCTTGGTTGGATCAATCACTTCAGCGAGGCTGAGAACGGCCTCAAGCTCCTGGATGCGGCCTTCAATAAAGCCCTGTTTCTCGCGGGCGGAGTGATATTCGGCGTTTTCTTTCAAATCGCCCAGCTCGCGTGCTTCGGCGATGGCTTTGATTACTGAGGGGCGCTCAACGGATTTGAGCTTTTTCAGCTCGGTTTCGAGCGCAGCGTGTCCGCCACGAGTCATCGGGAATTTGTCCATTGCACTGCCTTCTTGGTCTTTCTGGCGTGCCAATGGCACGCTTTGATCTTGGTTACGTCACTTTGTCCCAGACAGGGGCTGTCTTGCAATAGAGTAAAGGGCATTTTGCATCAATGGGCGGAATTCAGAGATGTGAAGCCCTGTGGCGAGTTTGGCGAGCAGCGCTTCTCTAATGTGCTGGGCCATTCTTTGCCTTGCTACTTTGCTGCAAATACTGCCGCAAAACACTTTAGTGTAAAAACACAACGCGGTGAGGCTTCCCATTATTACTATCAATTACGCGGTTGTTGATGATGGCTATTGCTGACCATAATTTCCGCTTTCATAGAGACAGCGTCCGAATCTTCAGGCTGAGTAAACGGTTCCGATTGGTGCGGACGGTCATGTTGCTGCTTTCGCCTTTGGTGGTGTGTTTTGGCTTAACCATGCCTAGGGATCAGGGTTTTTGATAGTTTGCTATATAACACGGCGTTGAGTGAAGACATAGACACATGGTAGAGCTCACGCCCAAGAGGCTTCCATTACCGATAGGTCTGCTGCCTTGTTCTTAATGCGCCCTTCTTCAAGAAATTTGGCGATTAAGATTGTGCGATGTTAAGAAACTTGCGGCAAATGTATGCATTTGGCGAAGGTATGATTGACGCCATTGTGTTTCGCCATGTAATCCTTCGTGAAATTTTGTTACCCAAACGCGCAAAAGGGAAAAGAAGATGTCCGAAGTTGTCCGCGAGACTATGGAATATGATGTGGTTATTGTCGGAGCAGGGCCAGCAGGCCTGTCGGCGGCGATCCGTCTCAAGCAGCTGGATGCTGACTTGCAGGTTGTGGTTTTGGAAAAGGGCTCGGAAGTGGGAGCGCATATCTTGTCTGGCGCTGTGCTTGATCCTTGCGGGCTTGATGCGCTGATTCCTGATTGGAAAGAAAAAGGCGCGCCGCTCAATGTGCCTGTCAAGGAAGATAACTTCTATATGCTCGGCGAAGCGGGCGAAATCCGTATTCCAAACTTCCCGATGCCGCCACTGATGAACAACCACGGCAACTACATTGTCTCGATGGGCAATGTGACCCGCTGGATGGCGGAGCAGGCCGAGGCGCTGGGTGTCGAGATTTTCCCAGGCATGGCGTGTAGCGAACTTGTGTATGAAGGTGAGCGCCTGAAGGGTGTTGTGGCGGGTGTCTTCGGGCTTGAGGCTGATGGCAGCATTGGCGAAAACACCGAGCCGGGCATGGAGCTTCACGGCAAATATGTCTTCCTCTCAGAAGGTGTGCGCGGGAGCCTCTCAAAAGAGGTGATCGAGAAATACAATCTGGCCGAGGGCCATGAGCCGCAAAAATTCGGTCTTGGGATGAAAGAGATTTGGGAAATTGATCCTGCGAAGCACAAAGAAGGCTCTGTGACCCATACAATGGGTTGGCCTCTCAATGGCAATGCGGGCGGTGGCTCATTTATCTACCACCTTGAGAACAATCAGGTTTATGTCGGGTTTGTGGTTCACCTGAACTACAAGAACCCGCACCTTTACCCTTACATGGAATTCCAGCGCTTCAAGCATCATCCGATGGTGGCCGAGCTGCTGAAGGGCGGTAAGCGTGTGGCTTACGGCGCTCGGGCGATCTCTGAGGGCGGCTATCAGTCGATGCCGAAGATGGTTGCGCCTGGTGTGGCGCTCTTGGGCTGCTCTGTCGGTATGGTCAACGTGCCGCGCATCAAGGGCAACCACAATGCGATGCTCTCAGGTATGGCGGCGGCAGAAGCTGCACATGAGGCCATCAAATCTGGCCGCGAGGGCGACGAGCTTACAGCTTATGAAACCGAAGTGCGTACAGGTGCGATCGGTAAAGACCTCAAGAAAGTGCGAAACGTTAAGCCCATGTGGTCCAAATGGGGCCTTCTGCCTTCGCTTGTGCTGGGTGGGCTTGATATGTGGACCAACACGTTTGGCTTTTCGCTCTTTGGCACGCTAAAGCACGGCAAAAACGATGCGGACAGCACAGAGCCTGCGGCGGCGCATAAAGAGATCAGTTATCCCAAGCCCGACGGGACACTGAGCTTTGACCGTCTCACCAACGTGAGCTTCTCTATGACCAATCACGAAGAGAGCCAGCCTGCGCACCTGCATCTGAAGGATGCTTCGCTGCCGATTTCTGTGAACCTGCCGAAGTATGCAGAACCTGCGCAGCGCTACTGCCCTGCGGGTGTTTACGAGATTGTGGAGAAAGAGGGCGAACAGCAGTTTGTCATCAACTTCCAGAACTGTGTCCACTGCAAGACTTGC
This sequence comes from Lentibacter sp., assembly GCF_965657785.1. Lineage (GTDB taxonomy): Bacteria > Pseudomonadota > Alphaproteobacteria > Rhodobacterales > Rhodobacteraceae > Lentibacter. Next base: position 5,145 of record NZ_CBFHPP010000048.1, read on the forward strand.
GACATCAAAGACCCGAGCCAGAACATCAACTGGACCACGCCACAGGGCGGGGACGGGCCGAACTATCCAAATATGTGATGAGGCGGGCGGGGATTTCCCCGCCCTTTTCATTTCGAGGGC
>NZ_CBFHPP010000049.1:0-5132 GCF_965657785.1 Lentibacter sp.
GAGCCACGCCAAAAACAGAACGCGCCGTCGCTTTCTGCCAAACTTGAACGACGTGACGCTCCAGTCAGAGACACTGGGCCGCGGCTTCAAACTGCGCATCTCCGCGCACGCGCTGCGCTCTGTCGATCACCGTGGTGGTCTGGACAAGTTCTTGGCAAAAGCCAAAGACGCCGAGCTCTCAGCGCGCGCCTTGAAAATGAAAAAAGACATCAGCAAAGCTCAAACAGCCGAAGCCTAAGCTTTTTTGACGTTTCGTTATTTGAACAGCCCTGCCTCTTGGCAGGGCTGTTTCATTTTGTCCCCTTGCAACTTTTGCACACTCGCTTAAGTCTCTGCCCATGACAGCGTTGCGCTCCTATATCTCTGCCGTCGTGGTCGCCGTTCTGGTGCTCACAGGCCAGGCTATGGCCGAAGCGCGCATGATGAGCACGCCAACAGGCGAGATCGTCATTTGCACAGGCACCGGCCCGCTGGCCGTATCGGTGGACGCGTCAGGCCAGCCCACAGGCCCCGCCCATATCTGTCCTGACTGCGCCCTTGCTCTGTTTGCTGATTTTTCCGCCCCCGTCACAGCGCCGCTGCGCGTGATGGTAGACGGCGAGCGCGTGAGCTTTGCCCATACCGCACGCGCGCCTGCCCAAGGTGTTTTAAAAGCCAGCGCGCGCGGCCCGCCCGCAGCGGCCTGACCTCTTACAGACAGGCCTTTGGGCCACCCTAACTCTTTATATATTCACTGAAAGGTAGAGCTATGACTCTCAAAACGACACTTATGGCGGCCGTTGCCGCTGCTGCCCTCGCGATGCCGGCCTTTGCCGATGGCATGATGATCAAAGACAGCTATGCCCGCGCGGCGGGCATGAGCGCCGCCGCAGGTGCGGCCTTTATCGTGATCGAGAATCACACGGGCGAAGACGACCGCCTGATTGGCGCCAGCTCGGACATCGCCAAGCGCGTCGAGCTGCACACCCATATTGAAGACGCCAATGGCGTTATGAAAATGACCCATGTGGAAGAGGGCTTCCCTGTGGCCGCTGGCGAAACCATCATGATGCAGCGCGGCGGTCAGCACGTGATGTTTATGGGTCTCAACACGTCCATGGAGCAGGACGATATGGTCACCGTCACGCTGACCTTTGAAAAGGCAGGTGATGTGGTCGTTGACGTGCCTGTCGATCTGGAGCGCAAGCCCATGCACGGCAGCATGGGCCACGGCCATATGAAAAAAGACAGCGACAGCTGATCTTGAGCGGGTTGCGCCGCCTGACGGCGTCGCCCAGTGGGGGGCTCTGCCCCCCGGCTTCAAACGTCTCAGGACGTTTGAAGCCTCCCCCCGGGATAGTTCGGGCAAAAAGAAAGAGCTGAAAGCTTAGCTCAACTCTGCAACCCATTTGGGAACCGTCTCGCTGGCAGGGCCGATCCGCGCCTCTTCAAACAGCGAATATCCTGCTGACGGTTCAAGATTAAGCTCGACGGTTCGCACGCCCAGACGGCGCGCCTCGGCGACAAACCCTGCTGCGGGGTAGACATTGCCGCTGGTGCCGATCGAGGCAAAGAGGGTGGCGTTTTGTAAGGCGGCGTCGATCTCTTCCATCCCGTAAGGGATTTCTCCGAACCAGACGATATCGGGGCGCGTGGCCTGCGCCGCACAGTGCGGGCAGGCGTCAGCGACCTGCATCACCAAGGGCGCATCCCACCGCGCCGCGCAGGCGCCACACATCGCGCGCGCAAGGCTGCCGTGCATATGAAGCACGTTTTTGGAGCCCGCAGCCTCATGCAGCCCGTCCACATTCTGTGTGACGACGAGCACATCCTGCACCGCTTCAAGCGCGGCCAAGGCAAAATGCGCGGCATTGGGCGCAGCCTCACGGGCTTCGGCGCGGCGCATATTGTAAAACCGCTGAACACGCTCGGGATCCCGCGCAAAGCCTTCTGGCGTTGCCACATCCTCTATGCGGTGCTGCGCCCAAAGCCCGCCCTCGTCGCGAAAGGTGCCAAGCCCGCTTTCCGCCGAAATGCCGGCCCCCGTCAATATCACAATCTGTTCTCTCATAACCCCAGTTTAGCCGCTCCCAGAGCCAAAGCCAGCGCCTTTTGGGCTTGCTGCGCACAAGACTTCAGCGCAAGGATGGGCTATGTTCCAAACAGGTCCAACGCTCTTTTCTGTCAAAGGCCTCTTCGGGGTGCGGGTCGATGTGGGCCAGTCGCTCGGGCTGCTCTTGGGCTTGCTTTTGCTGCTTGCGGGGCTGAGCAACATTCTCTGGGTTGCGATCCTTCTCGCCATGCTGCTGGTCTCGATCTATCTTCACGAGCTTGGCCATGCTTGGGGCTGCCGCGTGCAGGGCGTGCCTGTGAAACGGATCGTGCTGCACGGCGGCGGCGGCTTTTGTGAGCACGCGCGCGCCGCCTCCCGCCAACAGCAAGAGCTGATTGTCATTATGGGGCCGCTCGTCAACCTCGCGCTCTGGGCGCTGGCGTCGCTTGCCGCTTGGTGGATTTTCTCCAGCCGCGCGACAGGGCTTTATGCCATTGGCAGCTATCTCATGCTGTTTGCGCGGCTCAATCTGGCGCTGTTTATCTTCAATCTCATCCCTGTGCAGCCGCTCGACGGCGGCAAGCTTTTGCAGCTTGCCCTGCTGCGGGTTCTGTCTCAACGCCATGCCATTCGCACGGCAGGGGCTGTGGGCCTTGTCTTTGCTGTCCTTTGGTGGCCTGCGCTCGTCTATGTTTACCTGACCTTTGGCTGGCTCTTGCTGTTTGCGCCGCCGATTATGCTCCATTGGCATATGGCACGCGGCACGCCGCGCCCCTGATCTGCGTCTGTGTCACACTTCCCCGCTGACTTTCGCGTCAGGCTTCGCTAGGCTTTCAGAACAGCAAAAAGCGAGTCGCCATGAAAAACCTGCTCACAACCACAGTTGCCTTTATGCTTCTGACCACAGCCACAACGGCCACAACGGCTCAGGCCGAAACCGCCCAAGAGCGGCAGGCGCGCTGTGAGGCGCAAGGCGCGATTGTGACCAAGGCGGTTGAATGGCGCCTGAAGCGCAAGAGCGAAACCAAGGCCAAAGAAGAGATCAAAGCCAGCACAGAAGAAGCGCTCCAAGGGGCGATCCCGCTGCTTGTCGGCTATATTTACACGCTGCCCCGCAAAGACCTGAAGGCCAATGATGTGCCAGCCGTCTTTGTGGCGCAATGCGCGGCTTTTGAGCCAGAGTAACACCAGTGAGCGCTTGCCGCCCGCGCGCTCAGGCCCCATATTAGCCAGATGTCGCTGCCACCCGGATTTCTTGATGAGCTTCGCACCCGCACCTCGCTAAGTCAGGTCGTGGGCCGCAAAGTCATGTGGGACCAGCGCAAATCAAATCAAGGCAAAGGCGATATGTGGGCGCCATGCCCCTTTCACCACGAAAAATCAGCCTCCTTTCATGTCGATGACCGCAAGGGCTACTACTACTGCTTTGGCTGCCACGCCAAAGGCGACGCCATCAGCTTTATCAAAGACACCGAAAATGTCGGCTTCATGGAGGCGGTCGAAATACTGGCCCGCGAGGCAGGAATGCCTATCCCCGAGCGCGACCCGCGGGCGCAGGAAAAGGCTGACAAACACACAGAGCTTGCCGCCGTGATGGAGCAGGCGGTGCAGTTTTACCGCCTTCAGCTCAAGACAGGGGCGGGCGCGCCGGCGCGAGACTATCTCGACAAGCGCGGCCTCAAAGAGGGCACGCAAGAACGCTTCGAGATCGGCTTTGCCCCCGACGGCTGGCAAAATCTCTGGGATCACCTGACAGGCAAAGGCGTTGCGCCCGACCTAATTATCGAGGCAGGCCTCGCCAAGCCGAGCGCCAAGGGTGGCAAGCCCTATGATACCTTCCGCAACCGGATCATGTTCCCGATCCGCGACATCCGTAAACGCTGTATCGCTTTTGGCGGGCGCGCGATGGACCCCGCCGACAACGCCAAATACCTCAACTCGCCCGAAACGCCACTGTTTGACAAATCCCGCACGCTTTACAACCACGCCCCCGCGCGCGAGGCGGCGGGCAAGGGCGCGCCGTTGATTGTGGCCGAGGGCTATATGGATGTGATCGCGCTCTCCGAGGCAGGCTTTGAAGGCGCGGTTGCGCCGCTTGGCACAGCTGTCACAGAACATCAGCTCCAGATGCTCTGGCGTGTCGCGGACGAGCCGGTGATTGCGCTTGATGGCGACACGGCTGGTTTGCGGGCGGCACACCGCGTCATTGATAACGCCCTGCCGCTGCTTGAGGCGGGCAAATCTCTGCGCTTTGCGCTCATGCCCGAGGGCAAAGACCCCGATGATATCATCCGCTCTGAGGGGGCAGGGGCCGTGCGCAAGCTTGTTGAGGAGGCAATGCCCATGGTCAGCCTGCTCTGGAGCCGAGAAACCGAGGGCCGTATCTATGACAGCCCCGAGCGTAAGGCCGCGCTCGACAAGGCCCTGCGCGAGAAAATCAAACTGATCCGCGACCCTTTTATTCGCAGCCACTATGGCGAAGCGATCAAAGAGATGCGCTATGAGCTCTTTCGCCCCAAGCGCGAGACATGGGCGCCGTCAGGCGGCGGGCAAGGGCAGGGCGGCTTTAAAAAGACGCGTGGCAAAGGCGGCTGGCAGCCGCCGCAGCCCCCCGTTTTGACCGAAACAAAGAACAGCTATCTCGCCGCAGGCAACGAGGCCTCCCAAGAACGGATGCGCATCACCGTTATTCTGGCGTTGCTGTTGCGTCAGCCCTCGCTGGCGCGCGAATTTGACTACGCCATTGAGCGGATGGACTGCCACACGCCCGAGCTTTCGGCCTTGCGCCACATTGTGCTGAGCCTCACAGCAACCGCCTCTGACATAGCCTATGAAGAGGCCGCCGAAAGATTGGGCTATGAGACGCTTGAAAACCTGCTCGCTGCCCCCCATCTGCGCATAGTCCCCGCGCTCAAAGAGGCGGCGGATCAAGACCTCGTGCGCATGACACTGGCCGAGGAACTCGCCAAACTTGAGGCCCACCGCGGGCTCAAAACCGAAATAGCCGAAGCCGAGGAAGACCTTGCACATCTCGCAGACGAGGCCGTGACATGGCGGCTCTCTCAGGCCGCTGCGGCGCTGGGGCGCGCGCAAAGTGGCA
>NZ_CBFHPP010000050.1:0-3710 GCF_965657785.1 Lentibacter sp.
GGCGTTCTTGCACATGTGCAAATCCTGAGCCAGCTTGGGCGCACCAGTGATGCCGCAGAAATGCTCAAGGCGCGCTTCGGCGAGACGCAAGATCCCGAGATTGTTCAGATGCGGACGCGACTCGACGCAGGAGAAATACTTCCGTTCGATTTGATCACATCGCCGCAAGATGGGCTGGCTGAAGTGAATTTTACGATTGCGGGTGCGCTGGCAGCAGAGCCACGTGGCACAGATACGCTCTTGTTTGCACGGGTAGCGCAGCATTTGCGCCCAGAAATGGTCGATGCGAGCTTGCTTTTGGCGCAGTTGCTTGAGGATCAAGGGCAGCTTGATGCCGCAGTGGCGGCCTACCGTTCTGTTCCAAGTGATCATCCAGCCTTCCATGTGGCCGAGATGGGCCGTGCAGAAGCATTGCGCGCGGCAGACAAGATGGATGCGGCGCTCGAGGTGATGGAAAAACTTTCGATTAGCCACGCGAACCTGCCCGTCGTGCACAGCGCGATGGGCGATCTCTTGCGCGGCGCTGATCGGTTTGAAGACGCGCAGAGGGCCTATGACCGCTCGCTTGCTCTTTGGGATGGGCGCGAAAATACGGACTGGCGCACGCTCTACACCCGCGGGATCGTGCATGAGCGTCTTGGCAACTGGGATAAGGCCGAAGCCGATTTTCGTGCGGCATTGGTGATCAGCCCTGGAGAGCCGAATGTCTTGAACTATCTTGGGTATTCGCTCGTTGAGCAGCGCAGAAAGCTCGATGAAGCACTTGAGATGATTGAACAGGCGGTCGCGGCGCGGCCGCAGAGCGGCTATATTATTGACAGTCTGGGCTGGGCACTTTTTCGCCTTGGCCGGTATGATGAGGCTGTGCCCCATATGGAGCGCGCGGCCGAGCTCATGTCGATTGATCCAGTGGTCAATGACCATTTAGGAGACGTTTACTGGGCTGTTGGGCGAAAACTTGAGGCGCAATTCCAGTGGAAGAGGGCCTTATCGTTCATTGACTACGGCGAGGTCAGTCAGGATGCTGACCCTGAGCGTATCCGCCGCAAGCTTGAGATCGGGCTGGACCGTGTTTTGGAAGAGGAAGGCGCAAAACCGCTTGAGCTTGTAAATGACGATAGCTGAACGAGTTGAGGTCTTTGCGCCTGCCAAAGTGAACCTAGCATTGCAAGTAACAGGGCAAAGATCGGATGGTTATCATTTGCTCGACAGCTTGGTGATGTTTGCCAATCTGGGAGACCGTTTAAGCGCCCGTTTGGTGGATGTGCCCAGTTTGAACGTGACGGGGCCGCTCGCAGGTGGCGTTCCGACGGGGCCGGAAAACCTTGTTTTGAGAGCTGCAGCCTGGATGCGACAGAGCGCAGCCTTCCAACTCGAGAAAAACTTGCCAATCGCAGCAGGGATCGGCGGCGGATCTTCCGATGCGGCGGCTGCGTTGCGCGCACTTGAGACGCTGACAGGGCAGAGTATAGACGGGGCGCAGCTGGCTGAACTTGGCGCGGATGTGCCTGTCTGTTATTTTGGCCGCGCGTGTCGGATGACGGGCGTTGGCGAGCAAATTGAGGCCGTGGATCTGCCGCGCGTGGCAGCTGTTTTGGTCAACCCGCGCGTCGAAGTGGAAACACCTCATGTCTTTGGCAAATTGGCCGCAAAGAACAATACACCGTTGCCAGAGCTGCCAAAGCTGAGGAGCGCTTCAGACTTGATTGTGTTTTTGAAAGAGCAGACCCGCAACGATCTTGAGCCGCCTGCGCTGGTGCTTGCGCCTGTGATTGGTGAGGTGCTCGACAGGCTATGGGGACTGCAAGACGCGCGGTTGGCGCGGATGTCTGGCTCTGGCGCAACTTGCTTTGCGCTTTTTGAGGAGATTGGTGCGGCGGCAGCGGCAGCGGCAACCCTTCAGGCGCAGCGCCCTGAGTGGTGGGTAAGCGCTGTTTGGCTCAGTTGAGCGAATTTTCGCGCTCGGCTTGCAACCCTTTCTTTACACGTTACGTTTAGGGTGCAGAGAGGATTCGGATCATGCCAAAGCTCATCAAGCTCTACATCGTCAACGTTGCCATCGGGTTTGCGCTCGCTGGGCTGTTTGTTGGAATGTTGCTCTGGTTCAACATCGCGAATCTTTGGCATTTGGTCAGCACCTCGGACAAGGGCCTTCTGGCCGTCGTTGTTTTGTGGATTTCTAACGGCGTGATCTTTGCGGGCGTGCAGTTTGGAATCGCTGTGATGCGGATGAAAGATGATGACGATGATGAGCCGCGTGGTGGCAACCGCGCGCCGAGCCTAGTGCATTTGGCGGAGCCTGTGCTTGTGCGCGTGAAGGCCAAAAAACCACAGCAACAGTCCCACCGCTACTAAGCGCTCTTGTAAGGCCTTGCTTCTATATCAGAAAAAATGGTGACGGAACCACCGCAGCCGTTGGGTTATCTCATTCCCGAGGACCTGTATGTACAGGTGGGCGTCAGGTAACATGGCCAGAGCCATGACAGAGCCAACTCCCTCGGAATGCTTAAGGCCACCGGAATGCAACCGTAAAACGAGAAGGGCAGAAGCCGTCTTGTTTTAGGTAGGGCTTGTGGAGGCGCTGCGCAAGTGGCCTTCGTGAGGCTTTGTATACAAGTAGGTCGCTGATCACAGCGCTGTGACTTAGCGGTCTATATCAAATCGGATATGAAAAACTTCAGCCTTTGACTGCTTTGGCAGCCGCAAGAATTTCTTCCGCGATTTCCTCTGCCTCTTCGGAGGTGAAATCCATTGGGATTTCAACGCCGTTTGCCTCAATGAAGATACGCACCATGCCTTGATCGGTTGGACCGATTTGCAAGTTGGCTTCAATGTCACGTTCGGTGTTGATGCCCATTATGGCTCTCCTTTAGACCTCTTTGTCAGCTAGCGAATTTTGGCTTGCGATGCAAGCAAGCTGGGAGCAGGGCTTGGGAGTGATAGATGTTAGGCTCAGAGTATTTTCGCTCAGCGGTCTTGCGTGACTGGGCGTTTGCGCGCTCAATACTGATTGGTCGCTTTGACGTCGAGCTTGTTGAACAAAGCTTGGAAATTGAGCTTTAAGGCTCTTGCATTCATCCGCATGGAAAGTTAAATCACCCGCAATGCCGCCTTAGCTCAGTTGGTTAGAGCACTGGTTTGTGGAACCAGGGGTCCCCCGTTCGAGCCGGGGAGGCGGTACCATCACTCCCCAGTTAAAATTTTAACTTCTTGTAGAAGTGTCTTGCCGTCGCGAGCGAAGATGAGAATGCGCTCGTCTGTTGTGACTATGGCAAACCAGTTTTCGCCTTGGGTAAAGGCTTGTGCTTTTGTGCCTTCGGGGAGGGTCATCCGCGCAGGCAGGGGGGGAACATCAGCATTCAAGCGGATGACAAGCAGGGCAATGACCGCTACAAGCCCGACAATCATTACCCCAGCAAGGGTTGTTACCAGAAGTTTGAGGTAACGCACGAGGCTCGGGTCAACTTCGTTTTCTTCAAGACCTTCGGGGGTTTCACTCATGGCAGATGCCTCGCTAGAATTTAGGATCCTTGAGGATCCGCCTGCACGCCTTGATAAGGCGCTTTCGCGCGATGTGCCAGAGGCGGCCTCCTTAAGCCGTACGCGGTTGGCGCGGCTGATGGAAGAGGGGGCAGTGCGTATCAATGGCGCTGTCGCCGAGAACCCGAAGGCCAAGGTTGTTGAGGGTGATTTGGTACAGATCGTGCTGG
>NZ_CBFHPP010000051.1:0-3305 GCF_965657785.1 Lentibacter sp.
CGCTCAACAGAAACCGTTACGGTTTGCTCGTTTTGGTTGCTTGTTACTACGCCTGTGAGGATACGCTTTGGCATAACTCAGGCTCCCTTATTCTGCAGCCGCAGCAGCGGCTTTTTCGTTGAGGATGGTCAGCACGCGGGCTGTTGTCCGCTTCACTTCACGCACACGAGCCGTGTTTTCCATTTGGCCTGTGGCCGACTGGAAGCGCAGGTTGAAGCTTTCTTTCTTGAGGTTTGACAGCTCTTCTTTGAGCTGGTCAACCGACTTTTCACGCAGGTCTGATGCGTTCATGGGTATTTCCTTTTTCAACATCACTGGTAGGCCGCAAGTCAGCGTGACCCTGATTCCAGTGGAGTTCATGGGTAGAAGTGGGCCGTATAGGCTCCTTTTGCAGTGCTGGCAAGCCCTATCGGGAAAAGCTTTTGCGCCCTTGCCTCAGGAGTTCAGATAGCCCGCAAAGAGAGAGACAAACGCCCCGACATGGACAACCATAATCGCACGGTCCTTCCACATCACGCCAACGGCAAACCAAAGGAAGATGCCGATAAAGAAGGCAAACACATTCCAAGGCACAATGTTCAGCCCCGTCAGCCCATATCCAACCAGTTGGATCGCCGTCGCCACCCACTTTACAATATCTACAGTTTTCATAAGCGTTCCTTTGCAGAGGCCGTCTGGCCCGGTGCAAGGCTCATATCTATGTCGCCTTCAGCTCACAAGCCATTTTGACGCCTGCGGACATAGCGGCGCGTGCTGCGGTAATGCCCCGCACCCGCCGCTTCGGCCCAGCGGCCCGTGCTCCAGCTGTTGCGCACGCCTTTCATCGGGCCGCCATAGAGCGCCGCCTCGTCAAGCCCCTCAACCAGCCCCACCAGTTGCTCATGGGCCGCCCCAAGCAAGGCCCGCGTCTCAAGCCAGCTCAAGTCCTGCTGCCAGACCCTCAGCGTGCTTGGATCAAAGGCCAAATCACGGGCACGATGTATCTGTGGCGGCCCCTCACGGCCCGCTTGCCCGTCCGCATACCAGCCGAGCACCAGCCCGATCGCCATTGCGCCATGCGCCACAACATCCTTGATCGATCCGCCCTCGGCATCAACGCTCTCCGCCAACCCCTCGCTAACGCGCTCAAGCTGGGCCAGAAGCTTGCCCCATTCGCTTTGCAAGACAGTCAATAGATCCACTTTAGTATGAGCAACACGCATATCCCCACCCCTTAAACACGACTCACATTTCAGTTTTTGCAGATGTTAATGCACCGCGCAATCTAATCCTGACCTAAGGTAAGCTGTTGCGCAAATACCAGCCAAGAGACTTGCCCAAGAGCGGCCCCATATGACGCGTCCCCGAAGGCTGCGCGGCATTCTGACTGTTCTGGGCGCCAAAGCTCAAAGCCACTGGCCCTTGTCCGCGCTGCGCGCTATCAAATCCTCATGTCTGATATAGAATCCCTCTTCGTGACCCGCCTCTACCGTGCCTCTTTGTCCGAGCATGGCCCCTCCATTGACGCAGACGAGCTGGAAAGCGCCTGCTACGGCATTGCCGATGATGACGAGGCCGGCCAGCAATGGTGCGAGGACAATGGCTATCCGGGCTATACCTCCTACGCCTCCCTCACAGACCTTGGCTGGCGCTCGCCTGTGTTTGCCGATCTGATCACATCGCTTGATCTGCACGTCGCCGCCTTTGCCAAGCTGCTGGAGCTGGATCTGGGCGAAGGCAAGCTTGAGCTTGAAGATCTCTGGATCAACATTCTCCCTGAAGGCGGGATGCACTCCTCCCATATTCACCCCCACTCCGCGATCAGCGGCACAACTTATGTCGCCATGCCCGATGGCGCGAGCGCCCTCAAGCTCGAAGACCCGCGCTCCGCCCGCATGATGGCCGCGCCGCCGCGTCTCAAAACAGCGGGCCGCGACGCACAGACATTTGTCTACGCCGCGCCAAAAGTGGGCGATGTGTTGCTTTGGGAAAGCTGGCTGCGCCACGAAGTGCCGATGAATATGTCTGAGGACGACAGGATCAGCGTCAGCTTCAATTATAAATGGGTCTGATCCCCTAGGGTGCGCATTCACTGCGCACCCATCCAAATAATTGTTTCCAAACTCCTAACTTTCGTCACATTTCCCTGCGATTGTCTCTGAAAATCAGAATAACAGAGGCCATCACATTTCATGATAAACGTTCCACACACAGCTTTTTGCGCGCTCTCGCTTATGGCCCTTTCTGCCTGCGCCAGCATAAATGAAAGCCCGACACGCAACCACGCGGCCCCCATTGGCCTCACCAGCGCCTCAGAATTCGCCGTGATCAGCGCACAGGCCGACAGCCTCAACCGCATGGCAGACGAGCTGGTGCGCAAATCCACAGGTCAAGGCGCTCTTATCGGTGCCTCCCTTGGCTGTGGACTGGGCCTGATCTCGGCCAAAAGCGCGCAAAACTGCGTCGTCAGCGCCGTGGCAGGCGGCGTTGCAGGGGCCGTTGCCGGCCATCACAGCGGCAAACAAAAAGTCGCCGCTCGTGTCGCCCAGATCTCCAAACAAGAGCTGTCAAACACCCTCCTCACCGCGGATAAGCAGCTCGGCGAGATCAATCAGAGCCTCCCCCAAGTGCTCGCTGCCCAAGACGCAGAACTCGCGCGCCTCAAACAGCAGAAGGCCGCCAACACGCTCTCACCCGAAGACTATAATGCACGCGTCGGCGCCATCCGTGACACCCGCGCAGCCCTTGCCGATGCGCTCATGGAGAGCGCCGACAAAGCCCGCGCCTCGGCAGACAACCTCGGCACAGCCGCCGCCCAAGGCCAAACAGGCCTCATGTGGCACATAGGCGAAGCCAAACGGCTCGAAGACGGCGCCATGTCCACCCGCTCGCAGATCACCCTGCTCTAGAGACCAGAGCCTCAACAGGGCGCATTTACAGCGCACCCGTGATCCCCCAAAGCAAAACCCCCGCCTGATTGCTCAGACGGGGGTTTTTTAATTTAACTGGTGGGTTCTCGTGACCTTTCGCTTCGCAAAAGGTACTGCCACCCACAGGTCAGAAAACGCTAGGCGTTTTCGACCTTACCAATCTTCGCGCACGACGACGCGTGATTTGATCGGCAGTTTCATAGCCGCAAGGCGGAGCGCTTCGCGTGCAATATCCTCGTCGACACCGTCGATTTCAAACATAACACGACCAGGCTTAACCTTGGCAGTCCAACGGTCCACAGAACCCTTACCTTTACCCATACGAACTTCGATGGGCTTGGCTGTGACAGGCACATCCGGGAAGATACGGATCCAGACACGGCCCTGACGCTTCAT
>NZ_CBFHPP010000052.1:0-3079 GCF_965657785.1 Lentibacter sp.
CGTTGTGCGCCTCAGCGCCGCCGGTGAAGTGGGTTCTAAGGTGACTTCACCAAACCCGCAACCCCTTTTTTAGGAAAAGGTGGGATTAATTTAATTGGCTGTTTTCATCGCGGCTTTCCCTGCGTTTAAGCCCACGCCCGTTGGTATTTTCAGCTTCTCGTCACCTCGGCACAAGACCTCCGCACTGGCGGCACCGGCTCAAGACCTCATGGGTTTTGCGCCTCTGGTGCCCCCATAAAGGCGACTCGCCCCCTGAACTGCGCCGAGTCACAGGGCGAATCTAGGATGGATCAGTGCAAGCGCACGGAATCACCTGTGCCCACCCGAGTCGCAGACCGAATCTGTTGAGACCTAGCCTCATGAGAGAAGCGCCAGAAGGACGACAGCGCCGATCCATTCGTCCCGCGTCGCGCCTTCCTCAGGCGCGAGAGCTGTCAGGAAAGCTCTTATCAATCCACGTTTCCAGCTTATGTGCGAGAACGGCTGCATTGGGGTCGCGCACACAATGAACATGGTTTCCGCTCGCGTCCTCAATATCGGCGGCCCCGCCGACCATGGTTTGCCAGTAGGCCTCGTTCTCGGCTTTTCTCGGATTCTCCTCGAGACAGGAAAACATTAACACTTTGGTCAGATTGACGGGGCGCGGGCTGTGTAGCCGAAAGGCCGTCTCATCTGCCACGGGCAATTCCTGGCTGGGGCGCTTGAAGAGAATATGCCCGCACCGGTCCAACATCCTGCGCAGATCGCCTTGTTTGAGGAGCGGGCTGACAATGCGGCGCAGCCACCAGGAGAATCGCTCGGTCTGGAGTTGGGGCGCGGTTGGCTCCAGCAACACCAGCGCAAGATCTTCGGCCCCCCGCGCTGTCATCTCGCGCGCAACTTCAAGGGCCAGACCCGTTCCCGCCGAAAAACCGGCGATCACCATCGGCCCGAGCCCATGCTCTCGCTCTATCGTGTCGCAGGCATAACACGCCATATCCACAATGCTCTGGCGCTCAAATTGCACGCGCTCTGTAATGTCGCGCACATGAACTCCAAAGTAGCTGCGGCTCTCCCCCAATGCTGTCATCATATAGAGCCAGTCGGAGAACTCCCCGTTCTCGACAGGCATAACAAAAACAGGCGGACCGCCCGCGCCGCTTTTAAGGGTCACCATATCCTCGCGCGGCGCGTCATCAATCCGGTTGGCAATCTCGGCAATCGAAGCGCCCTGCATGATAAAGCTCTCATACCCCAAACGGACCTTATGGCGCTCCTCCAAGGCGACAAGCGCCGACATGGCTTGTAAAGAATCACCGCCAATATCAAAAAAGTCGTCACGCGCCGTATAGTCACTGTGCCCCAAGACCTCCTGCCATATCTCGGCCACGTCCTGCTCGGTCTCGGTCAAATTCTCGTCCGCGATATTACCCCGCTCCCGAACCGTGTCTGGCGTCGGCAAGGCCTTTCTTTTGATCTTGCCAGACTCGGTTTTGGGCAGCCTTTTATGAGAGATGAAATAATTGGGAACCATATAGGCTGGAATGCGTTCCATCAGGCGTGCGCGATACTCCCGCGCATTTATTTCGTGCCCGACCTCGACAGCATAATGACACACCAGCTGCCGCACACCCTGCGGGTTCAGCCAGCTCGTCACAGCCAGCTCGGCAAAGCCGCTGTCCTTGGAGATTTCGGCTTCCACTTCCGAATACCGGACCGAATACCCCCTGATCTTCACCTGATCATCAATACGCCCGATCAAATGAAGGCAACCCTCACTGTCAAAATAGCCAAGATCGCCCGTATAGAGGGCGCGTCGCCCGTCTGCTTCTGTCCAGTAGACGCCTTTGCTCTGTTCAGGGTTGTTCAAATAATGCTCGGCAAGATAACGGCTGCGCTTCACAATCACGCCCGCAACACCCTGCATAACAGGGCGCCCTTCTTTATCTACAATGCTCAGCTCCCCCGCCACAGGCGGATAGCCCGCAGGAAGCGGCCCATCAGGAAGCCTGTCCCCTTTCACAAAATCAAAACACGCCAGAAGCCCGCATTCTGTCGAGCCATAGCTGTTGGTGAGCACCGCGCCCTCAGGACACAGCCGCTCAAACTCAGCCACATCTCGCGGCAAGATCGCCTCCCCTGCCAGCCGTATGAAGCGCATATTTGGAAAAGGCTCGCTGGCGTTTTCAGCGATCGCGCGAAACGCGACAGGGTAGCTTTGAAAGCCCGTGATCTCTTGCGCCCGCAGCCAAGGCACAATGCCAGCGGCCCCTTTGCCGCGAAAGTCGTAAAAACAAGCCTCTGCGCCAGCCCAAAAGCTTGAGAACACAGTATCAAACCACATTTCGCCAAAGAGCGCGATCTTATCATCAGGCCTGAGCCCCGCCGCCGTGGCATGGGCCTCGATATAATGGTCAAGCACCTCTCCTGACAGCGGCACAAGCTTTGGAAGCCCGCTCGACCCTGACGTCGGCTCGATCGACCATATCTGCGCCCCGCTTGGCTTTTCGGGCAACGCAAAGCTTTGCTCAAGAGACAAAAGCTCCGACAAAGGGTCTGCCTCTAGGCCACACTGGGCTGCAAGGTCAGCGCCCGCTTGGGTTTCGTAAAGAACTCGCTTCACTTGGGCCGTCTTGAAGATATGCTCGATCTTGGTCGGATTTTCACGCTCATCCAGCGGAACAATCGCCACATCAATCTTGAGCGCCGCCAAAGCCGTGATGCAGACCGACACCATAGAGCGCTTCAAACAGCCGATGCAGTCGCCTGCCCTGATGCCCTGACGTGACAATTCGGCGGCCAATGCCGTCGTTTGGCGCTCAAGCTCGCTATAAGTCAGACAAACCTCATCATCAGAGAGGGCAGGACGATCTGGATGATCGCGCGCGTGATGCGCTAGGCGGTCAAGAAGGCAACTCATAAACGAAACGGCTCCAGTTCAAGGCACTTTCTGGATGTAAAACACAGAAAATGACCGGAATTAAGGCCACCGTTGTTGAACAGATCGTTTCGGATCGATTTGCGGTTATGTTTTGAAGGCAAAACAGCATTTTTTTGTGTGCTGTATTTGTCTATGAGATCGTCAGAGAGATATCGTTTG
>NZ_CBFHPP010000053.1:0-2829 GCF_965657785.1 Lentibacter sp.
ACCTCTTTCAATTCGGGTCTTGTCGGTGATCAGCGCCAACTGCCATAACAGAGCAGGGGTGTCAAAGCCTTTCGCCAAAACAACTCTGACGATGGGCCTTTGCGCCACAAGGGAAATCTATGAACACTTTCGTTCTGGAAAGCGATGAGGCGGGTGCGCCGCGCGTTGAAGTGCGTCTCAAGCGCTCCTCACAGGCCAAACGCCTGTCTTTGCGTGTGTCCCAGCTCGATGGCCGCGTCACACTCACCTTGCCGCGCCATGCCTCCCAGGCCGAGGCCACAGGCTTTATCCGCGAAAAGGCCGCATGGCTGCGCCGCCACGTTGCGCGCTTTGAGGCCGATGTGCCTGTAGGGCAGGGCAGCGAGCTGCCGCTTGAAGGCCGCCTGATTCGCGTGGTGCAGGGCGAGGGCCGCAGGGTTGTCCTGAAGGAAGACCAGCTCTTTGTGCCGGGGCCGCCCGAGCGCACTGGCGCACGCATAAGCGGCTTTTTGAAAGAACTGGCGCGGGATCGGCTGACAGCTGCGTCTGATGGCTATTCTGCTGCGCTTGGCCGCCCCTTTGCGCGGATCTCAATGCGCGACACCCGCTCGCGCTGGGGCTCTTGCAGTTCGCAAGGCACGCTGATGTATTCCTGGCGGCTGATTATGGCGCCGCCCGAAGTGATGCGCTATGTGGCGGCACATGAAGTCGCCCATCTCGCCGAGATGAATCACTCCCCCGCTTTCTGGCAGGTGGTGCAGACGCTCTATGGCGCGCACCATCGCGAACGCGGCTGGCTGCGCGAGCACGGGGCGACATTGCACAAATACCGCTTCACCTCATCTACGTGATCACAAATCCCTGAGATTGACAATGATCGGCTTTTGTGATCACAAATATCCATGCAAAGCCATATACCCTCCCCCGCGAGCCCGCGCAGCGACAATACCTCCTCGGCCCATGACAAAGTCTACCGTGGGCTACGCACCCGTATCATGCACGGCGAACTGCCTCCGGCTCACGCCCTGACGCTGCGGGGGATCGGACGGGAATTTGATGTCTCCATGACGCCTGCGCGCGAAGCCGTGCAGCGCCTTGTCGCGGAAGGAGCGCTGTTCATGTCCTCCTCGGGCCGCGTCGCAACGCCCGAGCTCTCCAACGAACGCATCGAAGAACTGGCCGCCCTGCGCGCACTGCTAGAGGTCGAGCTATCAAGCCGCGCTCTGCCCCGCGCACACATGGCACTGATCGAGCGCCTCCAGACGATCAACGGCACGATCGCCGAAGCCATCGCCCATAAAGACGCAGTGGCCTA
The DNA here is from genome assembly GCF_965657785.1 of Lentibacter sp. Classification (GTDB taxonomy): domain Bacteria; phylum Pseudomonadota; class Alphaproteobacteria; order Rhodobacterales; family Rhodobacteraceae; genus Lentibacter. Next base: position 1,295 of record NZ_CBFHPP010000053.1, read on the forward strand.
TATCCGCACCAATCTGGAGTTCCACCGCACGCTCTATCTGCGCGCCCAGGCCCCCGCCATGCTGGCGATGTGCGAGACAGTCTGGTTGCAACTCGGCCCGACAATGCGCGCGCTCTATGGCCGGCTGCAGCGGACAGAGCTGCCGCAGTTTCACCGTGCCATCGTCGCCGCCCTGCGCGCTGGCGATGAGCCAGGCCTGCGCCTTGCCGTGCGCTCGGATGTCACCGCAGGCCTCAAACTTCTCGCAAGCTGAACCTGTCTTCCTCTTTCTCTCAATATCCCGGGGGTGCGGGGGCTGGCCCCCGCATGGGTCGGATTGCACGAAGTGCAATTCGAAGGCGGGTCGCGTTAGAGTTTCGAATTTCGCTACGCGAAATCCGACTGCCTGGGGGCTTTGCCCCCAGACCCCCAGGATATTTTCAGAAAGAGGAAGTTTAAAGGCGGGCTTGAAGGTTAGGCTGCCAAGCCCTTTGAGCCAAGGTCAAGATACTTCTTGCGCCTCATTGCAATGAGCGCTTTGCCGTTTTTGCCGTCGAGTTCTTTGAGCATCTCGTCCAACGCCGTGCGCACAGCGTCGAGGGTTGCGGCTTTGTCGCGGTGGGCGCCGCCGAGGGGTTCTTTGATGACGCGGTCAACAACGCCAAGTTGGGTGAGGTCTTTGGCCGTCAGGCGCAGGGCCTCGGCGGCCTCACGCATTTTTTCGGCGTCTTTCCACAGGATCGAGGCACAGCCCTCGGGGGTGATTACCGAATAGATCGAATGCTCCAGCATGGCGACACGGTCGCCCGTTGCAAAGGCCACAGCCCCGCCAGAGCCGCCTTCGCCGATGATAATCGAGATCAGCGGCACGCCCGCCTGCAAGCACGCCTCTGTCGAGCGCGCAATCGCTTCTGATTGACCGCGCTCTTCGGCGCCCTTCCCAGGATAGGCCCCTGCCGTGTCAATCAGCGTCACAACAGGCAGGCCAAACTTGCCTGCCATTTCGATCAGCCGCACAGCCTTGCGGTAGCCCTCAGGGCGCGCCATGCCGAAGTTGTGCTTGATGCGGCCCTTGGTATCGCTGCCCTTTTCATGGCCAATGACCATCACGGGCTTGCCGTCGAACCGCGCCAATCCGCCCATGACGGCGGCATCATCAGCAAAGTTCCGGTCACCGGCCAGCGGGGTATATTCGCTAAACAGCGCTTTGATGTAATCCGAGCAATGCGGGCGGTCCGGGTGACGCGCCACTTGGCATTTGCGCCAAGGGGTCAGCTCCTTATAGAGCGCGACAAGCATATCTGCGGCCTTTTTGTCCAAGGCCGAGGCTTCCGCCTCAATGTCCATTCCCTCGCTTTGCCGCGCCATAGCGCGCAGCTCTTCCGCTTTGCCTTCAATCTCGGCCAGTGGCTTTTCAAAATCGAGGTAGTTGGTCATGCTGTGCTCCTGCCAAATCGTCAAAACTATATGGCCGCTCTCTAGAGCAAATGCAATCGTTGCGCGCGGCGCAGGCCGCAGAAGCGCCCGCGCCGCGCAGGGGGGGGCTTATAGAGCCG
>NZ_CBFHPP010000054.1:0-2784 GCF_965657785.1 Lentibacter sp.
GTGGTATCAAGGGTCAAAAGTCACGTTCAGGTGTGGCGATCAAAGGCTTTGAAGGCGGCCAAATGCCGCTCTACCAACGCTTGCCAAAGCGTGGCTTCAACAAGCCAAACCGTAAGAAATTTGCTGTTATCAACCTTGGCCTCATTCAGAAGTTTGTGGATGAGAAGAAGATTGATGCCTCAGCGGCCATCACAGAAGAAGCGCTCGTTGCAAGCGGCCTCGTGCGCCGTGTGCTGGACGGTGTGCGCGTTCTGGCGAAGGGCGAGATCACGTCGAAATTGAACCTTGAAGTCACAGGCGCTTCCAAGGCTGCGATTGACGCAGTTGAAAAAGCAGGTGGCTCACTGAAGGTAACGGTCGCAGCAGCGGCAGAATAAGAGGTTGTGAGGCGCGCCCAAGCGCCTTACATACCCTTAACAAGTTTTCCCAAAACGCCGCCTGTGCTTGGAAAATGCGCAGGCGGCGTTCATGCATAAGAGAGACCCTAATGGTATCCGCCGCAGAACAAATGGCCGCCAACACGAGCTGGGGGACGCTTTTTAAAGCATCTGATCTGCGCTCGCGTATCCTTTTCACCCTTGGTTTGCTGATCGTCTATCGCCTTGGCACGTTTATTCCCGTTCCGGGCATCGACGGCGCGGCGCTGCGCGAGTTTATGGAGCAGGCCGGGCAGGGCATCGGCGGGATGGTCTCGATGTTTACGGGCGGTGCGCTCGGACGGATGGGCATTTTTGCACTGGGCATTATGCCTTATATCTCCGCGAGCATTATTGTTCAGCTTCTTACCTCGATGGTTCCCTCGCTTGAGCAGTTGAAGAAAGAGGGCGAGCAGGGCCGTAAGAAAATCAACCAATATACGCGTTTTGGCACGGTTGCTCTGGCGACGCTTCAGTCTTACGGGCTGGCGGTGAGCATCTATGGCGGCGATCTGGTGCAGCCAGACTTGCCCTATTGGTTCTTTGTGACCTCCTGCATGGTGACGCTGATTGGCGGCACGATGTTCTTGATGTGGCTGGGTGAGCAAATCACCGCACGCGGCATTGGCAACGGGATTTCATTGATTATTTTCGTCGGTATCATTGCAGAAGTGCCTGCCGCCTTGGCGCAGTTTTTCAGCCAAGGTCGCTCGGGCGCGATCAGCCCTGCGGTTCTGATTGGTGTGATTGTGATGGTGGTCGGCACGATTATGTTCGTGGTCTTCATGGAGCGCGCCCTGCGCAAGATCCATATTCAATACCCGCGCCGCCAAGTCGGCATGAAGATGTATGACGGCGGCTCTAGCCACTTGCCTGTCAAGGTGAACCCGGCGGGCGTTATTCCTGCGATCTTCGCGAGCTCGCTGCTGCTTTTGCCAACAACGATCAGCACCTTCAGCGCGCAAGGCTCAACCGGCCCTGTCATGTCTTGGCTCTTGGCGTTCTTTGGCCCTGGTCAGCCGCTCTATCTTTTGTTCTTCGCGGGCATGATTGTATTTTTTGCGTATTTCTACACCTTCAACGTGAGCTTCAAGCCTGACGAGGTTGCGGACAACCTCAAGAACCAGTCCGGCTTTGTCCCCGGTGTGCGCCCCGGTAAGAAAACGGCAGAGTATCTTGAGTATGTTGTGAACCGTGTTCTTGTTCTCGGTTCGGCTTACCTTGCGGCAGTTTGTCTCTTTCCTGAGTTTCTGCGTGGCCAATTCACGATTCCGTTCTATTTTGGCGGCACATCGGTGTTGATTGTTGTGTCCGTGACCATGGACACAATCCAGCAAGTGCAGAGCCATTTGCTTGCGCACCAATATGAAGGTTTGATCGAGAGATCACAGTTGTCTGGCAAGGGCCGGAAGCGCAAACGTAAGGGAACCACACGGCGATGAATATTATCCTACTCGGACCACCGGGAGCCGGCAAAGGCACCCAAGCAGCCAAACTTGTTGACGAGCGTGATATGATCCAGCTCTCGACAGGAGATATGCTCCGTGAGGCCAAAACCTCCGGCACCGAGATGGGTAAAAAAGTTGCCGCGATTATGGACGCGGGCGAGCTTGTCACGGACGAGATTGTGATCGGCCTTATTCGCGAGAAGCTGGAAGGCGACAAAAAAGGCGGCTTCATTTTTGATGGCTTCCCGCGGACCTTGCCGCAGGCCGACGCTCTGGCCGCTCTTCTCAACGAGAAAGGCGAAAGCCTTGATGTTGTGATCGAGATGCAGGTCAATGACGAGGTGCTTGTCGACCGGATCCTCAACCGCGCAGCCGAAGCTGTTGCCGCTGGCGGCACGGCGCGGGCGGATGACAATGCAGAAAGCCTCAAAGTGCGCCTCATGGCTTACTACAAGCAAACCGCCCCGCTGATCGGCTATTACTATGCCAAAGGCCAGTTGGTCTCTATCGACGGGCTTGGCGAGATTGACGCTGTGAAGGCGGATATCGCCAAGGCTCTGGCGTAAGTCAGAGCTGTGGCGTTCGGAGGGGTTGACGCCCCTCTGAAACACTCCTAATACGCCCTATCTCTTCGGAGATTTTGATTCTGGCATGGGTCGCCCCCATGCCTAATCTCATCACCTCGAATTCAGCTGCGGCCCGAGCGAATGCTTCGGGCCTACGTTGTGAAAAAAGGGTCTGGAATTACGGACCCGCAACGAAAGGACAAAAGACGTATGGCACGTATCGCCGGCGTAAACATCCCGACCAACAAACGGGTCCCGATCGCCCTCACATATATCACTGGTATTGGTAACACCTCTGCCAAAGCAATCTGCGAAGCTGTTGGCATTGATGCCACACGTCGCATCAACGAGCTT
>NZ_CBFHPP010000055.1:0-2457 GCF_965657785.1 Lentibacter sp.
CACAGGCAAGACAGCCGCCTTCTCCCTGCCCATCCTCACAGCCATTGGCCGTATGGAAGGCAAGCCAGCGCCCAAATCCGTGCGCGGCCTCATCCTTGCGCCCACGCGTGAGCTCGCCAAACAAATTCAGGAAGCCATGATCGGCTTCGCCAAAGGCACAGGCACACGGATCAACCTCGTCATCGGCGGTGCCTCCCTCAATGTGCAGGCCAACAAGCTTGAGCGCGGCACAGATATTCTCGTCGCGACACCCGGCCGTCTGCTCGATCTGATCGACCGCCGCGCCGTGCGCCTTGATGCGGCGCGCTTCCTCGTTCTTGACGAAGCCGACCAGATGCTTGACCTCGGCTTCATCCACGCACTGCGCAAAATCGCGACACTTCTACCCAAAGAGCGCCAGACCATGCTCTTTTCGGCGACCATGCCGAAAAACATGAACGAGATCGCCAACGCCTACCTGACAGATCCGATCCGCGTCGAAACAGCTCCTCCCGGCAAACCCGCCGAGAAGATCGACCAGTCGGTGCACTTCGTCTCCCAAGCGGCCAAGCCAGCCCTGCTCATCGAGCACCTCGGCAAGCACCCTGATGAGGCCGCGCTGGTCTTCGGACGCACAAAGCACGGCTCCGAGAAGCTGAAGAAAAAGCTCGAAGCCGCAGGCTTTGCCGCCGACAGCATCCACGGCAACAAAAGCCAAGGCCAGCGCGAACGCGCGATCAAAGCCTTCAAAGAGGGCAAGGTTAAAGTGCTTGTCGCCACAGACGTCGCCGCACGCGGCATCGACATCCCGACTGTGCGCTACGTTTACAACTACGAGCTGCCCAATGTCGCAGACAACTATGTGCACCGCATCGGCCGCACAGCCCGCGCAGGGCGCGACGGCAGCGCCGTGGCATACTGCTCGCCAGAAGAAATCGGCGAATTGAAAGATATCCAGAAGCTCATCGGCAAGGACATCCCTGTCGAAGGCAAAGCCTCATGGGCGGCCGAGCTTCTTGAAAAAACCAAAGCAGGCGCAAAGCGCCCCAATGGCGGCGGCGGCGGTCGTGGCCGTGGCGGTAAAGCTGGCGGTGGCGGCGGTGGCCGTGGTCGCGGCAAGCCTGGCGGCGGAGCAGCCAACGCAGGTGGTGGTGGCGGCAAGCCCCAACAGCGCAGACGTCGCCCGTCGAACGCAGCCTAATCAAAAAACGCCCCGAGGTTCACGCTTCGGGGCGATTTTCCTCTAGCCCTCTGCCGCGTAGCTCCCGCTTGCGTCGTGAACTTCCTCGCCCGTCAAGGCAGGGGTAAAGACGCAGACAAGCCGCAAGTCGCCCTTGAGCGCCCGCAAGATATGCCGCTCATGCGCATTGAGCACATAAACGCTCCCCTCGCCCAGCGGCCAGACACGGCCTGTGGAGACCTCCTCCACCTCGCCCTCACCCGCGATGCAGTAATTCGTCTCGACATGGTTCTTATACTCAAGCTCAAGCGCCGCGCCTTCCGTCACCAGCGTGTCATGCAGCGAATAGCCGAGCCCGTCTCCTGCGAGCAGAATACGGCGGCTCTCCCAGCCGTCGCCACGGGCGTGGGCCTTGGTGTCGAGGATGTCTTTTAGATGTTTCACAATCATAGCGCGCTCCTTTTGGCCCGACCTTAACGAGACACACCGCCAGCGCAAAAGAAAACGCCCCCAGCCTGGCTGAGGGCGTTTTCTATTTTGAAAGACGGGCGCTAGCCCGTCGGGCACTTAGCCCTTTTCTTCGATGATCGTTACAAGATGCGGGATCTTGTTGACCATGCCGCGCACGGAAGGTGTGTCTTCCAGCTCGCGGGTTTTGTGCATTTTGTTGAGGCCCAAGCCAATCAGCGTTTCACGCTGTTTTGCGGGGCGACGGATCGGAGAGCCGATCTGTTTGACAACGATTGTTTTTGTCATGTGCTTATCTCCTTACGCGTCTTGCGCTTCAGCAGCTGGGGCATCATCACGCTTGAGGATGTCCGCTACTTTTTTGCCGCGACGCTGTGCAACCATACGGGGGCTGCTTTCGCTTTGCAGACCGTCGATTGTGGCGCGGATCATGTTGTAAGGGTTTTGCGAACCGATAGATTTCGCAACAACATCCTGAACACCGAGCATTTCGAAGACGGCACGCATTGGACCACCCGCGATGATACCTGTGCCCTGTGGGGCTGTGCGCATAACCACTTTACCAGCACCGTGACGGCCAGCTGTATCGTGGTGCAATGTGCGGCCTTCGCGCAGTGGAACGCGGATCATCTGGCGCTTCGCTTGCTCAGTGGCTTTGCGGATCGCTTCAGGCACTTCTTTGGCTTTACCTTTGCCAAAGCCGACGCGGCCCTTTTGGTCGCCAACAACGACGAGGGCGGCGAAACCGAAGCGCTTACCACCTTTTACTGTTTTTGAAACACGGTTGATCGCAACCAAGCGGTCTGCGAATTCTGGTGCTTCCTCACGGT
>NZ_CBFHPP010000056.1:0-2352 GCF_965657785.1 Lentibacter sp.
TCGCGGTTCTGCCGTGAAAAAGCGCGAAGACACTCACAAAATGGCCGATGCGAACAAAGCATTCAGCCACTACCGCTGGTAATAGGAAGCACCTGATATGGCACGCGACTATCCCCTCGAACGCTACCGCAACTTTGGTATCATCGCGCACATCGACGCCGGTAAGACCACTTGCTCAGAGCGTATCCTGTTTTATACAGGTAAATCACACAACATCGGCGAAGTGCACGATGGCGCCGCCACTATGGACTGGATGGAGCAGGAGCAGGAGCGTGGCATCACGATCACCTCAGCTGCGACAACCACGTTCTGGGAGCGCACAGAGAACGGCACAGAAGCCGACTCACTCAAGCACCGCATGAACATCATCGACACCCCAGGCCACGTTGACTTCACAATTGAAGTTGAGCGTTCGCTTGCTGTTCTCGATGGTGCGGTGACTGTTCTTGACGGTAACGCAGGTGTTGAGCCACAGACGGAAACAGTATGGCGTCAAGCCGACCGCTATAAAGTTCCGCGGATTGTTTTTGTTAACAAAATGGACAAAATCGGCGCGGACTTCTTTAACTGCGTTCGCATGATCGAAGACCGCACAGGTGCGACAGCTATCCCTGTTGGTATTCCGATTGGTGCGGAAACAGAGCTTGAAGGCCTGATTGATCTTGTGACCATGGAAGAGTGGCTCTGGCAGGGCGATGACCTTGGTGCGTCATGGATCAAAGCTCCGATCCGCGATGGTTTGCAAGCGCAAGCCGCCGAATGGCGCGCGAAGCTTGTTGAAGCTGCTGTGGAAATGGACGACGACGCTATGGAAGCCTACCTCATGGAAGGCACAGAGCCTGACGTGGCAACGCTTCGCGTATTGCTTCGCAAAGGCTGCCTCGCTCTGAAGTTTGTTCCTGTTCTTGGTGGTTCTGCCTTCAAAAACAAAGGTGTTCAGCCGCTTCTCAACGCAGTAATCGACTATCTCCCGAGCCCGCTCGACGTTGTTGATTACATGGGCTTTAAGCCTGGTGATGAGACAGAAACACGTGACATCGCCCGCCGCGCGGATGATGACATGGCGTTCTCTGGCCTCGCGTTCAAGATCATGAATGACCCATTTGTTGGCTCGCTGACATTCACACGGATCTATTCAGGCAAGCTTGAAAAAGGCGACACTGTCTTTAACTCGACCAAAGGCAAGAAAGAGCGCATCGGTCGTATGATGATGATGCACTCGATCAACCGTGAAGAGATCGAAGAAGCTTGGGCTGGCGATATTATCGCTTTGGCAGGCCTCAAAGATACGACAACGGGTGACACGCTTTGCGACGTGAAAGAGCCAGTGGTTCTGGAAACAATGACATTCCCCGATCCCGTGATCGAGATTGCCATTGAGCCAAAGACAAAGAACGACCAAGAGAAAATGTCTCAAGGTCTGCAGCGTCTTGCGGCCGAAGATCCCTCCTTCCGCGTTGAGACTGATATTGAATCAGGCCAGACCATCATGAAGGGTATGGGCGAACTTCACCTTGATATTCTCGTGGACCGTCTTAAGCGTGAATTCAAAGTGGAAGCCAACATCGGTGCGCCACAGGTGGCTTATCGTGAGACGATTTCTCATGAAGTTGAGCACACATACACGCACAAGAAACAGTCGGGTGGTTCAGGCCAGTTTGGCGAGGTGAAAATGATCATCTCTCCAACAGAGCCAGGCGAAGGCTACTCGTTTGAAAGCCGTATCGTTGGCGGATCTATTCCAAAAGAATATATCCCGGGCGTAGAAAAGGGCATCAACTCGGTTACAGACAGCGGCCCTCTCGCCGGCTTCCCTGTGATCGACTTCAAAGTTGCTCTGATCGACGGTAAGTTCCACGATGTTGACTCCTCGGTTCTGGCATTCGAAATCGCAGCACGTATGTGTATGCGTGAAGGTATGCGCAAAGCCGGTGCGAAGCTGCTTGAGCCAGTGATGAAAGTCGAAGTGATCACGCCTGAAGAATATACAGGTGGTATCATTGGCGATCTGACATCACGTCGCGGTCAGGTGAACGGTCAGGACACCCGCGGAAACGCGATTGCGATTGATGCCTTTGTGCCGCTCGCGAATATGTTCGGCTATATCAATACTCTGCGTTCCATGTCTTCGGGCCGTGCGCAGTTTACGATGCAGTTTGACCATTACGAGCCGGTTCCAAGCAACATCTCTGAAGAAATCCAAGCGAAATACGCTTAACCCCATAGAAATTTGGACGGGCCAGTCGGGCCCGCCCATCCTTAGAATGAATAGGAGGCCATCTCATGGCAAAGGAAAAGTTTAGCCGTAACAAACCGCACTGCAACATCGGCACGATTGGTCACGTTGACCAC
>NZ_CBFHPP010000057.1:0-2216 GCF_965657785.1 Lentibacter sp.
CATCACTGTTGAAGTCACATCCATCGAGGATGGCGGCATCGAAGTTGAATATGAGGGCATGAAGAACTTCATCCGCCGCTCAGACCTCAGCCGCGACCGTGCCGAGCAGCGCCCCGAGCGTTTCTCTGTTGGCGATAAGGTAGATGTGCGCGTCACAAATGTAGACGCCAAAACACGCCGTCTTGGTCTTTCGATCAAGGCACGCGAGATTGCCGAAGAGAAAGAAGCTGTGGAGCAGTATGGCTCATCAGACAGCGGCGCATCGCTTGGGGATATTCTCGGCGCGGCGCTCAAGTCTGACGACTGAGACCAGCGATAAGACATTTGAAGAGGCCTCGCAGTGCAAGCTGCGGGGCCTTTTCTTTTGGGGAGGGGCTGCACGAATCGGGCTGACGCTGGGGCAAAGCGGAGCGCGCTTTGCGCGCTTGCTGCATTGCGGCGGGGGTGCTCTCGCGGGGAATTACCACAAAAACCCCTGATTTTGCTTCTATTTTTCCGTGATTGAGGCAAGGAAGGTGGTTTCTCAATGCGAAATTTCTTCTATAGTCATGGAAAGATAATAAACAAAACTTCTGCCTGGGGAGACAGACACCTATGATCCGCTCGGAGCTTGTTCAAAAGATCGCGGACGACAATCCGCACCTCTTTCAGCGTGATGTTGAGAGAATTGTTAATACCATTTTCGAAGAGATCATTGATGCTATGGCTGCAGGCGACCGTGTCGAGCTGCGCGGCTTTGGGGCTTTTTCAGTGAAGCAACGCGATGCGCGCACCGGACGCAATCCGCGCACAGGCGAAGCTGTTGAGGTGGAAGAGAAGCACGTGCCCTTCTTTAAGACAGGTAAGCTTCTGCGGGACCGGCTGAACGGGAAGTAAGTCATGCGCTTTATTCGGTATATGTTTCTGGCAGTATTGGCTCTGTGTTTGATTGCTGTCGCTTTGGCCAATGCGCAGGCTGTGACGTTGAACCTTTTGCCCGAGGCCCTTGCGCAGGCAACGGGATACAGGTTTTCCATCGAGCTGCCTTTGTTTGTTGTGATCTTTGCGAGCATTCTGGCGGGGCTTTTGATGGGCTTTGTCTGGGAGTGGTTGCGCGAGCACAAGCACCGCGCTGAGGCGGCGCGTCGCCGTGGTGAAGTCAAAAAGCTTGAGGGCGAGCTGAAGCGGATCAAGACGGGAAGCGAGGAGCAGGGCGACGCGGTTCTGGCGCTGCTTGAAAAGGCTGGCTGAGGTCGGATAGACAGACAAAGAGGCGGGCGCGGGCGAGAGCTTCGCGCCTTTTTAATATCAAACAGGACGAGCGGGCAGGGCCAATGGACATCAGGGTGAAAATTTGCGGGCTGACGCGGCCTGAGGATGTGGCGGCTGTGGCGGCGGCGGGGGCGCAGTATGCGGGGTTTGTGTTTTTTGAGAAATCCCCGCGCAATGTGAGCCTTGAGACGGCGCGTGCTTTGGCGCTGGCGGCCCCTGTGGGCTTGGCCAAGGTGGCGCTTGTGGTGGATGCGCGCGATGCGGAGCTGGATGCGATCGTGGGGGCTGTGCCTTTGGATATGTTGCAGCTTCATGGCCACGAAAGCCCTGAGCGGGTGTCCGAGCTGCGCGCGCGCTATGGTTTGCCTGTTATGAAGGCGGTTGGCGTGGCCGAGGCCGAGGATATGGCGCAGATTGCGCTCTATGAGGAGGTCGCGGACCAGCTTCTGATTGATGCAAAGCCGCCCAAGGGCGCGGATTTGCCCGGCGGGAACGGGTTGGCCTTTGACTGGCGGCTATTGTCTGGGCGTAAATACTGGCGCAAGCCCTGGATGCTGGCGGGCGGGCTGACGCCGCAGAATGTGCACCAAGCCGTGCAGATGACGGGCGCGCGGCAGGTGGATGTCTCTTCCGGTGTTGAGGCAGGGGCGGGTGTGAAGGATGCGGGCAAGATCGCAGCCTTTGTGGCGGCTCTGCGCTGATTTCGAATTTGCTTCGCAAATCCGACCGAGGCGGGGGCCAGCCCCCGCACCCCCGTTTTGATCGGGGGACCAGCCCTCAGGCAGCAGGTTTCGCTGGGGGGACCAGCCCCCCAGACCGCCGTTTAGATGGGGGACCAGTCCCCCAGACCCCCTGGGATATTTCTGGAAAGAGGAAGCAGGGGGCGGCTTTTGAGCGCCTTTGTCTTGCTCTTGGGGGCAGGGGCATTTACCACAGGAGAAACGCTGACAGAGAGGGCATCTTAT
>NZ_CBFHPP010000058.1:0-1822 GCF_965657785.1 Lentibacter sp.
CCGCACGTTCACGCGTCAGACCACCTGGCCCAAGCGCTGAGAGGCGGCGCTTGTGCGTCACTTCTGAGAGCGGGTTGGTTTGGTCCATAAACTGCGAAAGCTGGCTTGAGCCGAAGAATTCACGCACAGCAGCAGCGGCTGGCTTGGCGTTGATCAGGTCTTGCGGCATGACGGTGTCGATCTCGACAGAAGACATACGCTCCTTGATCGCGCGCTCCATGCGAAGCAGGCCAACGCGATACTGGTTTTCCATCAGCTCGCCAACAGAGCGCACACGGCGGTTGCCGAGGTGGTCGATGTCGTCGATGTCGCCTTTGCCGTCGCGCAGCATAACCAGCGCTTTGATGCAGGATACGATATCTTCACGGCGCAGCGTGCGCAGCGTGTCAGGCGCATCCAGATCAAGACGCATATTCATTTTCACACGGCCAACAGCCGAAAGGTCATAGCGCTCGCTGTCAAAGAACAAGGTGTCAAACAGGTTTGACGCCGCTTCAACAGTGGGTGGCTCGCCCGGGCGCATCACACGGTAGATATCCATGAGCGCGGTCTCGCGGTTCATGTTCTTATCTGCCGCCATCGTGTTGCGCATATAAGGGCCAACATTGATGTTATCGATGTCAAGCACGGGGATGTCGGTAAAGCCCGCATCCATAAGCTCTTTCAAAGAGCCGCCAATAACTTCGCCATCCTTGTCGCGCTCAAACGTCAGCTCGTCGCCCGCTTCAACATAGATCGCGCCAGTTTCTTCGTTGATGATGTCTTTGGCAACAAACTTGCCTTCGATCTGCTCAAACGGAACCAGAAGATCGGTGACATTGCCTTCATCAATCAACTGCTTAACCGCACGTGGCGTGATTTTCTTGCCCGCTTCGGCAATCACTTCGCCAGTTTTGGCATCCACAAGATCAAATGTCGGACGTGTGCCACGAACCCGCTCAGGGAAGAACTTGGTGACCCAGCCCTTTTTCTTCTTCAGCTTGTATGTGACCGTGTCATAATAGGCATCCATGATGCCCTCCTGATCCAGACCAAGCGCATAAAGCAGCGTGGTGACAGGAAGCTTGCGGCGACGGTCAATGCGCGAAAAGACGATGTCTTTGGCGTCAAATTCAAAGTCGAGCCACGAGCCGCGATATGGGATAATGCGGCAAGCAAACAACAGCTTACCCGAAGCGTGCGTTTTGCCTTTGTCGTGATCAAAAAAGACACCCGGTGAGCGGTGCATCTGGGAAACGATCACACGCTCTGTGCCGTTGACAACAAATGTGCCGTTCGGAGTCATCAAAGGCATATCGCCCATGAACACGTCTTGTTCCTTGATGTCCTTGACCGAACGCGCGCCTGTATCTTCGTCGATATCAAACACGATCAGACGCAACTTCACCTTGAGAGGCGCGCTATACGTCATATCGCGCTGCTGGCATTCTTCTACATCATATTTTGGCTCTTCGAGCTCATAATCAACAAATTCAAGAACAGAGGTCTCGTGGAAGTCCTTAATCGGGAAAACCGACTGGAACACACCTTTGATCCCCTCGCCATCAAGCGGCTGGGGCTGATCACCTGAATTCAGGAAAAGATCGTAGGAAGATTTCTGAACCTCAATCAGGTTCGGCATCTCCAGAACTTCACGGATTTTACCAAAATATTTACGAAGACGTTTCTGGCCAAGGAAGGTTTGCGCCATGGTCGAGTTCACCTTTTCATTTCTCACCGAATGCAAGCACCGTCGGGTCCCGGCCTTGCCTCCATACGAGACGACACGCTTCAGTCAATTCCCGGCTCCATTCCCATTGGAGCCTCCCGACTATGAACCGCG
>NZ_CBFHPP010000059.1:0-1066 GCF_965657785.1 Lentibacter sp.
AGCGGCGACCGAGAGCCACATCTTGCCGCAAGAGATAGCGCTTGAGGTCGTCTATGAAGACGATGCGCTTATTGTGATCAATAAGCCAGCAGGTATGGTTGTGCATCCCGCGCCTGGTACACCTGATGGCACGCTTGTAAATGCTCTGATGTATCATTGCGGGGCGTCTTTGAGTGGCGTTGGCGGAGTCGCGCGGCCTGGGATCGTGCACCGAATCGATAAAGACACAAGCGGGCTTCTTGTTGTGGCAAAGTCGGATGTCGCGCACCACGGGCTTGCAGCGCAATTTGAAAAACACACTGTCGAGCGACATTACCGCGCTCTTGTTTACGGAGTTCCTGATGCTTCTGATCCGCGTCTGCGCGGCACAAAGGGTGTGAGCTTTGAGCAGGGGGGGGTGATGAAAATCCAGACCCAGCTCGCGCGTCATAAGCACGACCGCCAACGGCAGGCTGTTTTCTTTGACGGTGGCCGTCATGCGGTGACGCGCGCGCGCATTGTGGCAAGCTTTGGCACACCTGAATGTCTTTCGCTTGTGGATTGCTGGCTTGAGACGGGACGGACGCATCAGATTCGTGTGCATATGGCTCATGCGGGGCACGGGCTTGTCGGCGACCCTGTTTATGGCGGGCGCCGCAAGCTGAGCGAGAAGGCGTTTGGCGCTGGGGCGGGTGCTGCTGTGAAAGGTTTTGATCGTCAGGCGCTTCATGCTGCGAGCCTTGGCTTTGAGCACCCTGTCAGCGGAGAGATGCTGCGCTTTGAAGCGGAGTTGCCAGCGGATATGGCCGCGCTCATTCAGGCCGTTGAGGGAGAAGCCTGATGCCGCAAGCTGATTTAAAATATTCATCTGATATCTCGCTGGATGTGCCCAATCTTCTGGCCGAGATCGAGGCGTTAATCCTGCGCCATGATGGTGGGGCCGGCGCTTGTAAAGGGCGGGCATACCCTGCGGAAACTGCACATCACAGCCATGTATTGCTCAAGGTTCTAATGTTGAACAAGCCGCACCGCGATGCGGCCTTTATGCAAGCGTTGCTTGCGGATCTGGTCGGTTTGCTGGATGCCG